>CAJFRY010000001.1 GCA_904419545.1 Candidatus Woodwardiibium gallinarum
GTTCCGGTACAGAGGGTACTACTATGACACCGAAACGGGATGGTATTATCTTAACACCAGATACTACGACCCGAACGTCGGGAGATTCCTCAGCCCGGATACGATCCTCGGTGCCAACGGCGGTCTGCTGGGGTACAATCTGTATGCCTACTGCAACAACAACCCCGTTATGTTTGCAGATCCGAGCGGGCAGTCGTTGATATTGACGGGCATAGCGGCTAAAGTGGCCACAGCGCTTGGCGTATTGGTAACACCGATTATTGTCAAAGCCGCTGCTGATGGTTTGAAGATTGCAACGGATTTGGTCAATTCTGGGGTCGAAGCTGTTGCTGATTTGTTCAGTTCCAGTGATGATAAGCCGGATAACATCACGGTTACACCTGCTCCGACAATCGAGGATATCGAACATAATATTCTTACGTTTGAGGAACGACGGCCTTTTGCTACGGTTTTCCCTGACACGCCTTCGAATAAGCTGGGTATTATATTTGACGATGAGGTGCCTGATGTAAAATATCCCGGTGATGATGGTTCTATTCCTCCCGGTGATGATTATGAGTGGCATGGAAAACTTCCGATTGGCGGCGATAAAGGCGCATGGGTCAATCCGATTACTGGTGAACAGTGGCATCCTGATTTGAATCATGCTCCGCCAAAAGGTCCGCATTGGGATTATGTGGACAGAAATGGCAATTGGTGGAGTGTATTTAAAGATGGAAGGATAATACCAATAAAAAAATAGGGTGGTAATTATGGAAGATTTATGGAGAATGGATAATATTGATCATTTTAATCGTTTGTTTGAAGGAGAAGTTTTTACTCTTGAGTCGTTTCAATCTACGGGTAATTGGGATCATGTCCATTGTGAATTATGCTGGGATAAAATAAGTGAATATCCAGGCGATTTACATAGAGGGTATTGTACGGCAACACAAGGAAATTGGATATGTGAAACGTGTGCCCGGGATTTTAAGGATTTATTAAAAGCAAAGCTGATTCCAAGTCCAGATTCGTTGCAATAACAAATTATAAATCCTTGTCGGGAGGAATACGCATCTGGTTTAGATGGTAAAACAGACATAAGCGTTGAAAATTGCGTTGACGAACTACGACGGGACGACAATCAGCTACGATGCGTCGGGGAACCCGAAGAACTGGAAGGATATCTTGGTGTGGAATATATTGATGCTTTAAGAAAGACGTCCTTTTGGTACTATTTCTCCGGGAATCTTAGATAACGAAGTGTCAATTTTATTTAAGGATAAGGACGATCGACTTTACGGAAATCCCGGGGATGTCAATTTTGATGGATATAAAGAAACACATATTGGTAGTGACGGAAGAGCAGCTCAAGAAATACACCATACAGACCATAACAATCCAAAACGTCATACAAATCCGCATATTCATAAGATAACATGGGTAAATGATCATCCAAAATATTCCGGTCCGATAAATATTATACAATAATTATAAGAGGTGTAAAAATATGGAAAATGCTTTTAAGTGTTTAAATGAATTTTATTATAGCTTGTTAAATGGACGAGAAATTCAAATAAAATATAATGATAAAGAATATTGTATATTTAATATTGGAGAAGATAATAGTGTGGAAAAAAGTAAAATTTTAGTGGGTGAGGCAAATGCAGATGATTCATTTATTGAATATTCGAATATATATAATTTTGCGGAAATTTATCAAATTGACGGAAAAAAAATAAAAGATATTATTCTGGATTGTATAGTTACATGGAGAAACGTATAGGAGTAAACAGGGTTCCTGTACGACGCGCGCCGTCGTCTGATCGGAACGTATCTGGATGCGAACAAGGACTCGATCGTCAACGGGACGGAGACGGTGGTGCGCTACCGTACGACAACTACGGGAACGCATCGCAGAAGGTCTTAAAACATATCCTAATAAAAGCTGTTTGCGTTCAGCGGTTTAATGAAGTACTTTCAGGCAAAAGGAATATGAAAACCGTCGTTATGTCTAAAAAAGTTGAATTATGCTTGCAAATATAAAATGTTATCGCAGAAAAGGAAAAAAGGGCTGGAAATAAGTGAGCAAGTGATGTATAATAGGCAAAAATGGGCAGAGCGGATAAGGTGTGTCCGGTCGAAAAATGGGGAGACAAGGCGCAGGCAACGTGGTTGGACGAGCAGAACCGGAGGAATGATGCGAAGCAATGCGTGTATAAGTATGCGGCTTATTGCTGCTTGTATAAACACCGGGGTTGGCACTGCGATTTTTATTTAGCTGCGGGTGCGGCATTATTTCCGGTCGCTGAATGTGTTTGCGCAGCAGTTTTATCTGTCGACGCTCCGCTGATTTCTAAATGCGGTAATTTTCCGATTTGCATAATGCGGAAGGTGCATGCATGAACTTCCTTTTGTAATATGGACATTTTCATGGATTGAATACAGTTCACCAAAAGCAATATTGTGCGCAAAGAACTGTCGTATTTTGCATATTTATTTTAAATTGAATGTTTTTTGGCCGCCTCTGTTGACAGGCAGAGCGGTATTTTAACGATGGGAGAGCCATATGAAATTTATCATTGAGCATTTATCCAAGCGCTTTGAAAAAAAGGTTGTTCTGCGCGACATCGACTTTTCTTTTGATGAAGGACGCATTTATGGTCTGCTGGGACGGAACGGTGCGGGAAAGACAACGCTCTTTAACTGCTTGAACCGTGACTTAAAGCCGGACAGCGGTACCTTTTATTTGGAAATCGACGGACAGCGGCGTGAGGTAACGGCGGATGACATCGGCTATGTCCTGTCCACGCCGACCGTTCCCGAATTTCTGACCGGACGGGAGTTTTTGAAGTTTTTTATGGATATAAATAACGGGAAACTGAGAAATCCAAAATCTCCGGATGAATATTTTGACGATATATCCATTGCACTTGAGGATCGGGACAAGCTGATGAAGGACTATTCGCACGGAATGAAAAATAAGATGCAGATGCTCGTCAACATCATTGCGCAGCCGAACGTTCTATTGCTGGACGAGCCGCTCACCTCGCTGGATGTAGTGGTGGCGGAAGAAATGAAACAGCTTCTCCGTTCCCTCAAACAGGGACGTATTACGATTTTCTCTACGCATATTATGGATCTTGCCTTGGATCTTTGTGATGAAATCGTATTGCTCAGCCACGGCGAGCTGGAGGTTGTAGAAAAGTCGGATTTGGATAACCATGCTTTCAGGGATAAGATCATTTCTGCTCTGCGTGAGGAAGACGATGCTTAACATCTTCAAAACGTCATTTGTACTCAAAAATACTTATCGGGTCAACGGTATTTTGTATTCACTCAAGCAGGTACCGCTGCTGCGCCGCCTTTTGCCGCAGACACTTTATGGCATCAGAGGTCTGAAAGCATTTGCAAATCTGCTTGCTTTGCTGTGGGAATTCGTTTCGATTTTCCTCGGCAAGCTGCTTTATATGTTGACGATGGTCACGGGCATCGGCGTTCTATATGAAAATGCCGTTCGTGAGTCTGTATTTCTTCACATTCTTCTGTTTTTAACAGTCATCGGCGGATTTATGAATACCGGCCTTTTCAATCCGACTCGGGATAAATATTATGCGATGTTCCTGATGCGGATGGACGCACGGGCGTATACCCTTACCAATTATGCATATATCCTTGGGAAGGTAATCGTCGGTTTCATGCCGTTTACGGTTGTTTTCGGATTGTTGAACGGCGTACCGCTCTGGGTGTGCCTTATGCTGCCGTTCTGCATTGCGGGCTGTAAGCTGACCGTTGCTGCTTCGACACTTTATTTATATGAAAGGAGCGGCCACGCATACAACGAAAACGCGTTCAATAAGCGGATATGGCTGCTTGCAGCACTGCTTCTGCTTGCCGCTTACGGTCTTCCGGCTGTGGGGATTGTATTTCCGACAGCCGTCTCCGTCGTTTTATTGCTTGCGCTTCTTCCTCTGGGATTGGCGAGCGTGCGGAAGCTGCTGACATTCGGTGCCTATCGTGAAGTCAATCAGGAACTGCTCGCGCAGCTCTTCAATCAATTGGATACCGCCGCACAGGCAAGCAAAAAGAATGCGGAAAAGGCCATTTCTGCGGATGCTTCGATCACCAGTGAGCGAAAAGGCTTCGCATATCTAAACGACCTGTTTGTCAAACGGCATCGCAGGATCCTTTGGAGTGCGACAAAAAAGATTACGTTTGTCTGCGCATTTCTTGTCGCCGGCGCGGCGCTGCTGTTGTATATGTTCCCCGAGGGGAAAGCGGATGTCAACGAGCTTGTAGAGACCTGTCTGCCGTATTTTGTGTTCATTATGTATGCGGTTAACCGTGGAACAGGCTTTACGCAGGCGTTGTTTATGAACTGCGATCATAGTCTGCTGACCTATTCCTTTTACAAGCAGCCGCGCTGTGTACTTAAGCTATTCCGAATTCGTTTGATTGAGATTATGAAAATCAACGCAGTTCCTGCGCTGGTGATCGGTTTGGGCTTGTCGGCACTGTTGTATCTGTCCGGCGGAACAGACACACCGCTCAGCTATGTGGTCCTTCCTGTTTCCATCCTTTGTATAAGTTTGTTTTTTTCGGTGCATTATCTTACCGTCTATTATCTGCTGCAGCCTTATAATGCGGGAACAGAGCTAAAAAGTGGCACATATATGCTTGTGATGAGCGCTACATATTTGATTTGCTTTTCGCTGATGCAGCTCCGTGTGCCAACACTGTTATTCGGATTGCTGACGATTGTATTTTGCATCCTGTACGGAATCGTCGCGTGTATATTGATTTACAAGCTCGCGCCGAAAACCTTTCGACTTCGTTCATAGCCGTCGGAATGAATATACAACTTACTGCTTTTCTGTAAAGCAATTCAGGTATGTTGTCTTTGAAAAGATGCAAACAAATATGTCAAATTCGTACGGAAAGGGAACGATTATGTCAAGGATGAATTACGAGCATCTCATCGCTTTGGTGGAGGAATGTCACCGATTCCGAGACCTGCCGTTTCAGCGTGTTTCATTTGATGCGCTGTGCGGTGATGAGCGTCTTATCGATGAATATATGGCTGTTTTGCTGCGGGCTGTTCGTGAAAACGGTTTGCAACAAGACCGAAAAACATTGAATATGCTCGGTACGGAACTGGTCGAAGCGGCGTTGCTGCTGTGGATGATCCGCTTTCGCCCATGCGGTCATGATGCGGCGGACGGCCTTCGGCCGAATGCCGGCTGAGTGATATAGCTATACCTCTATCGAAAAGAAGGCGGTGAACCGAATGGATTATGCATATTTTATTGCGCTGATGGAGGAATGTCATCGCTTTTTGAATCGCCCGTTCATGCGTGTTTCGGAGCAGGAGCTTGCTTTCAATCGACCGTTGCTGCTTCAATATTCGGATGTGCTGCACAGTGTATTTGAACGCTATGGGACGCGCAGGGATGGCGGGATGACCGAGCTTGGCTTTGAGATCTGTGAAGCGCTGAGTATGGTGAGCTATTATCGTGAGCAACTGTGCGGCGATGCGCTTGACCGTCCCCGAGGGGAGCTTTGAACGGCTGCGGCTTTTTAACTGTGTGTATGATAAAAGAAGGTCGTGTTTCCATTATAAACTATAAACCAAATTTGAACCGCGAAAATGGCTTCGCGGTTCTATTTCTTTATAAACGAAGACTGTCGTATTTTACAGAGGAAAAGGTTCGGCGAAGCAGATACGGACGACTCATACAGCAGCAATAGATATCGCTTCAAACTTCATATAAATTCAATTGTATTACAGATGAGACTTGACAAGCAATCGGTTTTGCTATACAATAAATCAAATGTCGGACTATCAAATATAATAAAATGAGGTGATATGATGGAATGTGAAAAGATACGAATGTTTGTCAATCAATATTGCAAATTGCGGGATGTCCAGTATGCTGCTTTTGAGCAGTATGCAAGGCGGCATGGCTTAACCGCTAAGGAGATATTTGTTTTGGATATAATCTGGTTTTCACCAGACGGTTGTTTGCAAACGGAAATTTGCGAAAGGCTTTCCGCTACGAAGCAGACGATCAGTGCTATTGTCAAAAAGTTTTGGAAAATGGGGTATATTGTCTTGATTGAATCGGAAACGGATCGTCGTAATAAGATTATTCGTCTCACAGATATGGGGAAAGAATATGCAAAAACCATCATTCCGCCCGCCGCTGATGCGGAGACAGCCGCGATGGCTGAATTGTCCGATCAGGAAATTGTCGATTTGCTTCGACTTACGGCGCGATTCTCTGACTGTATGAAAAAGAAATTCACTGCTATTGTGGAGTTATAAAAGGTACGCTTAGGTCAAAAGCGGACGTTGGCTTGAACGTAAAGCCGAAAAGGCGACGTGGATTTCTCCATACAAAACGAGTTCAACGAAAGGTAAGATGATGATGCAAAAACAGTTTTGGCTTTCGTCATAGCATTTGCTCTTGCATTCTGCGGATGTGAATTGAATACTGCCGAAACTTCCTCCGATCCTCCGATACCCATACCGGAAAATCCGACGGTTCTATGGACAGGAGGGGCACTCTATGAATATGTAGGCGAGTATATGCCCGGTGACTACGAGCCCGGCGGCAGGAATTATATTGAAATCCCCGAAAATGAACGTTGGGAAAAAGAATTTCCCCTGTTCGGGAATACATATACTATGCAATGCTGTCTCCGATTTGAGAACGAGGATCCGGCAATAAACGAGGTGTATGCATATGAGCTGCGCGAAAACAAAAGCACCGATTTTGCCATTAACTGGGATCCGGAACGAAATATGATTATTAAATTTTATCTGCTTGGTTGGCCTTCGGAAGTAAAACGAAGCGAAGCTATAACGATTGAGGAGGCGGAAAAACGATGTCTGGCTTTTCTTAAAGAGCAGACGAACAGTTCCGACGGATGGGAAAAAACATATGAATATACCAATTTTGCCTATACAGATACAGATGACATCCGTAATTATGACTTTAAATTTCAGCAGAAGAAGAAAGATGTTGTTATAAAAGAGATTAACATTTGCACTGATGGATACGGAAATATCTTTCGTTATAAATGGTGCGTTTATAACGAAGACAGCGTCAATGTTCCCGAATGGCCGGAGGAATTTTACCTGAATATAGCCGAAGAAAAGCTGCGGACAGAATATGAAGATATCAGGGCCGTAGCAGAGCTCAAAGACATTCACATTGACAGGGTTCGGTATGTATATATTGCTGATTATGGGAAATCCGCAATCAATCTTGTAACGCATTATACGCTTGTTTTCCATGACGACCGGCCAGAGCAGACGGTTCGTACGCGTATAGACATTTTGTTGAAAACCGATTCTTATTGATTGCTTGAGGCAAAGCTTCAAAGCCTTCTTTACTGTTAGCAACAGTAAGAACATCAGCAAGGACTTCGCCTTCCGAATTGACAATAAAGCAATCATGCTTGTCCTTTGCAACATCAATTTCAACAATAATCATTTTATAACTCCGATATGGTTTATGTATCACAGAACACTTTACCTTGTAATCTCGTTCCAAATAAACCGTCGGGCGGTATCTAACTGATTAACAATACTGTAAAGAGCCGTGGTCGGAGTCTTAATTAAACCGTCTTGCGGCAGGAGGAACATACCAATCCACAGCATCTCTTACAGTGCAGTACGGTCCTTGCAGAGGGACAATAATGACTGTTTCTTTATTATACGAGGAGCAAATACAAGATGAACCTGTTTTTTACGAGATATACCCGCTGCCCCTGGTGCGGCAAAAGGACAACCGCCGGATATAAAAAGATTGAGATGAGACTTGGTTTAGGAGAATATCGCTGCGAAAGCTGTAAAAATATCTACTGGATAGACAGGGCGCATTCTTATAGTGTAATAACGCTTCTGTTTGCCGCAGTTTTTTTATGCGCAATCTTTGCGGCTTATATCCATTGGTCTTTCTTGCTGTTCAGCATTCCCATAATTGCTTCCATCCCTTTCCTTGCGTACCGATATTGTCTGCGATACAAAAAGATCCCTTCCTCCGATACATCGGGCATCAACCCAAGCTGCTATACCGAGCGTCTGCTGGAGGAAAGCGTGGCGGGACAGATTGAAAACGGCGTTTTCGTACACAAAGGAGAGATATTGACGACGGTCGCCGATTTTGACGACTTTCCCTGCTTCGAGACGGCTTCCCCTGTCATTATTGCGAAGGCCACGACGTCCGGTCAAATCGCGTTCACCTTTCTGTATGAACACCCTGACAATGCCGCGGTTTTGCGGAAATATATAACGCTTTACCGCGACGGCGAGCGAATCGCCGTACATACAGATACGCCCTTCATAGGCAGTGGAAAAATACTTCGATAAAAGACTGATCTTATCCTTCTTGACTTACTGGTGCCAGTTTCCTATGTGCTGCTCCTGCTGGCCGGAAAGAAGACCGCCCACGATCCGTCCGAGTCGCTGCCGGAAACAAAGCCGGAGCAGGATTCCGCCGGCTGACGGCACTTCCGCGAATTCGATGCCGCAGCCGGCGGTTAGGTCATACTGAAAAAATAGAGACAAGTGCAAATTGCCCATTGTGACATTTGCTGCCCGAATGTACCCCGACCCATATTAAAACGAACAGGAGAATGAACATGAAAATCCAAAAGCTCGCTGTCCTCTGTATCCTGCTATGTCTGCTCTGTGCAGGATGTACGGAACCGCAAACGGACGAATCAGCCGCCGTTTCGGAAACTTCATCAGAAGCCCCAATAGACTCAAGCCCGATCCGGAAGCCCGACGAACCGCTTGTCTTTTGTCTCGAACCGCTATATTATTATGGTGAGGATGATTTAATCTATATTGAAGAGAATATAAACGGAAAGGAGACTACTATAAATAATCCATATTTTTTGCCATATTTTCCTAGGTGTTACGCATGGCATCTGATGCAGGAGGGCTATTATGAATTGCCATCTTCCTTTGAAATGACGCCGCCGATTACCGCCACAATTATGGGGCATGATTACACAGGCGTATATGAGATAAGCACAACGGATCAATATCAGCATCGAATCGACCGTTATCACTTTTCGGTAAGAGAAGGCGATACGTTCAGTTCTTTCAACTACGATGTGAAGCGGCAGAAAGTGGTCGGATTTCGATTCTGGTTTGATTTTCCGGAAGAATACTATGAGCTTACAACGATAATGGATGTGGAGGAAAAAAAGGAGCGATGTTTGGAGGCGGTAAAAACGCAAACCGGTATTCGTGAGGGTTGGGTAGAAAGCGAAGCGAATCGGAATATTTCCGGTTATACGGAGTTTCTGTTCAGCCAATATCAGCATAATGTCCGCGTAGCAAATGTTCTCGTAAAAGCCGATGAATACGGCCGTGTCATTATGATGGACTGGTCAGGGGTTGGTGATTTTCCAAATGTTCGCGTCCCCGACTGGGAAGAGGAATACTATTTGGATTGTGTAAAGAAAAAATTGATATCCGCATATCAAATGCCTGAAGCAATAGAGGAGGTGCTCGAAGTTAAAGATTTTGCCATCGTATCGGATTCTATGTACTACCTCGCCGTCCCGGAACTATGCGTGGATACGGTGGCGTTTACCGTCACATATACCACCGTGCAAGCCGATGGTACGGAAATTGAGCGGGATGCCCTTTTTGCGCTTGCTTATCAGCCCCATAAAGGCTAATGCGCAACAGCGTCATTATCGCAATCGTCAAAATACCGGCAAGCAGGGATGCTTGCCGGAATTTTTTTACACAAATATGCAAAACCCTCTTGAAAAAGAACATATGTTCTTGTATAATGCTTACATCATATCCCGATAAAGGAAAATAATAACAGGAGGCGTAAAGCTATGATCAGGGTCAACTACATTGCGGACAGCTACCAGAAGGCATATGATTTTGTATACTGTCCGATTTGCAAAAAGGGCCGTTTGTGCGACAAACCGCGGGCGGCCGCAGTCTCGTTAGAGAAGATTCCCGTAGGCGCACACGTCGTTTTGAAGTGTCCCAAATGCGGTTCCCATTTTGCCGTTTCCACAGTTCGTTGAGATCGTTCCACTGAAACATTATCCAACATTATCATAGTACATAGTCACAACCGAAGTTTTTACCGGACGAGTTAGGGCATGACAATCGCTTAGAGGCTTTTGTCATGCCCTTTTTGTTATCCGTTTTTTCTGTTTCTGCAAATCAGAAAAGGAGGTCGAAACGATGAAGCAATTCCATAAGACAAGTTATTCCAAAAACAAGGGCAGCGAGGACATCGTGTACCGCAGTGTGACGGGGGATTATTCCATCTCTCAGGAGGCGTTTCTGGACAGCGATCCGGCTCTGCGTGCGGAGGACTACGCTTTTTTCAAGCGCTGGTCGGATGAAAATTACAGGGCTGAGGACAGCCGGGACGCAAAAGAAGCCAGACGCGTGCTGCCGCTGGAGCATATCTCCGCTCTGTCCGCTCCGGCCGGGGAGGAAGGGATATGCGCTGACGGCTCGGACGATCTGCGCAGTCTGGAAAATGCGCAAAGAATCCTGAACGCCGCTGCGCTGACGCCTGTTCAGAAGCGCAGGCAACTGGTTCTGCACTTTAGAGCTGATCTGCGTTTCCGGTCATGTATTTCGCAATGCGGTCTGCCTTATTTTTTTCGCGATTTTCCTGAGCGGTCGTCGGTACTTGAAAAGCAGCATTTGACCGGATTTTTTGATGGTTGATATTTTATAAGCAATAAAAACGTTTTCCTCCGGCAAATAGGAAGCCGCACGATTTCAAAAATCGGTTCTTTTTAACTGATTTTATGGATTACAGACATTGTAACAAGGTGTATTCCCAAAAGAACGTTGCTCCGCTTCTGCGGGAGATGCGGGGGGTTATACAAATTTGTGCAAAAAAACTGCACTTGAACAAAGCCGTTGTGCCTTGACGCTTTCGGCTTTTAAGGCTTTTCGTTTTGTCCGGTTCGCGCTATAAAGCAATTGGCCGTTTTTTCATCCATATTTTCCTTTCAGGCCGGAAAGGACGCCGTGATTCGGAAGTCGTGGCCGGTCTGGGTGTCGGCTTGGATTTTGCCGCCATGCGCGGTCACGATGGCTTTGGCGACCGACAGCCCGATGCCATACCCGCCGGTCGCGGAACTGCGTGACGGGTCGGTACGATAAAAACGGTCGAATACCCGCTCCAGCTCCGCCGGCGTAATTTCCGTACCCGTAGGATTGGATACGCTCAGGCATAGTGTTCTGCTTTGCGCGGCGAAGCGGAGTGCGATTGTTCCGTCCGCAGGCGTGTATTTCAGTGCGTTATCCAAAAGCAGCAGAACCAGTCGCTGGATGGCTTTGTCATTGCCGCGCAAAGTAAGCATCGGCTGAATGCTGCATATAAAGCGTTTTCCTTGCTGCCGTGCAAGCGCCTGAAAGGGAGCCGCCGCGTCGCTGATGACCTCTGACACAGGGAATTCGATCAGCGGCAGCGCGTTCTCCGATTCCTCCATACGGGACAGCAGGGTCAAGTCGTTGGTCAGCTCCGACAGTCGTCGGGTCTGTTGCCGGATGTCCTGTAAACTTTCGTTTTCGCCAAATTCCATCTCCAAAATATCCGCATTTGCCTGGATGATGGTCAACGGCGTTTTGATTTCGTGACCGGCATCGGTGATGAAGCGCTTCTGCTTTTCGTAACTCTCTGAAATTGGCCGCAGAATCCTGCCTGAGAAAAAGCAGAACAGCAGGGAAACGATCACAAATCCAGCCAGTGCCACGATCAGACTTGTGTACAGAAATTGCCGGAATGCATCCAGCGACCGGCCGCAGTCGAGAAACACAATTCGGCGCCCGCCATTCTCTTCCGCGCACATATAACGATATTGGCCGGCAAAACCCCGTTCGGCGCCGCTGTTCAGAGCCGAGAAGGCGTATTCGATTGCCGTTTCGTCGTCCACTGCGGAAATGCGGCTCGTGTCCGTGCGCAGGATGTTGCCGTCACTGTCCAGCAGCACCGAGAAGTACCGGCTCTCATACGGCAGCTCCGGAGTCATATTGCGCGGCGGTCGGGTCCCTTTGTCTGCGCCGGGATCGGGAAATTTCCCCTCGTTGCGGACAAGCAGCTCCAGAGTTTGATCGGCTTCGTTGACGACAGCGCAATAATTGATGACGTTCATGCTCGTTACGATGACCGTAAAAAGAGCAAAAAGGGAACCCATAAGCAAAAGCGTAAATTTCAGACGAAGCCTTCGGATCATGGCGCTTCCTCCAGCGAATATCCCGCGTTTCTGTGCGCCTGAATCTGTATATCGGCGTGGAGGGCAGTCAGCTTCTTGCGCAGATAGGAGATGTATACCCAGACGACGGTGATCTCCGTTTCGCTTTCATAGCCCCAGATTTTTTCCAGAAACCGCTCTGCGGGAATAATGTGATGCGGATTGGCCATCAGCAGTTCGCACATCTGGAATTCCTTGTTTGCCAGCCGGAAACTGCCCGTCGGGGAGGACAGTGTGAAGGTGGAACGATCCAGTGTGATGCAGCCGAATGTCAGCTTGGAATCGGCCGATGTCCTGCTGCGGGTGATTGCACGCAGTGTGGCAAGCAGCTCCTTGGTATCGAAGGGCTTGGTCAGATAATAATTCGCGCCGCTGTCCAGACCCTGCACCTTGTCGTCCACCTCCGATCTGGCTGTCAGCAGCAGCACCGGAATCTGACTGCCCTTTGCCCGCAGCCGTTTCAATACGGCAATCCCGTCCATTTTCGGCATCATAATGTCCAGCACGGCGACGTCATATTGGCCGGAGTCCAGATATGCAAAGGCGTCTTCTCCGTTTTCTACGGCGTCAACGGTATAAAAATTTTTTTCAAAGATTTTCACGAGCGCTCGGGCCAGCGGCCGCTCGTCCTCTGCAAGCAAAATGCGCATACATGTATCACGCTCCTTTGGGATTTCCCACCTATATTCTGCACACCAACATTAAACGGGCTTAAAAAGAAAAAGTCGGTATCCTTTTTTGACTTCGGTTAAGGTTCGGCGCCTATACTTGATTATGAAAGGAAGGCGTCGAGGTATGCGTCGGCTTATACTGCCGCTTAAAACCGTGATGTTTGCGGCGTTTCCTATGCGAATTCCTGAAGCCTTGCCTATATTTCACGGGAAAGGAGGCTTTCGCGCTGCGAAAGCAACGTTCAACGCTATGGCGGTCCAAACGGTTTTTCAACGATATGAAATGAAATATCTGCTCACCCCCGAGCAAAAGGAGACGGTACTTCGTGCGATGCAGCCTTATATGGAGCCGGACCGGTACGGACGCACCTGTATCCGCAATCTGTATTATGATACGGATACCTACCGTCTCATCCGCCGTTCGATCGAACGGCCGGTTTATAAGGAAAAGCTCCGCGTCCGCAGCTACGGTCGGGTCGGACCGGATGGCATCGTGTTTGCGGAGCTGAAGAAGAAGTATAAACACACCGTCTATAAACGCAGGCTCCCACTGCGTGAGCAGGAAGCGGCCGATTGGCTTGCCGGACGGCGGGACTGTCCCGTACAATGTCAGATCGCGGCGGAAATCGATTATTTTCTGCATTATTATGAGACGCTCCGTCCGGCAGTTTTCCTGTCCTACGAGCGCGAAGCCTTTGCCGCGCTTGACGGCAGCGCTTTCCGCGTCACCTTTGACGAAAACATTCTCTGCCGGCAGGGGGAGCTCACGCTGGATTCCGAGGCGTACGGCACGCCCGTTCTCGAGCCGGGCCGGATATTGATGGAGCTGAAATGCGCAGGCGGCATTCCGCTGTGGATGACACATGTGCTCTCTGCAGAGCGGATCTACAAGACTTCGTTCTCCAAATACGGCACGGCGTATCAAAACATTCTGCTCCCCGCGCGGAAGGAGGCCGTCGTTTATGCTTGACAATTTGTTTAAGGGCCTGTTCGACACGGCGCTGACCGACGTGATCGGAGTGACCGATTTTCTGCTTTGCCTCGGCTTTTCGCTGCTGCTTGGCCTGCTGATGGCCTTCGCCTATATGTATCGCACACGCTATACGAAAAGCTTTGTGGTTACGCTGGCGCTGCTGCCGGCTGTGGTCTGTGTCGTGATTATGATGGTCAACGGCAACGTGGGGACCGGCGTCGCCGTTGCGGGCGCTTTCAGCCTCGTTCGTTTCCGTTCCGTCCCCGGCACGGCGAAGGAGATCGGAGTCCTGTTCCTCGCGATGGGCGTCGGACTGATCGCAGGGATGGGCTATCTGGCTTTCGCCGCACTGTTTACCGTTATCATGTGCGCCGTTTTTATGCTGTATAACCGACTGGATTTCGGCGCAAAGAAGAATGCGCAGGCTTATAAAACGCTCACGATTACCATCCCGGAGGAGCTTGATTACGCAGGCGTTTTTGACGAGATTTTCGCGCAGTATACCGTCTCGTATGAGCTGATGACCGTAAAAACGACCAATATGGGCAGCCTTTTCCGCCTGACCTATCACATCGTGCTGCGCGACCCGGCAGGAGAAAAGGAAATGATTGATAAGCTCCGCTGCCGCAACGGCAATCTGGAGATCATTGTTTCCAGACAGGAGACGGCGAGCGCGGAGCTATGACAAAGGGAGGGAAACATCCGTATGAAAAGACTTTGGAGTCTTCTGCTCCTGACGGCGCTGCTGCTGTGCGCCTGCTCAGACGGCGGGGAGTTCGGCGCGGACAGCTCGGACAGCACCGCGTCTGCTGTCTCGGCAGCGTCGGATATTGCCAAGGAGGAATCCGACCTGTTTACCGACCGCGATTATGATGACAGTTATGACGAAAGCGGCAGCGTGCATATCACGCTCAGCGGCGATTCCGCCTCGTCCGATTCGGACGCCGTCCGTATTTCCGGAACAACGGTCAGGATCACCGAGGAAGCGACCTATGTGATTTCCGGCACCTTGGACGACGGCATGCTTGTCGTTAATGCGTCCGACACGGCAAAGGTTCAGCTCGTTTTTGACGGCGTGCAAATCAGCAGCGGGACCTCCGCGGCGTTGTATGTCCTCGAGGCGGATAAGGTGTTCCTGACGCTGGCGGAGGGCACCGAAAATGCGCTTTCCAACGGCGGGGAATTCGTTGCCGTTGATGATAACAACATCGACGGTGCTTTGTTCTCCAAGCAGGACCTGACCGTCAACGGTGCAGGCAGTCTGACGGTTACTTCGCCGGCCGGGCACGGCATCGTCTGCAAGGACGACCTCGTAATCACGGGCGGTGTGTATATCGTTTATGCCGCCGGACATGGAATCGATGTCAACGACAGCATTCGGATCGCAGATGCGAAGCTTACGGTCGACGCGGGCAAGGACGGCATCCACGCCGAAAACAATGACGATTCGACGCTTGGGTATGTCTATATTTCCGACGGCACGCTGAAACTGGAGGCCGAGGGCGACGGCATCAGCGCCGGCTCAACGATGCAGATCGAGGGCGGCAGCTTCGATATCCTTTCCGGCGGCGGCAGTGAAAACGGTACACAGAGCAGCTCCGATTCGTGGGGCGGCTTTATGGGCGGCCGGCCGGGGACGGGAAGTCCGACTACGGCAGCGGACTCGGAGGATTCTACCAGTATGAAGGGTCTCAAGGCCGGGAGCGGGCTGCTTGTCTGCGGCGGAACTTTCACCATCGATGCTGCGGACGATGGCGTGCATTCCAATGCCGATATCACTGTCGAAGGCGGGAGCTTCACTGCCGCTACCGGCGATGACGGCTTTCACGCCGACGAGACGCTGACCATCACGGACGGCAGCATTCGGATCACCGAGAGCTATGAGGGACTGGAGGGCCTTCACGTCATCATCAGCGGCGGCGACATTGAGCTGTCCGCGACGGATGACGGCATCAACGCTGCGGGCGGCGTCGATTCGAGCGGCACCGGCGGCCGCGGCGGCGACACGTTCGGCGGCCGTGGGCAGATGGGCGGTATGATGTCCTCCTCCTCGAACGGCAGTATCGTGATTTCCGGCGGCAGCGTCTCGATCACAGCCTACGTTGACGGCATCGATGCCAACGGCTCGCTGGCCGTTTCCGGCGGATATATCACCGTCTGCGGTCCGACGCAGGGAGACACGTCCACGCTCGATTACGATACCACCGCCGTCATTACGGGCGGCACCTTCATCGGCACCGGTGCGTCCGGTATGGCGCAGAGCTTCAGCGAGAAGGGGCAGGGCGTCGTCGCGGTGAGCGTCGGGAACCAGTCCGCAGGAACGTTCATAACGCTGACGGACAGCGACGGCAATGTCCTGCTTACCTGCGAGTCGGCGCTCTCCTTCGCCGTTGTCATCCTCAGCAGTGCTGACGTCGTTTCGGGCCAAACCTATACCGTTACGGTCGGCAATCTATCGGGAGAATGCACAGCTTCATAAGCGGCGGACAGCGGAGCATATCCGCAACGCTGTGAAGTACGGCCGCCGTTCGCGTTTTGCTGCGGAACCCATCGGTTCAATTCCTCTGCCGCCGAAGAAAGGGCGGATACGTTTCCTGCCGGCAGCGGCAATTCTTTTGAACGCTTGGGAAAAACCGCCGCAGCGGGAGATCTGACGCGTAAGTATGGCTGCCGGCAACCGCTTTTCACGGACAAGGGGCTTACGGCGTCCGGAATACGAAAAAACGCAGTCCGCCGTTTTGCGGGACGCGGCTGTATGACGCCTGCCGATACGATGAATGCTTTCACTGCGTACAGATCGTTCTATTTCCCATATTATACTCTATTTACAGATAAAAAAACAAGAGAGGAGCGCAAAGAATGTATCGAAAAATCGAACGAACAACGAAAACACAACCATAGCCGCATCAGATGTATGCGGCATCGCCGTAAAGCAACCGTAGGCGTGGCCGGTGTCGGGCCGGAGCCGCTGTGCGGGGTCTTTTTCGATGATATGCAGGACCCTGCTCCGGCTTGCCGGCGGAATGTGCGGTATTTTATAGTGGAAGGGCCGCAGGTCGCTTGCGCGCCGCCGCTCGGCCCGTATCACGAATGCAGACGGCGCGGGGAAGGAAAGAGAGATTGCATGCAGAACTGGCATGGACGGCCGCACTTTCCCGCCCCGTTCCCGTGCGCCGGCCATATGCCTCTGCATCCAATGGACATACCGTTGTCCGAACGGCATATGTGTGTCCGGTTTTGCAGGGGTGGTCGGTGAATCGGCCGTCTCAGCCGTCCGGATCGATCCGGCAGCCGTGCCGCGTATAAACGAGGGAATCCGGCGGTGCGCAAATGTTGCGGAAATGAAATGGAGCCTTTTGCCCGCGCGGAATTTCTGCGCGGGCTTTCTTTCCGCAGGGAGGCTTTTTCCGGACCTCCCAAGCCGGAAAAACAGCCTGAAAGCTCTTGCAATAATGAGAAAAATATGATAAAATACAAAATAACGCTTTTATGCTTTTTTGAACGGAGGCAGCGGTGGCGGGCTATATGGAGGAAATGACCGAAAAAGTGAAGATGCGCAACGAGGATACGTTCGGCGGCAGCTTCCCCGTGCGTGTTTACAAGGTTTCAACGGGCTGGTGCCAGGAGACGCATTCGCACGAATATATGCAGATCTGGTACGTCGTCTCGGGTTCCTGCACGCATATCGTAGAGGGGGCGGAATATCCGCTGCGTGCCAAAAATATCTTCGTCATCCCGCCGTTTGTCGAGCATGGACTCAAGGATGAGCGCGACAATTTTACCATCATCTGCTGCGAGTTCCCCGCCGAACTGATTACCGGCGACAATCTGTTCGATCCCGCCGGGCGCGGTCTGCTGCGCTATACCTGCATCGAGAGCTTCGCGGCGGTGCTCAGCCGCACGCGTCCCTGCCATACGCCGGGAGAACTGAGCCGGGTGATGCTTGAACAGCTTCTGGATGAAATGCTCGCGGAATACGACCGCAGGGCGGAATACTATGAGATCATCCTCAAGGCCGATGTGCTTAAGCTGCTGACGCTGCTGGCCCGCGATTACAGCGAGGCGATGGCCGACGGCGGCGCGATCGTGCGCTCCTATTCGGCGTACATCGATAAGGCTGTGGCGTTTATCGAGGAAAACTTCCGCGATAAGCTGCACATTGAGGACGCGGCGAAGGCCGCTTCGATGAGCGTGAGCTATTTTTCCTACTTTTTCCGCGAGCGAACGGGACGCAGCTTCCGTGAATACGTGTCCCAGCGTCGAATCGAGGCGGCAAAAGTCATCCTCCTTCAGGGAGGAACGGCCGCAGAAGCCGCCGCGGGCGCGGGATTTCCGGATACGGCGTATTTCAACCGCGTATTCAAAAAGACGCAGGGGGTCACGCCCTCCGCTTTCCGGCGTATAAACGGAACAAAACCAGAAACCATTTTGAAGGAATGATAAACATATGAGCTTTGAACGGCTTGCAGAGCTTCTGTTTCCCGACGTCGAGCGGGACGCGGAATATTACGAGCGCCTCTATCCCCCGCGTAAGCTGCCGGAGGGGGCGAAGGTCACGCGCCTTGCGCCCAGCCCGACCGGCTTCATCCATCTCGGCAACCTGTACGGCGCGCTGACCGATGAACGGCTGGCGCACCAGTCCGGCGGCGTGTTCTTCCTCCGCATCGAGGATACCGACGCCAAGCGCGAGGTCCCCAACGGAACCGAGTTGATCCGCTCCAGCCTGCGTTCCTTCGGACTGAACTTCGACGAGGGCGCGCTTGAGGGCGGTGACCGCGGCGATTACGGGCCGTACCGGCAGCGACAGCGTGCGCAGATCTATCATACATTCGCCAAAAAGCTCGTGCTCGAGGGGAAGGCATATCCCTGCTTCTGCTCCGAGGAGGAGCTTGCGGAGATGCGCGCCGAGCAGGAGAGGGAAAAGGTCAATTTCGGCTATTACGGCAAATGGGCCAAGTACCGCGACCTGCCGGCAGAAGAGGCCGAGTGCCGTATCCGCGCCGGACAGCCGTATGTGCTGCGCTTCCGCTCGGAGGGCGACCCGTCGCACTACCTGCACCTGACCGACCAGATCCGCGGGAAGATCGATATGCCCGAGAACGATCAGGACTTCGTCCTGCTCAAATCGGACGGCATCCCCACCTACCATTTTGCCCATGTCGTCGACGACCATCTGATGCGCGTTACCCACGTCGTGCGCGGCGAGGAATGGCTGGCCACGTGGCCCATCCACGTTCAGCTTTTTGCGGCGCTCGGCTGGAAATGCCCGAAATACTGCCATACTGCACATCTGATGAAGGCCGAGGGCAGCGGCAAGCGCAAACTGTCCAAGCGCAAAGACCCCGAGTTGGCGCTGAGCTTTTACCGCGAGAACGGCTATCCCGCCGAATCGGTCCGCGAGTACCTGATGACGCTGCTGAACTCGAATTTCGAGGAGTGGCGGCTGGCCAATCCCGCTGCCGACATCGACGGTTTCCGCTTTGCGCTGTCCAAAATGGGGATCAGCGGCGCGCTGTTCGATCTGGACAAGCTGCGCGACGTGAGCAAGAACGTCGTCGCCGCCATGCCCGCGCAGCAGGTCTACGACGCGGTCGCCGAATGGGCGAAGGAATACGACAGGCCGTTTTATGACCTGCTGACCGCCGACCCTGCTTACGCGCTGCGCGTGCTGTCCATCGGCCGCGGCGGGAAAAAGCCGCGCAAGGACATCGCGCTCTGGTCGGACGTCAAGCCCTATATGAGCCTGTTCTACGACGAACTGTTCACGCGCGAGGAGCCGATGCCGCAGGGCTTTGACGCTTCGCTTGTGAAAAAAGCACTCTCGCTGTTCTGCGAAACCTATGATGAGCACGACACACAGGAGCAGTGGTTCGCCAAGGTCAAGGCGGTCGCTTCGGCTTTGGGCTTTGCGCCGGAGGTTAAGCAGTATAAGCAGTCGCCGGAGAGCTACCCGGGACATGTGGGAGACGTGAGCATGTTCCTCCGCATTGCGCTGACCGGGCGCAGCAGCTCGCCCGATATGTATGAGATCATGCAGATCCTCGGCAGGGAACGGACGCTCGCACGCCTGAACGGCTGCCCGGTCTGAAATTCGGAATAGAAGGGACGTATTGGAACGATGGAGGAAAATTCGAATTTCCTGTTTGATATTATCGAAAGCGATCTCGCCGAGGGGCGGACGGAGCGCGTCCATACGCGTTTTCCGCCCGAGCCGAACGGCTATCTGCATATCGGCAGCGCCAAGGCAATTTATATCAATTATACGGCGGCGAAGAAATACGGCGGTCTGTTTAACCTGCGTTATGACGACACCAACCCGTCCAAGGAGGACGACGAGTACGTCGTTTCCATCCGCGAGGACCTCGAGTGGCTCGGCGCGCATCCCGACGCCGTCTTTTACGGCAGCGATTATTTTGAAAAGTGCTATGAATTCGCGGTGCAGCTTATCCGCGCGGGGAAGGCGTATGTCTGTGATTTGAGCGCCGACGAGATGCGCGAGATGCGCGGCACCCTGACCGAGCCGGGTATTGAAAGCCCCTATCGGAACCGCAGTGTGGAAGAAAACCTGGCGCTTTTTGAGCGGATGAAGGACGGCGAGTTCCCTGACGGTTACTGCACGCTGCGCGCCAAAATCGATATGGCCAGCCCGAATATGAATCTGCGCGACCCGGCCATTTACCGCATCCTGCATACCTCGCACCATCGGCAGGGCAACAAATGGTGCATCTATCCGCTGTATGACTTCGCACATCCGATTCAGGATGCGCTCGAGGGCATCACGCATTCGATGTGCTCGATCGAGTTCGAGAATCACCGTCCGCTTTACGACTGGGTGGTGGACAACATCGGCTTCGAGAAAAAGCCGCATCAGTATGAGTTCGCGCGCCTGAACGTGACCAACACCGTCATGAGCAAGCGCTATCTGCGCCAACTCGTCGAGACCGGCGTGGTCGACGGCTGGGACGACCCGCGCATGCCCACGCTCTGCGGCCTGCGCCGTCGCGGCTATACGCCGTCGGCCATCTTCGACTTTGTGGCCCGCGCGGGCGTGGCGAAGAACTTTTCCATCGTTGATATCGCGCTGCTCGAGCACTGCATCCGCGATGAGCTCAACCGTACCGCGCCCCGCCGCATCGCCGTCCTCGCGCCGGTCCGCGTGGAGATCGAGAACTATCCCGAGGGAAAGGTGGAGTGTTTCGATCTGCCCAACAACCCGAACGACCCCGATGCCGGTACGCGGCCGGTCGCTTTCTCGAGGAATCTGTACATCGACGCGGAGGACTTTTCGATGGATCCGCCGCCCAAGTACTTCCGCCTGAAGCCCGACGGCGAGGTGCGGCTGATGGGCGCGTATATCGTCAGATATAAGGACGTCGTCCGGGACGCCGACGGCCGCATTGAAAAGATCGTCTGCACCGCCGACCTCGAAAGCGGCAACGGCGCGCCGTCCGACGGCCGCAAGGTCAAGGGCACGATCCACTGGGTCTCGGCGGACGATTGTTTCCGCGCGGATGTGCGCGTGTTCGATAAGCTGTTCACCATCGAGAACACCGGCGCCATCCCGGAGGGGAAGACCTTCGACGACTATCTCAACCGCAACAGCGTAACCACGCTGCAGGGCTGCGTGATGGAAAAGGCGTTGGAGAACGCCGCGCCCGGCGAGCGGTTCCAGTTCGTGCGGACGGGATATTTCTGCCGCGATACGAAGGACACGGGCGTGTTCAACCGCATCGTCGAGTTGAAGGATTCCAAGCCGTTTTAAGAAAGAAAGGGTTTTCATGCGCATCATTGATTTTCATACCCATTGTTATACCGACGCGCTGGCCGAACGTGCTATGCGGAAGCTGGCCGAGAGCGGCGGCATCGCTTACTATCACGACGGGACTGTGCGCGGGCTGATCCGCTCTGCATCCGATGCCGGCGTCGATCTGTCGGTGGTGATGCCGATTGCGACGAAGGAAAGTCAGAATACCACGATCAATACGTGGGCGGCAGAGGTGCAGGAAGAAAACGACAGCCTGCTCTGCTTCGGTACGGTTTATCCGTTTACGTCCGATTATAAGGCCGTTGTGGCGCAGATTGTTGAGCTGGGGCTGAAGGGGGTCAAGTTCCATCCCGAGTATCAGTCTTTCCATATCGATGACAGAGCCGTTTACCCGCTTTATGAGGAGATTGCCAAGGCCGGACTGCCGATGCTGTTCCACACCGGCGGAGACGTGGCTTATAAGCCTCCTTTCCACGCTGAGCCGAAGGCTGTGTATCAGATGGCAACCGATTTTGCGGGTGCGACGATCGTGGCAGCGCATGTCGGGGGCTACGAATTCTGGGATGAGGCTGCCGAGCTGCTGCCTCAGACCGGGATTCTGGTCGATCTGGCTGCCTCTGCCGAGCAATTGCAGGGTGAGCATCTCCGCCGCATCATTGAAAAATGGGGCAGCGAGCGCGTGCTGTTCGCGACCGATTCGCCGTGGTTTCCGCAGAAGCTGTGCATTGACGCACTGTATTCCGCCGGATTGCGCGAGGAGGATTACGAAAATATTTTCCACCGCAACGCCGAACGGCTCCTGAAGCTCGGATAAACGAAAAACGATTGCGGGAGTCCGCATTTATGCGAAGCGTTGCGGTTTGCGCAAGATTCCGAGGAGGCTTCAGCGTCCCGCAGGACGCTGAAGCCTCGGCTTTGTACGGCGCAGAGCGGGAACTTCGATGGCGCAGCGGAAGTGGGTATTGCAATGGAGGAAACCTATGGAATTTTGCGGCTATGGAACGCTTTCCGCACCGGTTCGTGCTCAGATCGAACGCGTAGCGGACATATGGAAAGTGCATCTGCAAGCGCAGCTTGTCGGCCTGTATCTCCACGGCTCGCTCGCACTTGGCCGCTTTGCGGAGGGCGTCAGCGACCTTGACCTGTTGGCCGTTGCCGGACGCCGTATGCCGCGTGCGGAACGTCTCGCCGTCGCGTCGGATATGCTTGACGCCGACCGCCGTCCATGTCCGCTGGAAATGTCCGCGCTTTATATCGGTGATCTGGAGCCGTGGCGGCATCCGACGCTCTGTCAGTTCCATTATTCCGATTATTGGGCCGAGACCTACCGGCAGCTTCTTGACGGGCGGATGCGCGGCTGCTTTCTGCTCGACGAGGATTTTCCCGATCCTGACATTGCCTGCCATGTGCGCTTGACGTCCGAAAGCGGGATCTGTATCCTCGGCCGTCCCGCCGAAGAGGTGTTCCCGCCGGTCCCAGAAATGGATTTTTGGGATTCCATCAGCAGGGGAATCGAGGAAACAGGCCCTTGCGTCTCTTCGCCGCGGCAGATTGTTGCCGACATTCTCAATCTCGTTCGGGTTTGGTCGTATGGTAGCGAAAAACGGATCTTGTCCAAATATGACGCCGGGTGCCGGGCGATCTCGCGGCTTCCCAAACGCTTCCGGCCTATTGTGGAGGCTGCGCTGCGTGCGCAGTACGCCGGCACGACGCTGCCTGCATATACTCCCGAGATGCTTGAAGCGCTGCGCCGGCATCTGCTTGGACGCATCAGAGACAGCGCGCCGGTGTGATAAAGGGGAAGGGCATTATGCAGGATTGGTTTACCGTCGAGATGATCGACGCCGATACGTATGCCATCAGCGAATATGTGCATTGGGAGGAACCACACTGCTATCTCATCTGCGGCGCGGCGTATGCACTCCTGATTGATACGGGCTTGGGTGTGGCGGATGTCCGTAGCGTGGTGAACAGTCTGACCGCGCTTCCTGTTCTGGCGGCGCTCACGCATGCGCATTGGGATCATATCGGCGGCTGCGCGGCGTTTGAAGCCGTTGCCGTTCATGAGGTGGAACGGGACTGGATATCGGGCCGGTTCCCGTTGCCGCCGGAAATGGTGAAACGAAACCTGACCTGCCGTCCCTGCGTGTTCCCCGAAACCTTCCGTCCGGCGGATTACCGAATTTTCAGCGGAGGGCCGCAGCACCTTCTGCACGACGGCGACGGCCTGGACTTGGGCGGCCGGAAGCTTTCGGTTGTCCACACGCCCGGACATTCGCCCGGACATTGCTGTTTTTATGAGGAGGAGCGCGGGTATTTGTTTTCGGGCGATCTGCTCTACGTTGGTAAGCTCGACGCCTTTTATCCGACGACTGACCCAAGGCGGTTTTGGCGGTCCGTGCAGAAGGTACGGAAGCTGGAGTTCAGCCGCATTCTGCCCGGTCATCATACGCTGGATATCCCGACAGGCTTTGCCGACGCGGTCGAGCGCGCGTTTTCCGAATTGGAGGAACAGGGAATGCTGGAGCAGGGGAACGGCATCTTCGATTTCGGGGCGTTTCGGCTTCATATCTGAAGCCGATGCTTCCGTTTTTGGAATCGGACCGCTTATTTTTTGTGAAAACAGCGGTTTGATTTTGGGCAATTTACTTGAAGAGGCCGTATAAAGGGCTTTTCCGTGAAGACGGACAGGAAGGTTCGCCGCAGCTAAGCCCTTTCCTTGCAGGTGCGTAAAAGTATACGCGGCGATTTGTTTTGCGTCGAAAGCGCGCAATTGCAGCAGCTCGGATGCGTTTGCCGTTTAGCGTGCGCAGCGGCGCAAAAGAGTGAAGGCGCAGCAAATTCGCTTGCTTCGGTGTGGAGGACGGTACTGCGGAATGGCCGGAGCCATTTGCTCTGAAGGAATTTTTCAATGTTTCCGGTGCTTTCGGGCTTTGTATTTGCTGCGGAGCAAAACCTAATCGGAAAACGCCGCGCGCTCCGCCGCAGCGGGGCGCACAAATGTCCGGTGCGAATGCAAAAACGCCCAGAAACCGCAGAGCAAGCTCCAATTCCCGGGACTCTCAACCATACTTCCGTATGCCCACCGTGCAACGTATAATTGCGAAGCTGTTGTCCGCTTTTTCTGCCGACAGCAACCGCCTTTCCGGAGTGGGGACGGGAGAGATGTGCCCCCCGCCCGGAGTTGTGCTGAGGCGGAGGAAGCAGGACGTGAGCCGCCGCGTTCGGAATGCGATGGCAGAATGATAAAAACGCCGATTTTGCATCGTCACCCCTTGCATTTGCAAGGCTTTGGGCGCGAAAAAGGATTTTGCGGAGTTTCTCCGCATGGCTGATTTGTCTGTTGTTTTTTACTGGGGAATGCAATCGGATTGCACCTTCGGAATTTTTGGCGCTTCCTGCGTTCCGACCTGCACCGCGCCATGTTCCGAATGGTTGGCTTTGCAGATAGCGGACGGGACATCCTGAAAAGCGCGATGCGTCTCATCGATTTTTTATCGCGCCGCGTTGGAATATGATTCTGCTGCGCAGCGCTTTGAACGCTGCGGCTGTGTTTTTCAGATACGGCAAGCCGAAGAACGCTTTTGGCGTTTATTCGCATAAAAAATCACCCGAAAAGGCAACGCCTTTTCGGGTGATTGCTTTCACGGATTTATGAGTGCCTTCACACCCTGATTGCGTCCCGAAGCCGTTTTTACTGGCCCTTGACCAGCTTGTCGATCTCGGCCGCAAAGTCGTCCTCGCGCTTCTCGAGGCCTTCGCCGCGTTCATAGGAGACGAAAGAAACGATCTTGATCTCGCCGCCCAGTGCCTTGGCCGTGTTTTCGACATATTTGCCGACTTTTACGTCATCGTCCTTGACGTACTGCTGTTCGAGCAGGCAGGCGGTGTCGTAAAACTTGGAAACGCGGCCCTCGACCATCTTCGCAATGATCGCATCGGGCTTGTTGGCGCTCTTGGGATCATTCTTGATCTGGGTGAGCAGGATTTCCTTCTCGTTGTCGATCACCGACTGCGGTACCTGTGTTTTGCAGACATAAGTCGGCGCCATCGCCGTGATCTGCATGCAGATGTTCTTGGCCAGCTCGGCGAACTCGGGCTTGCTCTCAATGCCGCCCGTCGTTTCAAACTTGGTCACGACGCCGGCCGATCCGTTGCCGTGGATATAGGTGCCTGTCACGCCCTCGATGATCTCGAAGCGGCGGATGGTGATGTTCTCACCGATGGCAAAGATTTTATTTTTTACTTCTGCGTCGACGGTGTTTTCGGTGCCGTCGAACGGCAGGGCGAGCAGAGCCTCGACGTTTGCGGGTTTTCCGGAGAGAATCGTGCGCAGGATGCCGGCGACGAATTCGCGGAAGGTGGCATTGTTGGCGACGAAGTCAGTTTCGGAGTTGACCTCGACGATGGCCGTCGTCAGGCCGTCCGCGCTCTTGAGAATGTCTACGACGCCCTCGGCGGCGATGCGGTCGCTCTTCTTCGCGGCGACGGCAAGCCCCTTCTCGCGCAGGATCTTCATTGCTTTATCGAAATCGCCCTCGGCCTCGACAAGCGCCTTTTTGCACTCCATCATACCGATGCCGGTTTTTTTGCGCAGTTCCATAACGTCTTTTGCTGCTATATTTGCCATAATGGTCAATCCTTTCGTTTTGAAATTTGGAGGGGAGAGCTGTCCTTACGCCTCGTTGACCTTCTCGGCTTCAGCCGCAGAGACGGCGTCCTTGTTCTCGGAGGAATCGGTGATCTGCTCGCCCTGCTTGCCTTCGATGACGGCTTCGGCCATCACGGAGGAAAGCAGCTTGATGGCGCGGATGGCGTCGTCGTTGCCGGGGATGACATAGTCGACTTCGTCCGGGTCGCAGTTGGTGTCGACGATGGCCACCACGGGGATGCCCAGCTTGCGCGCCTCGTCAACGGCGTTCTTTTCCTTCTTCGGGTCGACGACGAACATGCAGGAGGGCAGGCTCTTCATATTTTTGATGCCGCCGAGATTTTTCTCCAGATCGTTCATTTCCTTCTGGAGCGCGGCGACTTCCTTCTTGGGCAGGAGGTCGAACGTGCCGTCCTCCGCCATTTTTTCAAGGTTGTTGAGCTTCTGGATGCTCTTTTTGATCGTTTTGAAGTTGGTCAGCATGCCGCCCAGCCAGCGCACGTTGACATAGAACATTTCAGCGCGCTCCGCTTCCTCGCGGACAGCCTCCTGCGCCTGTTTCTTCGTGCCGACAAACAGGATCGTGCCGCCGTCCATAATGACGTTGCGGACAAACATATAGGCTTCTTCCACCTTCTTGACCGTCTTCTGCAGGTCGATGATGTAGATGCCGTTGCGCTCGGTGAAGATGTACTCAGCCATCTTCGGGTTCCATCTTCTCGTTTGATGGCCGAAGTGAACGCCGGCCTCGAGAAGCTGCTTCATGGTAATAACTGCCATGGTGTCTCCTTTTCCTTTCGGGTTGCCCCGCCACCGCATTTGGATTTTGCAGCGCCGTCTCCGCCGGCACAGGCTTTGTGCAGCGCACCCGCGGGCCGCAATGCGGTGTGTGTATTGCCGGTCGCGCAAAAAGCGCAAACCCGTACCTATGTATTCTATCACAAAAGAAACGGGATTGCAAGCCCTTTTTCCGAATTTTTCAAAAAACGTGCGCCGGAAATCCGGCGCACGGCGGTATGGGGGTTATTTGAACGAAAACGGGCCATGAATCTGAAAATCGGTCAGCGAAAGAGGCGTGATTCCGCTTTGTGAGACGATGTAATAGCAGTCCCCGATGTACAGTCCGCGCGCGTTTATGCTCGGGAATGCCGACAGCGGAATCCGCGCCCGTTCGACGAAGCCCTCCGATTCATCGTAGCTGAAAAGCAGATAGACGCCCGTGCCGTCCCGCTGTTCGGCGGGAAAACCGATGAGGTTTTTCACCGGGTCCACGAGCAGCATCCTGTGCGTGTACGAATACAGCGGGGAAAGGTCGTCAAACGCCCGCGCGTTTTCCGTCCGTACAGCGTTCAGGTGGGAGATGTCGAACATGCTCAGCTTCAGCGAATGCACGAGTCCTTCCTCCGTTGCTTCGTTGCCGAAGCCGAACAGCTTTCCTTCTCCGTAGGCGTGCAGATACGAGGAATAGCCGGTGATTTTCAGCTCGGAGCAGAGCTTCGGCTGCGCGGGGTCGGACAGGTCGACGGTGTACAGCGGGTCGGTCTGCCGGAAGGTGACGATGTATCCGACGTCGCCGCAGAAGCGCACGCCATAGATGCTTTCGGTCAGGCCCAGCCCAATAAGCGTACCGGCGATGACGAGCCGGTCCCCGTCCTGCCGCAGGGTGTAAAGCGAATTGAAGATGTCTCTGTCGCCGTATTCCATCACTGCGACGCGGAGCACGCCGCCGTATTCGTCCATGGAGAACTGGTTCAGCAGTTCGCCGGGCACGCGGCCCTTGGCGACCGGCTCCAGACCGTCGCCGCAGCGTGTCAGCTTGACGAACTCGGTGAACGTGGTATTGTCGGCGTCGCTGAAGCCCGCGCGGGTCATGTACAGGTTTTCCGCGTTCATGTACAGGGGACCGCTGTAGCCGAGAAAGGTTCGGATGCCTGTGCAGCGCGCGTTCCCGGACGTATCGAGCACGCAGATTGAAGTAAAGTAAGGCATATTCGCATCGTCGGAAATCAGGATGTCCTCGGATTTCGGATAAGCGGTCGTATGGCCCGCAGTGCAGCTCGGCAGGATGTCGTAGACGTCGTCGCTGCGGTAGGCTCTTTCTCTGGTTTGGATATAGACATGCCCGTCGATCTGCCGCGCTGTCTTACAGGTGCCGCTGAGCAGGAACTCGTTGACGAACGCGGGGGCCGCCGGGTCGCTGACGTCGTAGACCATCGCCAGCGTCGAACGCCCGTAAACATAGGTGCTGCCGGCGGACAGGGCCGACAGGACCCGTTGGGACGGAACGTCCATCAGGACCGTCAGGCGGCTGCCGCCGAGCAGGAGACCGCAGATAGAACCGGGAGACATTCTGCCGCCGCTCTGCCTGCGGACGCCGGCGCAGACGGCCGAATCGGCCGTAAGGTCGAGCGTCGCCGCTGCGGAAAGGCTCCCGTTGTCCGCGCGGGTGATGTATACGAGACTGTTGCTGTCGGAAGCGGTGTAGATGTATCTGCCGTCGGTTTTGACGGCGTCCGGCTCCTGCACGCCCGCGACCTGATTGTTGGTCTCGGAATATTCAAGATAGACGCCAGGCTCTTCCGGTTGTTCCAGGATTGCCGTATCATTTGACAAGCTATGAAGAACATACGCTTCATACGAGCAGTAGTCATCCATTCCTTGGAGCTTTTCCAGCAGCGTCTCGTAGCCGTCCGCGCTTCGCATCTGCAAGACGGCCGGCAGCGCCAGCGCCGACAGCAGCACCAATGCGGTAAGCACGGCCGCAATTGCGCGCACGGGCGGCCGTTTCGGCCGGTACCGGAGCGTATCCATTTCCTTCAGAAGCGCGTCCCTGGCGAAGTCCGACGGCGCCGTTTTCTGCATCTCTTGGCGGTATTCTTCTTCAAACATCGATAAAATCCTCCTTCAGCATGTCCCTGAGCTGCTGCCGCGCGCGGTGCAGGGCGGTTTTGACCGCCGACTCCCTGCGGCCGAGGAGCTTCGCCGTCTCTGCTACCGAGCAGCGCTCGTAGTAGAAGAGATAGACGACGTCCCGCTGCTTCGGAGGGAGCGCGCGCACCGCCTCGGTGACGGCGGCACGGTCGTGCAGCGCCGAAAGCCCGCTGTCCGTTTCGCCCGCCTCGTCGGTCAGGGCGGCCGTATGGCGTGCGTAGGCGGAGGACGCCAGGCTCCGGCAGCGATGGACCGTCGAGCGGATGAGGTAGGCTTTCAGGTGCTCTTCGCTCTCAAAAAAACGTTCCTTGCGGATGTAGCGCAGGAAGACCTCCTGCATCACATCCTCCGCGTCGGCGGTGTTCAGCGTGCGGTTCAGGGCGATGCGGTAGACCATCGGCGCATAGCGCTCGATGATTTCACGGTTGCTTAGCGCGTATGAAGAAATGCCGGCCATTCTTTCATCAGCTCCCCTTTGTAATGAATACCGCGTAAGCGTGCCGAAGGTTACGCAAAAATCAATGCTTTTAAAAAAAGACCGCGCGGGACGGCGGCTTGCCGTCCCGGCGGTCTCTTGCGCGGGGTCGATTTCTGCTGAAACGTATAGGGAACGTTTCCATTTGGCGGACAGGCGTTCGGATTTGCGCCGGACTCCCGTTTGCCCTTGTATTTGATGCGGGGAATCGGCCGTGCCGTATCTGTTTTGGAATTGCCGCAGCGTATTACAGGAGCGTTTCCATCTTTTTGCCGTCGGCAAGCAGCGACAGAATCTTTTCGCAGTTCATCAGGCAGCGCGGGTGATGGAAGGGGCCTTTCCACATCGAGCCCTTCTGCGTGTGGGAGACGGTGCCGTCCTTGTGCAGATAGCCGTACCATTCGCCGTACTCCTTGTCGGCAAAGTGGCCGAAGGCATAGGCGTGTACCTTCTCGAACCAGTCAAAATATTTTTTCTCGCCCGTCAGGCCGTAGGCCAGCAGAGTGGCGATGAGCGCCTCGTTGTGGACCCACCACAGCTTCATGTCCCATTCAAGCTGCTCGCAGGGACGTCCGCTGATATCGGTGAAGTAAACAAAACCGCCGTACTGCTTGTCCCAGCCTAATTCGAGCGACCAGTCGAGGATGTTCAGCGCCTTCTTCAGCAGCTCTTCGTTGCCGGAATAAACGGCCTCGTTCATCAGGAACCACGAGTTCTCCATCGAATGCCCGGGATTGACGCAGCGGCCGGCCGGATTGTCGATGAACTCGCCGTTTGCGCCGACGCACTCAAGGACGCACTTCCGCTCGGGCTTGTAGTGGTAATCGATGATTGCGTCGACCATCTCGTTGGTCACTTTGCTGTAGTAATCGGCTTTGGCCGGATCGCAGCGGCGCAGGAGCTGTGCGCTGGAAACGAGCACCATCGGCACCGCCGACGCGCGTTCGGAGCGCGTGGAAGCGTAGGTCTTGGGCGTGATTTTGTAGGGATCGCTCTCGGGTGTACGGTAGAGCCGCAGCATCAGCTCAAAGCAGTCCTCGGCCTTGCGCAGCGCTTCGGCGTCGCCGGTCGCGGCGGCGTATTCGGCCATCGAAACGACATAGAAGCTCTCGGAGTACATATAGCGGCGCTTGCGCAGCGGCAGTCCCTCGCGCGTGACGGTAAAGAACATCCGCCCGTCCGCGTCGGTGCAGAATTTTTCCAAAAAGCCCTTACCGACCTCTGCGCCCTCCTCCCACGAGGCCTTTTTTCCGTAGCGGTTCATCAGCGCGGAAAACGTCCACAGGCAGCGGCCCTGGAACCAGACGGACTTGTCGTCGTTGTAGCTCTTGCCCTCGCGGTCGACCGAGGTGATGTAGCCGCCGTACTGCCGGTCGAGCAGGTCGCTTTGCTCCCAGAAGGGCACACAGTCGTCCAGAAGCTGATGGCGGTAGAAGTCTCTGTAAGAGGCAAAGATCTCTTTGGTCATATGTCGTATTCCTTTCCGTGTGCGGCCGTCCGAAGGACAGCCGCGCGTATCGTTTTGTTTGGCTCTATTTTATTACGGTTTGCGGGCCTTGTCAAGACGACGGGGCTATTTTTCTGCAATTTACTTGACTTTTTCCGCCGATAATGTATAATAAAGTGAATGTTGTCAATTTATTATTCACTATAAGGAAGGATCGTCCGAATGGAACCGCTATCTCTCAATGTCCTGCGGGAGAAATATCTCTCGTTTTTTGAAAGCAAAGGCCATCTGCGCCTGGAGAGCTTCCCGCTCGTCCCGCAGAACGACAATTCGCTGCTGCTCATCAACGCCGGTATGGCGCCGCTCAAGCCCTATTTCAAAGGCGAACGCGTGCCGCCGTGCAAGCGTGTGACCACCTGTCAGAAGTGCGTACGCACGCTGGATATCGACAACGTGGGCAAGACTTCGCGCCACGGTACGTTTTTTGAAATGCTCGGCAACTTTTCCTTCGGCGATTATTTCAAGGAAGAGGCAATCCCGTGGGCGTGGGAATTCTTGACCGAGGTGCTGGAAATCCCTGCGTCACGTCTGTATCCGAGCGTGTATGTCGAGGATGACGAAGCGCTTGAAATCTGGGTTAAGACCGGTGTGCCGAGAGAACGGATCGTTAAGCTCGGCAAGGATGATAATTTCTGGGAGATCGGCGCCGGCCCCTGCGGCCCCTGCTCGGAAATCTATTTCGACCGCGGCCCCGAGCACGGCTGCGGCAAGCCGACCTGCGGTCCGGGCTGCGACTGCGACCGTTTTATCGAGATCTGGAACATCGTGTTCACCCAGTTCGACGGTGACGGGAACGGCCATTATACCCGCCTTGCGCACCCGAATATCGACACGGGGATGGGACTCGAGCGTCTGGCGACGGTTATGCAGGGCGTCGGGAATCTGTTCGAGGTGGACACCATCCGCAATATTATGCACAAGGCCTGTGAGATCGCCGGTGTGCAGTACGGCGGCTCGTCCGCGCCGTCCGACGTATCGCTGCGCGTCATTACCGACCACATACGCACCGCCGTGTTCCTGATTTCCGACGGCGTCATTCCCTCCAACGAGGGGCGGGGGTATATCCTCCGCCGCGTGCTGCGCCGCGCCGCACGGCACGGCCGTCTGCTGGGCATCCGCGGCTGCTTCCTGGATACGCTGTGCGACACCGTCGTGGAGGAGAACCGCGGCGCCTATCCGGCGCTTGCGGAGCGCATCGAATATATCCGTAAGACCATCCGCACCGAGGAGGAACGCTTCGGGCAGACCATCGATGCGGGGCTTGGGATTCTGGAAAAGATGATGGAACAGGTCAGCGGCGGCCGTCTGGACGGTGCGAGCATTTTCCGTCTGTACGACACCTTCGGCTTCCCGCTGGACCTGACCAAAGAGATCACTGCCGAACACGGCATTCAAATTGACGAAGAAGAGTTCAAACATTTGATGCAGCAGCAGAAGGAGCGTGCGCGTGCCGCGCGTGCGGGTCTGGGCGACGTGGGCTGGACCGACGCGTCGGGTGATCTGATTGACAAAACGGTGAAAACCGAATTCACCGGCTATGATGAGCTGGCAAGCGATTGTGAAATCCGTACGATCCTCGCCGGCGATGAGTCGGTTTCTCTGCTTTCGGGCGGGCGCGCCGTGCTCGTGCTTGACCGCACGCCCTTTTACGCCGAGGGCGGCGGACAGGTCGGCGACAGCGGCGAAATCGTCACCGGAACCGGCGTGTTCTGTGTGGAGGATACAAAGAAAACGCCCGAGGGACAGTATCTGCATATCGGCTTCGTCGCTTCGGGATGTATTTCGCTCGGCGCTGCCCGCGCAGAGGTGAACGGGGCGCGCCGTGAGGCGATTATGCGCAACCATTCCTCGGTGCATCTGCTGCAGGCAGCGCTGCGTAAGGTTTTGGGTACGCATGTTGAGCAGTCGGGTTCATATGTGGATGAAAATCGCGCGCGCTTTGACTTCACCCATACCGCCGCGCTCACGCCCGACGAGCTGCAGCGGGTTGAACTGCTCGTCAATGAGCAGATCCTCCGAGGGTCGGCCGTTACGGCGACGGAGATGCCCGTCGACGAGGCGAAGAAGCTGGGCGCGATGGCGCTCTTCGGCGAAAAATATGGTGACGTCGTCCGTGTGGTGCGGATGGGGGATTTCTCTGCCGAGCTTTGCGGCGGCACGCATGTAAACGATACCGCCAAGGTCGGTCTGTTCAAGATCCTCAGCGAGAGTTCCGTGGCTTCCGGTGTCCGCCGCATCGAGGCGGTTACGGGCCTGAATACACTCGGACTCCTGCACGCGCAGGAAAACAGGCTGCTTGCCGTGCGCGCCGCGCTCAAAGCCAACAGTGTGGACGAGCTGGTCAAGAAGGCCGAGTCGCTGCAAAATGAGTTCAAGTCCGTTAAAAAAGCGCTGGAAAACGCCAATATTACCGCCGCGTTCACTCAAATTGCTTCTGAATTGGAGAAGGCCAGGACGGTCGGCGCGCTGCGGCTGGTGACGACCCGCTTTGCGGATATCCCGGTCGACGCGCTGCGGGAGGCTTCGGACAAGCTGCGCGCCAAGCATCCGGACGTCGTATGCGTGTTTGCCACCGTTTCCGGCGGAAAGATCACCTTTGCTGCGGGCTGCGGCAAGGCGGCGCTTGAGGCGGGCGCCAATGCGGGCGCACTGCTCAAGGCAATCTCGCCGATTGTGGGCGGCGGAGGAGGAGGACGTCCGGACAGTGCCACCAGCGGCGGGCGCGACGTGTCCAGGCTGGACGAGGCGCTCGGGGCTGCGGCAGGCCTGTTGGCGACCCAACTCGGCGCAGAATAAAAGAAGGGGAAGGAATCAACGATGGATTGTATTTTTTGTGAGATCATCCGGGGGAGCATCCCCTCGCAGAAGGTTTTCGAGAATGAAGCCGTTTACGCGTTCCGTGACATCAAGCCCTGCGCGCCGGTGCATATCCTCATCGTCCCGAAGGCGCATATCGCTTCCGCAGACGAGATAAACGCGGACAACGCCGATGCCGTGCGCGACGTTTTCCTTGCCATTCCCGAGATTGCAAAGGCTGCGGGTCTGACCAACGGCTATCGCATTGTCACCAATATCGGTGAGGACGGCGGCCAGACGGTCAAGCATCTGCATTTCCATCTGCTCGGTGGGCAGAAATTTGCAGAAAAGCTCGTTTGAAACGGGCAGGGAAGGAGAATGTAGAGATGACCGGCATGCATATCGACGTCGAAACCTACCATTCCTACCCGCTCGAGGTGGCGGGACTCAAACGCGACCTGCCCATTTGCCGCGTGAGCGACAGTCTGTACATCGCCGCGTTCGTTATCTTCGGAGACGTGGAGCTGACCAAGGCCTGCGCTTCGGAGCTGATTAAAAAGCTGCCGCCCTACGATGTGCTCATTACGGCCGAGGCGAAGGGCATCCCGCTCGTGTACGAGATGGCGCGCCAGCTTGGAGACGAACGCTATCTGATCGCGCGCAAGGCGGTTAAGCTGTATATGAAGGAGCCGCACAGCGTCGAGGTCCACTCGATCACCACCGCGAAGAAGCAGACCCTTTTCATCGACAAGGCGGACGCCGATTATATGCGCGGTAAGCGTGTCGTCATCGTTGATGACGTCATCAGCACCGGCGAGAGCCTGTTCGCTGTCGAGAAGCTGGTCAAGGAATCGGGCGGCACGGTCGCCGCGCGGATGGCCATTCTTGCTGAGGGCGACGCCAAATACCGTGACGATATCCTCTATTTAGAAGAATTGCCGCTTTTCCATCCGAAGGCGGAATAATCCGGAACAAGGGGTGTGACCAATGCTCAAAAACCGCGTCTTAGCATCGTTCGGCGCGCTATTCGCGTGCGGCGCTGCCGTTGCGGTCTATTTTGAGAAGTACATCCCCTTGTTTCTGCTGCTTGTTGCGGGCGTGCTGTGCGGTTATTTCTGCATCGCACGCCTTTTGCGCCGTAAGCCGCGCATCCGCCGCACGCTGGCGTATGCGGCCGCGCCGCTTTTGGCTATCGCCTTCACGCTCGTTTACCGCGCGCTGTTCATTACGCCTTATTATGCGCTTGACGGCGAGGATATTACCGGCTCAGGCACGGTCGTCGAGGTGCGCGAATATGCCAACGGCGGTTATCTCGAGGTTGAAATCGAGGACGCCGATGCGCCGCTTGCGAAGGGCCTGACGGTTCGCATGTATTTGGCTGACGGTGCAAATCTGCCCGCCAGAGGGTTCACTGTCCGTTTTGAGACGACGCTGCGCGTGCCGTCCAACGGTGCGCAAATGGCCTCCGACAATGTGCTGCTTATCGGTACACAGGCCAGGCTGACGTCGGTTTGGTATCCCTCCGGCGCACTGTGGAAGCTGCGTTATGCTGTTTCCCGGGACATTGATGAAATGTTCGGAGAATTTGGACAAGGGGTTTCTGCGGTGATTAAGGCCACTGTCGTCGGCAATACGACGGACCTGACCGACGATGTGTACGCCTCCTTCCGCGATACCGGCACAGCGCATCTTATCGCTATCAGCGGGCAGCATTTTTCGATCCTGATTATGTCGATTTATGGGGTTTTATGTGCCCTCGGTATGGCGCGCAAGCCCCGCTCGCTCATCTGCTCGGTGCTGGCCATTCTATATGCAGCGTTCGTCGGCTTTACACCCTCGGTGGTGCGCGCGGCAATCATGCTTTTGATTGTATTTTTGGTTTTTATGGCGATGCGTGAGCCGGACGGGATCACTTCGCTTGTTTTCGCACTGATGGTGCTGCTGGTACTGAATCCGTATTCCATCGCTTCGGTCAGCCTGCAGCTTTCCTTCCTCTCCTGTTTGGGGATCCTTCTTATCGGACCGCTGATGAACGAGTTTTTCAGCCTGCGTTTCGGCTTCGGATACCGTCTGCTGGAATTCCTCGTCACACCGATCGTGTATTCGGTTGTTGCGGCGCTGTTTACCTTTCCCGTCACCGCTTCGGTATTCGATACGATCTCGATCATATCGCCGCTGGCCAATTTGCTGTCCGGCTCGTTGTTCACCCTGCTGTTGGTTTTGTCGCTGATCTCTGTCGCATTGTATCCGCTGATCGGTACGGCTGCGGTGATCGTCTATTATCCCTGCGGTTGTCTGGCAAGGGCCATTCTCGCGCTGATTGACTGGCTGGCTTCGCTTCCGTTTGCGTCGATGCCCTCGTCCGCGCCGCACCTGTGGCCGGCGATGCTCGCCGCCGTGCTGTCCATCGCCATTCTGATTGCGTTCCGCAAGAGATTCAAGTATATTGTTTCACTTGTGTTGGCGGCAGCTTTTTTCGTTACGCTCGGCGTCGGGAACGCTGTGCTGGCACGCTACCTGAAAGAGCATACGATTATCGGGCTGGTCGAAGGCAAGGAGGCTTCGCAGCTCTATATCGCGGCGGAAACGCTGCGCATTCTCGTTGATTTCGGCGGCGAAGGCGATTTTATGACCCTGCCGGCTGCGCATTATGAAACGGGTGTGGACGTCCTTGTGCTCCTCGCGCCTGACGAGTCGGCTTACGGACGCGTCCGCTCGCTGTTGGCTACGACAGAGGTCAGGCAGATTGTGTTTCCGACATTCAGAGACGCACGCAGCGATATTGACGGAATAGCCGACAAAATTTCACTCTTGGCAGAGGAGCATAACTGTGCTATACTGTATCGTGAGGAGGCGTACCGGTTCCGGTCGGGGATTACCGAAGTGGTGCTGGATACGGAAATGACTAAAGAAAAGGGCGCGTTTGCCGTCGATGTAACCACGGCGGGCAACCGGTTTTTATTCCTGTACGGCGACTGCGGCGCCGCATATGCGGAAAATGGCCGCTGGACGCAGGTGCTTGCCGTCAGCGGGGATACGTATTTTATGCCCAATATGGCGCGCATCGTGCTGTACGGTTCCGGCGTCAACCGGGTCCGCCTGCCGATGACGGCATATCGGGTGGAGAACTATACCGCTGCCGGCGGATTTACCGTCGTATTTGGAGTCGACGGCGTTCGGGAGGTGACATTGAATTGAGCGCGGATGCGCTGAAAAAGAAAATCAAATCCGGCAAGCTCGGCGGCGCCTATCTGTTTTACGGCGACGAGGAATATCTGAAGGACCACTACCTCGGGCAGCTCCGCCGCGCGGTGGAGACGTCTCCTTTGCCGGAATTCAATCATATTGTTTTTGAGGAAAAGGATATGCGCTTCTCCGATCTGGGCGATGCGCTCGAAACGCTGCCGACTATGGCGAATTTCAAGCTCATTGAAATCCGTGAACCGAATTTTGAAAAAATGAAAGCCGACACTGCCGAGCGCTATGCCGCATTGCTGGATGATCTGCCTGACTATGCGGCAATCGTCTTTTTGCTGCGCGGCGAAACCGACGGCAGGCTGTTCGCGCCTGGCGGGAAAACGCCTGCAGCCGTTGTTGCTGCTGCCGTGCGTCGGAACGGGCTGGTTGTCGAATTCAAAAAAGAAACCGAGAGCAAGCTCTACGCGTGGATCGACCGCCACTTCACGCACCGCGGCGTCACGATAGGAAAGGATGCCGTTGAGCTGCTTGTGGCGATGTGCGGCAATGATATGTATATCCTTGCCGGCGAGATAGAAAAGCTCGCAAGCTATGCTTCCGACCGTCCGCTGACTGCGGAGGACGTGCGTACAGTCTGCTGCGCCAACAGCAGCTACCGTATTTTCGATATGAGCGCATCCGTTACTGCGGGCGATTACCGTAAGGCGCGGACGATCCTTGCCGATTTGATGTTTTCCAGGACGCCGCCTGAGCTCATCATCGCTACGCTCGGCAAATCATTTTGCGATATGCTGCTTGTGCGCGACGCGCAGAGCGCCGGAAAAAGTCCTGCGGCGATGGCAGGCGCGCTGAAATTGCAGGACTGGCAGCTTCGCAGGGTTCTTCCTGCCGCTTCCCGCGCGGAGGCGTCCTTTCTTGCGTATGCCGTGCGGGCCTGTGCCGAAACCGACCTGCGCCTCAAGAGTGTCGCCTGTGAGCCGTATGCGGCTATCGAGACCCTTCTCGTGCGCCTGCGGGTGTATGGGCGTGCGCGGAAAACGGTGTAAACGGGTATGGAAAAGCACGAGCGCCTTGTTTTGAAATATCCCGTCCTCGTCGAAGGAAAATATGACCGCATCAAGCTTTCCAATGTGGTCGCCTCGCCTATCCTTACGGCGGATGGGTTCGCGGTTTTCAACAGTCCGCAGAAAAAAAAGCTGCTGCGCCGTCTGACGCAGGCGGGAAAGCTCATCCTGCTGACCGACAGCGATTCGGGCGGGCGGCTCATTCGCAATAAGCTGAAGGGTTATCTGCCGCCGGGCAGTACGATCGACCTGTATATTCCCAAGCTGCCCGGCCGTGAGCGCCGTAAGTCCAAGGACTCCAAAGAGGGTCTGCTCGGCGTGGAAGGGATGGATGACCGCCTCCTCTACGAGCTGTTGGCCGGCTACGCTGCGTCGGTCGGCGAATCTGCCGTGCGCGGGGAGATCGATACCGTGCGGCTGTACGAGGACGGGTTCCTCGGCGGTGCGGACAGCGCGCGGCGCCGCCGGCTGCTGGCGGACGAGCTGGGGCTGCCCGACGATTTAAGTGCGAAGGCGCTGCTGCAGGCTGTCAATCTCGTCGCCGGCGCGGCAGGGTACGAGAAGGCGAAGTTGAAGGTAAAGGAGCGGCTTGGACATTTATAGTATGGAAAATATGAACACCGTTCCCGATAAGGTTTCATATCGGAAAATACCGGCGTCCGATGATTCGGAAAAACGGGTACCCTCTCGGACGGCGTCCTTTTATACCCTCGGCTGCCGTGTCAACGCGTATGAAACGCAGGCGATGGGGGAACAGATGCGGGCGGCGGGCTTCGTGCTCGTTCCGTTCGGCGAACCCTGCGATGTCTGCGTGGTCAATACCTGCGCCGTGACTGCCGAGAGTGAGCGTAAGAGCGCGCAGCTTCTGCGCCGCGCAGGCGGGTTCGCAGCACATGTGATTGCTGTCGGATGCCAGGCGCAGTTTCATCCCGAAAGGGCTGCTGCTTGTTCCGGCGTGCATTTTGTGGGCGGCTGCGCGGGCAAATCGGCAGTTGCGTCAGTTGCAATCGCACTTTGCAGAGGGAGTGCGCTTCCGCTCCGGCAGAGGTTCTGCGGCAAAGAATATGAGCCGATGGCGATTTTCACGCGTACAGATGCCTTCGCAGGCAAATGCCGCGCATATTTGAAAATCCAGGACGGATGTTCCGGCCGCTGCTCCTATTGTATCATTCCGTCGCTGCGCGGCCCCTCGCGATCGCGCGAAGCAGAGGAGATTTTGCAGGAGGCGGCCCGCGCGGTCCGTGCCGGCGTGAAGGAATTGGTGCTTACAGGTATTGAGACCGGTGCATACAACCGTCTGCCGTTGCATGTGCTGGCCGCGCGCGTTGCGGCCGTGCCGGGCGTAGAACGTTTGCGGCTCGGCTCTCTGGACCCGGCCTGCGTCACGCCCGTGCTCGTGACGGCGTTGGCTGCTCTGCCGAATTTTATGCCGCATTTCCATCTTTCGCTGCAATCGGCCAGCGATCGCGTGCTGCGTCTGATGCGTCGTCCTTATGATGCGGCGGGCGCGCAGCGCGCCGTCGACCTGCTGCGCAGCGCGTTCCCCGGCGTAATGCTCAGCGCGGACGTAATCTCCGGCTTTCCCGGAGAGACAGAGGAGGAATTCGAGCAGACCTGCGCGTTTGTCGACCGCAACGCCTTTTCTCACGTTCATGCGTTTCCTTTTTCACCGCGAGAGGGCACGCCCGCTGCGTCGATGGAGGGACAGCTGCCGCCGGGCGAGGCGAAAGAACGAAACGAGCGCCTGATTGCGTTGGCGGATCGGGTGCGGGATCGTGTTTGCCGTTCGCGGATCGGCCGGCTTGAGTCCGTGCTGGTTGAACGGGTGGACGGCGAATGCGGCGGAGGCCATACCGAAGGCTTTTTGAACTGTATCGTGTATGGAAGCGGTCTGCGTGCCGGTGAGCTGGTCAAGGTGCGCGTGACCGATGCGGAAAACGGGAATTTGCTTGCTGTGCCGGTTGCAGATGAAGGAGAAGGGTCATGAAGTTTGACGGAAGGGACCTTCGTCCTTCATCAAACGGTTTTCCGCTTCCATTCCGAAAGGAGGATTCATAAAAATGAACGATAACTTTATGCCGGATATGCCGGAACGGGAAGTTGATGCCTATCCGTATCCCAATGAAGATGTGCGCGCTTATTTTGCTGCCCGCGGCCGGCAGCCGACGCCTGACGAGCAGATTGTTTTAGATGAATGCCTTCGTGCGGACAGCCGCTATAATCTGCTTTCCACGCGGTATGGAGATGTTCGCATTGCTGACCCTGAGGTTGCGAGATGCTTTCAGAGCTTTATTAAAAAGCGCAGACCGCAGAACGGCTTTTTTTCACTCGGTGAAGTCGCGCTGCTTGGTTTGGAAAGACCCTGTACCGTTCCGCCGCGTCCCGGCGATCTGCTCTTGTATATTGAGGATCTGCCCTTCGACCAAAAACTGCAAACGCTCATCCGCCGGCACGCGTTTTTCGGTCTGCAGGCACTGCTGGCGCTTTCGACAGGGCTTACCGTGGATCTCGGTGCGTTCCCGCCGTCCTGCGGCCTCGTCAGCTTTCATGATTTGCTTACAATGCGTTTTTTGGCCGCAGATGAACGGACTGTCAACCGGATACGCGCATTGGTGCGGAAGGCCTCACCCTATGTGCCGTCATCCATGACGGCCGTCGGCGTGTTTCATTCGCTCGGAACGCTTACCCTTTTGCGGGAGGAACAGCCGGTCGTGGATATCGCCTCCTCGCTTTTGCAGGAGAGCGCAAAGCGGCTGTACGCCGCCGAGATTGCAGATGCGTCTGATTTTCATGAGGGGATGCTCGATGTTGCCGACGCGCTGCTGACGGCTGTTTCGGGTATGCGCAATCATCTTATGGTTGTCGCCCGCGAGCGGACGGACCGTTCGGCACTGCTTGCGCACCGGCTCGGCGTTCTTGCAGCCGAACGTGCTATGTCGGTCACGGTGAGCGGGTTTGTGCCGCAGAAGGGCGAAAAAAGGCTGCCGCCCTTTGAAAAGAGCGGCAACCTTCTGTATTCGGTTCCTCTCGGCCGTTTTGCCGGGGAGCCGTATCTGAACCTGCTTGCGCAAACTCTCCCGCGCCTGCAAGCGGACATTCGCAGCGGTATCATCGTGCGCGCTGTGCGCTGCCGCAGTACGTTGGAAGCGGCGATTGCCGAGCTTTGCGGCGATACGTATCGCTTTGTTCCCGCGCCGACGCCCGCCGTCTGCGGGGAGGGTGATCTGCTCATCGAAACGCGGATGCCCTTTCAGGCGCCGCTGCTCGGACGCTGTGAGGCGAGAGATTTCGATTAAAAGAATCTGGAGATTTCGCCGATGCTATCAAAGATGAAGTCCGGCGCGTTGCTTTCATTGACGTCCTCGCGTTTTGTCTCGCCGGTGAGGACGAGAATGCTCGTCAGCCCGTTGTTCCGCCCGAGCGCGATATCGGTGTAAAGCCGGTCGCCGACAACGGCGGTCTTTTCCGCTGGTATACCGAAGCGGCGGGAGAGCATCTCCGCCGTTTCCTTGTGCGGCTTGCCGAAATAGCGGGGCTGTTTTCCCGTCGAGGCGGTGATGAGCGCGCAGATGGCGCCGCTGTCCGGGATGAAGCCTGTTTCCGTCGGGCAGTTGAAGTCGGGGTGTGTGGAGTAAAATTTTGCGCCGTTCCGAATGAGCGTGCAGGCTTTTTCCAGTTTTTCGTAGGTCAGCGTCGTGTCGAAGCTGGAAACGACGATGTCCGCCTCGCTGCCGTCGGTGAGCGGGATTCCTTTCTCGCGGAAGCTGGCTTCGAGGAAGGGGGTGCCGACGAGATATACCTTCTCACCTCTGTGGAAGGTATTGAGGTATTCGGCCGTAACGTCGCCCGCCGTGACGATTTCCGCCCGTTCGGCATCGAAGCCGAGCCGCAGCAGCTTTTCATAGTAAACCGCCGGGTTTTTCGAGGCGTTGTTGGTGAAATATACGACCTTGCGTCCGCTTTCCTTTGCTTTGCGGATAAATTCGATGGCGGCAGGGAAGGGGCGTTCGCCGAGGTAGATGGTGCCGTCCATGTCCAGCACGAACAGCTCAATGTCCTTTAAGATGGCCGGGTCCATATGTGTTTTGTTCCTTTCGTTTCAAACAATCGATTACTGTTATAATTTGTGCCGAACAAAGCCTAAAGCAGGCCGGCGTTGTTCAAGCGGAAGGCATTCGGGCAATTTTGCTCAAAACCCTGCACGATTTCCTGATACGGCGCGCCGTATCAGGAAGCCTGCACAGTGGTATCATGCCTAAAACGGTTCTTTTGAGCCGTTCGGATAAAGTTGGGCGGCAGTAGCTGTGCAATTGAACCGAAACGCGGTTTCTTCGGCAGACATTATTATAATCGATTATGGCGTATTTTGCAATAGCTTTTTGACGCGGCGGCAGATGGCGCAGAGACGGCTTTGATGAAAAAACCAAAGAGAGGCGTATAATGAAGCGGACGGAATGGGCGCTTTATGTATTTCGATGCGCCGTTCGGAATATGTATTTCCGTATCTGCCCGCAGGGCGATTATGGGAAGCACTTGTTTCCGTTCTTGTGTTGCAGGCGGTGCGCTTTCCTTCAACTCCGTTTTTGCAAGGGCGTGATTCGGGTTGCAAGGGTGTAAACGGTAATGCTTTTTACGTAAAATACAGAGCTCTATAAATGCTGAAAGGAATTGTTTTCGTATGAACGTTGCAGGAAAGAAATTTTATGTCAGTGTCGATCTTGAGGGCATGGCCTGCGTGGTCGGAAATTACGGGCAGGGTCTGGGTGACGGAAAAAACTATGCCTTTGCCTGCGCACAGGGAAGCCGCGAGGCCGCCGCTGCCGCCGGCGCGCTGCTTGACTGCGGTGCTGCGGGCGTCACGGTCTGGGACTGCCACGGCACCGGCGTCAACCTCGATTATAACCTGTTCGACAAGCGCTGCGAATTTATGCTCGGCGCGGGAAGCCGTCTGCGTTTCCCGGGGATTGAAGAAGGGTATGCCGGTGTGCTTTTTCTCGGCTATCACGCGTATGATGCGCCGGCCGCTACACTTGCGCACGTGTATTCCTCCACGACCTTTCAGGGCCAGTGGATCGACGGCAAACCGGTCGGAGAGCTTCAAATCGACGCGGCTGTCGCCGGGAAGCACGGTGTGCCGGTGCTGTTTGCCGCCGGCGACGACGTCTGCATTTCACAGGCCAAGGGAACCTTTCCGTGGGCGGAGACGGTCGTGACCAAAAAGGCGCTGGCTTGGAATAGCTGTATCAGCAAGCATCCGCAGACCGCCTGCGACGAAATTTACGAAGGGGTGAAGGCTGCCTGCGCCCGTTTGTCGGAGATGCGGCCTTTCACGATTCCCGAGCCGTTTTCGTACGAGATCCGTTATAAGCGCATCGAATATGCGCAGGGATGCTCTTATCGCTGCCCCGACGGCACGCTTTTCGAGCGGACCGATGCGTATACCCGCCGCGGGACGCTCGCACGGATTGAGCAGATTTTTGAAGCATAAAAAGGAGGGCTTTCATTGGATGCGTCTGTGGAATCGGTCATACACAGCCGTGCGCAGCGTCGTGCGATGCGTCGTGATTTGCAGCGGTATATACGTGTTGTGCGCAGCTTTGACTTTTCCGGCGTTGCGGAAAACAGCCCGGTTGAAATCACCGAGGGCTATGTCGTAAGCGATAAAGAGACCGACGAGGTATTCGTATGCTTCGAGCTGCTCTGTGTAGCTGCGCGTCCGCTGCGGTCGCTGACGATTCGTCTGCACCTGTACGACCGCCAGAATGTTCCCTACGAAAAGCTGACCTTTCGTTACTCCGCAGCCGACGGTACGCTCGGTCTCCGTTCGGGTCTGGGCAAAAAGTGGTCCTGCCGCCGTGCTGAGCCGGTTCTGATCCGGCCGGGCGAAGCATTCGGCCGCGCGTCATATATCCGGCTTCCCGCCCGCTATTTCAAGCGGCTGACGCTGGAGTTGGTTTCGGTCGTCTATGCAGGCGGGACCGAGGAAGCACTCGGCATTGTCGTCTCGGGCGGCGCGCAGCGGCTGAGCGAGACGGATATTTACACCCGCCGTGCGTTCGAGAATAAGAATGTGTTCCGCGCGGCGGAAGAACAATTCCCCTCTCTCTATGTCCCCGAGGCGGGCGAGCATTCGTGGCTCTGCTGCTGCGGCCAGAAAAACCTGACATCCGACGCCGTTTGTACCCGATGCTCGCGTGAGCGCGACTGGGTTCTGGCCAATTTGAACGGGCAGTCGCTTGCACAGGAACGCGAGAAGGAGATTGCGGAGGAAGCCGGCACGCTGCGCAAGAACGCTTATCGTCAGAATCGCTTTCTGGAAACAGAGGAAGAACGCGAACAAAAGGCCGAGGCGTTCGAGAAAGCGGTGGCCGCCATTGCCGAACGCGAACGGCAGGCGGAAAAACGCAAATGGCGCATCCTTGTCTATGTTCTTGTCCTTGTCGGTCTTGCCGCGCTGTTTGCATTCATCGCGCGGCTGTACGACGTATTCGGCTGAAACAAGGGGGAGTATGGTTATCTGCGGCAGAGCGTAACGCTCTGCCGCTTTTTGCGGTCTTCCGCTATCGATTTGGAGCGAAATCCGGCAGTTCCGTTTTGAAATGCCGGAAATGGCCGCGGTCTGCAATGGGAAACAGGGGGAAAACGCCGTATTCCATCTGTGCTTTCCGCAGCAGCCGGCCGAGCGTTTTGCTTCGGTTGTCGTTCATGCAGAAAAGCCGTCCCCCGCCTTGTGTGTGCGGGGGACGGCTTGTTGTTCTGCTTTGCGCTTCGGCTTGTTTTTGCTTGCGCTCAATACATCCGGCCGGTATTTGCAGCGCATAAGCCGAACAGACCCGAAAGCGACCTTTTCCGACGCGGATTCCGCCACGCTTCTCAAGCCAAGAAGCGATTCGTTCTTCCACTGCCTGCGGACTTCGCTTTCACTGCACAAATCCAAAGGAAAAAAGGAAAGAACATTTCCCGTTTCTTTGCCTTTTGCTCGCGTGTTTACGAAAAAGAGCTTCACAGCAGCGTTATTTGTCCGCTGTCTCTCCTCTGTCCGGCGCGTAGATGCGGGATTTTACGCATGTGCCGCAAAATTCGCATGTACCGTCCACGACAGACGCGTAAAGTCCGTTTTTGTTTTTTTTGAAAAGTAAATGTCAAATGTGTTCGCAATTGCCGCACGCGCCGCATTTTGCACATACGCCGGAACAGACGAAATCAGCCACGTTTTTCATCCGGGAACTGCGCCTTCAGGAATGCGGTGTAAACGGCCTTCTTCGCATCCAGCTCCCGTTCGTCCTTTCCCTTGGCGAGAATGTAGACCTTGATTTTCGGCTCAGTGCCCGACGGGCGGACGATGACGTTCGTCTCATCCTCCAACTCGAAATAGAGCACGTCGCTTTGCGGCAGATCGGTCATGCCCGTTGTGCCATCGGTCAGATTGAATACCGTTTTGCGAAGATAGTCGCGCACGCGTATGACCTTGCAGTCTGCGATGCTGTCGAACGGCGCGCCGCGCAGCCCTGCCATCCGCTTATTCATTTCGGCCATCGGGTCGATGCCGCCGACCTGGATATTCAGCACCGTCTCGCCGTAATAGCCGTATTCCTTGTACAGCGCATGGATCGCGCCGTACAGCGTCGTTCCGATCGACTTGTAATAGGCCGCCATCTCTGCGATCAGCAGCGAGCCGGCGACCGCGTCCTTGTCCCGCACGTAGCCGGCGGAGAGGAAGCCGTAGCTTTCCTCGTAGCCGAACAGGAAGGTGTACTGTTTGGTTTTTTCGTATTCCGCAATCTTCTCGCCGATGTATTTGAAGCCGGTCAGGACGTTGATCGGCGTCACGCCGTTCTTTTTACAAATCGCCGTAAACAGCTCGCTGGATACAATCGATTTGACTGCGCATGCGTTCTCTGGCAGCGTCCCCTTGCGGCGGCGGGCCTGAATGATATAATCGACCAGCAGTGCGCCCAGTTCGTTTCCCGACAGCGGCACAAACAGCCCGTTGGCGTCTTTGACCACAACGCCCACGCGGTCTGCATCGGGGTCTGTCCCGATGATGAGGTCGCAGTCGGTACCGTCGCGCAGGACGAGATCAATGGCCTCGGCAAAGCAGGCTTTATTCTCGGGATTGGGAACGGCGACGGTGGGGAAGTCCCCGTCGGGCTTGCGCTGACTTTCGACCACGCGCAGATTGGTCACGCCCGCGCGTTTGAGCACCTCCGGCACCAGACGATATCCCGTCCCATGCAGCGGGGTGTAGACGATGCCCACCGCGTTGCCGTATTGTTCGAGGATCTCAGGGTCCGTCCGGCAGTCGAGCACGGCGCGCAGGAACGCTTCGTCCATTTTCTCGCCGATGCGCACGATCAGTCCCTTGTCGCAGCCGTCGGAAAAATCCATCCGGCGCACGCCGGTAAAGATATCGATGCGCTCCATTTCACGGCTGACCTCGTCGGCATGGTCGGGCGGAAGCTGCGCGCCGTCCTCCCAATAGACCTTGTAGCCGTTGTATTCCTTCGGGTTGTGCGAAGCGGTGATGTTGATGCCCGCGATGCAGCCGAGCTGCAAAATCGCAAAGGACAGACAGGGAGTAGGGTGCAGGCTTTCGTATATATATACCTTCACGCCGTTGCCGGCAAGCACCTCCGCCGCCGTTTCGGCAAAACGCATCGAGTTATTGCGGCTGTCGTAGGCGATGGCCACGCCGCGCGCCTGTTCGCCGCAGCGGCAGATGAGGTTGGCCAGTGCCTGCGTCGTCTGCGCAACGGTGTATACGTTCATTCTCGAAATGCCCGCCGCCATGATGCTGCGCAGCCCTGCCGTGCCGAACTGCATCGGTTTAGCAAAACGCGCTTCGATTTCCTCTTCGTTTCCCGAAATGGATTCCAGCTCGCGCCGGGTTTCTGGGTCAAGGCCCCCGTAAGAAAGCCAGTATTCATAGTTTTTGTTCATTCCTGCTCGTCTCCTTTCAACGCCGCTTCCAATGCGGCGGCAAATTGGTCGGGGCAGGAGGTTGGCTTGAAGCCGCAGCGCACGCCCTTCAGACGTGAAATGATTTCTTCGGCAGGCATGCCCTCGCTCAGTGCCGCTACGCCCTTGAGGTTGCCGTTGCAGCCGCCTACAAACGATACGTCATGCACACGTCCCTCGCCGTCAAGCTCGAAGCTGACGGTGCGGGAACAAACGCCGTTCATTTTCATTGTTCTTTTCACCGGTGATCGTTCCTTTCGGTGGGTTCCGGCATTTCGGTATAAGCCGAAATCCCCTTCATTCTATATTATAGCATACTTTTTCCGCAAATCAAGCGGGAAATGAATCTTCGTGCAAAAATTCTCGCGGTTTGACGTTAAAAAATAGAGGAACGTCTTCATTTACAAAATGTTTACAATTGCAGGGCGCAAATTTGGTGAAAAAGGTTGACAGAGCCTTGCGGTTGTGTTATACTTGCGATTGCTTGGTATGCGATGAAGCGGGAGATTGCTGTCCAAAAACAGGTAACTTCCGCAGAGTATGTCCGACAATCGGGCGACGGTTTGAGCATTTTTTAAGGGGCGTTCGCGGAACGCCCGGACGGGTGTTCAGATACCGTGCCTCAGCCAAATGCAAAATTTAAGGAGGCAAAAGCAAGTCATGGCAACAAAAGAGAGAATCAGAATCAGACTGAAGGCTTACGACCACACGCTCATCGATCAGGCGGCCGAAAAGATCGTGGAGACGGCCAAGCGCAACGGTGCGGCGGTTTCCGGGCCTATCCCGCTGCCGACCGACCGCGAGATCATCACGATCCTGCGCGCGGTGCATAAGTATAAGGATTCGCGTGAGCAGTTCGAGCTGCGCACCCACAAGCGTCTGATCGACATCATCAAGCCGTCGCAGAAAGCCGTTGAGGCCCTGATGGGTATGGAACTTCCCGCCGGCGTGGATATCGAGATCAAGCTCTGAAGCTTTGTTGACTAAAAGGTCATGTTAGCGCTGCAAAAAAGCTGCGCCAACCAATAACCTTAAGGAGGATAAACGGAAAATGAAAAAAGGCATCATCGGCAAAAAGATCGGAATGACCCAGCTTTTTGATGAAAAGGGCAACGTTATACCGGTAACGGTCATCAGCGCGGGTCCCTGCGTTGTGGTCGCCAAGAAAACGGCGGACAAGGAGGGCTATGACTCCGTCCAGCTCGGATATCAGGACATAGCGGAGAGAAAGCTGACGAAGCCCGCGAAGGGCACCTTCAAAAAGGCCGGCGTTTCCTATAAAAAGTATCTCAAGGAGTTCCGCCTCGACGGCGCCGCGGAAATGAACGTGGGTGACACCGTTACCGCAGACACGTTTGAAGTCGGCGAGAAGGTCGACGTTACGGGTATCACCAAGGGCCGCGGCTATTCGGGCGTCATCAAGAGATGGGGCGCACACCGGCTGAGAATGACCCACGGCACCGGCCCGGTTCACCGTCAGGTTGGCTCGATGGGCGCAAACAGCACGCCGTCGAGAGTATTCAAAAACAAAAAAATGGCTGGTCAGTACGGCAATGAAAAGGTGACGGTTCTGAATCTTGAGGTCGTCAAGATCGACGCCGACAACAACCTGATTGCAGTCAAGGGCGCGGTCCCCGGCTCGCGGGGCGGAATCGTTTGTATCCGCAACACGGTGAAATAGGCTGAAGGGAGGAAACAAAAATGCCAGTAATTGATGTTTACAATATGGAGGGCAAAACCTGCGGCACGATCGATCTGAACGAGAAGATCTTCGGCGCACCGGTCAATGTTCCCGTTATGCATTCGGTGGTCAGAGCATATCTGCTCAACCAGAGACAGGGCACACAGTCCACCCTGACGCGCAGTGAGGTCGCCGGCGGCGGCCGCAAGCCGTGGAGACAGAAGGGCACCGGCCGCGCCAGACAGGGTTCGACCCGTGCGCCGCAGTGGACGAAAGGCGGTATCGCGCTTGGCCCCAAGCCCAGGAGCTACCGGGTTTCCGTGAACAAGAAGGAAAAGCGGATCGCCATGCTCGGCGCGCTTTCTTCGAAGGTTTCCTCGGGCGAACTGATTGTCCTGGACAATATCGCGCTCGAAGAGTTCAAGACCAAGAAGATCGTTGCGATGCTTGCCGCGCTCGGTGCGAACGGCAAACCGATGATCGTCACCGAAAAACCGGATCAGAAGGTGGTCAAATCCGCCGCCAATATCCCCGGCGTCGCCACGGCTCCCGTCAATGCGATGAGTGTGTATGACATCCTCAAGCACGACAAGCTCATTCTGACCAAGGCTGCGGTCGCGTCTCTCGAGGAGGTTTACGGAGAATGAAAACAGCATACGACATCATCCTCAAGCCGGTTATCACCGAGGCTTCCATCGAGGATATGCAGAATAAGAAGTATACGTTCCGCGTCGCCAGAGACGCCAATAAGATTGAGATCAAGAACGCGGTCGAGGAGATCTTCAAGGTCGAGGTCGACAAGGTGACGACGATCAACATGAAAAGCAAGCCGAAGAGACTCGGCCGTTCCGAGGGAAGCACGAGTGCGTGGAAAAAGGCCATCGTGAAGCTGTCGGAAGGCTCCAAGACCATCGAGTTCTTCGACAGCCTGATGTAAAGCGGAAGGAGTCAGACAATGGCAACGAAGACATATAAACCGACAACTCCGTCGAGAAGGAATATGGTGACGCCCTCCTTCAGCAAAATCACGAAAAAGAAGCCTGAAAAGAGCCTCGTCACCGTTTTGAAGAAGAATGCGGGCCGCAACAACACCGGCCGCATCACCGTTCGCCATCATGGCGGCGGCAACCGTCAGAAGTACAGAATCATCGACTTCAAGCGGAATTCCGAGGCGATCAACAAGGTTGTCGCCATCGAATACGATCCCAACCGCACTGCCTATATTGCTCTTCTGCAGGATGAAAGCGGGAAGAAGAGCTATATTGTCGCTCCCGACGGACTGTCGGTCGGCGATACACTGTATGCGGGCGAACACGCCGATATCAAGACCGGCAACGTCCTGCCCATCGGCGCCATTCCCGTGGGCACCTTTATCCATGCCATCGAGCTGTATCCCGGCAGAGGTGCGCAGCTTGTTCGTTCCGCCGGCGCCGCAGCGCAGCTGATGGCCAAGGAGAACGGTATGGCGCAGATCCGCCTTCCCTCGGGCGAGGTCCGGCTCGTACGTCTCGACTGCAGGGCCACCATCGGTCAGGTCGGCAACCTCGAGCATGAGAACATCAAGCTCGGCAAGGCCGGCAAGACCCGCCACCTCGGTATCCGTCCGACGGTCCGCGGCTCGGTTATGAACCCTGTCGATCACCCGCACGGCGGCGGCGAAGGCCGTTCGCCGATCGGCAGACCTTCCCCGGTTACCCCGTGGGGCAAGCCTACTCTCGGCTATAAGACGAGAAACAAGAAGGCGCGCACCGACAAGTTCATTGTCAAGCGCAGAAATGACAAATAAGTCGGTGAAGGAGGATATTAGACAGTGAGCAGAAGCGTGAAAAAGGGCCCTTATGTAGAGGCCAAGCTGTATAACCGTGTTTGCGATATGAACGCCAAGGGCGAGAAGAGAGTTCTCAAAACCTGGTCGCGTTCTTCCACAATATTCCCCGAGTTCGTCGGACATACGATCGCCGTGCACGACGGCCGGAAACATATTCCGGTCTATGTTGTGGAGGATATGGTCGGGCATAAGCTCGGTGAGTTTGCGCCTACGCGGACGTTCCGCGGCCATTCCGGCTCGAAAACGTCCAACACGTCGAAGTAATGTCGGATTGAAAGGAGGCAGAAACTGTGGAAGCAAAGGTGGCAAAGGCGCATCTCAAGCAGTTGCGCATGACCCCCAGAAAGGTCAAGATTGTGCTTGATCTGATTCGCAATAAGAATGTCGCGGAAGCCGCGGCGATTCTCAAGACGACCAACAAACTCGCTTGCGAAAGCGTAGAAAAGCTCCTCAAATCGGCAGTGGCAAACGCGGAAACGAACCACGGCATGGACGTTGAAAAGCTCTATGTCGCGGAGTGCTTCGTGACGCCCGGTAAGCTCAAGGGTATGAAACGAGTGATGCCGCGCGCGAGAGGAAGTGCCTTCCGCATTGTGAAGAGAACCTCGCACGTGACCGTTGTGCTGAAGGAAAGAGATTAGGAGGAAGCGAAGTTATGGGTCAAAAGGTTAATCCGCACGGTCTGCGTGTGGGCGTTATAAAAGACTGGGATTCCCGCTGGTTCGTGAAGGACGAAGTATTCGGCGATACGCTCGTTTCTGACTACAAGCTCAGAAGGTTCCTGAAGGAAAAGCTTAAGCAGGCCGGTGTCCCCCAGATTGAAATTGAAAGAGACAATGCGAAGATTCGTGTGATCATTCATTGCGCGAAGCCCGGTATCATCATCGGCAAGGGCGGTACCGAGATCGAAAAGCTCCGTAAGGAGATCGAAGCCTTCGCCGGCAAGCCTGCCAGCGTCAACGTGATTGAGATCAAGCAGCCCGACCTCAATGCGCAGCTTGTCGCGGAAAACATTTCCGCGCAGTTGGAGAAGCGCATCGCATTCCGCCGCGCAATGAAGCAGGCTATCGGCAGAGCCATCAAGCTCAACGCCAAGGGCATCAAAATTATGGTTTCCGGCCGCCTCGGCGGCGCTGAAATTGCCAGAAGCGAGCATTACCACGAGGGCACTATCCCGCTCCAGACCCTCAGAGCCGATATCGATTACGGCTTTTACGAGGCGAATACGACCTACGGCAAGATCGGCGTCAAGGTCTGGATTTATAAGGGCGAGGTCCTTCCTGAGGTCAAGCGCACCTCTTCGGACCAAGGAGGAAGACGAAATGTTAATGCCTAAGAGAGTCAAATACAGAAGAGTACAGCGGGGCCGCCTCAAGGGTACGGCGACGCGCGGCAACAAGATTACGAACGGTCAGTTCGGCCTTGTCGCTACGGAGCCCGCATGGATCACCAGCAATCAGATTGAAGCTGCCCGTGTCGCTATGACACGTTACATCAAAAGAGGCGGTCAGGTCTGGATCAAGATATTCCCCGATAAGCCGATTACCGAAAAGCCCGCCGAAACGCGCATGGGCTCCGGCAAAGGCAGCCCCGAGTATTGGGTAGCAGTGGTCAAGCCCGGAAGAGTTATGTTTGAAATGGACGGCATCACCGAGGAGGTCGCGCGCGAGGCAATGCGTCTGGCTTCCCATAAGCTTCCGATCAAGTGTAAGTTCGCAACCAAGGCTGACCTCGAAAAATAGGAGGTAACTAATGAACATCAAAGATATCAAGCAGATGGCGCCCTCCGAGCTTACCAAGACTTTGAGGGAGCAGAAGGAAGAGCTTTTTAACCTTAGATTTCAGCATTCCATCAACCAGCTCGATAACCCGATGAAAATCGTGGAAACCAAAAAAACCATTGCCCGCATCCTGACGGTTCTTCGTGAAAAAGAACTCAGCGGCAAGGCGTAAGCGAAAGGAGTAGGTTGAGATGAATACGGATAGAGCGCTCAGAAAATCCAGAGTCGGCAAGGTCGTTTCCAATAAAATGGACAAGACGATCGTCGTCGCGATCGAAGGCAGCAAAAAGCATCCTCTGTATAAAAAGATCATCAAGCACACCGTTAAGTTCAAGGCGCACGACGAGAAGAACGAGTGCAATGTCGGCGATAAGGTGCTGATTATGGAGACACGCCCCATTTCCAAGGATAAGAACTGGCGGCTGGTCGAGATCATCGAGCGCGCCAAGTAAGCCGGTATAAGGAGGACACAAAATGATACAGCAGCAATCCTATATGAAGGTTGCCGATAATACGGGCGCGAAGGAGCTGATGTGCATCCGCGTGCTCGGCGGCACCGGCAGGCGCTATGCGGAGATCGGCGATGTTGTCGTCTGCTCCGTGAAAAAGGCCTCCCCCGGCGGCGTCGTCAAGAAGGGTGAGGTGGTCAAGGCCGTCATTGTGCGCACGGTGAAAGGTCACCGCAGACCGGATGGCTCGTATATCCGATTCGACGACAACGCGGCCGTCCTGATCAAAGAAGACAAAAACCCCAGAGGTACCCGTATCTTCGGGCCGGTTGCCCGTGAGCTTCGCGAGAAGGACTATATGAAGATACTCTCCTTGGCTCCCGAAGTAGTTTGACAGGAGGTAACCGTAAATGCAAAACGTAAAAAAGATGCACGTCAAAACCGGTGATACCGTAATGGTCAGATCCGGAAAGTACGCAAAGGTCATCGGCAAGGTCATCGGCGTGTCTCCCAAGGAAGGCAAGGTTATCGTCGAGGACGTTCATAAAGTCCATAAGCACGTCAAGCCCAGAAAGCAGGGTGAGGCGGGCGGCATCATCGAGACGTCGGGCGCAATCTACGCCTGCAAAGTGCAGCTTTACTGCCCGAAATGCCAGAAGGGCGCGCGCGTCGCACATAAGGTGACCGCGAACGGCGAAAAAATCCGCACCTGCACGCGCTGCGGTGAAACTTTATAAGAAGGAGAGACGATAATGGCAAGACTTCAGGAATTCTACAAAAGCGACGTTGCTCCCGCTCTTATGAAGAAGTTCGGTTACAAGAGCCCGATGCAGATTCCGCGCCTTGAAAAAGTCGTTGTCAACGTCGGTGCGGGCGACGCAAAGGACAACGCCAAGGCAATTGACAGCATCATCGACGATCTGACAACCATCACCGGTCAGAAGGCCGTGCCCACGACGGCGAGAAAATCGGTCTCGAACTTTAAGCTGCGTGCGGGTATGCACATCGGTGCAAAGGTCACGCTTCGCGGCGATCGGATGTACGAATTTGTGGATAAGTTCTTCTCGCTTGCGCTTCCGCGCGTCAGAGACTTTAAGGGCATCAATCCCAATTCGTTCGACGGCCGCGGCAATTATACCTGCGGGCTTAAGGAGCAGCTTATTTTTCCGGAGATCGAGTACGATAAGGTCGATAAAATCAGAGGCATGGATATTTGCTTCGTGACGACGGCAAACACCGACGAAGAGGCTAAGGAGCTTCTTACCCTGCTCGGCGCGCCGTTTGCAAGATAACAGGGAGGGCAGACAGAATGGCAAAGACATCGATGAAAATCAAGCAGCAGAGAGCGCCCAAGTTTTCTACCCGCGCCTATAATCGCTGCAAAATCTGCGGTAGACCCCACGGTTATCTGCGCAAGTTCGGCATCTGCCGTATTTGCTTCCGGAATCTGTCCTATAGCGGCCAGATCCCCGGCGTGAAAAAAGCAAGCTGGTAAAGGAGGACGGATCAATGCAAGTGACAGACGTTGTGGCGGATATGCTCACACGCATCAGAAACGCCAATTCCGCGAAGCACGAAAAGGTGAACGTTCCGTGCTCCAATATGAAAAAAGCCATCGCGGATATCCTCGTGGAGGAAGGTTTTATCAAGGGCTATGAGGTCAGCGAAACCGATAACAAGCAGGGTATGATCACGATCACCTTGAAGTATGGCGAGGGCAAGACCCGCACCATCGAGGGTCTGCGCAGGGTTTCCAAGCCCGGACTGCGTATTTATGCTTCCTGCAAGGACATTCCGAAGGTCAGAAACGGCCTCGGCATCGCGATCATTTCCACCTCGAAGGGGCTTATGACCGATAAGAAAGCCCGTAAAGAGAACATCGGCGGCGAAGTGCTCGCTTTCGTATGGTAAGGGGAGGTAAACAAGCATGTCAAGAATAGGCAGAATGCAGATCGCGATCCCCGCCGGCGTGACGGTAGACGTAGCCGATGGCAATGTCGTTACCGTGAAGGGGCCGAAAGGAACGCTTACGCAGCGGCTCCATCCGGAAATGGCGATCGAGATCGACGGCGGGTTTGCGCATGTCAAGCGTCCCTCCGATGATAAAGAGCATAAGGCGCTTCACGGACTGACCCGTTCGCTTCTGAACAATATGGTCGTCGGTGTGACCGAGGGCTATAAGAAGGAACTGGAGATCAACGGCGTCGGCTACCGTGCGGCAAAGCAGGGCAAGCAGCTTGTCCTGAATATCGGGTATTCGCATCAGGTCGTCTTTGACGAGCCGGATGGAATTACCTTCGATGTGCCCAATCCCAATGCAGTCGTCGTCAGCGGCGCCGATAAGCAGAAGGTCGGGCAGATTGCCTCGGAAATCCGTGGCAAAAGACCTCCGGAGCCGTATCTCGGCAAGGGCATCAAGTATGCCGACGAGAGAATCAGGCGCAAGTCTGGTAAGGCCGGCAAATAACGGAAAGGAGCGGAAAATATGGTTAATCGTGTTGACAGCAATAAGCAGCGTCTGAAGCGCCATAAGAGAGTCCGGGCGAAGATCTCGGGAACTGCGCAGAAGCCGCGTATGTGCGTTTACCGTTCGTTGAACAACATCTATGTGCAGATTATCGACGATACGGCGGGAAAGACTTTAGTTTCAGCCTCCAGCGTTGAGCCGGCATTCGGCAATGAGGGCGGCAATAAGGAAAGTGCCAAGAAGGTCGGTGCGCTCGCCGCGCAGCGTGCAATCGAAAAGGGCATTACCGAGGTCGTGTTCGACCGTGGCGGCTATATCTACCACGGGCGGATCATCGCGCTCGCCGACGGCGCGCGTGAGGCCGGGCTCAAATTTTAGGAGGTTCATAATGGCTAAAAAGGTTGATTATTCCGCAATAGAGCTGAAAGAGACCCTTATCGATACCAAACGTGTCTCCAAGACGGTAAAAGGCGGCCGTATCGCTCGGTTCTCTGCCCTTGTCGTCGTCGGCGACGGCGCCGGTCATGTCGGCTACGGCCTCGGCAAAGCCGCTGAGGTTCCGGAAGCCATAAGAAAAGCCATTGAAGCCGCTAAGCGGAACGTCATCGAAGTCTCCGTGAAGGGTACGACCATTCCTCACGAGATCATCGGTGAATTCGGCGCAGGCCGCGTGCTGCTTAAGCCGGCTTCTCCCGGTACCGGCATCATCGCCGGCGGAACGATGCGCGCAGTTCTCGACAGCGCGGGCATTCGCGATATCAGAGGGAAATCGCTGCGTTCCAATAACGCCATCAACGTTGTCAAGGCCACGTTTGAGGCGCTTCGTTCGCTTCGCACTGCCGAACAGGTTGCGAAGGCGCGCGGCATCAGCGTGGAAGCCGTCAACGGCTGAGGAGGTAAGTAAAAAATGGCAAAGGTTAAACTGACGCTGGCCAAGAGCCTGATCGGCCGCAAGAAAAATCAGATCCTCACGGCCAATTCCCTCGGCTTGAAGAAGATAGGCGACACGGTTGTCTCCGAACGGGACAACATACTCGAAGGCAAACTTAATGTGATAGCTCACCTTGTCAAGGTCGAGGAAGCTAAATAACATTAGAACAACGTATAAGAGGGCGCTCGACGGGTCGTGCCCTACGGGCGGCGGAGGAACGATTCCTCCGTGCGGCGCAGGCGGCTCCTCAATAGAAAGGAAGGGCATAGTTATGAAGCTTCACGAGCTTTCTCCGGCTCCCGGCTCCGTTAAGGATAACTTCCGTAAAGGAAGGGGCACCGGCAGCGGCAACGGCAAGACCGCCGGCCGGGGCCATAAGGGCCAGAACGCGCGCTCGGGCGGCGGCGTCCGGCCGGGTTTCGAGGGCGGACAGCTTCCGATATACAGAAAACTCCCGAAGCGCGGGTTTACCAACCACTTTTCGAAGGAATACGCGATCATCAACCTCGGCCGTCTGGATGAGTTGTTTGATGACGGCAGTGTCGTCGATATGGAGACGCTGCTGGCCAACGGTATTCTTCGTAAGGAGTTGGATGGTCTTAAAATCCTCGGAGAAGGTGAGCTGACCAAAAAGCTGACCGTTAAAGCAAAAGTCTTTTCCGCCAGTGCAAAGGAGAAGATAGAAGCCGCAGGCGGGAAGGCCGAGGTGGTATAAAATGCTGGAAACATTAAGAAACGCGTGGCGTGTTGACGATATTCGCAAAAAGCTCATTTATACCTTTGTGGTCATTGTGCTTTTCAGAATAGGCTCCGCGATCCCTGTTCCTTATGTTGACAAAGAAGCATTGGGAGAGTATTTCAGCTCGGCCAGTGTATCCACCTCACTGCTTGGTTATTTTAACCTTCTCTCGGGTGATGCGTTTTCAAAAGCGACTCTGTTTGCACTTTCGATCTCTCCGTATATCACCGCTTCCATCGTGATGCAGCTTTTGACTGTAGCGATTCCTGCGTTGGAAAGGCTGCAAAAGAGCGGACCGGACGGGCAGGAGAAGATTAAGCGTATTACCCGCTATGTAACGGTCGCTCTTGCGATTGTCACGGCTTACGGTTATTATCTTACAATTCGGAGCTTCCTCTATACCACCAACTGGTTTGCGTGCCTTGTTATCGTAGCCGCGTTTTCGGCCGGCGCGTATCTGGTTATGTGGATGGGCGAAAAGATTGATGCCAACGGTATCGGCAACGGCATATCGATCATTCTGTTTGTAAGCATTGTTTCCCGTGCGCCGGCGATGCTCTCTTACGGCTGGGAGTATCTTAAATATGCGTTTGACGGGAATATTGAATATCTCTTCTATCTGATATTCATTGTCCTGTTTATGCTCGCCGTCGTCACCCTTGTTGTTTTCATTACCAACTCGGAACGCCGTCTTCCCGTTCAGTACGCGAAGCGGCAGGTCGGCAGAAAAATGTACGGCGGCATGAATACGCATCTGCCCATTAAGCTGAATATGACCGGTGTTATGCCGATCATTTTTGCCCAGGCCATTGTTTCCATCCCTGCCACGCTCGCACTGATTTTTACAAGCTGGCAAAACGGGATCAACACTTGGTTCTCGGCAGCCAGCAGATGGCCGTTCTATGCCATCGTGTACTTCCTGATGATTATTGCATTTGCTTACTTCTACAATTCCATTTCCTTTAATCCCGTAGAGGTGGCGAACAATATCCGGAAGAACGGCGGAACCATTCTCGGCTACCGTCCCGGCAAGCCGACGGCAGACTACATCAAGAAGGTTCTCAATCGTATCACTCTCATCGGCGCGCTCTTTCTCGGTTTTATCGCCGTGTTCCCGATCGTGCTTTCGATGACAGGAAATGCTGTATTTCAGGCATTCGCGTTCGGCGGTTCCTCGCTGCTGATCGTGGTCGGCGTCGCGCTTGAGACGACCAGAGACCTTGAAAGCCAGATTATGATGCGTCATTATAAAGGCTTCCTTGAATAATGTATATTTTTGCAGTCGGACGCACGGTGAAGCGTTCGCCGTGCGTCCGATGCAGGGACAGAACGGAGTAGAAGAATGAATATCATTTTTTTCGGCCCTCCCGGCGCCGGTAAGGGCACGCAGGCGGAGATTGTCAGCAAAAGGCTGCAAATTCCGACCATTTCCACCGGCGCTATGCTGAGAGAGGCCATCAAAAAGGAGACCGCAAGCGGTCTGTCAGCCAAAAGCTATGTGGACAGCGGTGCTCTTGTCCCGAATGAGGTTGTTATCGGCATCCTCAAGGACAGACTTGCCGAGGAAGATTGCAAAAACGGCTTCATCCTCGACGGCTTTCCCCGCACGATTCCGCAGGCAGAGGCGCTGGAAAAAATGGATATCCGCATTGATGTAGTCCTCTCGCTTGAGGTTTCGGATGAAACGATCGTCGAACGCCTCAGCGGCAGACGTCTTTGCGCTTCCTGCGGCAATCCGTATCACGTCAAGTATAACCCGCCCAAGGACGGCAGCCGGTGTGATAAATGCGGCGGGGAGCTGATCGTCCGCAGGGACGACGACCCCGCCGTTGTCAAGAGCCGGCTGGATACCTACCACGAGGAAACCGAACCGCTCAAGGCTTATTATGAGAGTAAGGGAATCCTCAAGAAGATTATCGGCCAGGAAGAAGTCGCGGATACGACGAAACTGACATTGGCCGCCTTAGGCATAGAATGATTGCCATCAAGAGTGCGGCGCAGCTTTCGCTTATGCGGGATGCAGGGCGCATCGCTGCGGAGGCGAGGGCGCTCGGCGGTTCGCTGGTACGGGAAGGGGTGACGACCAGTCACATCGATGCAAAAATCAGGGCTTGCATCCTCTCGCATGGAGCGCACCCTTCCTTTCTCGGTTATGCCGGCTTCCCCGCCTCAGCCTGTATCAGCGTGAATGATCAGGTAATCCATGGCATTCCCTCGCCGGAGACCGTTTTGAAGAACGGTGATATCGTTAAGATTGATGTCGGCGCGTTCTATAAAGGGTATCATGGGGACTGTGCGGCTACCTTTGCGGTCGGCTCGGTTTCGGATGAAGCCAGACGTCTGATTGAGGTTACGGAGGACAGCTTTTATAAAGGCATCGAGCAGGCGCTGCCGGAGCATCGCATAGGCGATATCGGAGCAGCTATTGAGGGATTTGTCCGCGAAAACGGCTTTACCGTCGTGCGTGATTTCATCGGTCACGGTGTCGGTGAAAAGCTGCACGAGGACCCCGAGGTGCCGAATTTCGGCGTCGCCGGACGCGGTGTAAGACTGCGCAGCGGGATGACGATTGCCGTTGAACCGATGGTTAACGCCGGTACTTGGCGCGTGAAAACGCTTTCTGATGGCTGGACGGTCAAAACGCTTGACGGCCGCCTGTCCGCGCATTATGAAAATACGATATGTGTGTCGGATAACGGCCCCGTCATTTTAACCGCCGTCTGAAAATGCTTGGAGGTTTGAATTGGATACAAGTTTGCTGTTAGGTTCGATCGTGACTTCGCTTTGCGGCAGAGATAAAGGCAGAAATTTTGTTGTCATCGAGATTATAGACGCCGATTATGTTTATATCGCGGACGGCAGATTGCGCCGTGTTGAGTCGCCGAAGCGGAAGAAGGTGAAACATATCAGCGCGCTCGCCCGTGCGGATGAGTCCGGCAGCGTCAGGATTGATGTGGAGAATATAACGAATAAAACGCTCCGCGAATTCCTGTCGGGGCTGGATGGCTGAACGCGGCGGCATTCGAAGGAGGGATTGTTCTGGCTAAAGACGATGTGATCGAATTTGAAGGCGTGGTCACGGAAGCACTTCCGAACACCGTGTTCAAGGTAAAGCTTTCCAACGGACATATGGTTACTGCCCATATATCCGGGAAAATGAGAATGCACTATATCAAGATCTTCCCCGGGGATAAAGTCACGGTGGAGGTATCGGTGTACGACCTGACGCAGGGCAGAATCATCTTCAGGTCGAAATAACGGTACGCGCGTTCTGAACAGAGGACGGCAGCGCCCGCAAACGGCAAAACGTCGCGCATCAGCGAGAAAGGAAAGGTCATTAGGAATGAAAGTTAAGCCTTCCGTCAAGAAGATTTGCGAAAAGTGCAAGGTCATCAAACGCAAGGGTAAAATCATGATTATTTGCGAGAACCCGAAGCACAAGCAGAAGCAAGGATAAAAGAGAGGTGTAAATATGGCTCGTATTTCCGGTGTTGACATACCCAATGCAAAACGCGTCGAGATCGGTCTGACGTATATCTACGGTATCGGCAGAGCGCGCTCGAACGAGATACTCAAGAAAACCGGCATCAACCCCGATGTCCGCGTCAAGGACTTGACCGAGGACGATGTCGCGAAGCTGCGTGAGGTCATCGAGAACAACTACCTCGTGGAGGGCGACCTGCGAAGAGAAGTCGCGCTCAACATCAAGCGTATGGTGGAAATTGACTGCTACCGCGGCCAGCGCCACAGAAAAGGCCTGCCTGTCAGAGGACAGCGGACCAAAACGAATGCGCGCACGAGAAAAGGTCCGGTCAAGACCATCGCCAACAAGAAGAAATAAGGGAGGGAAAATCGGATGGCAAAGATGCAGAAAAAAGTCGTGACGAAGAAGCGTCGCGAGCGCAAGAACGTCGAACGCGGCGCCGCGCATATCAGTTCGAGCTTCAACAACACGATCGTTACGATTACCGATACTGCCGGAAACGCACTTTCCTGGGCGTCTGCAGGCGGGCTCGGATACAGAGGTTCGCGCAAGTCCACGCCGTTCGCCGCGCAGATGGCTGCCGAGACCGCTGCCAAGGCTGCGATGGAGCACGGATTGAAAACGGTAGAAGTCTACGTCAAGGGGCCCGGTCAGGGGCGCGAGGCTGCAATCAGAGCGCTTCAGGTTGCCGGCTTGGACATCAGCACGATTAAAGACGTGACGCCTATTCCCCACAACGGCTGCAGACCGCCTAAAAGAAGACGCGTTTGATCGGAAAGAACGGAGGATAAGAAATGGCAAAATATACAGGTCCTGCTTGCAGATTGTGCCGCAGGGAAGGCACCAAGCTCTTTCTGAAGGGCGACAGATGCTTTTCCGATAAATGCTCGGTATCGCGCAGAGCGCAGGCCCCGGGTCAGCATGGTGTGGGCACGGGCAGAAAGAGAGTTAAGGAATACGGCCTTCAGCTCCGCGAAAAGCAGAAGGCAAAGAGGTACTATGGTATTTTAGAGAAGCAGTTTAAGAATTATTTTGTGAAGGCGGATAAAAAGGAAGGCCAAACCGGCGAAAACCTTCTCACGATGATCGAAAGACGGCTTGATAATGTCGTTTACCGTATGGGTATGGCGGATAGCCGCCGTGAAGCGAGACAGCTGGTCCGCCACGGCCACTTCCGGGTGAACGGCCGCAAGGTCGATATCCCCTCTTATATCACAAAGAAGGGTGATGTCATTACGCTTCGCGAGCAGAGCCGCAAGTCCCCGAAAATTAAAATGCTTGTCGAAAATATCTCCGCAAGGTCAGTACCCGCTTGGATCTCGATGGATAAGGAGAACATTCAGGCAACCATCACTGCGTTGCCCGTGAGGACGGATATAGACTTCCCGATAGAGGAGCATCTGATTGTCGAGTTGTATTCCAAGTAATAGCGCCCAAAAGTAAAGGAGGTTAACCTATGATTGAGATAGAAAGACCGAATATTATAACTGTCGATCTCAGTGAAGACGGGAAACACGGCACTTTTGTCATTGAACCCCTTGAACGCGGTTATGGCATTACCCTGGGGAATTCGCTCAGAAGGGTCCTTCTCAGCTCGCTTCCCGGCGTGGCCGCGACCTCGATAAAAATTGAAGGCGTTTTACATGAGATATCAACCGTCCCCGGTGTACAGGAGGATGTGACCGAGATCGTTCTGAATATCAAGGGCGTGGTCGCAAAGCTCTACACCCAGTCTCCGAAAACGGTTTTCATTAAAACGAGAACCGGCGGCGAAATCACCGCCGGCGATATCGTCTGCGATTCCGATATTGAGATACTCAATCCCGAGCACCATATAGCCACCGTCGAGGAAGGCGCTGAGTTTTATATGGAGATCACCTTTGATCACGGCAGAGGGTATGTTTCCTCGGATAAGAACAAGCAGCTCGGCACGAGCGTAATCGGTCTCATTTATACCGATTCGATCTATACGCCGGTCTACAACGTCAACTACAAGGTTGAGAACACGCGTGTCGGTAATATTACCGATTACGATAAGCTTACGCTCGATCTTGTCACCAACGGTACGATCAATGCCAAGGAGGCGGTTTCGCTTGCAGCTAAAATCCTCAGTGAGCATCTGAACCTGTTCATTGAGCTTTCAGATGAGGCGAAGAACACCGAGATTATGGTCGACCGTGAGGAAACGATTAAAGAGAAGGTTCTCGAGATGACGATCGAGGAGCTGGATATGTCGGTCAGGAGCTTCAACTGCCTGAAACGCGCAGGGATCGATACCGTTGAGGATTTGACCAACCGGACCGAGGAGGATATGATCAAGGTCAGAAACCTCGGTAAAAAGTCGCTTGAAGAGGTTATCCAGAAGCTTCAGTCGCTCGGATTGTCGCTGAAGAAATCGGAAGACTAAGCGCAACTATTCGATAAAAGGAGGCAGAATCCAATGCCCGGAACAAGAAAGCTAGGCAGAAAGACCGACCACAGAATGGCGATGCTCAAAGGCATGGCAACCTACCTGTTGGAATACGGTAAAATAGAGACCACCGTTACCCGCGCGAAGGAGGTCAGCGCTCTGACCGATAAAATGGTCACGCTCGGAAAAGCGAATACGCTCGCTTCGAGAAGACAGGCGATGGCGTTTCTGAAAAAGGAGAGCGTGGTCGCTAAGCTCTTTACCGAGATTGCTCCGCTTTATGCGGACCGTAACGGCGGCTATACCCGCGTTCTGAAAATTGGCCCGCGCCGCGGCGACGGCGCCGAAATGGCCATCATTATGATGGTGGATGCATCCGCCGTGTACGATAAAAAGCCCGCCAAGGATGAAAAGTCCGCTAAGAAGTCAAAGGACGACAAAAAAACGGATACAGCCGATAAGGCCGAGAAGAAGCCCGTTGCTCGTAAGAAGGCTGCTCCGAAGACAGAGCCGGCTGAAAGCGCTGCCGCAGAAGCGTAAAAAAGAACAGATGACGCCCACCTCTTTTATGAATCGAAGGGGTGGGTGTGATTTTGTGTCTTTGAAATCATTTATGTGGATATGGCCGTTAAAGCAAAAACGTTTTATTGCCCGTGCTGGTTAGTCCGCATCATTCAATAAGCGCGTTCTATACTTAAAATTGATGAAAATGTTGAAAACATTCTCATCCGTCATTCGCATGAGCGAATGACGTTCCGGGCAAGGTCCGGAGAAATATGCCGTACAATATCTATTTCTTGCGGCATTTTCCGCGGTTGATAAAACGGTTTCAATCCGTTTTATTAAGAAATCGTATTATCACTTGGAATGCGACGAATCTGTGTGTCCGTCGTGGACAATGGTGAATCGTGTGGTGCTTAAAAAACATATAGATCTTGCAACGGCCATATGCGGCGTATGCTCATAACATTTTGGCTCTGTTCAGTATGGGAGCGGGATTGCAGCGCTAGGTGGCCAGAAAAAAACAGCCGCCCGGTTAAGGGCGGCTCAAAAATTTTGTTTCTGATTAATGTCTGCTGAATAAGTCGCTTTGCGAATTGTTCGCCCGCCCAAGGCGGATCATGAAAAACAGCTCTTTTTAACCGTTTTTAATGAAATATGAATCTATGCGCATCCGCATTGCATGGCGCACTTACAATACGGCAGGGAAAAGGATTTTGCGAATCATCGCACAAAATCCAAGCGCCTGAACAACGATAATACGCCGGAGAAACTTGGCTTTCAAGGCGCTCTGCATTGTTCAGTGCGCATTTATTATGAAGTGCGAAATCTGTTCTATCGGGAGTAAAATACGCGCTGAGTGATTTTCTCGCTCTTGCGGAATTTTGCAGAAAATAAGTTGGCGGCTGGTCAGCCTGTAAGCTCTTCAAAAACGGATACGACATATTCCGCAATTGTGCAGTCTTGTTCCTCTGTTCCGCCGCCAACACCGATTCCGCCTGCGATTTTTCCGTTTACAAACAAAGGATATCCGCCGGCTACAAGCGTGAGCTTTGGATCATTGGTTTGAATTGCCATCAGCGGAGCTCCTTCTGCGGCCGCAGAAGCAACTTCTTTTGTTTTGCATTGCGTAACGGCAGCCGTATATGCTTTTCCGGGAACCAGTGTAATGCTTAACACCAGTGCTTCGCCGTATCTGCGATATACTCTCGGCAGACCGTTTTCGTCGTTGACCGCAAAACTGATGTCAACGCCGAGCTCTCTGCTTTTGTCTTTTGCGGCGGCACAAAGTCTGTCGCAAAGTTCGTCCGTCAAAATCATTTGAAATACCTCCAAGTACAGAAATCGGTCGATACACAGCTTTATTTGTATCAATGGAAGTATATCAAATATTGCGTCCTTTCGCTTGCTTATTTCTCTGAAAAAAATGCCTGTTTCTCCAATAGCGTCTGTAAGTTTTGGATATCTTCTTTTGGCGGTCTGCCGAACATTTTCCTGTAATCTCGTATAAACTGGGATAGGCTTTCATAACCGACCTCGGCAGATGCTTCGGTGACGTTTTTGTTTTCGTCCAGCATCAGCCGTCTGGCTTCGGGCAGACGCAGCCGCTTTTGGCATTGCAGCGGTCCCATCCCTACGGCGCTTTTGAATTTCTGATGGAAAAGAGATATACTCATGCTTCCTTGAACAGCTAAATCCTTGACGGAAAACGAGCTTCGGAAATTTTCTTTGATCCAATGATTTACTTTGTAAATTTCATCTGCTTGGTCCAGGTTTATGGTACTCGTCAGAAGTTGCTTGCCGCAGGAACCCCAAAGAATGTAGTAAATGACTTCTCTCATTATGTTTTTCCGAAGATATTCCGAGCGGTCCGTTCGCCGCATTGCGGGGAAAAGCCGGTGAATAGCTTGAATAGCCGCACGATCTGATTCCGACTGATCTCTTTCGCTTCTGTCTGGGCTGAAAATTTTTTCTGTCAAATCATTTTCTAAATCCAAAACCGTCGTAATTACGTCATAAGCAGTATATTCGACGGAAAGAGCCAAAAAGTCCTGCTGTTTTGAAAACGCCAAAACGGTTCCCGATAATGGCGTGTCAATTTTCAATATGGAATATTACCCTGCCATATAGTCCATAATTCCGGAAGGTGTGTAGAGCCGTAAAATGCCGTCAAGCACAATATAAAGTTAGGGATTTTTCGTTTTTGGCATTTGTATATGTTTATTTTTGTAATACCATGCTGTTGTATACGGAATCCCCGTCTCATTTTCACCTTCGGTAAGAGGAAGGCTGCGCACTTCTGTTTGAATTTTTTGTATTGCCTTTTCCATTGCTCCTCCTATTATATGTGCCTATCAAATATGCAGTCGAGCCAAAAGCGGCAGTGAGCCGATTGCCCCTGCCGCCTTTGTTTTCGTTGTGCGCTTCAATTGTTAGCTGCCGTCGGATCAGACGTCATATATCGGAAAGCTCGGCTTTGTAATAGGCGACGAACAGATCCACCACCAGCCCGTAGCTTTGGGTGCCCTGTGTCTGTCCCTGCGACTGCAAAAACGTGTCGTTCACTGCGCCGACCACCGTGGACGCCGTGCTCTGCCGATATTCGTCAAAAAATTTGGAATATGCCGATAACTCTGCACGCAGCGCAGCCGGATAATGGGAGCGGTATACCTGCGCATACAGCTCTCTGTCCGCTCGGTTCAGTGCGCTTGAAACATATTGCAGCAGATTCACCAGCGCTGAATAACGGATGTAGACGTCGTCACTCTCCATGCAGACAAGAAAAGCCACAAAATTTGCCTCATCCTCCCGTGCGATTCCGCGCTGATGCGACATCTCGTGAGCTGTCGTATATGGCGTGCAGAAATCGGGGAAGTTGACGTTGACGTTTGCCTCGCCGGTAAAAAAGGTGTACACACCCGAAATATGCGTGTAAGTCATCGGGACAGATAACACCACCGGCTTGACCGATGCACGAAACGAAGAGATATAATCCGCTTCTGCCGCATAGGTCGCAAACGCATCATTGAGTTTATCGGTCATCTCATAGTAGGAGTAGGGCATATAGGATTGCCCGCTCGCACCGTAAGCGATCTGGTCCTCAATTGCTTCAATTTCGCTGCTCAGCCATACTGCACAATCGCGCAGCTCTTCGGCTGAAACCGCCTCCCGCGAAAAACCCAAATTTTCATCCAGTCCGTTGCGGAAATAACAAGGACCGAAAGCCAGACAAAAATATGAAAGCAGAAGAAAGATTGCGCAGATCAGCGGCATCAGACAATTCCAGAACGCGCGCGGCGAATCGGAACGGTTCATTGCGCGGTTGGAATAAATGACATAAGCCGCCGCCAGCACGGGCAGGGAGAGGATCAGCGCCTCAGCCAGCGAAAAAGGAATCCACGTAGTCAACTTCGCGAATATGAAGCGAAGCCCCTGAGAGGGATAGCGTGCCCAAAACTCTGCGAATGGCGTTGAAAAGCGAGCCAATACATATATGAGCACTGCGCAGCCGAACAGAATCGCCGTGACGATTGTGTACGGCCGCAGAATGCCTTTTTGTTTCAGCCGTACCGTCAGCTTGGGCTTATCCGGCGCTTTCGGCTGCGTAAAGTGAGTGGAATTCGTGTCCATTTTTCTCCTTAAGCGAAATGCGGGGGGCAATTGTCAGACCTCGAGCGTCCAACCAAAAGTATCAGGCTTTTCGCCCCACTGGATGCCCGTGATCTCGTCATACAGCAGATGAGAAATTTTTCCGATTTCGCCGTTGTTGATCACGATCACCCGACCGTCCCAGTTCAGTTCGCCGACCGGAGAAATGACGGCCGCCGTACCGGTGCCGAACACCTCGTCCAGCTTGCCGGCGTCCGCAGCGGCATAGACCTCGTCGATCGATATACGGCGCTCGGTTACCTTATAACCGGCTGATTTCAGGTAGTCAATGGCTGATGCGCGCGTCACGCCCGGAAGGATGTTGCCCTCCAGCGACGGGGTAATGACCTCTCCGTCGATGACGAAGAACACATTCATTGCGCCGACCTCGTCGATGTATTTGTGCTCAATGCCATCAAGCCAGAGCACCTGCGCGTAGCCCATCTCTTCCGCCTTCTGCTGGCCGATGAGCGAGGCTGCGTAGTTGCCGCCGGTTTTGGCAAAGCCCATCCCACCCTTGACTGCGCGGACATATTCGTCCTCCACACAGATTTTGACCGGGTTCAGCCCCGCCGCATAATAGGAACCGACGGGCGAAAGGATGATGATAAATTTATACGTTTTGGACGGATGTACGCCGAGGAAGGGGTCGGTGGCGATGATAAACGGACGGATATACAGCGATGTGCCTTTTTCTGTCGGCACCCAGTCGATGTCTGTGCGTACCAGCTCGACGATGGCCTGCAAAGCGTCGTCCGGGTCGATCTGCGGGATGCAGAGACGGCGGTTGGTGTTGTTCATCCGCTCGATGTTTTTCTGCGGACGGAACAATAGCGTGCGTCCGTCAGCCGTCCGATAGGCCTTCAGCCCTTCGAACATCTCCTGCGCATAATGGAAAACCATCGCCGCCGGAGAGAGTGAAAGATCATGATACGGCTCAATACGCGCGTCATGCCATCCCTGTCCCTCCGTGTAGTCCATGATAAACATGTGGTCGGTGAAGTATTTGCCGAACCCGAGCTTGGTGTAGTCGGGCTTGACCTTCGGCGCAGCGGTTCTTGTCACTGTGATTTTCATAGTCGGCAACGTCTCCTTTTTTACTATCCTTATTCTGCTAATTATAATACAAAAATATGAAAACTGCAACTGTTTTTGGAAACATTTCGCCCTTTTTTAGACGCATAACAAAAAAATAGCGGCATGACGAAAAAAAACTATTGAAATCTTCGCTTTTTTGATGTATAATTATCCTGTTAAGCCGAGGTGAAGTTTGATGCAAAAGCCAATCCGTTCCAAACGCTGCCAATTGTACCTTGCGTTATCTACGGCGGCAGCCGCAGCACTTTTATCGCTTTTTGTGTTCCTGCCGCAGCAGGAGATGCCTGGCGAGCAGCCGGCGCCCGCGTCGTCCGCTGTGCAGGTACAAGCTCTTTCCGACTCTGCGGAAGCCGCAGAAACGGAAGGCTTTGGGCTGTATATCGACGGTGTGTTTATTGCCGCATGTGATGAACGTGCGGAAATCGATGATTCACTCGGAACGTTGCTTTCGATGCGAACGGCCGAGGTGACCGACGACTGTCTGGAGGCCGCGTTTGTCAACGAGGTTTCCGTTGTGCCCGACAGCTATGCGGAGGAGACGTATGTTCAGCCGGAGGAATTGGATGCGCTGCTCGGCATTGAGTCTGAGGATTCGCTTTCGCATACGATCCTGACCTATGACGGCAGCGAGGCGGAGGTCGCTATTTCCGTGCGTGCGACGGTTGTGGAGAGCGAAGAGGCCGCGATTCCGTATGAAACGGTCGAGGTGTATAACGATCAACGGGTTGAAGGCTATGAACAGGTCCTTGAAGAAGGCGCCGAAGGCCTTTCCGTCACCGATTATGAAGCTGTATATGTCGACGGTGAGCTGCAAACGCGCAGCGTGCTGTCTGTCCGCACGGTGGAAGAACCGGTCGACAGGCAGGTGGAATACGGTACGGCCGTTAAAACTTCGGTGTTTTCCTGGCCGTATCAGGGGCGTATCTCTTCGTATTTCGGAGGTCGGACGCTTGGCGGCGAATACAATTATCATAATGGCTTGGATATCGTTGCGTATTCCGGGAGCTGCTATGGTGATTCGATTAAGGCTGCGAGCGACGGCGTCGTTACCGTTGCCCGCTATTATGATGCCGGGGGCTATGGAAAATATGTCGTTATCCGGCATGCCGACGGAACGGAGACTTATTATGCGCATATGAGCGCGGTGCTTGTGAATGTCGGCGACCGGGTTCAGGAGGGCGATGTGATCGGCAAGATCGGCAGTACGGGGTTTTCCACCGGGCCGCATCTGCATTTCGGAGTTATGGTGAACGGTCAACTGGTCGATCCACTTCCATACTTAAACTAATTTTAGGAGGATTTTACATGTCTTTCAGCAACAAGTACATTGCCTCTGTCTACGAGGCCGTTGAAAAGCGGAACGCGGGTGAGGCTGAGTTTTTGCAGGCGGTTCGTGAAGTGCTCGAGACCATCGAGCCGGTCATCGAAAAGCGTCCCGACCTGCAGGCCGCCGGTGTGGTCGAGCGTATCGTCGAACCGGAGCGTTTTATCCAGTTCCGCGTGAGCTGGGTGGACGACAGCGGAAGGGTGCAGGTCAACCGCGGTTTCCGCGTGCAGTTCAATTCCGCCATCGGCCCGTATAAGGGCGGTTTGCGTCTGCATCCGTCGGTAAACGCGTCGGTCATTAAGTTCCTCGGTTTTGAGCAGATTTTCAAAAATTCCCTTACCGGCCTCCCTATGGGCGGCGGCAAAGGCGGCTCGGATTTCGACCCGAAGGGCAAGAGCGATATGGAAGTTATGCGTTTCTGCCAATCGTTTATGACCGAGCTGTCCAAACATATCGGCGCGGATACCGACGTGCCCGCGGGCGACATCGGCGTCGGTGCGCGTGAGATCGGCTATATGTTCGGCCAATATAAGCGTCTGGCCAACGAGTTTACGGGCGTGCTGACCGGCAAGGGCCTGACCTACGGTGGCTCGCTGGCGCGTACCGAGGCTACCGGCTACGGTCTGTGCTATTTCGTCCGCGAGATGCTCGCGTCTAAGGGCGACAGCTTCAAGGGCAAGACCGTTGTCATCAGCGGCTCGGGTAACGTGGCCATCTATGCGACGCAGAAGGCGACCGAGTTGGGCGGCAAGGTTGTGGCGCTGAGCGATTCGAGCGGCTATGTGTATGACCCGAACGGTATTCAGCTCGATGTGGTCAAGCAGATCAAGGAAGTGGAACGTCTCCGTATTTCCGAGTACGCCAAGCGTGTCAGCGGGGCCACCTTTACACCCGGCTGCTCGGGCATCTGGACAATCAAATGCGACATCGCGTTGCCCTGCGCTACGCAGAATGAGCTCGACGCGGCTTCGGCGGAAATCCTCGTGAAGAATGGCTGCAAGCTCGTTGCGGAAGGCGCGAATATGCCGTCAACTCCCGAAGCGATCGAGTGCTTTCAGTCGAACGGCGTAATGTTTGGCCCGGCGAAGGCTGCAAACGCCGGCGGTGTCGCCACCAGCGGTCTGGAAATGAGCCAGAACTCGCAGCGTCTTGCCTGGACGTTCGAAGAGGTGGATGCAAAACTTGATGGCATTATGAAGGGCATTTATAAGGCGGCTTATGATGCATCTGTAGAGTACGGCTGCCCGGGCAATCTTGTCGCAGGCGCGAATATTGCCGGCTTCCTGAAGGTGGCCGAAGCGATGAAGGCACAGGGCATCGCTTATTGATTGTTGATAAAAACGGATGAGGAAAAGAGCAGATTTCCTGCTCTTTTCTTTGCCTTTTGATATTCAAACATACTATGAAAGGAGTTGTCAGCTATTTCGCAAAAATGGAAGCGATTATGCAATATTTGAGAGATTTTAACATCGTTACGGTGACGCTTCGTCTGGTTTTGGCGTTTTTGTTCGGAGGCATCATCGGGATGGACCGTGAGCGAAAGGGACGTCCTGCCGGTATGCGTACCCATATTCTTGTCTGTTTGGGCGCGTCAATGACGACGATGTCAGGTTTTTTCGTCGTACATACGCTTGGAATTGAATCGGATCCTCTGCGTATTTCCGCACAGGTGATTTCGGGCATCGGTTTTCTTGGCGTTGGTACGATCCTCATTACCGGCCGGATGCACGTAAAAGGATTGACGACTGCTGCCGGTTTGTGGACGACCGCCTCCATCGGCATTGCATTAGGCGCCGGGTTTTATGAGGGTGCACTTTTGTGTACCGTGTTGTCCGTCATTGCCATTTCAGTTCTTTATCGGTTGGAAAATCTGCTTGGCAGCAAAACGGCTGTCATTGAAGTTTATATTGAAATCAAAGACGTCGATCAGACCAATCATGTTGTTAATCTGTTGTCCACGGAGGAATATAAGGTCTATAAAATGCAGATTACACCTTCGAGAAGCGGACTGGCAAACAATATTGGGATTGAGGCACTGCTGCGGCTGGACAAAAACGAGTCAAAGGCGGAGGCGCTTGAGAAAATTTCTTCTCTTCCCGAAGTGGCTTTTGCGCTGGAAACGGTATGAGATAGAAATGAATTTAAAACGGAGGGCAAAGCCCTCCGTTTTTTATAAAGATATCGCGATTTATGGTTATCTGAAATTGCACTGCGAGTAAATGGCTCGTTTCTGACGGTGCAGGTGGGTGCAGCCGGTCAGCAGTAACGCTGTGACGCAAAGGAGAAGGCGGACTTTTTTATTTTTGCTTTTCCATCTGCCTCAGTACGCGGCGGAACTGGATAAAAAACATGGATACGGTTGTGATGACGGCCAGCGTATCCGCCACAGACTCTGCCAGATAGACGGCTGCAGTTTTGTCCTCCAGCAGCGCGGGTAAAATGTATATGAGCGGGATAAGTAAAATCAGCTTGCGAAGCACGGCAAGAAAAAGGGAGGTCTTGGCGTTGCCGATGGCAATAAAGGTCTGTTGACACGCGATTTGCAGACCAAACAACAGAGAACAGGCCATATAAATACGCAACGCAGGGGCGGTATAGGCAATCAGGGCCGTATCGGAGGAAAATGCGCTGGCCAGCCATTGCGGAAAGAGCATACATACCAGCCATAACAGCGTCGAGTAACAGACACAAGAAATCAGCAGCAGCCGGAATGCCTGCCGAACACGTTTAACGTTTCCGGCACCGAAGTTAAAGCTGACGATTGGCTGTGAGCCCTGTGTCAGCCCCTGCAGCGGCAGCATAGCAAACTGCATAACGGAGGCAAGGATTGTCATTGCACCAACGGCAATGTCGCCGCCGTATTTCAACAGCGAGGAATTGAAGCAGACTGACAGCACGCTCTCGGTTGCCTGCATCACGAACGGAGACAGCCCGAGCAGAATGCAGGGACCGACCAACTGAAGCTGCACGCGCATATTTTTCCATTTTAACCGCAAAACACATTTTTTGCCGGTGATGAACAGCATTACCCACACGGCTGATACTGCTTGTGAAAGCACTGTGGCAATTGCTGCGCCGCGTACACCAAGGTCAAATAAAAAAATGAATACAGGATCGAGCACAATGTTGCAGATTGCGCCGACGAGGACGGTCAGCATGCTGACTTTTGCGAATCCCTGCGCAGTGATAAAGGCGTTCATTCCCAAAGTGAGCTGGACAAAAATCGTACCCAGAGTATAGATGCTCATATATTCTTCCGCATAGCCGACGGTGTTTTCGCTTGCCCCGAAAAGCATAAGCAAATCATGATCCCAAATGGAGATCACAACCGTCAGCAGCACGGAAAGACCTATGAGCAGTGTAAAACAGTTGCCCATCACTTTTTCGGCCTTCTCATTTTCGCCCTTGCCCATCAGCATCGACATACGCGGTGCGCCGCCCATATAAATCAGCGCGGCAAATGCGGCGATGAGCAGAATCAGCGGTGCGCATACGCCTACGCCGGTGAGCGCCAATGAGCCGATATCGGCAATGTGACCGATGTACATTCGGTCGACAAGATTGTAGAGCATATTGACCAGTTGTGCGGTGACTGCGGGTACTGCCAGCCGCAGCGTAAGACGGCCGATAGGCTCGGTCCCCAAAAAGTCGCTTGTTGCCTGCATAACGCTATTTTTTTCTCCTTTGTATTTGGAATGCAAGAAAACCTGCGCCGCCTCATTCGCGCGAAGGAGACGGCGCAGCGTACATTTTGATTTTACATCAAATCCATGTATTTGTCAACCGATTGTTTTATGATTATTCCAATTCAAATGCGCCGGTATAGAGCTGATAATATTGCCCTTTATCGGCGATGAGCTTTTCATGGCTGCCGCGCTCTATGATGCGGCCGTGATCGAGTACCATAATGACGTCCGCATTTTTGACCGTGGACAGCCGGTGCGCAATGACAAATACCGTACGGCCCTGCATCAGAGCGTCCATACCGCGCTGGACGATGGCTTCCGTCCGCGTGTCGATGGAAGAGGTTGCTTCATCCAGGATCATAACAGGCGGGTCGGCGACCGCTGCGCGGGCAATGGCTAATAGCTGTCGCTGACCTTGAGAGAGATTGGCGCCGTTTCCGGTCAGCATCGTTGCGTAGCCGTCCGGCAGGCGGGTGATATAGTCGTCCGCACCTGCCAGCTTTGCGGCGCGGATGCAGTCGTCGTCGCTTGCGGACAGATTGCCGTAACGGATGTTGTCCATCACCGTACCGGTAAACAGATTCGTGTCTTGTAACACAATTCCGAGCGAACGGCGCAGCGCACCCTTTTTGATCTTGTTGATGTTGATGCCGTCGTAACGGATTTTTCCGTCGGCAATGTCGTAAAAACGGTTGAGCAGGTTGGTAATCGTTGTCTTACCTGCGCCTGTTGCGCCGACAAAGGCAACTTTTTGTCCCGGCTCAGCATAGAGTGAAATATCATGCAGAACCGTTTTGTCCGGCTCATAACCGAAATCGACGTCAAACATCCGCACATCGCCTGCCAGCTTTGTGTATGTGATGCTTCCGTCAGCCTGATGCGGATGCTTCCAGGCCCAGACGCCGGTGTGTTCGCTGCATTCGGTAAGCACGCCGTTTTCTTCACGCGCGTTCACAAGCGTAACGTAGCCGTCGTCCGCTTCGGGCTGCTCGTCGACGAGCGCGAAAATACGCTGCGCCCCTGCAAGTCCCATTACTACAGCGTTGATTTGATGCGAGACCTGTCCGATATTTCCGGCGAATTGCTTGGTCATGTTGAGAAATGGAACGATTACGCTGATGCCCAGCGCCAATCCGGAGATGCTCAGGTTGGAAACACCGGAGAGCAGCAGCAGCCCGCCGGTCATTCCGACAGTCGCATAAAGAACATTGCCGATGTTATTGAGGATCGGCCCGAGTGTATTGGCAAATTTGTTTGCGCTCTCCGATTCGGCAAAAAGGTTCTCGTTGATACGGTCGAAATCCGCTTTGCAGGCTTCCTCGTGGCAGAATACCTTAACGACCTTCTGACCGTTCATGATTTCCTCAATGTACCCTTCCTCTTTACCGAGCGCCTGTTGCTGACGTACAAAATGCCGCGCTGACCGGCCGCCGATTTTTTTTGTGACGAGCAGCATCACGCACACGCCGGCAATAACGACCAGTGTCAGCCAAACGCAGTAGTAAAGCATAATGAACAGTACTGTGCTGATGACGATAGCCGATACAAGGAGCTGCGGAAGACTTTGGGATATGAGCTGCCGGAGTGTGTCGATGTCATTGGTGTAATGGCTCATAATGTCGCCGTGGTTATGCGTGTCGAAGTATTTGACCGGAAGCGTCTGCATCCCGCCGAACATCTGCACACGCAGCTTCATCAAAGAGCCCTGTGTGATAATCGCCATCATCCGGCTGTACGCAAAGGAGGCGACCAGCGATAGGATGTAGAACACCGCAAGGACGGTCACATATTTCGAAACATTGCCGGCAACTGCGCTCCAGTCGCCGCTTTCCCAGCTCGACTCAACTACGGCAATCACGTTCTGCATAAAAACCGATGGAACCGAGCTGATGACGGCATTAAACACGATGCAGAAGAGCACGATCGGCAGCATGATCGGATAGTATCGGAACAGCAGCTTGATCAGCCGCGCAATCGTTTTTCCCTTATGTTTGACAGACGTCCGCTTTTTTGGGGTTTCTTTCGTTTTACTGTACTGCAAGCTGATCCTCCGTTCTGTTCTGAGACAGATATGTACTGCGATAGATCTCGTTGGTTTCCAAAAGCTGCTTATGCGTGCCGACAGCATCGATCCGGCCGCCGTTCATCACGATGATGCGGTCTGCGTCCTCTACCGAGGCGGTGCGCTGTGCGATAATAATCTTTGTCGTCTCGGGGATATAGGCTTTGAAACCTCTGCGGATAAGCGCATCGGTTTTTGTGTCAACCGCGCTGGTGGAATCGTCAAGGATCAGGACCTTCGGCTTTTTCAGCAATGCGCGGGCAATGCAGAGACGCTGTTTCTGTCCGCCGGACACATTGGCGCCGCCCTGCTCGATGTAGGTGTCGTACTGCTCAGGGAAGCTGCGGATAAATTCGTCCGCCTGTGCCAGACGGCAGGCCTCGACCAGCTCCTCGTCGGTAGCTTCGCTGTTGCCCCAGCGCAGGTTCTCCTTGATCGTGCCGGAAAAGAGGACGTTCTTTTGGAGTACGACCGCCACATTGTTGCGCAGACATTCCAGATCGTATTCGCGCACGTCATGGCCGCCGACCTTTACTACACCCTCTGTGGCGTCATATAACCGTGAAATGAGCTGAATGAGCGTCGATTTTGCTGCGCCTGTTCCGCCGATGATGCCGATTGTTTCGCCCGACGCAATTTTCAGATTGATGTCGGCCAGCGCCATACGGGATGCTTTGGCGGAGTAACGGAAGCTGACGTGATCAAACTCGATCGAACCGTCCGCAACTTCACGAATCGGATTGGCAGGGTCGGTGAGCGTGCTTTTTTCGGTCAGCACTTCGGCGATACGTTTGGCGGATTCCCCGGCCATGGTAATCATTACGAAAATCATCGAAACCATCATCAGACTGTTGAGAATCATAAAGCTGTAGGTCAGCAGCGCAGAAAACTGGCCGACGTCCAAATCGATGCCGCGTGTGGTGATGATCGTATATGATCCGAAAAAGAGTACAAATACCATCACCGTATACAGGCAGAACTGCATCATCGGCGTGTTGAGCGCAAGAATCTTTTCCGCGCGTGTAAAATCGCCCGCAACGTCCGCGGCGGCGGCAGTGAATTTCTTTGTCTCAAAGTCCTCGCGAACGTAGGACTTGACGACGCGGATGCCCTTGACGTTTTCCTGAATCGAACTGTTGAGTGCGTCGTATTTTTTGAATACGCGCCGGAACAATGGCATGGTTTTACGGATGACGGCAAACAGTCCGAGACCGAGAACGGGCACTACGAACAGGAAGATGAAGGCCATACGGCCGCCCATTACGAAGGCCATTACGAACGCAAAAATCAGCATCAGCGGGCAGCGGATGGCAATGCGGATAATCATCATGTATGCGTTCTGTACGTTTGTCACGTCGGTTGTCAGGCGCGTGACAAGCGAGGAGGTGGAAAAGCGGTCTATGTTTTCAAAGGAGTATTCCTGTACCTTGTGAAACATATCCCGTCGAAGGTTTTTCGCCAGGCCGCAGGACGCCGTTGCACAGGCAGAACCGGCCAGTGCACCGAATACCAGCGACAAAACCGCCAGTACGATCAGCATAAGGCCGTACAGCGTGATTTCCCGGATTTCGCTGCCGTCCTTGATACGGTTGACCATTTCCGCCGTTAAAAAAGGGATGATACATTCAATCACCACCTCTAATGATACGAAAATCGGTGTGAGAATGGATACTTTCTTGTATTCGCGTATGCTTTTTGCAATCTCTCTTATCATAGTTGTGTCAATTCTCCGCTTTGTTTTGTTTTTCAAACATAGATACGACCTCGTCCGAGGTCCAATGCAGGGTGAGCTTGTCGAGCGTTGCCAGCAGTTGCAGTTGCTCATCGTCGTCCAGGCAAGACAGCAGCTTATCGACCCGCGCTTCGTGGAAGGCGGTCACCTGTTTTGCCAATGTTTTACCGCTCTCGGTCAGACGCAGCATATAGCCGCGGCGATCGCTGCCGCATTTGACCTTTTCCAGCAGTCCGTCAGCTTCAATCTTTGTAAGAATTTCACTCAGCGAACCAGACCGGATATCCAGCAGATCCTGAAGCGTTCGCTGTGAGATTTCGCCTTCCCGCAACAGCACAGCCAATACCCGTTTACGTCCGGCCTTTCCACCCATATGGAAGTGCAGGAAATGGCCGCAGACGCGCAGACCGAACATAATTGCGCGCTGGGTTTCTGTTTTTTCCTGTTTTGTGATTTTTGACCGCCTCCTTTGGTACCAAACAAGAATAGGATACCATAAAGAAAAATAAATGTCAAGGTACCTTGACATTTATTTTTGAAAAAACTCCGCGCAGACCGAAAGGGGGGAGCGGTCTGCGCGGAGTTGAGGATTAGTCCAGCCAGTTGAAATAGTCAAGCATAATCTCATCCAAATACCGAGCAAGCGGGCAAAGAATGTTCCCCTCCGGGTCGCTGGAAAGGATAGCGATGAGGTACGGACCGTCGTTATGCTCGAGGACGATTCCGGCGTCATTGAATGAAGTTTCGGTCCAGCCGCTCTTGTGAGCGACCTGATAATTGGGCAGTTGCACTTTTAGGTAATTGTGCTGTGCATTGAGAAAATATTGAAACATGATTTTCGCATTTGATGACCCGGTTTGGTAGTAAGAATAAATCTCGTTCCAGATAATCGCCAGATCGCGGGTGCTGACGCTCGTCCAGTTCGATGTGGAACGCAGCAGGTGTAGATATTTTACGCCGAGCGAATCGAGCCAGCTGTTATAGCCGTCCCGTCCGAAGCGGTCGACAAGCATATAATAGCCGCAGTTGTCGCTGATGTGAATGGTACGGTATAAAACCTCCTGCAATGTAAACGTTGTGCCGAAGGAAGAATTTTTGATCGTGCCGGACCCCGGATAATAGTGCCGCGCTTCAAAGGTCAGCTTTTCGTTCAGCGAGCCGTTGCCGTTTTCAATCTGCTGAAATACATACAGGCAGTAAGCTGCTTTGACCACACATGCCGCATTCATCTCGCGGTCGATGTTATAACCGATGGTGGCATAGGTGTTCAGGTCGACGACATAAAAGGATAAGTCGTCGTTTGCCTGTGTGATTTTATTGCTGAGCTTTTGCAGCAGTTCGGCCGGAATCACATAGTCTGTGTTGTTGACAACGACTGTGCCGTGATTGTTCGTGCTTCCGGGGTCGCCGCGAAGCATACTGTTGATCGACTGCTGCGCTACCGGCAGACCGGAAGTGGCGCCGCAAACGATACAGGTCTTCGGCTCTGTCATCGTAGCCGGCTTATATGTATGGCCGAGTGGCTCGCCTTCGGTCTTGCCGCAGCGTTGGCAGCGCTTGGATTCGGTGCAGGTTGCGGCCAGCCAGTTGTGGCCGAGCGGTTTGCCTTCGGTCTTTCCGCACAGCGCACAGCGCTTGGCCTGTTCGCAGTCGGCGTCTATCCATTTTTCATGCGTACATTGGATCGGTTCGTTTTTCACCAGATCGTACAGACCCGTAAGGATATAGCGTTTGATTTTGAGGTAGTCGGACGGGGTAGGGACGGAGGTTCGTTCCAGAGAAGAGGCGCGCAGCGCAACTTCGGAAAGAGCCTTGCTGCCCGGAACGACGAAGTGGCGCTTGAGCAGCAGATAATCTGTGGCGGTGACATCGCCGTCACTATTTACGTCGCCCGCGATGACGACAAAATAGAAATTTCCGCCGACCACCGCGCCTGTGCCGTTGACAACATAAGCATTGGATGACGGATCGAGTACGCTGCCGTCCGGTGCAGTCAGCTCGCCGCCCGCCTCACCGAGCATCTTGGCAAATACTGCGACGGTCGTGCGGGGATACAGGCCGTAAAGATACCCGTCGATATAATCAAACGGGGTGTCGCCCTCACCGGGCTGTGGTTCGGGCTCAGGGTCAGAGCTTGTGTCTGAACTTGTCTCCGAGCTTGTGTCAGAACTTTCATCGGGGATCGAAGATGCGCTTTCGTCGGAACTGACATCCGAACTGACTTCGGCAGAAGTGTTGCTTTCGTCCCCGTTGGGGATAGCAGAACCGCTTTCCGGCGGTTCTGCGGCGGATACAAGGAACTGTGCCGAAAGAGCAAGGAGCAACAGCAGCGCCAGTGCCGCAGTTAGGATTTTTTTCATTATGATGCGTTTCCCTTCATCGTGCGTTTTCTTTTTGCGGTTCTATATACGGAAGGACCGCCCGAATGAACCGCAGCGCAGTTTATTCAGCGAACATTATTATAGGGTAAAGCAGCAGAAAAGTCAAGCAAAAAAATTGTAAGCGTAAAACAAGCGCCCGGCAAGGGGAATCCCCAACCGGGCGAATGCTGCCGAAACGGCTTTTTACTTGATGGTGACAACGGCGCCTGCGGCCTCGATCTGTGTCTTGATGGCCTCGGCCTCTTCCTTGGAAACGCCTGTCTTGATCGCTTTCGGTGCGCCCATAACGAGGTCCTTCGCTTCGCCCAGAGACAGGCCGGTTACGTCCTTGACCTCCTTGATGACCTTGAGCTTCTTCGCTTCTTCGAAGCTGGTCAGCTCGACATCGAACTCCGTCTTCTCCTCTGCGGCGGGTGCGCCGGCAGCGGCAGCGCCGGGAGCGGCGGCAACGGCAACAGGAGCGGCGGAAACGCCGAATTCCTCTTCCATTGCTTTCACAAGGTCTGCAAGCTCAAGTATAGTCAGGGTTTTGACCAGATCTAAGATCTGTTGTGTCTTTTCGTTAGCCATTGTTGTTTTACCTCCGATTTCGTATATTCATTCTGGAAAAATCCAATTTTGAAATCAGCAGAGGAACAAAGCGCCTCTACAGATTTGCATCACTGAAATATTGCGGTTATGCGGCTTTTGCTGCAAAACGGCAAACTTGGGATCAGGCTTCCGCAGGTGCTTCTGCCGTTGCGTCTTCCGCTGTAGGCTGGCCTTCGCCGTTCTTGTCGATGATTGCCTGCAGGGCGTAGGTGAACCCGTACAGCGACGAACGCAGCGATCCCATAAACCGGGCAATCAGCACATCCTTCGTCGGAATGGCCGCCAACTCCTCGACGCCCTTAACGTCCAGCAGCTCACCCTCTACGAAGCCGGCTTTGATTGTGTAATTCTCGTTCTTTTTCGCAAAATCGTTGATAATCCGAGCCGGTGCGACGGCATCCTCCTCGCTCGTGGCGATGGCGGTCATGCCGGAAAGGACATCCTTGAGTCCCTCGAACCCGACAATGTCGCAGGCCTTGGAAATGAGCGTGTTTTTGATGACCGTGTAGTTGACGCCGGCTTTGCGCAGCTCTGCGCGCAGAGCTGTATCGTCGGCCACTGTGATGCCCTGATAGTTGACCAGCACGCCGGCAGCGGACGATTTGATTCGTTCGGCCAAATCGGCAACGACCTTCTGCTTTTCTTCTAAAACCTTTGCACTTGGCATTTTGTTTTCACCTCCGAGTCATTCTGAAAGACAAATAAGAAGTGCTCCCTCCGCAGCAAGCGCGAGGGAGCACGATAAAGGCGTGAAAAACGTCCGATGTGCGCTTCCTCGGCAGGCGGACTGAACCCATTATACGCGTGTACACGCGTACCTACTGTCTTAGGAACCTATTCAAACAAACGTATTATAGCACGTTTGGAGCGATTTGTCAATACCCGTTTTTAGCCGAGCTTGGCACTGTTGACCTTCAGACCCGGACCCATCGTCGATGCGATGACACAGGACTTGATATATTGGCCCTTCGCGCTGGCAGGCTTGGCTTTGATGATGGCACCGAGCAGCGTGTCGAAGTTCTCCGCCAGCTTATCCGCACCAAAGGAGACCTTGCCGACGGGGCAATGGATGATGTTGGTCTTGTCGAGTCTGTACTCGATTTTGCCGGCCTTCGCATCGGCAACGGCTTTGGCAACGTCCATCGTGACGGTGCCGGCCTTCGGGTTCGGCATCAGGCCCTTCGGGCCGAGGATTTTACCCAGACGGCCGATCAGACCCATCATATCCGGTGTGGCAATGATGACATCGTAATCGAACCAGTTTTCCTTCTGGATTTTCTCTACCAGATCCTCTGCGCCGACATAGTCGCTACCGGCCTCCTCGGCGGCCTTTGCCTTGTCGCCCTTGGCGAACACGAGGGTGCGTACCTTCTTACCGGTGCCGTTCGGCAGGACGACCGCGCCTCTGACCTGCTGGTCGGCGTGGCGGGAGTCGACGCCCAGACGCACATGCACTTCGATGGTTTCGTCAAACTTGGCCTTGGAAATCTGGCAGGCGAGCGCCAGTGCCTCCTTGCTGTCGTAGAGCTTGTTCTTGTCTACCTGCGCGGCGGCCTCTTTGTAATTCTTTCCTCTTTTCATGATTCGGCGCCCTCCTTACTCAACAACTTCAACGCCCATGCTGCGGGCGGTGCCGGCGATCATGCGCATCGCGGACTCGATTGAGGATGCGTTCAGATCGGGCATTTTGGTCTCAGCGATCTTTCTGACCTGCTCGGTGGTGATCTTCGCGACCTTGTTCTTGTTCGGCACGCCGGAGCCGGATTCGATCCCGCAGGCCTTTTTGATGAGGACGGCGGCGGGCGGCGTCTTGGTGATAAAGGAGAAGGAGTGGTCGGCATACACCGTGATAACAACGGGAATGATCATGCCGATGTCGTTCTTCGTGCGCTCGTTGAATTCTTTTGTAAATACGGGGATGGCAACACCGTGCTGACCGAGCGCGGGGCCGATCGGCGGCTGGGGAGTCGCCTTGCCGGCCGGGATCTGCAGCTTGATATAGCCTACAACTTTCTTTGCCATGATTCAATACACCTCCGAAATGTGGTAAAAAATTTTCGGGAGCAGTCTCCCTCCCACAAGCCCGCACAGCGGCACGGGCCGAGCGCGCTTTTTCAGCGGCGCTCTTTCGTCAATCGCTCATTCGTCGAGCGGCTTGACCTGATACGAGTCCAATTCAACCTTCGTCTCTCTGCCGAACAGCGAGGCGGTGACGTTGACCTTCTTTTTGTCCTCCGAAATGGCATCGACGATGCCGATGAAGCCCGAAAGTGGTCCGTCGCAGATGCGCACGCTGTCGCCGACCGAGAAATGGATCTCGATGACTCTCACTTCCACACCGAGCGCTTCGACCTCGGCTTCGGTCAGCGGGACGGGACGCGAGCCGGGACCCACAAAGCCGGTGACGCCGGTTGTATTGCGGATGATGTGCCAGCTTTCGTCGTTCATAACCATTTTGACGAGGACATAGCTCGGGAAGAGCTTGCGTTCGATTTCCTTTTCTTCCTTCTCGGTTTTTTCCACGACCGTTTCCGTGGGGATGCGCACGTCGAATATCATATTCTGCAGTCCGCGGTTCTCCACGATCTTTTCGATGTTGGTCGCAACCTTATTTTCATAACCCGAGTAGGTATGGATGACATACCACAGGGGCGTGGTCTCGTTCTGTAAGCTCATACGCTTCAAACGATCGCCGCGAGAAGCTCGACGACTTTATTGAAAGCAAAATCCATCACGCCGATCACGACGGCGACGGCGATCAGGCAAACCAAGACCACAGAGGTTTTCTTCACGGTCTCCTGCCGCGAAGGCCATACGATCTTCTTGCATTCGCTTTTGAGGTCCTTCAGGTACTTCGCGACGCGGCTTGGCTTTTTTTCTTTCTTTTCAGCCTGCGCGTTGTTCTCGTTTGCCATTGCGTTACCCCTTTTCTTTGAATTTATTTGCTCTCCTTATGAAGCGTGTGCTTCCGGCAGAACTTGCAGTACTTTTTCATCTCAAGCCTGTCCGGATCGTTTTTCTTGTTCTTGACCGTGTCATAGTTTCTCTGCTTGCATTCTCCGCAGACTAACGTGATCTTCACTCTCATTCAAACGGCACCTCCATTATTGTTACCTCCCTCGGCGTAGCTGCATACCCGATTCGTGTGCGGCAAGGAAATCAAAAACCGCAAAAGGCGGGCGCAAAAACAAAACCCCACGCAGAGGTAAATACAGTATAAACCTTTTTTCGGTCTTTGTCAATAGATTATTTTGCAAAACAACCGTTGAAAACACCTTTTTATGTCAAATTTTCATTCATTGCCCGGACGAACGCTTCAGGCTTGGCCGTAAGCTGCACCCACGCCGGACGGAACCCGCTGCGGATGGCGTTGCGCGCGGATTTGACATTCGACCACGCGCAGCAGTAGAAAGGAATTTTCCCCAACTCCAGCACGCGGAACGCGAGCATACTCGTCAGTGCTGAAGCGATCCCTGTGCGGCGGTAAGCGGGCAGGACGTCGATGCCGATTTGCCACATCCCCTCACAGTCGGCCGAACAGCCCGCCAGACCGACAAGCGTATCTCCGTCGTAGGCGCCGACCGCGAGCACGTCCAGTTCGCGCCGTTTTTCACAGAGCGCGTTGCTCCATTGCGGCAGGTAAAGTCCCGCAAAATCGGACGGCGTCAGGAACCGGGTCGCCAGCCCGCAGGACAGCGGACGCAGGTCGGCGCGGGGCAGGAAGTATTCCGCCATAAAGCAGACGCGCAGGCCGAATGGTGCGAGAAGGTCCGCCAGCACCAGAAGGTTCGGTGTTTCGAAGCAGTGCTCGGCGGGGTAGCGGTCGATGTACCCGCGCACCGGCTCGGTCAGAGGCCCGGCGACTGACGCGACGATGCCGTTGCCGTAGCAGGTCAGATCGCAGTCGAAGGGCAGCTCGAGATAACGCCGCGCCCGCGGGTCGGCACGCGAGACGACCACGGTGTTGGCGGGGGAGAGGAAGTCCGAAGCGCTGCACCCGCAGTCGATTGCCGACTGCTCGAGCGCTATATGCAGGATTTCGCCGTCGGTCATTTTTCCAGCATAGCGACGCGCTTGGCGTGACGTCCGCCCTCGAAGGGCGTGGAGAGGAAGATGCGCGCAAGCTCGACGGCCTTTTTGCAATCGATCACGCGGCCGCCGAGGCAGAGGACGTTGGCGTCGTTGTGCCGGCGCGTCATCTCGGCGGAAAAGGCGTCCGACAGCACTGCGGCGCGTATGCCGCGCTGCTTGTTGGCGGCGATGCTCATCCCGATGCCCGTTCCGCAGCAGAGGATGCCCAGCTCGGCGCGTCCCGACGTGATTTCGTCGCAGACGGCCTTGGCGTAAACAGGGTAGTCTACCGATTCCTCGGTATATGTGCCGACGTCTTTGTATTCGACGCCGCGTGCTTTCAGATCGGCGGCAATGGCGTTTTTAATTGCCAGCCCGCCATGGTCGCATCCCAGAACAATCATTTTGCAGAGTCTCCTTTGCTCAGTCTTTCTTCTCTTTCCCGCTCGGGCTGCGGCTTGCGCAGATAGACCGGCGAGAGCTTGTCCGGCGTGACGGCCTGTCCGAGTGTCATCAGCCGGTGGCCGCAGAGCGCGACCGAGAGTGCGTTCTGTTCGCGGGCGCATGCGGGTGCAAGCCGCAGGTTCGGCATCGCCGCACGCTCGCAAAACAGTTCTGCGCCGTCACCGCAGATAAGAACGGGGCCGTCCGCCAGCTCGGCGCACAGCGTCTCGGTGCCGACGGCACGGTCGGAGCAAAGACGTTCACCGTCCTGAAACAGCGCATTGTAATACTGACCGCGCCGCGCGTCCATTACCGCGCAGACGACGCCGGGAAAAGCCTCATGTGCCTTTGCGAGCGCTTCGAGCGGCGAAACGGCCGCGCAGGGCGTATGATTGGCGAAGGCGAACCCCTTGACCAGCGAAACGCCGATGCGGACGCCGGTGAACGAGCCGGGGCCGGCCGAAACGGCGAACAGTCCGACTTCGTCCATCCGCTTGCCGAGCAGCCTCATCACGCCGTCGGCGATCGGCAGCAGCGTTTCGCTGTGTGTCAGCCCGTTTTTGGAGGTCGTCAGCGCATAGGTGACAAGCTTGTCGTTTTCAAAGATGCAGGCGGCCGCCGTCGCGCAGACGGCGGTGGAATCGATGGCCAGAACGATCATACGTTTTCCTCCCCTTCGTATTCATATCGGATGCACCGCGCGCTTTCGCCTTCGCCGTGCAATCGCTCGATGGTCACCCGCTTGGCGTCCTTCGGCAGTACGTCGGGGAACAGCTCGCTCCACTCCGAGACGACCACGCAGTCGCCGCCGATGCAGTCGAAGAAACCGGTGGAGTAGAGGTCGTCCTCATCCTGTATGCGGTAGAGGTCAAAGTGATAGACGGTATTGTCGGCGCCCCTGTATTCGTTGACGATGGCAAAGGTCGGGCTGTGGACGAGCGGCAGGCATTCGGGTACAAGCGCGCCGACCAGTCCGCGGGTGAACGCGGTTTTTCCCGCGCCCATTTCCCCGAAGAGCGCGATGTAGTCGCCGCGCTTCACATCGGCTGCGATTTCGGCTGCAATGCGCTCGGTTTCGGCCGGGGAAGCGGAAAGATATAGCTTCTGTTGCGTCATGATTATTTCACGTTCCTTAGAAAATACCGGTGATCGCACCGTTTTCGTCCACGTCGATGCGCAGCGCCGCCGGACTGGCGGGCAGCCCGGGCATCGTCAGGATCGGACCGGCCAGCGCCACGACAAAGCCCGCGCCTGCCGAGACGCGAGATTCGCGGATCGTGATGCGGTGGCCCGACGGACAGCCCAGCAGCGCCGGGTCGTCCGAGAGGGAATACTGCGTCTTTGCAATGCAGACCGGCAGGCGGCCGTAGCCGTTTTCTTCGGCTTCGCACAGCGCCCTCTCCGCCGCAGGCGTGAAGTCCACGCCCTCTGCGCGGTAGATGCGGCGGGCGACAGTCTCGATTTTTTCGGCGAGCGAAAGCTCGTCCCCGTACAGCGGCGCGAAGGCAGAGGGCGTCTCGCACAGACGGCAGACCTCCTCGGCCAGCGCCGTCGCGCCTGTGCCCCCCTCGGCAAACGCCTTGGAGACGCGCGCTTTCACGCCCATCGAGGCGCAGAATTCGGTCAGAAACGCGATTTCCGCGTCGGTATCGGTGTGGAAATGGTTGATCGCCACCGCCAGCGGTACGCCGTAGAGTCTGAGATTCTCAATGTGCGCTTTCAGATTGGAGACGCCGCGCGCGAGAGCTTCGAGATTCTCCTCATTCAGCCTGTCCTTGGGTACGCCGCCGTTGTATTTCAGCGCGCGCACCGTCGCCACGAGCACGACCGCGTCGGGATGCAGCCCGGCCGCGCGGCACTTGATGTCGAAGAATTTCTCCGCGCCCAGATCGGCGCCGAAACCCGCCTCGGTGATGCAGTAGTCGGCCAGCTTCATTGCCGTACGCGTGGCGATAATCGAATTGCAGCCGTGTGCGATGTTGGCAAACGGCCCGCCGTGGATCACGCAGGGCGTGTTTTCCACCGTCTGCACGAGGTTGGGCTTGACTGCATCCTTAAGCAGTGCGCACATCGCGCCCTGCACGCCGAGGTCGCGGCAGAATACGGGCTTTCCTTCATAATTATATGCGACGATCATCCGTCCCAGCCGCTCGCGCAGGTCGGACAGCGAATCGGCAAGGCAGAGAATCGCCATAACCTCCGTCGCCACGGTGATCATGAAACTTTCCTCGCGCACCACGCCGTCGGACTTGGGTCCGAGGCCGACGACAGTTCCGCGCAGCGCCCGGTCGTTCATATCCACGCAGCGCTTATGTACGATGCGCTTGGGGTCGATGCGCAGCGCGTTCCCCTGGTGCAGGTGGTTGTCCAGAACCGCCGAAAGCAGGTTATTGGCCGAAGTGATGGCGTGGAAATCGCCGGTGAAGTGCAGATTGATTTCGTCCATCGGTACGACCTGCGAATAGCCGCCGCCCGCCGCGCCGCCCTTGACGCCGAATACCGGACCGAGCGACGGCTCGCGCAGGGCGATGACCGCCTTTTTGCCGATGTGGTTCATCGCCTGTCCCAATCCGATCGTGGTTGTCGTTTTACCTTCACCGGCCGGTGTGGGTGAGATGGCGGTGACAAGAACGAGCTTTGCGTCGCGGTTGGCAGAAAGTCTTGCCATCGCTTCGGCAGTGATCTTGGCTTTATATTTTCCGTAGGGTTCGATGTCGTCCGCCGTCAGTCCGAGTCGTGCGGCAATTTCCGTGATTGGTTTTTTGTCGGCCTCAGCGGCGATCTCCACGTCGCTCTTGAAGGTTTCACTCATCGCGGGCATCTCCTTTATTTCAACAAATCGTTTTATAAATCGTTTTTGTCGGCTGCGGTTTTTTGTCCTGCAGGCGGAAGGCGTCCGCAAGCAGCGCTTCTGCCTCATCCAGCCGTTCGATACTGTCGGCAAACAGGGTGGCCAGCGCTCCTCCGCTTCGCACATATTCGCCCCGTACACGTTCGAGCAGGATGCCTGCGGCATGATCGATCGGCGCGTCCTTGCTGCTGCGGCCGGCGCCCAGCGCGCACGCGGCACGCCCGACAGCCAGCGCGTCGGTCGCGGCCACCCAGCCGTCGGACGGTGCATAAAGGGTGCGTCGGACCTGGCTTTGCGGAAAACGGACGGGATTGCGGATATACGCGGGGTCGCCGCCCTGCGCTTCCACCATTTCGGCCAGCTTTTCCAGCCCGCGGCCGCTGCGGAGCGCGGAAGAAATCCTGTCTGCGCAGACGGTGCGGCTGTCGGCTCCGGCGGCAAACAGCATCTCCGTCGCGAGGGCCGCGGAAAGCTCGGCCAGCGGCCCGCCCGCGCGGCCGGACAGCACGGCGCAGGCCTCCTGCACCTCCAGAGCATTGCCGACGGCGCGGCCAAGGGGAACATGCATATCGGTAATCAGTGCCGAAACGCGCTTCCCCAGCCGCTTGCCGATGTCGGCCATACGAAGCGCGAGCGACTCGGCTTCTTCGGCGGTCTTCATAAACGCGCCCGAGCCGTATTTGACGTCCAGTACGATCACGTCGCTGCCGCCCGCGAGCTTCTTGCTCATCACCGACGCGGCGATGAGCGGCGCGCTGTCGACCGTCGCGGTCACGTCGCGCAGCGCGTAGAGCCGCTTGTCGGCGGGGACGAGCGACTTGGTCTGCCCGGCGACGCAGACGCCGACGCGGTTGACGATTCCGATAAACGTATCGGCATCCAGGTCGGTGCGCAGCCCCGGAATGCTTTCCAGCTTATCGATTGTTCCGCCAGTAAAGCCCAGACCGCGTCCGGACAGCTTGGCTACCCGTACGCCGCAGTCGGCCGCAGCGACCAGCGGGCAGGCGATCAGTGTCGTCTTATCGCCGATGCCGCCCGTGCTGTGCTTATCGGCCTTGGTCCCGTTGACGGCGGAAAGGTCTACCGTCTCACCGCTATGCGCCATACAGGCGGTGAATTGCGCGGTTTCTTCGTCGGACATCCCCGTAAAGCAGACGGCCATCAGGAACGCCGCAAGCTGGTAGTCGGGGATCGTCCCGTCCGCCGCGCCGCGGACGATATACTCGATTTCGGCGTTGTCCAGCGCATCCCCGTGCTTCTTTTTCTCGATGAGCGCGACCATATTCATTCTGTCCCACCTCCTAAGCGAAAGGCGTGCGGCAGCAGCTCGCCGAGCGTGTAGGTTTCCTGCCGCCCCGGGGCGGTGCAGAGAATTTTCAAATCGCTGCCGCAGAATTCCGAGAGTGTCTGTAAGCATACGGCACAGGGACAAAACGCTTCGCAGGAATCCGGCGTATGGACGGCCAGCGCCGTAAAGTGCCGCTTCCCGGCCGAAACGGCCGCGAAAAGCGCGCTGCGCTCGGCGCAGACCGTCGCGGAATAGGAGGCGTTTTCGACGTTGCAGCCGCAGAAAACCGTGCCGTCCGCACATAAAAGCGCGGCGCCGACGGCGAAATGCGAGTAGGGCGCATAGGCGTTCTTTGCCGCTTGTGCGGCTTTTGCAGTCAGTTCTTCGTACATAACGGCAAAAGATCCTTTCCGGCGCCGACAGGCGGGATGCCCAGCGCGGCGCACACGGTGGCGGCGACGCAGTCAAAGCCCTTGAAGACGCCCAGCGGCACGCCGTCGCGGATGCCGTTCCCCAGCAGGAGCAGCGGCACGTATTCGCGCGAATGGTCGGTGCTCGGCGTGGACGGGTCGCAGCCATGGTCGGCGGTAATCAACAGCAGGTCGTCCTCGCGCAGACGCGAAAAGAGGGAGGGGAGCTGCACGTCAAAGCGATTGAGCGCCTCGGCGTAGCCGCGCACATCGTTGCGGTGGCCGTACAGCATATCGAAATCCACCAGATTGACAAAGCAAAGCCCCGTAAAATCCGCTTCCATACAGGACAGAAGACGGCCGACGCCGTCGTCGTTGTCCCTGGTCGGATAGGAGGCCGTCACCGAGCGGCCGGCAAAAATGTCGCTGATCTTGCCGATGCCGGTCACGGTCATCCCCGCCTCGGTGACGGCGTCGAGCAGGGTACGGCCCGACGGCTCGAGCGAGAAGTCGTGCCGGCCCGCCGTGCGGTAAAAAGAACCGGGTTCGCCCGCGAACGGGCGCGCGATCACGCGGCCGACGGCGTTCTCGCCCGTCAGCAGGTCGCGTGCCGTGCGGCAGTCGCGGTAGAGCGTTTCGACGGGGACGACAGCTTCATGCGCCGCTACCTGAAACACGCTGTCCGCCGAGGTGTAGACGATGTATTTTCCGGTGCGCATATGCTCTTCACCGTAATCGCGTATGACTTCCGTGCCCGAATAGGGACGGTTGCAGAGCACGCCGCGCCCCACGGCGGCCGAAAAGGCCTCCAGCAGCGCGGGCGGGAAGCCGTCGGGAAAAGTCGGGAACGCGCGCGCGGACACCAGCCCCGCCAGTTCCCAATGGCCGGTGGTCGTGTCCTTGCCGGCGGATTTTTCACGCAGCACCGCGCGGCTGCCCTGCGTGCCGCCGGGAAGCGGGCTGCGCAGCGTCGGCAGGGAAAACAGGCCGGCGCGCTGCAAATGCGGACAGCTCAGGAAGCCGCTGCCGATCAGCGCGTCCAGCGTGCTTGAGCCCTCGTCGCCGTAGGCGGCGGCGTCCGGCGCTTCACCGGCGCCGAGGGAATCCAATACGATTAAAAATACGCGTTTGTACATTCGTCGCTCCGTCCTTTCGGGCGTTTCCCGCGTTTTCGCGAGGGTTTCATTTCCTGTTTTCTTATTATTGTACATAAATTGCCGTGAAAAGTCAAGTAAACGTGCCCGTTCAGCCGATATTTTTCAATCGGCGCCGCCGAGAGACCGCCGGACGTCACAGCAACCACAGCGTACCCGCCCAGCTTTTCTCTGGAAGTGCAAACATTGAAGTGCGCCTGCCGCTGCCGTTCCCGTGTCGGCGCACATAGTTCGGAAGAAGATGCTGAACAGTATCCTGACCTGTTCTGGGCGTAATGCACAAACAAACGAAATGAAATGTGTGATTTTTCACAAAAATGGAAAAAGGAACTTGACAAAAAATAGAAACAAGTATAAAATAAAAACGTAATAAACGAAGGATTGGAGAGAGGATTATGAAAAGATGCTGTTTTGCAGCCGTGGTTGGCTGCGCGGGGCGTCTTTTGACTTGGCATCCGCTGCTTTTGAGCCAAAAAGGCGCATAAGCCCGTACATTTTAGGTACAGGATTATGCGCCTTTTGCTTTGTGTGTCGGGAACCGAATCAAAAGAAAGCGAGGATTGGAAAAATGCTTGTCAAGAAATTGTTTTGCGGCCTGTTTGTGGCGTTGACGATCGTAACGCTGTTCGCGGCTTCCGCCTTGGCGACGGAACCCTCCGGCGATTGGTCGGTGGATTGGGAAACCTCATATATGAATCTGAAAAATCAAGATCACCATGCAAACTTTACACCTGTGCAGGTCTATTATAATTACGGAAGCTGGTTCCATGATGCATGGGTCTCGACAGAGGTCAGCGTGCCTGCAAACGGATACGGATACGCATTTGCGGAAATCAAGGATACAAACGGCCAATTGCGAGCCGGCGACATCGATTCGAATAACAATGGCGCAGATTTTGATAATGGCTGGATGAAATTGAAAGCCGTTTACGGCACGGTAAACGGAGCGCAGTATGTGCGGTTTGCCGGCAAGCAGATTGTGGGCAGTTATAGATTTGAAAAGAAAATAAGATGGGAAAATAACGTCTGATATGATATACGGAAAGGGGCGGCGATTGGGCAAATGAAGCGGCTGATGTTGACTGCGGTGCGGATTCGTGCACTGCTTTCGTCCAACAGGTTGGTCTCTGCGCTGTATTTTGGAGGCGTGCTTCTGGCTGTTTTTTCCATGCTCTTTATGTATATGACACAGTTGTCGCAGGTCAAATACGACGAAGAAGGCTATTATGAATATTCAGTTCGTTCCGCAGGGGACGAGAGCTTTTCGCTTGAACGGGGACTGGAAGCTGCGCGCGCGGCTGCGGCGCTTTTCGGAGAACGCGGAGACTTTCTCTGGGGCGGCTTTTACGCGGTTTGTACGCTCGGCGAGGTCTTTGATCATCCTCCGGCAGGTTACGGTGCGGATACGACCGTGTATCCGATGGTTCTGCTCGATGGTTGGTACGCCGGTCAGGTCGAATGGAAGGACGGCCTTGATCTTTGCGCCGAACGTGTCATGGGCCGTCCGTATGCGGTGGCTTTGGATGCGCATCTGATGCAGTCGTCTGCGAGCAGTGCCTATGGCCGGTCTGTCGGGCTGTTCGGTGAAGAACATATTCTGCTCGGAACACATGGCGAATACGGCAATGAAATCATGTTCGCTCCCGATGACCCCTGCGTGTCTGCGCTTTCTTTCAGGGTGCTTCGCTTTGTGACCGGTCACCCGCTGCGTGGGAACGAGCTGGACAGGCTTGAAAGCTTGGCCGGCTCTCTCTTCCGCGAACCGGTGCTGCACACGCCGTCTACGCCGGAGATGAAATATCGGGAATCGTTTCTCTCCTCGATGCTGCTCATTGCGGCTTTTACTGCCGTTTCGATGATTGCATTCGCCTTTCTTTTCGGCTTTTTGCTCGAAAGCCGTTCTGCCGAGGTTCGTGTGATGCTTCTCTGCGGGGCATCCCGGGTGAGTGCCTGCCTGTCGGTGCTTATGGATGCGTTCATTGTCAATCTGGTTGCGGGCGTCGTTTCATTGGGTATCTTTGCCTTTGCCAAGGATGCGGTTTTTTCGTCTGTTGTGAATACGACCCTGTATCTGTCGGATTACCTGATCATCTTGCTTTGTTTTCTGGCAGCCAGTCTGCTGGTCTGCTGTCCGATGCTGTATAACCATGCCACGAATACGATAGCGGAAGTGAGGCGGAAGCATACCAAATGAAAAATTTGAAGCTGATGTTGTGTTTTTTCAGGAAAAATCCCTTTCTGCTTCTTTTTGTCCTGCTGGAAATGACTCTGTCGATGGCACTGTTTGCCGATCAGCTTGGCGAGCTGCAGTACCGGCATTATGCGCTCGATCTCTATCAGGACTCGGAACTGGTCGGCTGTGACCATTTTACCGCACATATTGTTCCGGGTCTGACCGATTCGCCCGACAGCGCAATGGCGGCCATTTTTGAAGCTGCGCAAAATACCGACGGCGTGGAGGCCATCGGAATCAACCGTACCTTCGGAGGTATAAACGCGGCGGATCTGAACTTGGAGAGGAAACTTCAACGAAGATATACCGTCTCCCTGCTTACGCCGTCGGTTTTCAACTCGCTGCCGCTCGAGCTTTCCGACGGGACATGGCAGCCCGAAGAAAAGTTGTCACAGACGGTTGTGGACGTTGTCGCCTGCGGCAGTCTTGCGTTGAAACACCGCGTCGGCGACGTTGTACCTATTGTTGCGGAGGACGAGTCCGGCGATGCGGCCGTTTTGGAATTGAAGGTCGTCGGACGTGTCGCACCGCCCGGTTTTTCGGTTTCACTCCGAATCAGTTCCAATGCCTTCTCGGCTGATGACCTGTTCAGTGCATCGGATTGCTTTATTGCCGTTCCCACCCGGACGAATGAAGAATCGCTCTCAAAGTATGCTTCTGTTAACGGCGCAGATCGCGGTATGATGATTCAATATGAGCGGGATTTGGATGCGGTTTCGCTTGAACGAGCACGCGCCAGCCTGCGAAGCTGGGGTTATCTGACCACTTCGGAGGAGATGATTGCCAATACCGAGAGGCGCATGCGGGAGGATTTTAACGAGCGATTTCCGATAATTATGTTTTTCCTTATTATTTCATCGTTCAGTATGATTGCTTCCGTAATCGTGACGCAGATGAAAATGTATCATAATAACGCGGTTTATTATCTGTGCGGCTCGACTGCGCCGCGATGCTTTTTGTATTCCGGCATACCTGCGGCCTTTGTCGGCTTTTTGGCTCTGCTTGCAAATCTGGGGCGGATCGCCTATTATCATATGAATATAGACTTTTGGTCGTCGTTAAAGCCGAAGATTCTGAACGGTACAACTGTTGCAATTGTGACCGTATATTTTGCCGTCACCATTTTGGTGGCCATTGTGGCTTCTTATTATGTTTTCCGAAAAAATACGCCGATCGAAAGCTATCGGAAGAACAAATAGGGTGGTGGATAACATGATCGAATTGCATCAGTTGAACAAATATTATAAAGTAGGGAAGCAGAAATTCCACGCGCTCAAGGACATAGAGCTGACGGTCGGAGACGGGGAAATGGTCGCCGTCGTCGGCAAGTCCGGCGCGGGAAAATCCACGCTGATGAATATTCTCGGTATGGTCGATTCGTGGGATTCCGGCAGCTATGTGCTGGATGGGATCGACGTCAAGTCCCTTTCGGACAGAAGTCTGGCAAAAATGCGCAATGAGAAGGTCGGCTTCGTGCTTCAGGATTTCGCTCTCATTGAAGATCAGACGGTTCTGTTCAATGTTTCGCTGCCGTTGCTTTTGGGCAAAAAGGCAGGCTATGGGGACGTTAAGCCAAAAGCCGTCAGCGCACTGGAAAAGGTCGGGCTGTTCGATCAGAAAAGCAAGAAGGTCGGCCAGTTGTCCGGCGGACAGAAGCAGCGCGTTGCGATTGCGCGCGCCATTGTCGGAGAGCCGTCGCTGATTCTTGCGGACGAGCCGACGGGCGCGTTGGACTCCAAAACAGGGCAGGAGATCATAGAATTGCTTAGGCAGCGTAACGAAGCCGGCACGACTGTGATTCTCATCACGCATGATGAGGCGGTCAGCGAAGCCTGCGGTCGTATCGTCCGTATCAGCGACGGACGGCTCGAATCGTTTTTCAAAGAATAGCGGAACCGACCGGCAAGAGGAGAAATCGGCCGATGTGCTTCGTGTGCGAAAGAATCCGAAAAATTAAAATGCGGCGTCAATCCCTATTTTGTCAAGTCGATTTCCACAGGTTATGTCGTCTTCGCGCTAAAGCCAAATGAGGGGGGTATATAATACTACAAAAGTATTAGGAGGTATAGTATGTGCACATTAAAATCGAATGTTAAATTTACGCTTTTATCATGTATTTTGTGTTTTGTGCTCCTGCTGCCGGTGTTTGCGAGTGCTGCCTTCGCTGCATAGTCACAGGTACAGACACAGGCGAGTAGGGTTACGTATCATTATTTGCGCAATATGCTCAGCGGATTATACTTGGATGTGAGCGGCGGCACTGCAAGCAGCGGAACGAATGTTCAAATTTACACGGGCAATAAAACGGCGTCTCAAAAATGGAAATTCGAGCTGCTTTCCAACGGCTATTATGTAATCCGTTCGGCGCTTTCCGACAGCCTTGCCTTGGCTGTGCAATCCAATTATACAAGCGACAGGAGCAATGTCTGCATTAGATCGATCGGAAATTCCAATACGAACGTACCGGATTATGCGTTGTGGAAGGTCACGGACAATGGCGACTGCACTCTGCGGATCTCCTCAAAATGCAGCGGGGACACGAAATATCTCGATTGTAACAACGGCGGCTCTTCCAGCGGGACGAATGTGATTCAATATACATATAACGGCGATATGAACATGCGCTGGATGATCGAACGGGACGACGAGAGCGAGAAGCATATTGGCATAATGGGAACCTGTATTGACGGAAACGGTCATATGGACTGGGAGGGCAGCACGAAGTACGACACAGAGTTTCGCGCGGCGATCGACGTCTGAAATGCGTATAAGCCGGGCATGATCCGCGAAGATACGGTCCGGATTTACCAGGATGTGGCCGTCAAGGATTACACAAAGGGCGATGAACGTGTGCACGCCGGCTGGACGGTGATGGCCTACAACGGTTCGACCAACGGCGAGGGAACGATCTATCTGAATACATATTTTATGGACGGGTATGATTACGACGAGCGAAAGAGCGTCGCGCTGCACGAGCTCGGGCATGCCCTCGGGCTTGGCGAGAGTTCCTATACCTACAATTGTATGTATTCCGGGTACTCCCGGAACATCACGCTCAGTTTCGCCGACCGGCGTTCGCTGGACGAGGTATACGCAGCGAAGGTCAACGGCTGAGCTGCGTGGTAGAACAGACGGATACGATGCAGAAAAGGAGCTTTTTGGTTATGAAAAAATGGAACAGATTCGCGCTTATGCTCGTAACGGCGGTTGTGCTTGTGGTGTTCTCGGCTGGCGCTTCCGGCGCGGGCGAACCGATGGTCTGCTATCGGTACAACCGCTATGTGTTCGATGCTTCCGACCCTGCGGTGGTCGCGGGTGTTTATGAGAATGTGTTCGTGGCGCGCGTGATGGAAAAGACCGGCAACCGTCCGGAAGCGGACGAGGCCCTGTTCCCGTACACGGTCTATACCGTTGAAATTCTCCGGACGCTCAAGGGCTCGCTGGAGGCCGGCACGACGCAGGTCCTGTACAAGGAGGGCGGCGTAAATGCGGACGGCCTGCTCTGCGTCAACGTCGGCGACGAGCAGCCTGTGGTCGGCGGCTATTATGTCTTTTTGACTTCGCCGGAAGAAGACGGCGGACAGAGAGCGGCCGGCGCCCATTGCCAGGTTCCGCTGCTCGGTCTGGAAAGCGGCTCGTCGGTTGACGACGGGACGCTGGACGCCAACCCGACGGTGCAGCAATACGCGTCGGCGGTTGCCGCGCAGGTTCCGTACGAGCCGGACGTCCGCCGCGTATCCTCGCAGCCGCTGCTGCACTGAGGAAAAGCGGCCGGCCAAAAATAAATATATTACGCATGGAAGCATCAAGCCGGAAGCTTGATGCTTCCGAGCGGCTTTTGAAAGATTAAGCATACGAACAGCAGCCATTTTTGTTGCTTGCGGGTAAATGAATCCGTTGGAGACAGCCTTTTTGATTGGCAAAAAACGCTGCTGACTGTAATAGAAACGAATGAAAGAGAGGTTGTATTTGTGCGCTGCTATTGCTGCTATAAGCCTTTTCTTCATAAATAGGCCGTAAGGAAAACACGATAAACCTTTTGACGGACAGTTTTGCCTGCCCTCTGTTTCGTGTTGTCTTTACGGCTTTTTTGCGCCGGATTGACGGTACGAACAAGAATAAGGGACTTATATCAGGGAGGCAGAATCATGTTTTTGGGTTTGTTTTTCTTTATCCGGCAAGGCTGGAAACAGGACAAACGGTATATTTTGTGGAACATATTGTATCAGCTCGTCAGCGCGCTGATTCCTGTCGTCGCGGCGCTGCTCCCGAAGCTGATCATAGGCGAACTCATGGGCGCGAAGGATGTCGCGAAAATCCTCACATATACCGCCTTATTCACGGGCTATACGCTGATTGCGACGGCCTTGTCCGCTTATTTTTTCAACGACGGATTTACGAGACGCTGCCGTGTCGCAGCTGAATTTGACAGCGAGCTGCACAGACGGTTGTGTATGTGCGATTATGGGAATCTCGAGAATCCAAAGTTTCTGGAAATGCAGGAGAAGGCCAAAAAGTTGCTCTACTGCAATTGGCATGGCTTCGGGTATCTTTTGGACTGCGCGCTTCAAATTACCGGTTATCTCGTCACCCTGCTTGGAATCGGTGCGATTCTGGCGACCTTGGAGCTTTGGGTGGTTTTGCTGTTCGCTTTGCTGGCTGCCCTTGGTGCGGTGACTGAGGCGCTGGTCAGGAAAAAGTTCAAACGGCTGGATGACGCTTTGATCGCCGACCAACGGCAATGGAGCTATTACGCCGGCTTGTTCGACAAGGCGGAATACGGAAAAGAAATCCGCATTTATCAGGCGGGGCAATGGCTGTTGTCGAAAGAGCGTGCGTTTTTTACGCGCGCCAACGCCAATCTGAAAAAGCAGAATGGGGAATACACAAAATCGGGCCTGCTGATATCCGTTTTTACTTTTCTTCAGCAGCTCGCGGGCTATGTGTATTTGATTCATCAGGTGCTGGCTGAATCAATTTCCATCGGAGATTTTACCATGTACGTGAGCGCCATAACGGTATTCGCATCCACGTTCCGGCAAATTCTAAGCGCTATCGTTGAAATCCGGGCCTACGATATGTATTTCAGGGATTTGGACCGGTATCTGTCTGTGCCTGCCGTTCTGCGTTCGGGAAAAGCTCTGCCGGCGGTGGATGGCGCGCGGAATATTACGTTCAAGCATGTCGGCTTCAGGTATCCCGGCAGCGAACGTTATGCGCTCAAAGATATCAACCTTACGCTTCGCCCCGGACAGAAGCTGCTGGTAGTCGGCGAAAACGGCGCCGGTAAAACAACGTTTGTCAATCTGCTGCTGCGGCTTTACGATCCGACAGAGGGCGAAATATTGCTCAACGGCGTGAACATCAAAACGTTTGCATATGATTCGTATTTGCAAATGTTTTCCGCCGTTTTTCAGAATTATCAGCTTTTTTCGTTTTCCTTAAGGGACAATGTGGCGATGTCTGCGTCCCCTGACGATGAAAAAGTCGAACGTCTTTTGCGCCAAGTCGGACTTGGAAGACTGCTCGAACGTCTGGAAAACGGCATTCATACCTCCGTACATAAAAATCCGGACGGGACCGGCTTCGAGCCTTCAGGCGGAGAGGGACAGAAAATCGCCATAGCGCGGGCGCTTTATAAGGACGCGCCGATCGTTATTCTGGATGAACCGACTGAGGCGCTCGATCCCCGCGCCGAATATGAAATGTATCAGCATTTCAGCGAGCTGGTGAAAGGGAAAAGCGCGGTTTATATTTCGCATCGCTTAAGCAGCGCGAAATTCTGCGACGCGATTGCCGTTTTTGAAAACGGCCGCATCGTCGAAAACGGCACGCATAATCAATTGCTGCGGCTCGGCGGCAAATATGCGGCGCTGTTCCGGACGCAGGCGGATTTCTATGTTTGATTTTTCCCGTGCTGAAACAGGCGCAGCTTTACCAAAGCGGGGCAAAAGAGCGTCGGCCGTGCGGTGAAATCAACTTGTGGCAAAAAAGTCAAGTCTCCGCAGGCATTGTGCCCGTGGGGTCAGCTTGTCGATAAAGTTTGATTGGGATTTGGACACCGGCTTTATATATATCCTCAAAAGGTTTGGAAAAGGGATTCATAAGGCGATAGTTCTTAAGCAGAGGGCGGGGCGATACCCTGGAAATCCTTTTTCGGCAGTCAAAAACTCCCACGGGTGAAATGCCCGTGGGAGTTTCTCTGCGTTGTGATCTTGCGTTAGCGGCCGATGGCATCCTTGCGGGAGAGATTGATTCTGCCCTTGTTGTCCACGCCGAGAACCATAACCTTGATTTCGTCGCCGATGGAAACAACGTCCTCCACTTTACCGACACGCTTGGTGTCAAGCTTGGAGATGTGGACAAGTCCCTCCTTACCGGGTGCATATTCAACGAAGCAGCCGATCGGAATGATTCCCGTAACCTTACCGGTGTAGATGGCGCCTGGCTCGGGATCCTTGACGATTGCGTCAATGATGGCCAAAGCCTTGTACGCGTCGTCCTTGTTGACTGCGGCGATAAAGATACTGCCGTCGTCCTCGATGTCGATTTTCGCATTCGTGTCGGCGCAGATCTTTTGGATGACCTTACCTCCCGAGCCGATGACCTCGCGGATTTTCTCGGTGTCAATCTTGGTGGTAATCATCTTGGGTGCATATTTCGAGACGTCATCGCGCGGCGCAGCGATGACGGGCGTGAGAACGTCGTCGATGATATAGAATCTGCCTTTGCGGGTCGTTTCCAGCGCGTTTTTAATGATTTCCGGCGTCAGGCCGTCGATCTTCAAATCCATCTGGATAGCGGTAATGCCCTTCTTCGTGCCGGCGACCTTGAAGTCCATATCGCCGAAGAAGTCCTCCAGCCCCTGGATGTCGATCATCGTCATCCAGCGGTCGCCTTCGGTGATGAGACCGCAGGAAATACCGGCGACAGGCGCCTTGATCGGTACGCCGGCATCCATCAGCGCCAATGTCGAACCGCAGACGGAGGCCTGCGACGTCGAGCCGTTGGAGGAGAGAACCTCGGACACGCAACGGATTGCGTATGGGAATTCCTCAACTGTGGGCAGCACGGGTACGAGCGCGCGCTCCGCCAGCGCGCCGTGCCCGATTTCGCGGCGGCCGGGCGAACGGGCGGCTTTGGCTTCGCCCACGGAATAGCCGGGCATGTTATATTGATGCATATAGCGCTTTGTTTCTTCCTCGTCGATTCCGTCAAGCAGCTGCGAGTCGCGAATCGAGCCGAGCGTGGCCGTCGTCAGCACCTGCGTCTGGCCTCTGGTGAACATACCGGAGCCGTGAACGCGCGGCAGCAGTGAAACCTCGGCGGCGAGCGGACGGATTTCGTCCATCCGTCTGCCGTCCACGCGGCGCTGCTCGTCCAGCAGCCAGCGGCGGACGATCTTCTTCTGGAGCTTGTACATACACTCATCAATAAGCGCCTTGCTGTCGGGATATTCCTCCGCGAGCGCTTCGTAAACGCGCTCGTAGACCGGCTTGAGCGCCGCGTCGCGCACACGCTTGTCGTCGGTGTCCAGCGCTTTGCGGACGTCGTCGGCCGCAAGCGCTTCGATCTTGTCGAACATGGCCGGGTCGATCTCACAGGAGGCATAGGCGAACTTTTCTTTGCCGATCTCGGCGCGGATGGAGTTGATGAAGTCGACAAGCGGCTTGATGGCCTCGTGCGCCTTCATAATCGCGTCGAACATAATGTCGTCGGAAATTTCCTTCGCGCCCGCTTCGATCATCACGACCTTCTCGCGCGTGCCGGCGACTGTCAGCTCCAGCTCGCTCTTCTCGCGCTGCTCGAAGGTGGGGTTGATGACGATTTCGCCGTCTACATAGCCGACAAACACGCCGCCGATCGGGCCGTTCCACGGAATATCGGAGATCGTCAGTGCGATCGACGCGCCGATCATCGCCGCAATTTCGGGCGAGTTGTCAGGGTCGACCGACATCACGGTCAGACTGAGGACGACGTCGTTGCGCAGGTCCTTGGGGAACAGCGGGCGGATCGGTCTGTCGATCACGCGCGCGGCGAGGACGGCTTTCTCACTCGGACGGCCTTCTCTTTTGAGGAAGCTGCCCGGAATTTTGCCGACCGAATAGAGTTTTTCTTCAAAATCGACGGACAGGGGCAGAAAGTCGATACCGTCGCGCGGCGCGGCGGAGGCCGTCGCGTTGGCGAGGATAACGGTGTCGCCGTAGCGCACCAGGCACGAGCCGTTGGAGAGCTGCGCCATTTTCCCGGTCTCGATTGTCAGGTCGCGGCCGGCAAGGTTATAGGTGAAGGTTCTGTAATGTTCAAACATGGCTTTTTGTCCTTTCGTTTTTTTATTTCCGAGGACAAAACCGAAACGGATGCTCAGTTTAACATTTAGATACGACCCAAAGCAGCGTTTGGAGCATATTTAACTGCTAAACCGCGCCGTCCGCCCGTTTTGTCCTCCGATGGCTTTGTGAAAAGCGGAGCGAGGGACTCGCTCCGCTTTTTGCGCTTACTTACGGATGTTCAAGCGGTCAATAATCACACGGTAGCGGTTGATATCATTCTTCATCAGGTAGTTAAGGAACTTTCTCCTCTTGCTGACCATCTGAAGAAGACCTCTGCGCGAATGATTATCCTTCGGATTGGCCTTGAAATGCGCCTGCAGATCATTGATCCTGTACGTCAGAATGGCAATCTGTACCTCGGGGGAGCCTGTGTCGCCCGGATGCGTTGCGTATTCGGCAATCAACTGCTGCTTTTTTTCGCTCGAGAGCATGTTCTTCACCTCGCTTTCTTCGTTTTTCGGGTAAAACCTGGCGCGTGGGCCGGTGAACCGCCGCGGCACTAAGCAATACCTCTTTATCTGCGCACCGATATTTTCAATGCGCTTTGGACATTATAGCACACGAAGGGCGCTTTGTAAAGTACTTTCGCGCTCTTTTTTCGTAGAATTTCCGAAAGTTCTTCTTGACGGGGCGGCAAAAGAATGGTAACATAATAGGGAAGATATGAAACCTCTGCTTGATGCGCATTTACGGTGCGCTTCAGGCTTCTATGGCTATTATGCGGATTTTTTTTCATGTCAATACCTGCCGGAACCAAAATCGGCGGTGCGGTGATCGGACAGGGTTGCGATTTATGCGGTGAGGGGAACGTGTCTATGCTGAAAAAAAGTCTTACGGCTGTCATTGTCGGCTATGTTGTACAAGCGCTTGCGCTGCTGCTGCTTGCGGCAGCGGCCGGCGTGTGTATTTTCGCGGCCTCGTCGGGCACGCTGCCTTTTGTGGGCGGAGAGTCCGGCACGGTCAGCGAGCAGCCGTACGTTCCGCCGGCAGAGTCGACGCCGGATGAAACGTCTGCCGAGTCCTCCGACCCGCCGGAGGAGGAAAGCGAGGTCACGCCCGAAGCCTATCTGGCGGCGCTGGAGGACTGTCAGGCAGGACTTCCGGAGGGCTGCGCGGTCACAACCGACCCGCTCGGGGACGGTGGCAGTCGTCTCGTCATCGGCGATGTGTCGAGGCTGGGCGACCTGTCGGGTTGCACAGTGACGGCGCGGATGGGCTTCTTGTATATTACGGAGGCCGACGGGGTGCTGCGGGTGTATGATAATACGCTGACCGATGTGACCGGTGCATTGGCGGGCACACAGCAGCTTGCCGCGCGTGACGCGCAGGGGCGCGCGCTGTTTGAGAAGGACGGCGCCTATTACGTGTTCGAGAGCGGCGCGCTGGTTCCGAGCGATTATGACCCGCGGGAGGATGACCGCGGCTTCGAGTTCAATTATCCCGCTTATCTCGGCGTACAAAGCGAGAGCGTACGGCGCTTCCGCTACGGGAACGCTTACGGCTACGTCTCGGCGGGCGGCAGCGTGATCGTTACCGCCAGCTTCCGTGAGGCGTTCGCGTGGGGAGAGGAAGACGTCGGCTGTGTCATCGCCGCGCCGAACGGACGCGAGATGCTGTATTTTTACAACCGCCGTTCGCAGGAGGTGTCGCGCAGCTATTACGCGCCGGATACCCGCGGGGAGGAGAGCGTCGGCTTCTTTTACTTCGACGACGGACTGACCCGCGTGCGCATCCGCGAAACCGATGCCGACGGGACGGAGTACTTCCGCGAAGGGCTGATGCTGTTCGACGGTTCGCTGTTCCCGCTTCCGGCGGACTATACCGTCCGCGCGTATTCCGACAGCGTGATTCTGTTGGAAAAGGACGGCCTGTTCGGTTATATGAGCAGCCGCGGCGTGTGGCTGACCGAGCCTGCGTTTATCGACGCGTCGCCCTTTTATGAGGGCCTGGCCGTTGTCACTGCGGCGGACGGACGTCAGGGGTTGATCGACCGCACCGGCTCGTATGTGCTGCCTGCGGTCTACGACAGCATCACCAATTGCTCGGACGGGGTCGTGCTTGCCCGCTCGGAGACATTCGGGGACGTGCTTTTGCTGAAGATTGCTGCTGATGCTTGAAAAGGGGAATGGACTGCGTTTATATGAAGGTTACGGATAAAGCGGCCGGCGGAGAAGTATCCTTTCTTTCGTCTGGCAAGGGAAAACAAGGAGAAGTCCCTGAGGCTGGAATATAAAGCCCCCGAAACAACTTGAAAACACAGCGCTTTCAGAAGACTTAACGGATAAAACAGAATCGGCGGGAGATGACAGCGTTGCAGGAAATAAAGCATGACCGTTCCACGCTTGCCTGGAATGCTATGGGCGATGAATGGTTTCGGCTGGCGCAGTCGGGGGAAAGCAGAAATTGTTTTATTATGCCCAATATGCTCAAATTCATAGGCGATGTAAAAGGTCAAAAAGTTCTGGATTTGGGCTGCGGCGAAGGCGGCTATTCACGGGAGCTTGCGAAGCGGGGAGCGCAGCTTGTTTCTGTGGACTGCTCGGCAAAAGCCGTTGCATATGCGACCGCTTTTGCAAATGAAGAAAATCTTTGCATTGAGCACTTTGTCCGAAACAGCAACGATCTGTTTGATATAGAATCCGAACAGTTCGATCTTGTTCTTTGTTCCATGATGCTTATGGACTGCGAGGATTTTGAAGGAACTCTTCGGGAAGCTGTTCGTGTATTGAAACCCAATGGCCGGCTGTTTGCAAGCGTTCTGCATCCCTGCTTCGATGGGAATCACGAATCCGGCATAGGGCGCCAGGGGATTGGCGTTGACCGGCAGGTGGTTGTGATGAATTATTTTGAGCCCAAGGAGTGGGAGTCTCCCCTTTGGGGAGGAACGATTCCTGTAATTTGGAGACACAGAACGATGGAAGAGTATGTGAAGGCATTCCTCAAAGCCGGATTGACGATTGTGGATTTGAACGAACCGCGACCAACCGAAGAACAGGCGCAGATGTCCGTTGCGATGGCTTGGCTTAGGAAAATCCCGCTGTTTTTATATTGGGAATTAAAAAAATAAACAAAAACTTTCCGGTTTTTCGGACCGCCCGGGAGTTGTGCGGCCTGCGGCGTCTCATTGCACTGTCGGCGGCAGGGAACTTTCCCTCGCGGCACTCGCCTCGTATTTGCCGCACGCAAACGGTTCGCTGCCGGCAATCTTGAAAAACAAACCTCCGTATGTTCTTCGTCGTACGGAGGTTTAACTGTTTTCGTGTGCATGCCGGTTTGCGCAGGACTTTTGTGCGGCGGTGTGCGGAAAGATGCGTGTTTTGGTCGAAGCCTGTCAAAACAAAAAACGCCGGAAAACTTTGCTAAATCCAATTTATTTAACTTGATTTTGCCTATGCTTTGTAGTATACTGATAAATGAAAAATGTGCGGGAGGCGCGGACGTGCAGAAAACGAAGGATCAGCTTGCCGAATACCTTTTCCATCAGGGAACGAACTACCGCGCCTACACTTATCTGGGCGCACACCGCGCGCGGGGAGGCGGCTATGTGTTCCGCGTCTGGGCGCCGAACGCCGACGCCGTTTATCTGACGGGCGACTTCAACGGCTGGGGTGCCGATATGCTGATGGAAAAGCAGCCGAGCGGAATCTGGACTGCGACGCTGCCGGACGACCGGTTCGGGGAGTATTCCAAATACAAATTCATTGTCGAGCGCGGCGGTAAGCGCTGTTACAAATCCGATCCGTACGCATTTTACTCCGAGACGGGCGAAAAGACCGCCTCGATCCGCTATACGCTCGACGGTTATGACTGGCAGGACGGCGCATATATGCAGAAGCGCCATCTCGGCCGCTTCCATCTGGAAAACGACGCGATGCCGCCGGTGCCCGTCAACATCTATGAAGTGCATCTCGGCTCGTGGAAGCGTAAGCCGGACGGGTCGTATCTCACGTACCGCGAGCTTGCGGACGAGCTGAGCGTATATGCCGCCGATATGGGGTATACACACATCGAGCTGATGCCGGTAGCCGAGCATCCCTATGATGGGTCGTGGGGGTATCAGGTCTGCGGTTACTACGCGCCGACCTCGCGCTTCGGCGAACCGAAGGATTTTATGTATTTTGTCGACCGGATGCACGCGGCGGGAATCGGTGTGATTTTGGACTGGGTGCCTGCGCATTTCCCGAAGGACGCGCATGGGCTGTATGCGTTTGACGGCGGTCCGCTGTACGAATATCAGGGTGCCGACCGGCAGGAGCACCGCGAATGGGGAACGCGTGCTTTTGACGTCGGCCGCACTGAGGTGCAGTCCTTCCTCGTTTCCAACGCGCTGTTCTGGTTCGATAAATATCACATCGACGGCCTGCGCATCGACGCCGTCGCTTCGATGCTCTACCTCGATTACGGACGTCAGCCCGGGGAGTGGAATCCCAATCCCGACGGGTCGAACATCAACCGCGAATCGGTGGCCTTTTTCAAGAAGCTCAACGCCGCCGTCAGCGCCAACTATCCCGATGTGCTGATGATTGCGGAGGAATCGACCGCTTACCCGATGGTCACGTATCGGGAGGGACTGGGCTTTTCAATGAAATGGAACATGGGGTGGATGAACGATACGCTCGCCTATATTGCTGCCGATCCGATCTACCGCAAAGGGATGCACAATAAGATGACCTTCTCGCTGATGTATGCGTTCGGTGAGAATTATGTGCTGCCCATCTCGCATGACGAGGTGGTGCACGGTAAAAAGTCGCTTCTGGACAAGATGTACGGCAGCTATGAGCAGAAATTTGCCACTATGCGCGCATACCTTAGCTATATGACGGCTCATCCGGGCAAAAAGCTGCTGTTTATGGGGTGTGAGTTCGGGCAGTTCCGCGAGTGGGACTACGCGTCCTCGCTCGAGTGGTTTATGCTGGATTATGAGATGCATGCCAAGCTGCGGGATTTTGTCCGCACGCTTAACCGCTTTTATCTTGCTGCGCCTCCGCTCTGGGAGCTGGACCGTTCCTGGGAGGGCTTCTGCTGGACAGCGGCGGACCGCAGTGACGACAACGTGCTTGTGTTCGAGCGGTACGCGGCGGACGGCGATTCCGTTGTATTTGCGGTGAATTTTTCGGGTGCGATGCGGCGGGATTACCCCGTTCCCGTGCGGAAGGAAGGCGTCTACCGTGAGCTGCTCAACAGTGATGACCGGGCTTTCGGCGGTACAGGTATCCTGCATCCCGGAGAGCTGCCGTGCGAACCGGCGCCGGAGGGCGGCTTCTGCGTCCGTCTGGACTTTCCGCCGCTGACGGCCTTGTTCCTTAAACGAATCGATCCGCCCGTGCGGGCGGATCGCGATAAACGTTCCAAAAAGAAGAAAAGGGATGACGGAATATGATCAGGAAAAAAGAATGCGTTGCTATGCTTCTGGCCGGCGGGCAGGGCAGCCGGCTGTACCTGCTCACCGAGCGGACGGCAAAGCCTGCCGTGTCCTTCGGCGGCAAATACCGCATCATCGATTTTCCGCTCTCCAACTGCATCAACAGCGGAATCGATACGGTGGGTGTGCTTACGCAGTATCAGCCGCTGGCCCTCAATGAGTACATCGGGAACGGACAGCCCTGGGACCTTGACCGCGTGCTGGGCGGGATAATGGTTCTGCCGCCTTATCAGGGCTCCAAAAGAGCCGATTGGTACAAAGGAACGGCCAACGCCATCTATCAGAATATGAATTTCATCGAGCGCTATGACCCGGAGTATGTTGTCGTTCTCTCGGGCGACCACATTTATAAAATGGATTATTCCGAAATGGTGCGACGGCATAAGGAGACGCAGGCAGACTGCACAATTGCCGTCTTCCATGTAACGCCGGAGGAGACGAGCCGTTTCGGTATTATGAGCACCGACAAGGAGGGCCGCATCGTCAAGTTCGAAGAAAAGCCTAAGCAGACCGACAGCACGCAGGCCTCGATGGGCGTGTACGTTTTCTCAAAGGAGAAGCTGTTCCAGTACCTCGAAGAGGATGAGCACGACCCCGAAAGCGAGAACGACTTCGGCAGGAATATCATTCCCAAAATGCTTGCGGCCGGTGAGCGGATGTTTGCATTCCCGTTTTCGGGATATTGGAAGGACGTCGGAACCATCCAGTCGCTGTGGGAGGCGAATATGGACCTGCTCGGCGACCGTCCCGCGCTGGATCTGCGGGATGAAAGCTGGCGCATCTTCTCACGCAACTATGCCGAGCCGCCGCACTTTATCGGTGCAAATGCGGTCGTCGGCAATTCGCTGGTGACCGAAGGATGTGAAATTTACGGCAGTGTGATCAATTCGGTTATTTCCGGCGATGTGGTGGTGGAAAAAGGCGCCGTCGTTAAGGATTCGGTGATTTTGGACGGCGTTCGCATCTGTGAAGGCGCGCAGGTACACTATTCCATACTCGACGCGGACACGACGGTGGGCCGCGGCGCTTCTGTCGGTTGCGAGCGGAAGAATGCCTCCGGCCTTACCCTTGTCGGCGGCGGGCTGGCCGTGCCCGAGGGCGCCGTCATCCCCGACGGCGTGCGTGCGGACGGTGCGTTGATCGCTTCGCTCGCCCATACGCGCGAAGCGGTTTGAGCTTGTGCATGTAAAATAAAGGCCGTCCGATGCGGGCGGCGGAATGGAGAAAAACAATGTCTGCGGTAGGTATCATTTTTTCCAACTTACATGATAAGAATATTGCAGAGCTGACGCGGCAGCGCACGATGGCGTCCGTTCCTTTCGGCTGCCGGTACCGGCTGATTGATTTTACGCTTTCCAATATGGTCAATTCGGGCATCACGCACGTCGGTGTGATTACCCATTACAATTATCAATCGTTGATGGACCATATCGGCTCGGGCAAGGATTGGGACCTTGCGCGGCGCAGCGGCGGCGTCCAGATTCTCCCGCCGTATATCACGGCGTTTTCCAACAGTGCCAATTTTTTGTACAATACCCGTCTGGAGGCGCTCAAAAGCATCAACTCCTTCATCACCAACTGCAAGGAGGATTACGTTGTTCTCTCCGATTGCGACGTCATCTGTAACATCGACCTGTCCGCAATTCTGGAAACGCATGTCCGTTCGGGCGCAGACGCGACCTTCATCGTTAAGCGCTCGTATCTGACAAAGGAATTGAAGGCGCCGACCGTCGTAATGGAAAGCGACGAAAACGGCCGCTTGACCGGCGTGGAGGAATATTCCGGCAATAAGAGCGGCTACGCCGATGTGTCGCTGAACATTTGGGTCACCCAGCGCCGGTTCTTGGAGGATAGCGTGCTCGACGCGGCGGCACATGGGTACGATGATTTTACAAACGACGTCATAAAACGCAATTTATATGCCTATAATTTCAGAGTGTATCCGTGCAGCGACTATTTCGCTTCCGTGCATTCGCTCACCGATTACTATATGTGCAGTATGGACCTTCTGGACGCAAACGTGCGCAGGCAGCTTTTCGACGTAAAGTCGCGTCCGATCTATACAAAGATCCGCAACAGTCCGCCGACCGTGTATTCGCGTGAGGGGATCGTCAAGAATTCGCTCGTGGCCGACGGCTGCCTGATCGAAGGGACGGTGGAGAATTCCATTCTTTTCCGCGGCGTCAAGGTCGGCAAGGGCACACACATCCGCAATTCGATCCTGATGCAGGATACGCTGACCGGCGAAAACGTATATCTGAACTGTGTCATCACGGATAAGGACGTCGTCCTGCGCGACGGCCGCGTGCTTTCCGGGCACGAGACGATGCCGTTTTATATACGTAAGGGTTCGATCGTCTGAGCCGTCTGCCGGTTGGAAAGAGAGGAGAACCGAGCTATGAAAAAGATTTTGTTTGTTGCCTCCGAGGCGCTGCCGTTTGCTTCTTCGGGCGGCTTGGGAGACGTGATCGGCTCGCTGCCCGCAGCCATCGCCGAGACGTCGGCGGGGGACTGCGATGTGCGTGTCGTCCTGCCGCTCTATGGCACGATGGAGGAAAAATACCGCGCACAGCTTACATTTGTACAAAGCATTACCGTCAATCTTGCATGGCGGAAACAGTACTGCGGGATTTTCACCTGTGAGAGAAACGGCGTAACCTTCTACTTTGTCGATAACGAATATTATTTCAAGCGCGATTCACTCTACGGACAGTATGACGACGGCGAACGCTATGCCTTTTTCTGCAAGGCGGTGCTGGAGCTTCTGCCTGTTGTGGATTTTATGCCGGATGTCCTGCACGCGCATGACTGGCAGAGCGCGCTGACAGTTATTTACCTGAAATACAAATACGGGCTGGTGCCCGGCTATTCGTCGGTCAAGAGTGTATTCACCATCCATAACATCGCCTATCAGGGCGTGTATGGGTTCGACATTCTCGGCGACGTATTCGAGCTGATACCGGGTGAGAGCAGCGTGGTCGATTATTCGGGCAGTATCAACCTGATGAAAGGCGCCATCGTCTGTGCGGATGCGGTTACCACCGTAAGCCCCACTTATGCGCGCGAGATTCTTTCGCCCAAGTTTTCCGGCGGCCTGCACCATGTGCTGGAGCTGCATAAGGGCAAGCTGCGCGGCATCCTCAACGGCATCGACACGGCGTATTACGATCCCGAACACGATCCCGAGCTGTTTGCCAATTATTCCGCCGGGGACCCGGCCGGAAAGGCGGTCAACAAGGCAGAGCTGCAGCGGATGCTTTCACTTCCCGAGTCGCCGGACACGCCGGTGATCGCCATCGTTTCACGCCTGGCCGACCATAAGGGACTGGACCTTGTCGCGCTGGCTGCGGATGACATTTTGGAGGGCAGCGTGCAGCTTATTGTTCTCGGCAAGGGTGAATATTATTATGAGAATTTTTTCTATCATCTTGCGCAGCGCTATCCGAATAAGATGAGCGCGCTGCTGGTGTACAACAAGGATCTGTCCAAGAAGGTTTATGCAGGCGCAGATATGTTCCTGATGCCGTCCAAGACCGAGCCCTGCGGCCTGTCGCAGATGATCGCATCGCGTTACGGCGCGGTGCCGATCGTGCGGGAGACCGGCGGGCTGTACGATTCTATCCGCGACTGCGGCTGGCCGGACGGCGGAAACGGCTTCACCTTCGCACCTTACAGCGCGTGGGAAATGCTCGGCGCTGTTCGACGGGCGGAGGCGATGTACAACGAGCGGCCCGATCAGTGGCGTGCGCTGCGGCATACCGCAATGACATATGACTTTACATGGAACCGCTCGGCGAAGCAATATATCGAGTTGTATGGCGAATTGAACTGAGCGTAAAGGAAATGGAGAAAACCGATGATAAAGCAGAAACAAATCCGGGAGGCGCTTGTCAGCAAGCTGTCGAGGTATTTCGGGATGTCGCCCGCCGAGGCCGGGGATGAACAGATCTATAAGGCCACGGTGCTGACCGTGCGCGATATCCTTGCGCAGAAAAACCGGGCCTTTTCCGAGCGCGTCAAGGCCGGGGAACAAAAGCGAGTGTATTATATCTGTCTGGAGTTTCTCGTCGGCCGTTCGCTGCGGATGAATCTGAATAACCTCGGCCTGGAGCGTGAGTACCGTGACGCGCTCGCCGAGCTGGGGTTTGATCTGGATGCCGTGTACGAGAAGGAGCCTGACCCCGGCCTCGGCAATGGCGGTTTGGGAAGGCTTGCGGCCTGCTTTATGGACGCGCTGTCCACGCTGGAATATCCGGCGCGCGGCTTCTCTATCCTGTATGAATATGGTCTTTTCCGCCAGCGGATTGTGGACGGCGAGCAGCTCGAACTGCCCGATATATGGCTGCCGGAGGGTGAGGTCTGGCTCGTTCCCCGACAGGACCGCGCCGTGACCGTCCGCTTCGGCGGCCGTGTGGAGGAACGGTGGGAGGATGGCGTTTGCCACATCAACCAGTATGACTGCGACGAGGTGGAAGCCGTCCCCTATGATATGTTCATTTCGGGCGCCGACAGCAAGGCGGTCAGTGTGCTGCGGCTCTGGAAGGCGCGCGACATCCGCAATTTTAATATGGAAGCCTTTTCACAGGGACAGTATATCAAGGCCGTGGAGGAGAACACGATGGCAGAGACCATCTCAAAAGTGCTCTATCCGGCGGACAATCACCCCGAGGGCAAGCTGCTGCGCCTCTCGCAGCAGTATTTCCTCGTCTGCGCATCGCTGCAGAATATTCTCAACAACCATTTTACACAGTATAAGACTTTTGATAACCTGCCCGATAAGGTCGCCATCCACATCAACGATACGCACCCAGCGCTTGTCATTCCTGAGCTGATGCGCGTGTTGGTTGATCAGCATCAGTTCCCGTGGGAAAAGGCATGGGACATTACGGTCCGTACAGTTTCCTACACCAACCATACCGTGATGCCCGAGGCTCTCGAGTGCTGGAATGAGGACCTTTTCCGTGTCAAGCTGCCCCGCATCTATGCCATTATCCATGAAATCAATGAACGCTTCTGCGCGGATGCGTGGCGGCTGTGGCAGGGGGATTGGGAAAAAATCAGCCGGATGTCCATCATCAATCACGCGCAGATTCGTATGGCCAATCTTTCGGTCGTCGGCTCGCATATGGTCAACGGCGTTTCCAAGCTGCACAGCGAGATTCTGAAAAATTCGGTTTTCAGAGATTTGCATGACATGTATCCCGAGCGTTTTACAAACGTAACCAACGGCATCGCGCACCGCCGGTGGCTCTGTTGTGCCAACCCGCGGTTGGCCGCGCTCATCGAGTCGCGTATCGGCCGCGCATACCGCAAGCAGCCCGAAGCGCTCGAAAAGCTGCTTGCGTATCGGGACGACGAAGATACGCTGCGCGAGCTGGAAACCGTCAAGCGGGCCAATAAAGCCGACTTCTCCAATTTCGTGTACGGCGCCACCGGGATTCTGCTCGACCCCGATTCGATCTTTGACGTGCAGGTCAAGCGGCTGCACGAATACAAACGGCAGCTCCTCAACGCGCTGCATATCATCGATTTGTATCTCGCGCTGAAGGATAACCCTGCGCTTGAGATGCGGCCGCACAGCTTTATTTTCGGTGCGAAGGCCGCGCCGGGTTATTATCTGGCCAAGGATATCATCCGCCTGATCTGCTATATTTCTGCGGACATTGAAAAGCACCCGGAAATCGCGCGCAAGCTCAGGGTCGTATTTTTGGAAAATTACAACGTTACGCTTGCCGAACGTCTCATACCCGCCTCGGATGTCAGCGAGCAGATCTCGCTTGCCGGAAAGGAAGCCAGCGGCACGGGAAATATGAAATTTATGATCAACGGCGCCGTTACCGTCGGAACGCTTGACGGTGCGAACGTCGAAATTGCCGAGGCCGTCGGGGACGACAGCATCTTTATCTTCGGTCACACGGCCGAGGAGGTGGAGGAGCTGTGGCGCAAGGGCTATGCATCGAGCTGCTATTACAACCGCAGCGAACGCCTCAAGCGGGTCATCGATTATTTGCAGACGGGCTTCAACGGCCGCTCGTTCGGAGATATTGCCAATTATCTGCTGTTTTCCTACGGCATTTCCGACCCGTATATGTGTCTGGCCGATTACGATTATTATGCAGATGCGCAGTCGAAGATGACCGCCGCCTATGAGGACCGTACGCGCTGGAACCGCATAGCGCTGACGAACATTGCCAAGGCCGGTATTTTCTCCGCTGACCGCAGCATCACCGAATACGCCGAGAAGATCTGGCGTTTGAAGCGTCTCGAAGGTTGAGAGGGACGGACTTGAACAGCTTTTTTGACATTGAACAGAGGGCTGCGGGCTATGTCCGGCTCCTGACGGACAAACGCGAGACGCCGCTGCGCTATACCCGCGCGGGCGAACCCTTTGCGCTTTTGCTCCGCCTGCGCTGTCCGCCGGCGTTCACCCGTGCGCGCTTTTATCTCGGAAATGACGACGGCATCCTCGTGCAGGGTGCGGAGACATCGGTCTTGCGGGAAAGGGAGACGACGCTGCTGCGTTCGCCGGACTGTACGCTGGATAAGGGCCTGTATTTCTTCCATTTTGAACTGGAGACCGAAAACGGCCTGCGTTATACCAGCGAGGAGATGTTCGGCTGCACGCTCGCGGACCGTTTCAGCGGCGAGTGGCAGCTCCTTGTTTACGACGAAGAACCTGCGCGCCCGGATGACCCCGGTATCATTTACCACGTTTTTGTCGACCGCTTCCGCAAAGCGGGCGACGTCCCCCGCCGGCCGGACGCGGTCTACCGCGAGGACTGGGGGGGCGGGATCCCTGAATATGCCGATGTGAAGGGCGGATTTCTGCGCAACAACAGCTTTTTCGGCGGCACGCTTTACGGCGTGACCGAAAAGCTCGAATACATCCGCGCGCTTGGCGCGTCGGTGATTTATCTAAGTCCGGTGGCTGAGGCGTATTCCAACCATAAATATGACGTCGGGGATTTTATGAAGGTTGATGCGGGCTTCGGCGGCGACCGGGCGCTTGCCGAGCTGACCGAAAAGGCCGCTTCGCTGGGCATCCGTGTGATGCTGGACGGCGTGTTCAACCACGTCGGCGACAACAGCGTGTATTTTAACAAATATGGGACGTATCCGTCGATCGGCGCGTACCAGTCGAAGGAGTCGCCGTATGCGGATTGGTTCACGTTTTATCGATTCCCTGATCTGTACGAATGCTGGTGGGGCGTGACCAATCTGCCTAAGGTTCGCAAAACGCCGGAATATCAGGCATTCATCACCGAGCAGGTCATCCCGCATTATATGCGTCTCGGCGTCGGCGGCTGGCGGCTGGACGTTGTGGACGAATACAGCGGCGCTTTTCTGGAAGGCATCACCCGCGCCGTCCGCGCCTGTGATCCGCAGGCGCCCGTGATCGGCGAGGTCTGGGAGGATGCGAGCTGTAAGGTTGCTTACGGCGAGCGGAAAAACTATTTCTGCGGCGGTCGTCTCGACGGCGTGACCAATTATCCGCTGCGTGACGCGCTCATCGCCTTCCTGACCGGCCGTGACACGCAGACTTTGGCCTTGACGCTGCACGCGCAGTATCTCCGCTATCCCGCCGCGCACCGCCGCAGCCTGATGAACATGCTCGGCTCGCATGATACGGTGCGTATCGTTAACGCGCTCGCCGGCGCTGACGGAGAGGGCTTGTCCGAGGCGGAACGCGCCGCGCTGCGGCTGACCGCCGCGCAGCGGCAGTCCGCTGTCCGCGCGCTGAAGGCTGCGTATCTGTTCCTGTGCGCGCAGGTCGGTTGGCCCTGCCTGTATTACGGAGACGAGACAGCGCTCGAGGGCTGCGCTGATCCCTTTTGCCGCCGTCCCTATCCGTGGGGTTCGGCCGACGCTGAGTTGATCGGCTATTTTCGCCGCTGTGCAGCCATGCGCAGAGAATACGGCCTTGGCTTTTATACGTCGGAGTATGTGCTGGATGCGCCGGAGGGTGTGTTTGCCGCCGTTTATGAACAGGAAACGCGGCGCTTTCTCGTCATCCTCAACGGGCGGGAAGAAAATTTTTCTTTTGAAGAAAAAGGTCTTTACAAAGACATACTCGACAGTGTAATATATGATACGAAACTAACGGTAAAGGAAAAGAGCTGCGCGGTTTTTGTGCGGCTCGCGGAAAAATCATGATCCAAAAACAGCTTGCCGAGGGTTTTGAGGCGCTCGGCATCCGAAGCGGCGACACGCTGCTTGTGCATTCCTCTCTCAAATCGCTTGAGGGTGCTTCGCCCGCCGACGTGATCGAGGCGCTGCTGGCGCTGCTCGGCCCGGAGGGCACGCTGATGCTGCCCACGCTTTCGTATCTGTATGCCAACCGGGACAATCCGGTTTTCGACGTCAGGCGCACGCCGTCCAACGTCGGCGCGATCCCGGAGTATTTCCGAACCGAGTATCCTGTTCTGCGCAGCCTGTGTCCGACGCATTCCTGCGCTGCCGTAGGGCTGCGTGCGGAATATCTCACCGGTTCGCACCATCTGGACGAAACACCCTGCGGCCCCAATTCGCCTTTTAGCCGTCTGCGGGATGCGGGCGGGAAGGTGCTGTTTATCGGCTGCGGTACGCGTCCGAATACTTCGATGCATGCCGTGGAGGAGCTGAGCCGGCCTCCCTATCTTTTCGGCCCGCCCGTCCGGTATCAAATGACAGACGCGGCAGGGCGGACATATACTGCAATATGTATGTCGCACGGTTTTGCGGGAGTGTCGCAGCGCTATGAGCGGCTTGTGCCGCTGCTTCCCGAAGGCGGGTATGCTGCCGGAACCGTACATACCGCGCTTTGCGAGCTGATCGACGCATCGGCGATGTGGCGCACGGCGGATGCCAAATACCGTGCCGATCCGCTGTATTTTGTCGACACAGCAGAATAACCGACCGGCTTGGAGTTATTTTTATGGACGAATTTCTGAAAACCATCTGCGGAGTATTTGCTCTTGAGGGCGTTTACCTTGGCAATGAAGTTATAAAATGCGGAAATATCAATGATACATACCGTATGGATCTGCGCACCGACAGCGGCTTGAAAAGCTATATCGTGCAGCGGATCAACCATAACGTTTTCCGTCATCCGGAGCGGATCATTTCCAACGTCTGTGCCGTGACCGAGCATATCGCCAAAAAGCTGGAGCAGGCGCATGACCGCGATATCGGACGCAAGGTGCTCAAGCTCTACGTCACTACCGAGGGCAAGCATCTTTATATTTCGCCGGACGGAGACTACTGGCGTGTGATGAATTTCATTTATAACGCCGAGAGCCACGACCGCGGCGGCGTCCGCCTGCTGCATAAAACGGGGGAGGCGTTCGGTACCTTTCAGAGCCAGCTCTCCGATTTTCCGGCGGAGAAGCTGTACGAGACCATTCCCGATTTTCACGACACCGAAAAGCGTTTTGATGCGCTTGAACAGTCTGCACGTGCGGACGCTGTGAAACGTTTGGACGACTGCCGCGGTGAGCTGGCGTATCTGCTTTCGATGCGCGACAGAACTCCCTTCTTCAAACAGGCGTATGCGCGCGGGGAAATTCCGATGCGTGTGACGCATAACGATACCAAGTGCAACAACGTTATGTTTGATAAGGATACCAAGGAGCCGCTTGCCGTCATCGATCTCGATACCGTAATGCCGGGCTTTACCGCTTACGATTACGGCGACGCGGTGCGATTTGCCGCCAACACCGCTGCCGAGGACGAGCCGGACGTCTCTAAGGTTTCTCTTGACCTGCGGCTTTGCCGTGCGTTTACCGACGGGTTTGTCGGTAAGATTCGTGACCATCTCCGGCGTGAGGAAGTGAATACACTGCCCGACGGCCTGCTGCTGATCACGCTCGAGCTGGCCGCGCGTTTTCTGACCGACTATCTCGACGGCGACCGGTATTTTAAGATCCGGACGAACGACCATAATCTTATACGCGCGCGCAATCAGATTGCACTGGCGCAGGATATCTGCCGGAAAATGGACGATTTGCGCGAAATTATCGCGCAGCAGGCGTAGAAGCGTGGGGAACGGTGTCGAAAAAAATTGAAAACTGTACAAAATATTTTCAAAATTCTATTGACATTTCATTTAAATCGTGTATAATTAGTATATCAATGAAAAACATTTTTTGGCGGTGTAACTCTTGATCGAAATGGAAGAGAAAAAGCGCAGCGTTCTGCCCGCGGGTGAGGACAGGCTGATCGTTCAGGCAAAGGCCGGCTCTTCCGAGGCGTTCGCCGTATTGGCGCATAAATATATACCTTTGATTCAAAAACTTGTCGGCACCGCAGGGGTCCCGCCCTGTGAGCGCGATGATCTTTCGCAGGAGGCGCTCATCGGACTGCTGCGTGCCGTCAGGAGTTACGACAGCGAGTCGTCTTCATTCTCTACATATGCCTCACTTTGCATCAAACACAGTATTATCAGTGCATTGCGTAAGTACAGCCGCGTTTCCCATGTCTATCTTTCCGAATCGCCGCTGGAGCTGGCTTGTTCTGGCGGTGAAGTGAGTCCCGAAGCGGATCTGATGGATAAAGAAAGCGCAAAAGCGTTGTACGATACGGTTTCGACCATATTATCCCCATTGGAGGGCCGCGTCCTGGAAATGTATCTTTCAGGTACGTCTTATAAAATGATGGCGTCAGTTCTGTCCAAGGAGGTCAAGAGCATCGATAACGCCGTCCAAAGAATAAAGGCCAAAATCAAACGGGCCGTCAGCACAGATAATACGCCTTGGTAGCTTAAAGAAAGCGATGCCGTCAAACGCATGATGTCGGTGCAAATCCGTCCGAAGGTAAAGAAATTTTTTCAAGCGAGGTAAAAAACATGTACGAAGACAAGACATTGGTCTGCAAGGATTGTGGAGCGGAATTCGTTTTCACGGCCGGCGAGCAGGAGTTTTACGCTTCCAGAGGGTTCCAGAACGAACCGCAGAGATGCAAGCCCTGCAGAGATGCAAAGAAAAACGCTGCGAGAGCGCCGCGGGAAATGTTCACCACCGTCTGCGCAAACTGCGGCAAGGAAGCCAAGGTTCCCTTCCAGCCTTCTGATGACAGGCCTGTCTATTGCAGCGAGTGCTACGCTGCGATGAAGAACAGCTGAAAGAGCCGTTATTTTAAGTCATTAAAATAAATCGCTTTCAAGGCTAACACAAGGTCCCGTTCTCTATTGAGAGCGGGACTTTGTTATCTTGGCGGAGGTAAGTTCGGCACGGCAGCCCGCAGGATGCCTTTTCCTGCGAACGGCAGGCATGATGCCCCTTTGGGCTTTGTTTGCGTTTTTTGTTGATTTCACATGCGGGTTGTGCTATAATTGTCGTCAAGGGTGCTGCTTGGCGAAAAACAGGCGGCATGGAATCTGCGTTTGAACGGAGGACAAGCCTTGCGGCGCAGATACGGAATTGTCGGAAAGAAGGAGGCTGGCGGTATTGAACGGTGCGGAAATTCTTGTTTCCTGCCTGAAGGAGCAGGGGGTCGATACGGTGTTCGGCTATCCGGGCGGCAGCGTGCTGGCGGTGTATGACGCGTTGGGACGCGACGGCTCTGTGCGCCTTGTTACAAGTTGCCATGAGCAGTTTGCCTGTCATGCCGCAGACGGCTACGCGCGTGCGACCGGCCGGGTCGGTGTTGTGCTTGCGACCAGCGGCCCCGGCGCGACGAATCTTGTCACCGGCATCGCCAATGCGTATATGGATTCGACGCCGTTGATTGCCATTACCGGGAACGTCTCGCTTGAGCAGCTCGGGCGCGATTCGTTTCAGGAAATCGATATCGCGGGCGTGACAATGCCCATCACCAAACACAATTATATAGTCAAGTCGGTCGGCGAGCTGGCGCATACGGTGCGCGAAGCGTTTTATTACGCCGCCTCCGGCCGCCGCGGGCCGATTCTGATCGATATTCCGAAAAATATCTTTGACGAGTCGTGCGACTATGTGCCGGCTTCACGCCGTGCACCGTTCAAACCTGCACCGAATGCCTCGGGACTGCGGGATGCGGCGGCCGTGCTTGCTGCGGCGAAGCGTCCCTTTCTCTGCGGCGGCGGCGGCATCATCAGCGCGGGCGCGGCGAAGGAGTTCCGTGTATTCGCCGAGCGGCTCCAGGCGCCGGTCGGACTGACGGCAATGGGCATCGGCGCTTTCCCGCGCGACCATGTACTTTGTACCGGTGTCGTCGGTATGCACCCTTCTGCTTATACCTGTGATGCGATGCGGGGCTGCGACTTGTTTGTGGGAGTGGGGACGCGCTTTTCCGAACGTCTGATGGCCAATGTCAACGGCTATTCGCCGGAGGCAAAGATTCTGCATATCGATATTGATGCGTCCGAGATCGGAAAAAACGCCGCCGTCAGTGCCGCAGTCTGCGGTGATCTCAAGGCGGCGCTTCGGGCGCTCAATCGCGGACTTGCGCAGCGTTCGCCTTGGCTTGCACCGCCGGGCACGCCGCAGCCCCACGTTTCGTTCGTTTTCCGCGTCCTGTCCGAACTGTGTGGGGATGCGGTGTTTACCACCGAGGTCGGCCTTCATCAGCTTGCTGCCTGCGAGGGACTGCGCATCAACCATCCGCGCCGGTTTTTGACCAGCGGCGGACTGGGCGCGATGGGTTTCGGACTGGGCGCGGCAATCGGCGCTTGTATCGGTACCGGCCGGCTGGCCGTCAATATCAGCGGCGACGGCAGTCTGAATATGAATTTGCAGGAAATTGCGACGGCTGTCCGTTACCGGCTGCCGTTGATTGAGGTCGTCTGCGACAACCGGCAGCTTGGAATGATCACCGCCTGGCAGGACAGCCGCTTCGACGGTCGGCATATGGAGAACGCTACGCCGGAAATCGACTATGAGGCCGTTGCCCGTGCTATGGGGGCGGACGGTTATACGGTACGGGACGAAACAGAGTTCCGCGCTGCGCTTCGGACGGCCAAGCGCATAAAACGCCCGGCAGTCATCCGGGTTTTGACGGAGGTTTCTCTATGACGGCAGAAAACGAATCGATGCGGAATTATATTCTCAGCGTGATGGTCAACAACCATTTCGGCGTGCTGACGCGGATTTCCGGTTTGTTTGCACGGCGCGGCTATAACATCAAAAGCCTTACCGTCGGTGAGACGCAGGACGAGCGCATCTCGCGGATGACAATCGAATTTTACGGCGATGAGCATACAAACGAGCAGATTCAAAATCAGCTCCGCAAGGTCGTGGACGTTGTTTCCGTCACCGAGCTGCGCCGGGATTCCTCGGTCTGCCGCGAGCTGTATCTGCTTAAGGTCAGGGCAACCGACAAGACGCGTGCCGCGCTTGTGCAGATTGCAGATATTTTCCGCGCCAAAACCGTCGATGTGGCGTCCGACAGCCTGATTTTTGAAATTGCCGGTGACGAAGAAAAGCTGAAGGCTTTTTATTCCAATATGAAAAAATACGGTGTTCTTGAGGTCGCGCGCACCGGCGTTACTGCGATGGCGCGCGGCCGGCTCGACAACGATATATAAACGGATTCAAACCGTTTTATTACCCGCGGCAATTGCGTCAAACAACAGTCGTTGTACGGCGTATTCTCCTGACGCATTTGCCCGGGCCGTCATCCGCTTTACAATGACGGAGAAAAATGAAATTTTAATCCAATATACGTATAAACGCGGTACCTTCGGCGGCTCCCCTAACAATAAGGGGAGCCGTTTTTTGCTGCCTTTCAAACATATTCCGGGAAATATCCCCCACTTTTAAATTTAATATCTCTATATATTGTATTTATTTGAGAAATATACCAATTATAAACTATATATTGTGTTTTTAAAAAACAATAAATATATAATGACCGCTCCCGCAAGAACGGGCGTTCGTTTACATAATTATTCTTAAAAACGCGAACGCTTGTTCGCCGAAATTGGATTGGTATTGCTTGTATTATTTGGAATTTATCAATCGGTAATTTGATTTACATAATCACAAAAAAATTACGGAAATTTCCGAAAAGGTATTGCATTTTCTCTTGACCTATATTATAATAGCGGTAAAGGTGGGGGAAAGTGGGGCATTTTTCTGTTTTCTCCGCTCTGAAGCATTTGGAGAAAGGGGAGGGACCTGTTGTTCGTCGGCGAATATAAGCACACGATCGATGAAAAAAACCGTATTTTTATTCCTTCCCGTCTCAGGAGCGAATTGGGCGAGCGCTTTATGGTTACAAAGGGCTTCGACCGTTGCCTGTTTGTTTTTCCGATGGCAAAATGGGAGGCGTTTGCTGCCAAGATTGCTGCGCTGCCAATGGTTAAAAATCGCCGTGAGCGGCTGTATTTCTTTTCCAATGCGGCCGAATGCACGCTGGATTCGCAGGGACGCGTGACGGTTTCGCCGCTGCTGAAGGAATTTGCGGGCATCGTGAAGGATGTCACCGTCGTCGGCAACGATGATCGAATTGAGCTTTGGGCGGGCGAGATTTGGAATGAGGAACAGGACAAGCTGGACCCCGCATCGATTGCCGAGTCGCTCATAGAAGCCGGCCTGTAATCGGTATGGAATTCAGACATTATTCGGTGATGCTGGAGGAATGCATCGCCGCGTTGAACATAAAGGAAAACGGAATTTATCTCGACTGTACGCTGGGCGGCTGTGGTCATACCCGGCGCATCCTTGAAGCATTGCCGTCCGTCCGTGTGATCGGACTGGACCGCGATGACGACGCCATTGCCAACGCGCGAAATACGCTCACCGACCCGCGTTTCACTGCCGTCAAAGCCAATTTTGCGTCTGCTTGCGGCGTGCTTGACAGTTTGGGCGTGCAGACGGTCGACGGCGTGCTGATGGATCTCGGCGTGTCTTCTTATCAGTTGGACAACGCCGACCGCGGTTTTTCCTATATGAAGGATGCGCCGCTGGATATGCGAATGGACAGAAGCGGCGGCATCACGGCATATGACGTGGTCAATGGCTATTCCGAGCCGGAGCTGGTGCGCATTCTTACTTTGTATGGGGAAGAGCGTTTTGCCCGACGGATTGCATCCCGCATTTGTGATGCACGCGCAGCGAAGCCGATTGAAAGTACGCTTGAGCTGGCAAGGCTTGCTTCGGCTGCTATACCGGCCAAAAACCGCAGCGAGGGTCATCCGGCACGCCGCACGTTTCAAGCCGTCCGTATTGAGGTCAACGGTGAACTGGCCGTGCTTGAAGAGAGTATCCGCGCGCTGACCGAGCGGCTTTCTGCCGGCGGCCGTTTTGCGGTCATCAGCTTTCATTCGCTTGAGGACCGCATTGTCAAGTCGACCTTCGCGTCATTGGCCGATCCCTGTGTTTGCCCGCGGGATTTGCCCGTCTGTGCCTGCGGCCGCAAGCCGTCGGTGCGTATACTGACCAAAAAGCCGATCCTGCCGTCCGAACGTGAAAACGCGGAAAATAATCGCTCGCACAGCGCCAAGCTGCGGGTTGCGGAAAAATTGTAAAAGGGGACGTTTTGAAAATGGAAAATCGCAGAGCGCCGGCAGAGCGGCGTGAAAATAAATCCGTAGTGTCGAATAACGTCAAAAAGGCGCCGCGCGAGACGGCTTCCGTCGGAATTCCTCGAAATGCAGCCGCAGAAGCGCGCCGTCTGCCGCAGCAGCCGACCGGCCGCCAGATCGAGAAGCGCAACAAGCGTGCGCGCAAACTCGTCCCTGTCCGCAGCCCGAAAATCGTCACCGTGCGGAAAAAGAAGAAAGCACCGTTTCCGATCGCGGTCGTCTTTTCCGCCGTACTGTTGACGCTGATGTTCTTGTTTATGATGATGAACTACGCCGAGATCGACCGCTATAACAGTGAGATTGCGGAAATGAAGGCCACGGTCACCGATCTGAAGGCCGAAGCGGACAAGCTGCAGGGCAATCTGGACAAAAAAGACGGCGAAATTACCGGCATGCAGTCATACATAGAAAACGAGTTGGGTATGGTCAAAAGCGATGCGCTGCCGAAGGAATACGTCAGCCTTCTGCCCGAGGATGTAACCACCGTCATTGACCGCCGTGACGATGAAGGCGGTTTTGGCGTACTGCTGTCCGGCTTGAGCGAGGTAATCCGTAATTTTCTCAGTGATTGAATAATATTTTCAAATAGAACACAATTTGACTTCGGACCTATGTTATACTTATAAATAAGATTGCAACGCGGACCGCTGCGCGGCGCGCTTGGAAGGAAACCGGCCGCCGCACGCATTATTTTCCGGCGTTGTCCATATATTGAGGGTAAAGAAAACACTTTACCCTTTTGTTGGATTTATGCCTTTCCGGATTTGCTGCGGAAAGGCGGGCAAGGAGCGAACGTGACAAACACCAAAACAACCAACAAACACATTCTGAACCGGAGCCGCGCGGCCGTCATCACCGTACTGCTGCTGCTGGGCTTTCTGGTCTACCGCCTGGCGGATCTGCAGCTTATCCACCCCGACGAGAACCGCAACAACGCCATCCTTCAGTACACAAATGAAGTCACCATCAACGCCAAGCGCGGTACGATCTACGATCGTACGATGCAGAAGCTGGCCGTCAGCACTACGGTGCAGACTGTATTCATCTCGCCCAGCGACATTAAGGACGACGCGCAGGCCGAGCTGATCATCAACGGCCTGAACGAGATCCTCGGCGTGGAAAAAGATTATATCCGCGAGCGCGCCGAAAAGAAAAACAGCCGCTATCAGATTATCAAAAAGAATGTAGAGGGCGAGGAGGAAGCTGCCGTCCGCCGCTTTATCGAGGAAAATGACCTCGCGATGCAGGTCTGCCTGGAGGAAAGCTCCAAGCGCTATTATCCCTTCGGCACGCTTGCCTCGCAGGTCATCGGCTCGGTGGGCGGCGACAACACCGGCCTGAACGGCATCGAGCTGACTTACAATGAGCTGCTTGCCGGCGTCAACGGCCGCGCCATCAAGGGCCAGGACGCACATGGTGACGAGTTGCCGTTCAAGTACGAAAGCTATATCGATTCCATTGACGGCACAAACATTATGCTTACTCTCGATTATACCGTCCAGTCGGTGCTGGAGAAGTATCTCAAACAGGCGTATGAGGACAATTTGCCAAACGGCGGCGTCCGCGGCATCATTATGGACGTCACCAACGGCGAAATCCTTGCGATGGCAAACTATCCCGATTATGACCTGAATAATGCCACGCAGCTTTCCGAGCCTTTCCAGAAGCTGTACGATGCCTATGCCGCTGATACTTCCAAGACCGATGAAGAGAAGGAAGCGTATCGCTGGGACCTGATTTATGAGATGTGGAAAAATAAAACCGTTACCGAGCTGTATTATCCCGGTTCCACGTTCAAAATGGTCACCGCCGCAGCCGCGCTGGACGAGGGCACTTCGACGCTGAACGATACGTTCAACTGTACCTCGGCGGGCGTTGATGTGGCGGGGCAGATTTATCACTGCCATTCCACGCCGCACGGGCATATCGACTTTTCCGAAGCGCTCGTCAAATCCTGCAACCCTGCGCTTATTACGGTCGGACAGTCTCTGGGTGCCGAAGCCTTTCTGCGGTATTTTGATTCGTTCGGCTATACGGAGACCACCGGCAGCGACGTGCTCGGTGAGCGCGACGGCATCTATCACGAATCTTTGACGCTCGTCGACCTTGCTACCGCTTCCTTTGGCCAGAATATGAAGATTTCGATGCTGCAGAATATCCGTGCGCTTTCGGCGATTGCCAACGGCGGTTATCTCGTCACGCCGCATCTGCTCAAGGGCTATACCGACGAATACGGCAATCTCACATATGTGACCGATTACAGCGAGACCCGTCAGGCCATCAGCACCGAAACGGCTGATCAAATTTGTAAGATCCTGACCAATTCGACAAAAAACGTATCGGTCAACGGGTATAATATCATATCCAAGACCGGTACTACGCAGAAGATTGACCAGCCCAAGCGGGAGGACACTGGAAACTACTGGATGATCAGCTCGTGTATCTCCTTCGCGCCGGCAGAGGATCCGAAGATTGCAATCCTTGTCGTCATTGATGAGCCGACCGGCGAGAAATTCTTTGGCTCGCTGTTGGCTGCTCCAGTCATCACAAACGTGCTTACCGAGGTGCTGCCCTATCTCGGCATTGAGCCGACCGATGACTCGGCGATCCAAACGCTCACCGTATCCGACTATCGCGGCTCCAGCGTGGATACTGCCAAGCAGGCGCTCGAGCAGCTCGGACTGAAGGTCATTGTCCGCGGCGACGGTGCCGCCGTTACCGATCAGATGCCGCGCAGCGGCAGTGTGATTACCGAGGGCGGACGCGTGGTTCTGTATACCGATGGTGCGGAAGCCGAAGCCACCGTATCGGTTCCCAATTTCTCGGGCATGACGCCGCAGCAGGTGCTTAGCACCGCATCGACCTATGGGCTGAATGTCGAGCTGAAGGGTATCCATAAGGACGACTATTCCTGTTATGTCAGTACGCAGAGCATTGATCCGGGAACGATGGTCACGACCGGCACGATCGTTACCATTCAGTTTATTTATAACGAATCCATCGAGTAAAATTTACAATTAGGAAAGAAACGATTTTCATGTTGATCACACTCAGCGAAGCGGCGCGCCTTTCCGGCGGCGCCCTGCATCCCGACAGCGACGGTGCGCTTGTTCTGCGCTATGTTTGTGCGGACAGCCGCGAGGCGCTGCATGCTGATGGCCCGTTGTTTGCCGCGATTAAGGGCGAGCGGACGGACGGCGGTCTATATGTCGGCTCGGTTCTTGACGCGGGCGGCGCAGCGATTGTGAGCGACCGCGCGCTGTTCGTGCGCAACACCATATTGGTTGATGATGTGCGCGGCGCGCTGGCGCGGCTGGCCGGCGGCTACCGCCGTGAACGGCTCGGGAATGTAAAGTGCGTCTGTATTACCGGCAGCGTCGGGAAAACGACGACGAAGGATATGGCTGCGCTCGTGCTTTCCGCGCATCGTCCTACGTATGCCACGGCGGGGAATATGAACAGCCGCATCGGGCTCCCGTTGTCCGTGCTGCGGGTTCCTGAGGAGGCGCGCGCCTGCGTACTGGAGATCGGGATGAGCGAACCCGGCGAGATCGCGCCGCTGTCCGAGGCCGCCGCGCCGGACATCGCCGTCGTGACCAATATCGGTTCCTCGCATATTCAGGCCTTTGGCAGCCGCGAGGGCATCTGTCTGGAGAAAATGTCGATCGTCAACGGCCTGCGTCCCGGCGGCACACTTGTTCTCAACGGTGATGAGCCGCTTCTGACGGCTGCGGCTGCACGTGTGCCGCAGCGGTGTGTGTTTGCATCGGTCGAGGAACGTCCCGCGCAGTATCGCGCCGAATCCGTCACGGAATCCGACGGCGTGACGCACTTCAGCGTCGTTTTCGCCGGCGGACGGATTGAAATTGCACTGCCGGCGCTCGGTCTGCATAATGTGCGCAACGCGCTTACCGCTTTTGCCGTCGGCATCGAGGCGGGGGTGCCCGCTTCGGTATGCGCGGAAGCGCTTTCCCGATTTGTGCCGTCTGGAAGCCGGCAGAATATCTATGAAAAAAACGGTCTGCATATCATCGCGGATTGCTATAACGCTTCGCCCGAGTCGATGACGGCGGCGCTTTCGGTGCTGCGCGGCTTTCCGGGCAGGCGAATTGCCGTTCTCGGCGATATGCTCGAATTGGGTGCATATGCCGGCCGACTGCACCGCGATATGGGCGCCGCTGTCTGCGGTGCGGCCGACCTGCTTTTCACAATCGGCAGCGCGGCAGAGCAAATCGCCGAGGGGGCAGCGGCGCGGGGGATGCCGCGCGAACGGATTCGCGTCTTTCCGGCGGACGGCCACGAAGCGGCAGCACAGGCGCTGCGTGAGATCGTGCGGCCGGGAGATTCGCTGCTGTTCAAGGCCAGCAATCGGATGAACTTGAAAAAGGTTATCGAACGGATGGGAATAAGCTAAAAGGGAGAGACGGAAGTGTTGTATTCGGTTCTCGGCGGCGTTGCGGCGTTTTTGGTCTGCGCTTTATTGCTGCGCATCTTTATCCCCGTGCTTCGGAAGGTGAAGCTGGGCCAGAAGATACTTGAGATCGGACCCTCGTGGCATAAGAGCAAGGAAGGGACGCCGATCATGGGCGGCCTGTTTTTCTCGATTGCCATCACGGCGGCTGCTGTGGTTTTCAGCCTGCTTTCGGGCGCGCTGCCGCTGCGGACACTGCTGGTGCTCGGTTTTGCGCTTCTTTGCGGGCTGATCGGTTTTGCGGACGATTATGTCAAGCTGTTCAAAAAGACCAACCGCGGGCTGTCGCCGGCACAGAAGCTTATTCTGCAATTTTTAGTCGTCGCCGCTTTTTTTGTCTCCCTTTCGCTGGCGGGCTATGCGTCGACCGAGCTGCAGATTCCCTTTACGGACATTCGTGTCGACTTGGGTGTGTTTTACTATTTGCTCATGAGCATAGTGCTTGTCTATTTCATCAACGGCGCCAATCTCACCGACGGGATCGACGGCTTGGCCGGCAGCGTGGCGCTGGTGATTATGGTGTTCTTTACCATCGTTTCCGACATGCTCGATCCCGCTACAATATATATCTGCACGGCGGCCGTCGGTGCGCTGACCGCATTCCTTATTTTCAACTTCCATCCGGCAAAGATTTTTATGGGAGATACGGGCAGTCTGTATCTCGGCGGCTTGGTCTGCGGCTTGACCGTGCTGTATCGAATGGAGCTTCTGCTTTTTCTCATTGGTTTTGTCTACCTGATTGAGGGACTTTCGGTGATGCTGCAGGTCGCATATTTCAAAAAAACGGGCAAACGCATTTTCAAAATGGCACCGCTGCACCATCATTTTGAAATGAACGGCTGGAGCGAGGTCAAGATTGTTTTCGTCTTTACGTTTGTAACGGCTCTCACCTGCGCAGCGGCGTATTGGGGAGCGGTCGTGCTTTGATCGTTTTGGAACAGGAGGCGCGGTAGATTGAACGGAACACGGAAAGAAACGGATATGCGCGGCAAGGAGCGTGCCGCACTGCGCGCGGGCAAAGCGCCGCGTGAGCGGGGTACCTTTGTGCGCATCATCGGCGAGGTGGACCGTCCGTTCCTTCTCATCGTCATCGCGCTGCTCTGTATCGGCTCGGTGATGGTGTTCTCGGCCAGCTATGCGTACGGCAAATACTATTTCAACGACAGTTATTATTTTGCGCGCAGACAGCTCGGTTGGGCGGTGCTCGGTTTGGCGGGAATGTGTTTTACCGCCGTGGTTGTCGATTACCGCTGGATCAAGCGTTTCGCTTGGCTTGGTTACGGCGTCTCTCTGCTGCTCAACGCCGCAGTTGTTGTGATAGGTGTAGCCAACAATGGTGCACAGCGATGGATCAAAATCGGCCCGATTCAGTTCCAGCCTTCCGAACTGCTCAAATTCTTTGTTATTATTGTCTGTGCGTCGTACATATCCAATAACCATTCACGGATGAAAAGCTTCCGTTACGGTGTATTGCCTTTTATTCTTATTCTCGCGCCCGCAGCAGGACTGCTGGTGCTGCAGAGCCATCTGTCGGCGACGATCATCGTCTGCCTGCTCGTCTTTTCGATGATGCTGCTCGGCGGGTCCAGCCTTGCATGGCTTGGAGGTGCTGCCGGCGTGGGTGCAGCCGCAGCGTTCGCGGTACTCAAGCTGCCGTTTGTTCAGGAGCTGCCGCTGTTCAAGGAAAAGCTGTCGCACATTTTTCAGCGGCTCGCCATTTGGGAAGACCCGGTCGCAATGATCGCGGATAAGGCTACGCGAGACGCCGCTTGGCAGCCCGCGCAGTCGTTGTTCGCCATTTCCTCGGGCGGCTTCTGGGGACTGGGCATCGGAAAGAGCAACCAGAAGCATGGCTTTCTGCCCGAGCCGCAGAACGATTACGTGTTCGCCATCCTTTGCGAAGAGTTGGGGTTTTTCGGCGCAGTCGGCGTGATCCTGCTTTTTGCGGCGTTCGCTTATCGCGGCTTCCGCATCGCAGCAAATTCGCCTAACCGCTTTTGCTCGCTTGTCGTGATGGGCCTGACGCTGCAGGTTGCCTTACAGGCGATCCTAAACATCGCCGTCGTGACCAATACGTTACCCTCAACCGGCATTTCACTGCCCTTTTTCAGCTACGGCGGCACGTCGCTGGTCATTTTAATGGTCGAGATGGGCGTAATTCTTTCCATATCGCGGTATTCCTATATCGAAAGGGGATAGATTCTCCTTTTTCGGAAAGGTAAGTGTATAACGTTTGAAAATATTGATGACCTGCGGCGGCACCGGCGGTCATATCAACCCTGCCATTGCCGTTGCCAATCGGATCAAAATGATTTCGCCGGGCGCGGAGATCGCTTTTGTCGGCACCGAAAAGGGGATGGAATCCTCGCTTGTTCCCAAGGCGGGTTATCCGATCCGCTTCGTCAAGGTGCGCGGCTTCAAGCGGAAGCTCACGCTCGCAAACATAGACGCAGCGATTAAAGCTGTGACATCGGTTGTTGCTGCAAAAAGGATCATCCGCGATTTTCAGCCGGATGTGGTCATCGGTACCGGCGGCTATGTGTCGTGGCCGACCGTGAAGGCTGCCGCTAAGCTTGGGGTTCCGACTCTGATTCAGGAGCAGAATGCGTTCCCCGGCGTCACACAGCGCATGCTGGCCAAATATGCCGATAAGATCTGCGTCAGCTTTGAAGAAAGCCGGAAGTTTTTCGATGCCTCCGTACAGGATAAGATTCTCCTGACCGGAAATCCTGTTTCCGCTTCGGGTATTACCCGTGCGCAGGCCCGTGAGAAGCTCGGGCTGGAACCGGGCGCGCTTTACGTCGTTTCCAGCGGCGGCTCGCTCGGCGCGGAGAAGGTCAATGAGTATGTGTTTGAGGTCATCGGAAGCTATACCGGGCCGAAGGGTATACGTCACATTCATTCGGTCGGCCGCGCGGGCTGGGAAAAGTACAGTACAATCGCCAAAGAACGCGGCTTCGACAAGTATACAAACATCAAAATTTCCGAATATATTTATGACATGCAGCTCCACCTCGCTGCCGCTGATATTGTCATCGGCCGTGCCGGTGCGATGACGCTGGCCGAAAACGCGTGTATGGGCAAGGCATCAATTCTCATCCCGTCGCCGAATGTGACGGGCGATCATCAGTTCAAAAACGCAAAAGTGCTTGCCGACGCGGGCGCGGCAATTGTTTATCGGGAGAGCGAGCTGGACGGTGCCGCGCTTACCGCCGCCGTTCGCCGGCTGGCGGAGGACGAAAAAGCGCGGCGTGAGATGGAAGCGCGCGTCCGCGCGTTTGCCAAACCGTTTGCCGACCGCGAGATTGCGCTGGCGGCCATAGAGATTGCCAAGCGGGCGAAGTAAAAAGGCAGGAAAGGATATGCCCATATGGTGCAGGAACGCTTTCGCAAAAAGAATATCGCGATGGACGAGCTGCGGGGGCAACAGCGGAAAAAGCGGTTTCGCCGGAGGCTGTTTTATCTTTCGCTCATCCTTTTGATCTGTGCGGCCTTTTTTGCCGTTTGTGTGCTGGTCTTTTTCAACGTCGGTGAGATTGAACTGATTGGGCTGGAGCGCTGCGATGAGACTGCGGTCCGAGCTGCGCTCGGCGTTTCTCCCGGTGACAATCTGTTTTCTTTTCGCGCCGGCGATGTCGAAAGCGCGCTGAAAAAGGCGTTCCCATATATCGGGTCGGTTGAGGTGACACGCGGCTTTCCAACTACGTTGACTGTGACGGTGCAGGAAGAAATACCCGTCACATATGTGGAGCAGTACGGCGAATACTTTATTCTGTCACGTGAGCTGAAGGTGCTGGAACGCAGAGCGGACAAGCCGGAGGGACTTCTGCTTTTGTCTACTACGCCGACGGATGTCTGCATTGTGGGACAAACGGCTGTGTTTGCGGACAAGCGTGTGTCGACGACGGTTACGGAGCTTCTGGATGCGCTTGACGGCAGCGGACTTCTTGAAAGTGTCGTTTCAATCGATATGACCAATCGTTTTGAAATCTATTTCTGGTATCAGGACCGTTTCCATGTCTATTTGGGCGCCGTTGACGACGCGGAAATCAAGACGGCATTCCTTGTTAAGATCATCGAAAAGCTCGGCGACGAACGCGGTAACATCGACGTTTCGGATACGCGGGAGGCATCATTCTCCAAATTCGAGTAAAAAAAGTAACTTTTTTACGAAATCTTCAAAAAAGACTTGAAAAATGAAATGGAAGATAGTATTATATACTATAAGGTACTGTGGCTTGTGCCGATTACAATTTGTATAAAATTTTGGGAGGACATACAATGCCTAATGAATTCGAAACGAGTACAAACGATGTCAAGATCAAGGTAATCGGCGTCGGCGGCGGCGGCGGAAATGCCGTCAACCGTATGATCGCCGCAGGCGGCAAGGACGTTGAATTTATCAACATCAATACGGATACGCAGATACTTATCAAATCGCTCGCCCCGACCAAGATTTCCATTGGCGACCGTATCACCAAGGGGCATGGCGCCGGCAGCAATCCCGAATTGGGCGAAAAGGCGGCTGATGAATCGATTGAGGAAATCACCAATGCCATCAAGGGCGCGGATATGGTTTTCATTACCGCAGGCATGGGCGGCGGCACCGGTACGGGCGCTGCGCCGATTGTGGCGAAGGTTGCCAAGCAGATGGAAATCCTCACCGTCGCCATCGTGACCAAGCCCTTCAATTTTGAGGGGCGTAAAAGAATGGCACAGGCCGAGGCGGGGATCAATAAGCTCCGTGAATTTGTCGATTCGCTGATCGTCATTCCGAATGAACGCCTTAAGCTGCTGACAGATAAAAAGATCACCTTTCTGAATGCCTTTCAGGAGGCGGACGACGTGCTTCGCAAGGGTGTGCAGAGCATAACGGAGCTGATTACCGTGGAGGGAATCATCAATCTGGATTTTGCGGATGTATCCGCCGTTATGTCCAACGCCGGTCTTGCGCACATGGGCGTCGGTTCCGCCAAGGGTAAGGATAAGGCCGAACAGGCCGCCAAAATGGCGATGTCCAGCCCGCTGCTGGAGACCAATATCAGCGGCGCGCGCGGGATCGTCGTCAATATTACAGCCAGCCCCGATATCGGACTCGAGGAGATCGATTCCGCTGTGGCAATGATTACAGACGAAGCACAGCCGGATGCGACAATCATCTTCGGCGCGGCGTTTGATTCTTCGCTGGAGGATGAAATGCGGATTACCCTGATTGCGACAGGCTTCGATTTGGATAAGCGTACCGGTGAGCGCAGGTCACAGACTGCCTCTGCTGTGCCGTCCGCTGCGCCTGCCGCTTCGAATGACGCGGACAATGAAAGTGATCTTAACGATATCATTTCCATCCTTAATCAGAATCGGAAGACTTATTAAGGAGTCAATAAACTTCGTTTGACTTTTTTGCGTATGCAACCGGAGAACAGGAGCTTGGTGAAATGTATAAGGCTGTTGTGATTGAGTATTCGCCGAAAGCGGCGGATATGGCAGAGAAAATTGAAGAAAAAGCAAACGAAATGCTGAAAGGCGGTTATGAGCTTGTCACCTTTTCCGTGACGGCAGCGGCGAAAGCAATCTTGGTATTCAAGAAATAAACCGCATTGTTTTCAGCGATTAAGAGCCGCCCCGTTATACACGGAGCGGCTTTTTGTTTGGAAAAAGTCTGGGAGGGACAGATATGACAGAATGGAGTCCGACACAATATTTGCAGTTTGAAAAGCAGCGTACACAGCCGGCAATCGATCTTGCGGCGCGCGTGGCAGACCGTTCGGTGCGCGCCGCCGTGGATGTCGGCTGCGGGCCGGGGAACAGCACCGCTGTTCTTCGCCGTGTTTTCCCCAAGGCCTCGCTGCTCGGCGTGGACTTATCTCCGGAAATGGTGGAAAAAGCGGCAAATCGATACCCGGATATTCCGTTTCGAGTTTGCGACGCAGCAGCGTTGACCGGACAATACGATCTGGTGTTTTCCAACGCCTGCCTGCAGTGGATTCCGCACCATGACAGCCTGATCCCAAAACTGATGGAGCGGTTGACGGACGGCGGCGTTCTGGCCGTGCAGATGCCGATGAATGAAGCGGAGCCGCTTTACCGCATCATCCGAGAAGTGACCGCAGAGGCAAAGTGGGGATTTCAAAATGTGCGCCTTGAGACGAATGAGACCTGTAAGCCGGAAGTCTATTGTGACATCCTTTCCGACTGTGCGTCTTCGTTTGATATGTGGGAAATCAAGTATTATCACAGCCTGCCGGATCATCGTGCGCTGATCGAATGGGTTCGGGGTACGCGTCTGCGTCCGTATCTTGCCTGTCTGGATGAGAACGGTCGTGCGGCGCTGGAGGCAGAGCTTCTATCGCGTGCAGCTAAAGCCTATCCGTTGACGCGCAGCGGGGAAGTATTGCTGGGCTTTCGCCGCTTTTTCTTTATGGCGGTTCGATGAAAATCCGGTAAAAGGCAAGGGACTTATGTTCGCGCTTTACATTCACTCTGACGCATGGCTTCGCTCGAAAGGCGAGCGCTATATGAGAAGGATGTGATGTTTATGCTGTTTCATACGTTTCGGGCTCAGGAAGAGAGAAGACGATTCGGCGGTACTGATTTCATGGAAATGCAATACTGTAAACTGCCGTTGGATTTGTTGCAAAAAAAGCGCGTATCCGTTCAAAAAATTGAACATTGGAAGAATGATTCCTTGTATATTTCCGGCGATGATGTGGATGCATTTTTTGTATATTACGGGCAGATTATAACAAATGGGCTTTTTGGAAACGGCAAAATCGGTCCGATAGACCCATTCGGCATAAATTTTTATGCACGAGAGCAGGTCGACCCTATGATGAAGCGCATAAAAGACGAGCGCACGCCGGATTATAACATTCTTTTGGGCTGGTTCGAAGCCGGAGAAGCATACGGCGGTTTTTATCTTTTGGGCATATAATGACCTTTTCGTATGTAAAATAAAATGGAAAATGATTTTTCGGGAAAACATACTTCCATACGCTTTTGTTCGTCTGCTGGCCTGTATTTGTGTGAGAAGACGAAGATTTGGCTCTAATATGCAGGGAAAATGGTATGAAGCCATTTTTGCCGCTGCGCTGCAAGCCGCGGTTTGCTGATGCGAAAAATCCACAACAAATATGGGAGCGACAAAAGGCCATTCGTATTATTTTCCGGTTCGGAAAGGCGTTCAGCTACTTGCGCATTTATCGGTCGGATGAGACGATCGCTCTGATACATTGTTTCTGCCGCAGTTAAAAGAGACCAAAAACCTCCGCATGATTTTGTTCATGCGGAGGTTCTGTTGTTTGCGGATAACCGGCTGCCCCGGCTTCCTTTATGATTTTACTTGTTGCGCAGCTCGCGGTCGAGCCAGATCGTACCGATTTCAAACGCATCGTAAAAGCTCTTTTTTTCACATTGCTTGATGACTTTTTCGTTGAAACCGAGGTCATCGTCCGTGCGCTGAATCTGTACGAGCACCTTGGAGGCGACATTCAGATCGCCCTCCTTCCTCGTTTCGAGGATGTTCATAAACAGGATGGCTTTATCCTCCGGGTCGCCGTAAAACAGGTATTGACCCTGACGGACGAGCGGCTTTCCTTTATACAGAAGCGGTTTGATATCGCTCAATATTACCCTTCCTTTCAGAGCTTGATATAATTTTTAACCAATGAGCGCAGCAATTCGTCGCGGTCGATCCTGCGGATGAGCGCCCGCGCATTGTTATAGTTGGTGATGTAGGTTGGGTCTTCCGACAGGATGTAGCCGACGATCTGATTGATCGGGTTGTAGCCCTTCTCTTTGAGCGAGTCATACACACTTTGGAGAATGTTGTGCATCTCCTTCTCCGACTCGTCCTTGAGGCTGAACATGATCGTTTTGGAAGCGTTGTCTTTCATTTTCATCTCTCCCATCTGCCATATGATACCACAAAACCAACAAAATAGCAATAGCTGCACTGAAACTTTTTTGCTCGATGCTCAGGCACGCAGTGTAATACCCTTCTCGCTTTCCAGACGGCGGAGAATCTTAGTCACCGCGGCGTCGACCTCGCTGTCGTTCATCGTTTTATCGGGCAGGCGGAAGCTGAGCCGGAAGGCCACGCTTTTCTTACCGTCAGCCACGCCCTTTCCGGTGTAGACGTCGAACACCGTCACGCCGCAGAGCGATTTGCCCGCATAGCTGCGAATAGCGTCCTCCACCACTCCTGCCTCCGTTGCAACGTCCATTACCAGTGCAAGGTCACGCTCGACAGCAGGGTAGACGGGCAGCGGTCTGTATTCCCATTCGGTCTGCGCAGCGGCAAACAACGCTTTGGTCGAAAGGACGGCGGCGTATACGTCACCCGGCAATTCAAAATTGTCGCACACGGCGGGATGGAGCTGCCCGAAACGGCCGAGCAGCGCTTTGCCGGCATAAACGGCAGCGCATCTGCCGGGATGGAAGTAGGGTACCGACGCCTCCGCTTCGAAACGCAACGCGTCTATGTGCAGCGTATCTGCAAGCGCAGCGATATATCCCTTTAAGTCGTAAAAATCGCCGCTGCCGTAAAAGCCGCAGACAAGCTGCTTTTCCTCGTTAGAGAAAAGGTCGGAAGGCGTCGACGCATCGGGCTTGGCGTAAATCGTCGCGTTTTCAAACAATGCGCAGGAGGGGATGCGGTGACTGCGGTTATAAGCCAGCGCACCCAGCAGCGAGCCGACAGCCGTCGTGCGCATGACTGATGTATCATCTCCCAGCGGGTTCAGCAGACGGATGCCGTCGCGCAGCGGGTCGTCGGACGCAAGCGCGAGCTTATCATAGAGCTTCGGGGAAATGAAGGAGTAGGTATAAGTCTCATAAAAGCCAAGCCCGGTCATCACAGCGTTCAGACGCGTGCAGAATTTTTGGTAGGCGCTTTCGCCGCCCTCCGTCACGCAGCCGGCGAATCGGGTGGCGGGGATTTTATCAAACCCGTACAGCCGAACAACCTCCTCGGCGATGTCGGCGGTGTTGACGATGTCGCCGCGGTAGGGCGGTACAATCATACGGCCGTCGCCGTCAAAGCGGAAAAAGAGCTTTTCAAGGAGTGCACGCATTTCTGTCTCGCTCAAAGCAATGCCGAGCAGTGCATTGATTTTTTGATAATCAAAGTCGACCGTGCGCTCGCCGATGTCGGTATTGCAGACGTCGATCGTGCCGTCGATTACCGTACCGGCGCCGAGAAGCTCGACCAGCTCGCAGGCGCGGTCGAGTGCCGGCATCGTCGTACAGGGCGGTATACCCTTTTCGTATCGGCGTGAGGCGTCTGTGCGCAGACCGACCGCACGCGAGGTGCGGCGGATCGACGAACGGCTGAAATTGGCGCTTTCAAAAATAACGGTTACGGTCTTGTCGGTGATCTCCGAGTTTTCACCGCCCATGATGCCCGCCAGTGCGACCGGCTTTTCGCCGTCTGCAATGCAGAGCATATCGGTTGTCAACTCGCGGACGTTTCCGTCAAGTGTGGTAATCTTTTCGCCGGCAGCCGCCTTACGGATGACAATGGAGCCGGAGGAAATGTATGAAGCGTCGAACGCGTGCATTGGCTGGCCGTATTCCAGCATCACATAGTTCGTAATATCAACGATGTTGTTGATCGGGCGGATGCCACAGGCGCGCAGCCGTGCACGCATCCACAGCGGAGACGGCGCGATCCGCACGTTTTTCACCGCGCGCGCGGTGTAGCGCGGGCAGAGCTCCGGCTCCCTGACGGTCACGGAGAGACGGCGCTCAATGCTATCACCGTCGCCGGCGGTATGTACCTTCGGTTCGTCATACACCAGCGGCAGCCCGGTGGACGCCGCCGTTTCGCGCGCGATCCCGAGCAGAGCCAGACAGTCGGGTCGGTTGAAGGTCAGCTCGAAATCTACGACCGTGTCGCGGAGGCTGAGCACGTCGCGGATGTCGTCACCGGGCTTGCAGGGCTCCTGCATGATGAAAATGCCGTCTTCGATTGCATAAGGGAAATCGTGTACCGTAAGTCCAAGCTCGGACAGCGAGCAGAGCATCCCCTCCGAGATCACGCCGCGCAGCTTGCCGGACTTGATGACCTTGCCGCCGGGCAGCTTGGCACCGTTGAGGCAGACGGGGACGAAGTCGCCCGCGTGCACGTTCTGCGCGCCGGTGACGATTTGCAGCGGCTTTTCGCCGCCGACGTCCACCATACAGATCACGAGGTGGTCGGAATCGGGGTGGGGGGTAACGCTGTCTATTTTTCCGGCGACGACGTTTTCGATGTCCTCGCCGAGTTTTTCTATCGTTTCGACCTTGGTGCCGGTGCTCGTCATCAGCTCGGCGTAATCGCGGTCGGGCATATCAAATTTTACATAGTCTTTCAGCCAGTTGAGTGAAACTTTCATAATCCTGTAAGCGCTGCCTTTCTTCCATAAATATCAAAACTGCGAAAGAAAACGGACGTCGTTTTCAAAAAACAGCCGCATATCGTTGATGTTGTAGCGCCGCATCGCCACGCGCTCGATGCCCATTCCGAACGCAAAGCCGGAATAGACCTCCGGGTCGATGCCGCAGCTTGCCAGCACGTTGGGATGAACCATGCCCGCGCCGAGGATCTCGATCCAACCTTCGCCCTTGCACAGCCGGCAGCCCTTGCCGCCGCAGACGAAGCAGGAGACATCTACCTCCGCGCTCGGCTCGGTGAACGGGAAGTTGTGCGGGCGGAAGCGTGTGCGCGTCTCTTCGCCGAACAGGCTGCGCGCAAACAGGTCGAGCGTGCCCTTCAGGTCGGCCATTGTAATGCCCTTGTCGACGACCAGTCCCTCGACCTGATGGAACATCGGCGAGTGCGTCGCGTCTACGTCGTCCGAACGGTAAACGCGGCCGGGCGAAATGACGCGGATGGGCGGCGTTTTGCCCGTCATCGCGCGGATCTGCACAGGCGAGGTCTGCGTGCGCAGCAGCGTGGTTTCGTCTATGTAAAACGTGTCCTGAAAGTCGCGCGACGGATGGTCGGCGGGTGCGTTGAGCGCATCAAAGTTGTTGTAAGCGCTCTCGATTTCCGGTCCCTCCACGACCGTAAAGCCCATCCCGATAAAAATCTCGCGGATGCGGTTCTCCACCGTGTGCAGCGGATGCAGACGGCCGCAGGCTTTTTCGCGTCCGGGCAGGGTCACGTCGAGCTTTTCCGACGCCAGCCGTGCTTCGAGCGCCGCGCGCTTGAGCGTAGCCGCTTTGTCGGCAATGGCTGCTTCCAGCTCGCCGCGAACGGCGTTTGCCAGCTCTCCGACCTCCCGGCGGGCTTCCGGTTCCAGCGCGCCCATGCCGCGCAGGATGGCGGTAAGCTGTCCCTTTTTGCCCGAATATTTTACACGTGCGGCTTCCAGCTCTGCCTCCGACGAAGCGCCGGCGATCTCCGAAAGCGCCTCAGCCGATATTCTCTTGAGTTCTTCTTTCATAGCCTGATTACAGCATTCCTTTCCGAAACATCTTTGGTTGGTATATGCGGCTTATTCCAGATAGTCCTTCAGGCGTTTGGAACGGCTGGGATGCCGCAGCTTGCGCAGCGCCTTCGCTTCGATCTGACGGATGCGTTCGCGTGTGATCTCGAACACTTTGCCGACCTCCTCCAGCGTGCGCGGGCGGCCGTCTTCCAGCCCGAAGCGCAGCTTCAGGACGCTCTCTTCACGCGGGGTGAGTGTGTGCAGGACCTCCAAAAGCTGCTCGCGCAGCATCATATAGGAAGCCGCATCCTGCGGGGCGGGGGTGTTGTCGTCGGCAATGAAGTCGCCGAGGTGGCTGTCCTCCTCCTCGCCGATCGGCATTTCGAGCGAGACCGGCTCCTGTGCGATTTTAAGAATTTCGCGTACTTTTTCCACCGGCATTCCCATCTCCTGGCTGATTTCCTCGCCGGTCGGTTCACGGCCCAGCTCCTGCAATAGCTGGCGGGACACGCGCAGCACCTTGTTGATTGTTTCCACCATATGCACGGGGATGCGGATGGTGCGCGCCTGGTCGGCGATGGCTCGGGTAATGGCCTGACGGATCCACCATGTCGCATAGGTGGAAAATTTATAGCCCTTGCCGTAGTCGAATTTCTCCACTGCCTTCATCAGGCCGAGATTGCCCTCCTGGATCAGATCGAGGAAGAACATCCCGCGGTTGACGTACCGTTTTGCAATGCTGACGACCAGACGAAGATTGGCTTCGACCAGCTGCTTTTTCGCCTCCTCGTCGCCGAGAGACATCTTATAGGCCAATTCCAGTTCCTTGTCGGCGGAAAGCAGGGGTACCTTGCCGATGTCCTTGAGATACATACGCACTGGGTCGTCAATTGTTACACCCTCCTGCAGCAGCATCTCCTCTACTTCCTCGGGAGATTCATCGATGTCATCAGGCAGCAGGTCCTCGTCCGGGATATCGAAGGTGGCCGTCTCCAGATCGTTGGTGACCTCGATGTTGTTTTCCTCCAGCGTCTCATAGATTTTTTCGATCTGCTGGATCGAACAGTCAGCCGAGTCGATGACCTCCATGATCTCCGAAGCGGCGATGCCGTTCTTTGCTTTCCCACGCTCGATAAGGCTGTCGAGAATTTTTTTAAAGTCCTGTTCCACTGTGTTTTACCGTTCCTTTCCTGTTTGCAAAGGGGATATATGTTTTTATGCTTCGCCGCCGTCTCCGGGGCGCGTTTTTTTCTGCCGTTTGAGCCGGATGTATTCCTCGAGTGCGTCTTGCGGGTTTTCTTCCATTCTTTCGTTGAACGCAATTCTTTGGCGCTCGGTTTTCAGCGCGCCGACCAGTGAACCCACATCGTCCGGCATCACGGAAAGCAGTCGGTCATGCTTTGCCATCAGCCGCGCCAGCGCCGAAATCTCTTCGGGGGTTAAGGCGCCGTCCTTGGACAGGACGACTTCCGTGCCGTCGGAAAATTCCTCCGCAAAGGTGGTGAACACCTTCCGGCCGAATGCGGTGAGAAAGTCGTCCTCCGACAGCGACTTGCAGGCTTCGGCCGCAAGTGCGGGGTTGGATAGCATACAGGCCAGAAGCCGCTCTTCAAGCAGGGCGCCGGTAGCATAGGTGAGCCGGTCACGATTGATTCGGTCGCCGTAGCCGAGGGTCGCGTTCACCGTCTGGCGCCGGCGCTCGGCCTTTTGCTTTTCCTCCGCCTTTTTCGCCTTTTTCGCTGCGTCCTCCGAGAGCGCGGCTGCGGATATGCCGGTTTTTTCCGCCATCCGCGCAATGTAAACTTCGCGCTCACTTTTGGAATAAATGTCCGCAGCCAGCGTGGTCAGCTCGTCGATCGCGCGCAGCTTTTCGTCGGGGATGGAGAGCGAATAGCGGTTCAGGATCTCGTCGATACGGAAATCCACCTGTCCGGCGGACGCATCCAGCCGGCGGCGGAAGGCGTCGGCGCCGAACTTCTTGATATACTCGTCGGGATCTTTCACCTCGGTCCCGAGGTCGATAACCTTGGCCGACACGCCGACCTGCGTAAACAGATTGATGGCTTTCATCGTCGCGTTCCGTCCTGCTTTGTCAATGTCGTAGGCAAGATAAACCGTTTTGACAAACCGTGACATCGTACGCACCTGATCGGCGGTGATTGCCGTACCCTGCGTGGCGACGGCGTTGTCGAAGCCCGCCTGCTGGAGCGCAATGGCGTCAATCGGGCCTTCGCAGACGATCAGACTGCCCGCCTCCGAACGTTTGGCGAAATTCATCCCGAAGATGACTTTGCTTTTTTTGAATGCGGGCGTATCGGAGGTATTGACGTATTTCCGCTCGTCCTTTTCGTTCAGCCGCCTGCCTGCAAAAGCAACGACCTCGCCGTTGAGATCGAAAATCGGAAAAATCACACGATTGCGGAACACATCGTAGGGGTGCCCCTTTTGGGAAATCCCGCACAAAAACGCGGCCTTCAGTTCTTCGTCCGTGTAGCCCTTGGCCGTCAGCCGGCTGTGCAAAAAATCCCAACTGTCGGGAGCGTAGCCGATGCCAAAGCGCCGAATCGTCTGTTCGGTGAGCCGCCGCTGTTCCGTCAGATACGCACGCGCCTGTGCGCCGGACGGGCTTTGAAGCGCGGCGTAAAACAGGCGGGCCGCCTCACGGTTACAGTCAAGCACGCGTTCGCGCTTGACCGTTGGCCTGCCGCTGTCGTCATGCCGTTCCTCCAACGGAACGCCGGTGCTGCGCGCGAGGAATTCCACGGCGCCGGGGTAGTCCAGCCCCTCCGCGCGCATAATGAAGCTGAACACGTCGCCGCCCGCTCCGCAGCCAAAGCAGTAAAAGCTGTTTGTCTGCGGAAAAACGGTGAACGACGGCGTTTTTTCGTTGTGGAACGGACACAGGCCGACGACGTTGCTGCCCGCTCGCTTAAGGCGGACGTATTTGCCGACGACATCTTCAATTTCACTGCGGCGTTTGACTTCTTCTATAAATTCCCGCGAAAAAGGCAAATACTGCTCACCTCCCCTCGATCGAGCCTGCTTTGCGCGTTATTTGTGCTGCCAGGTTTTCGGCACGAACAGCTCCTCGAACAGCGCCAGCGCATAGCGGTCGGTCATGCAGGCAATGTAGTCGCAGATCGAGCGTTCGACGCCGTCTTCTTCAATGTTCGCCTGGTATTCGGGCGGAAGCTTGTCCGGCTGCTTTCGAAAATATTCGTAGATGTGTTCGATCATATCCGCAACCTTTGAGTCCTCGCTCTTGGCTGCGGAATTGAAATATACGTTTTCAAACATAAAGCTGCGCAGCTTCATCGTCGCCTCCCAATGCGGTTCGGTCATTCCGATGTCGCCGTCGGTGCCGTAGGCAATAACGGCATTGACCATTGTCGAAATGCGCTTGGAATGCGTGTCCCCGAGAATCTCCGTCAGGTCGCGCGGCAGATCGCCGGCTTTCAGGATACCGGCGCGTATGGCGTCGTCGATGTCGTGGTTAATGTACGCGATGCGGTCGGCGTATTTGATAAGCTGCCCCTCCAGCGTCGACGCGCGGTTTGCACCGGAATGGTTGAGCATCCCGTCGCGCACCTCGACGGTGAGGTTGAGATTTTCCAGCTTATCGGCCACGCGCAGGCTTTGCTCGTAATGGCGGAATCCGTTCGGGCAGAGGCGGTCCAGCGCGCGTTCGCCCGAGTGGCCGAACGGCGTGTGGCCCAGATCGTGTCCGAGCGCGGCGGCTTCGGTCAGATCTTCGTTGAGCCGCAGCGCACGCGCCAGTGTCCGCGCAATCTGCGTGACCTCCAGCGTATGGGTCAGACGCGTGCGGTAATGGTCGCCCTCCGGCGCGAGGAAAACCTGCATCTTATGCATCAGCCGCCGGAAGGACTTGGAATGGATGATCCGGTCGCGGTCGCGCATAAAATCGGTACGAACGGGGCAGGGGCGCAGCGGCTTGAGCCGTCCCGCCGAATTTTCGGATAGGAAGGCTCGTTCACACAGCGTGTTTCGTTCGTTGGCGTAAACCGTTTCCTTCATTCAGGTATTCGTCACATCCCTTTTTGTAAATGTTGCAAAAGCAATCAGCAGGCACAGAACCGTCAGTCCGCCCAACCAGATGCATGCAAAAGTCGGATATACGACGATCTCGCCGGTCACACGTGAAATCGTCTCGGGCGCGAGCGTGACCAGATCGTTGAACACGAAGGAGGAAATGTTGAAATAGGGGAAAGGCAAATAACCGTACAGTGTGCTGTTGCGGAAAAATGACGACAGCAGGATCGATGAGAAGAACGTGAACAGTCCCGACGAGACGGCAAACGCCGTATTGCGGAACACCGTCGAGGCGGTGAACGTCAGCGTCAGCAGGAACAGAATGGAAGCCGAGCAGTAGAGCACACGGAAGAGCATCCAGTGCAGAAAATCAAATTCCACTACCGCTCCTTCGGACACGAACAGATAAGGCAGGCCCAGGTCGCCCGCACCACAGATCAGGATGCTTGCCAGCAGATAGGCGCCGAAGGACAGGATAATGAGCACCATTGTCGTCAGGATGCAGGAGAGATACTTTGACAGCAGTATTTTATATCGTTTTGCAGGCCGGATGAGCAGCAGATAGATTGTACGCGTCACATGCTCGCTCGAAACCGAAACGCCTGCGATGACGATGGCAAAAAAGGCGAAAAAGGTGAACATATCCGAAAATCCGAGCATATTGGATCGTGTCGAATCGGCGACCGAAAGCTCCTCTACGCCGTTGTTGATGGAATACCAGCCGATGGCAACCGCATCGAGCTGATCCTGCAGCTCAGCGTTGAGCAGTGTGGCGTATTCGCCGTAATCGGCATAGGCCCATTCGTAATAATCGCCGTTTTTGTGGAAGTATTCCTCTGTGACAAAGCCGTTGAGCTTGGAGATATATGCGTCGTATTTATCGAGCATGATGTCGAGCGTGCGGTCCACCCAGCTTTGGAATTCAATGCCGTTTTCGTAACGGTACGTCTGAATCTCGATCTTGCCTTCTATGGCCGCCTTGACGCCTTCTGCCTTGCGTTTGGACATTGCCAGCTCGATGCTGGCTGGGTTGTCCTCCAGTTGGCGGTTGATTGCTTCCAGTTCGGATTGCTTGGCTGCCTGATCGTATTGAAGCGTGGTGATCTGGTTTTTGCAGTAGGAACCGTAATCCAGCGCTTCGACGCCCGACCAGAGCGTTTCGATGTTCTGAAGCTGATTGCGCAGCTTGACGGTGATTTCGGTAATGGTATAGTTGGAACTGATCTCCAGGTAAGGACAAATCACCGTGGCGATGTAATCCTCGTCGTCCGGCTCGGCGTCTAAAATCACACGGTAGCAGGCGATCTTCATTTCACCGTTGATGATGTCGTACAGGACCGAGTAGCGCCAGTCGTCCCGCGAAAGAATATTCAGTTCGAGCGCTTTTTCGTATACGGAGACGTAGGTCTCAGCCTCCAGAAGCGCAAACCGCAGTTCGTTGTAGGTCTTGTAATCGGTGCTTCGCGTGTCGCTGATGTCGTCGCTTTCCGCCCCGGATACCGTACTTTCATCCGAAGACGTCAGTTCTTCCTCATATTCGAGAAGCTGATTTTGGTATGTGATCACACTTTTCCGATAATCGTCAAGCTCCGTTTCCAGTGAGAAGCTGCCGCCGGCTATGTTGGAAGAATCGTAAACATTGAGCCCGGCCAAAAAGCAGTTGAGAATGACGAGGACAAAAAAGAACATCAGTCCGCGGCGCTTGAATATTTTTGTAAATTCGTTGACGGTGAAAGAAAGCAGCTTCATTTCTTTTTCGCCCTCTTTCTCTTGCCGGTGGCTTCAAGAAACGCGTCGCTGAGCGTCTTTTTCACTGCGGTCATCCCGTAAAGCGCGATGTTGTTCTCCACCAGCAGACGCGCCGCTTCGGCGGATTGAAGGCGGGTCATATAAACGTTCAGGCCGGAATCTGCCGTTTCGGCAGAAAAACCGCTCTCGGAAAGCAGCTTCAGTGCGCGCGCGGCGTCGTTGACGTCCAGAAGATAGTGGACGGGGAGGTCGTCGCTTTCGCTTGTCAGTTCCTTGAGCGTTTTGATGGCGACGATAAACCCGCTTTCAATGATGATGAGCCGGCTGCACATCAGTTCCATTTCCGCGAGCTGATGGCTGGAGATCAGGACCGACGTGCCGGCGGCTGCCAAATTGCGGATCAGCATGCGAAAATCTCGCACACCGGACGGATCCAGACCGTTCAGAGGCTCATCCAAGAGCAGCAGCTTCGGATTATGCAGCATTGCCTGCGCGATGCCGAGCCGCTGACGCATCCCCAGCGAATAGCGGCGCACCTTCTCGCCGATCTGCTCGGTCAGCCCTACCGTCTCAATCACCTCACAGATGCGCGACTTGCGCACGCGGTAAGGCCGCGCGGCAACCTTCAGGTTGTCCATCCCCGACAGATAGCCGTACAGTTCCGGCGTTTCGATAATGGCACCGACGTTTTTGATCGCTTTTTCAAAATCCGTGCGGATGTTCAGCCCGTCGATATACACCTCGCCGGCGTTGGGGGTAAGCAGGCCAAGGATGATTTTGATCGCTGTCGTTTTTCCGGCGCCGTTCGGGCCGAGGAAGCCGACGACCTCGCCCTCTTCGATGTCAAAGCTGACGTCGGAAAGCACCGCCCGATCCTCGAAGCTTTTGCTTATTCCGTTGACGGACAGCAGCATGCAGCCTGACCTCCTTTTTATCCCGAATGCCGCGGCAGACCAAAAAACGCCGCAAATCGCCACAATAACCTTTTCTAAATATAATATACGCAAAAAAAAGAAAAAACCCTTTTTTATTTAACAATCCAGAAAATTTTTTATTTCTGTTGCCTTTCCCGACCGGTTGTGGTATAATAAAGCCTTAAGAATGGGGAGTTGTTGGCGTGTTCGGATACATTCGGCCTGTTGAAAGCGAGTTGCTGGTCAAGGAATATGAATTCTATCGCGCGGTCTACTGCTCGCTATGCAAAACCGGCGGACGCCGCGTGTCGCGCTTTTCCCGATTTTTCCTGAATTACGATTTCGTTTTCCTTGCACTCGTCCGGCTGGCGCTGACGCGTGAGCAGGTCAGTACGGAAAGGACATTTTGCCCGTATCGGCTGAAAAAGAAAACCGTCCTTGCCGAAAACGATGCGGTGACATACACGACGGCGGCTTTTGGGCTCCTTTCCTATTATAAGCTGTGTGACGATATCGCCGACCTGCGCGGATTCCGACGCCTGAAAAAGCGGCTGCTGCTTCCCTTATTTTCCCGTATGCGCAGAAAAGCCGCACGCCTTTATCCGGAGCTGGACAGGCAGGTGGCTGCTGCAATGGAAGCTTTTTCCATTGCCGAAAACAAGGCGGGATCCGCAGTGGACCAAGCGGCTGACGGCTTTGCCGCGATTACAAGAATCCTTGCTTCCTGCGGGCTGGAAGGCGAGGCAAAAGATGTTGCCGAGGTCTGCGGTTATCATCTGGGCCGTTTCATTTACATCATAGACGCCTTTGACGACTGCCGTGAGGACGACCGCCGCAGTGAATACAACTGCCTGAACAGTCGCTACGGCTCGGCCGAGGCGACCGAGGCCCATGCGGAGCAGGTGCTTCTGACGCTCAAAGACAGCATGGCAGCGTTCTCCCGCGCTTATGCGCTGGCCGACGGCTGTCCGCTGGATAATCTGATTTATAACGTAGCCACGCTGGGCGGCGAGGCGGCGTTCCGTAAAATTATGCAGGTACGAAAGGATACGATGAATGGATCCGTATAAGGTTCTTGGAATCAGCAGTGACGCGACCGACGCGGAGGTAAAAAAGGCTTACCGTGCGCTGGCAAAAAAGTATCATCCCGATAACTATGTCAACAATCCGCTCGCCGATCTGGCTGCGGAAAAAATGAAGCAGATCAACGAAGCGTATGACGAAATCCAGAAGCAGCGCGCAGCCGGCTCGTCATCCGGCTCGTCGGCGGGAGGCGCAGGCGGCGCTTCCTATGGCGGCAGCGGCGCGCAGAGCGGGGAATATATCCGTGTGCGCGAACTAATCAACGCCGGCCGCTTCTCCGAGGCCGAGGTGCTGCTCGGCCGTAAGGCGGCTTCCGAGCGCACGGCGGAGTGGCATTTCCTGTACGGTCATATCATGCTGCACAAGGGCTGGATGATGGAGGCGCGGCAGGAGTTTGAAACGGCCTGCCGGATGGACCCGTACAACAGTGAATATCAGAATACGCTCGTTCGGATGGGGCAGGGCGCTTCCGGCGACCCCTATGCACGTTCGACGCATACGTCGGGCTGCTCAGGCTGCGACCTGTGCATGGGGCTGCTGTGTGCGGATTGTCTCTGCGACTGTGTCTCGCCCTGCCATTGAGCCGCCGTGAGAACTGATCGTACCCGCCGCACTGCCGCCTGCGGTATGCTCGCCGCACTGGCGAGCGTTCTGCTGGTCCTCGGCTCGCTGGTAGACGTGCTTGACCTGTCCTGCGCGGCTGCGGCTTCACTGGGTGTCGTCTACGCGCGCATCGAATACGGTGCCAAATGGTCCGCTGCCGTCTGGCTGTGCGCATCCGTGGTCTCGCTGCTGCTGTTCCCGCGCTCGGCGCCGCTGCTGTTCGCACTGTTTGCCGGTCCGTATCCGCTGTTCAAGGCGTTTGCCGAGCGGCGGACGCAGGTTGTTTCGTGGGTCTGTAAACTGCTGTTCTTCAACCTTGCGCTCACCGCTGTTCTCGTCGTTGGGGTATATCTGCTCGGCCTTGAAGACTTCTTTGGCTTCACTGTCGTCGTTTATGCGGCGGGGAACGCGCTGTTCGTACTGTTCGATATTGCGCTAACCCAACTGATCTCCGTGTATTATAGGCGCTTTCGGCGCTGAAAGGATTGGCTGTTATGATAAAAAGCATGACCGGCTACGGGCGCGGCCGCGTGCTGGCCGATGGGCTGGACGTCTCTTTTGAGGTCAAATCGGTCAATAATCGTTATATGGATCTGAATATCCGCATGCCGCGCGTTTATGCGCCTCTGGAAGAGCGTGTCAAGGCGCTCGTCGGTGCCGCCATCTCCCGCGGAAAGGTGGACGTGTACATCGGTGTAGAGCATCTCAACGGTGAATGCGTGCAGCTTTCGCTCAACCGTGAGTATCTTGAAGGCTATCTCGGCGTGCTCGGGCAGATCGGAAGAGAATACGGTATATCCGGCGAGGTCACGCTGGATATGATCGCCGCCCGCAGTGAGGTGTTTCTTGCCCGCAAGGCCGAGGAGGATGCGGAAAAGGTCTGGCTTCAGCTTGAACGCGCGGCGCGTGAAGCGCTGGACGCGTTCGTTGCCATGCGGAGCGCAGAGGGCGGAAAGCTCCGAGCCGACCTGCTTACCCGGCTTGAAATGCTGCGCGGAATCGCCGCGCGACTTTCCGGGCTTGCGCCCGAAGCGGTGCGAGCCGCCAATGAAAAGATGGTCGCACGCGTGCGTGAGCTCCTTGCCGGCGCGGCGCCCGACGAATCGCGGCTGCTGACCGAGTGCGCCGTCTTTGCCGATAAAACCGACGTCACCGAGGAGTTGGTGCGCCTGTCCAGTCATTTCGGGCAGTTTGAAACGATGCTCGCCGAGGATGCGCCGGTCGGGCGGAAGTGTGATTTTCTGGTGCAGGAGATCAACCGTGAGGTGAATACAATCGGCTCCAAATGCTGCGGCAGCGAGATGACCAACCTTGTCATCGCCGCCAAAAGCGAGATTGAAAAAATCCGCGAACAGATCCAGAATCTCGAATAGCCCTGTAAAGTTATGACGTTTCGTCTTTGAAAGAACTGAAAACCGTGCGGACGGCGGATAATGTTTAAGGCGTTCGGCGCAGTGGGTGTGAAGGTTGGGTTCGCTGAGAGGACGTATGTGCATTTTGACGGCGGCATTCAAAACGGCGGAAGACGCTGTCCGTTGGCCGATGCGTTCCACAGTCCTGCCGGCGCGCCGGTAAGATGCTCGTGAATGTAAGGAGGGAAGCGAATGAAAACGGAGAAGATTAAAGCGCCGTTTTGGGCGTATCTGCTTTCGGCAGCGCTTGTGCTTCTGTTGATTGGTGTGTTGCTTTTGCCGTCTTATCTGAACACGCATATGGACGGCGAAATCCAGAATTTCGCCGAAATGGAGAACGCGTTCCGCGCGGTGGCTGAATACCTGCTGGTCTGCGGGGACGCTGTGTACAGTCTTTCTGACGCGGGTGGGACTGTTTCCGTCTGTTGCGGCGGCCGAACGCTCAGCGACGGCGGGCATCAAGCCGCGCTGCGGACGGTGTATGACGCTGAAAATTACGACGGGAGACAGATCGACATGGCCACAGTCGAAGCCGGCGCGGTCCTGTTTCGGAGTGCCCCGCAGCCCTGCGCGCTTGTGTACGCTCCGGACGGGTCGGTCCCGCCGGCGGTTTCGGCGAGGTATAAGAGCGTTAAGCGGATTTCGGATGACTTCTATGCCGTTTCCGCGTGAAAACGACGGAAATTATTAAGAAAGGTACGGTCAAACGTATGGATTTTATTGACGTGGGCTTCGGCAACTATGTGGCGCGGTCGCGTATCGTCGCCGTCGCCAGCCCCGATTCCCTGCCGGTGCGCCGTCTGGTTCAGGATGCCAAGTCGGTCAATCGGGTCATTGACGTTTCCTGCGGGAAAAAGACGAAGAGCGTGATCCTGACGGACAGTGAGCATGTCATTCTTTCCGCGCTGGATACGTTTGAGATCTCCGGGAGCCTGAACGGAGGGGCTGCCTGATGCGGAACGGGCTGCTGCTCGTCGTCTCCGGTCCTGCCGGCAGCGGCAAGGGAACGGTGCTCAGCGAACTGCTCGGAAAAAGCAGCGATTTCTGCTATTCGGTTTCGGCGACTACGCGAGCGCCGCGGCCCGGCGAGCAGGACGGGGTAAATTACTTTTTCCTGACCCGCGCGGAATTTGAAAAGCGCATTGCCGAAAGGCGGATGCTTGAATATACCGAATATGTCGGGAATTATTACGGCACGCCGCGCGATTACGTCGATGCGGCGCTTGCCGATGGTAAAAACGTGATTTTGGAAATTGAAGTCGACGGTGCGGCGCAGGTCAAGCGTTTGTTTCCGTCCGCCGTGCTTGTCTTTCTCTGTCCGCCGGATCTTGAAACGCTTGAGCGCCGTCTGCGCGGCCGCAACACCGAAACCGAGGAGGTCATTGCGCGCCGTTTACAGAAAGCGAAGGAAGAAATCATGCATGCGACGGAATACGACTACATCGTCGTCAACGAGGAAGGCGGCGCGGCGCGGGCCGCGGAGGAGCTGCTTGCCGTTGCACAAGCCGAGCGTCTGCGTGCAGGCAGGTGTGCGGAGGAGCGTATCCGTTCCTTCCTCGGTGCATAAATCTGTAATTGAAATGATAGAATGGAGTAATGAAAGATGATGCTGTATCCCAATGTTCAGGAAATGACAAATGATAAGATCAACCGCTACATGCTGGTTATCGCCGCAGCCAAGTGTGCGCGCCGGATTACCGACAAGGTTCTGGAGGAAGCCGAGCTGGCGGATGAAAAAAACGAAACCAAAGCCGAAACTGAGGAAATGGAGCTTGCCGGCGAAAAGCCGGTCACGATGGCCATCGATATGCTCAGCTCCGGCGAATGTAAGATCATCACGGACTGACGGGGATGAACAGCTTTGTCCGCGTTTACCTGCTGGAAGCGACCTATGCGCTGGACAGCCGGTATATCTATTTCACGCTGCCGGAACAGCGGGAAAAGCTGAAGCTCGGCAGCCTTGTCCTCGTACCCTTCGGGAACGGCAACCGCCGTCTGCTGGCTGTAGTGGTCGATTTTGCGGCAGAGTCCGAATACAAAAATACAAAGACAGTTATCGATGTCGTCGATGCGCCGGTGGAAATCGACGCGTTTACCATCGAGCTGTGTTTGTTCCTCAAATCGCGCACCTTCTGCAGCTTCGGCAGCGCGCTGCGCGCAGTGCTGCCGCGCGGGCTGTCTGTCGCGACGGAAGAGACCTATGCCGCGCTGCCTGCCGAGCCGGGGCCGGAGGGGCTTGCCGGCGAGGTGTACGCCTTCCTGCGCGATGCGGACCGCGAGCTGACTCGCCGTGAGCTGTTCGCGCGCTTTGGGGATGAATCCGCAGGTGCGCTGCATACACTTGTTGCTTCGGGATTTGCGGAAAAGCGTGTGCGCATCGTGCGCAGACAAAACGAAAAGACCGTCAGGGTCGTCTATCCCGCGATTGATGATGCCGCGCTGGCTGAATATCTCGACGGCTCGCGCCGCGCCGGTTCGAAGAAACGTCTGGAGCTGCTCGCACTGCTGGCTGAAAACGGTCCGCTGACGCAGAACGAGTTGTCCGAGTATTACGGCGTGTCCGCCCAGGTTGTCGCGGGCGCGGCCGGTGAAGGACTGGTCACGGTTGAAAACCGCCGTATCGCCCGCCTGCCGTATCGAAGTGCGGGTGCGGATCCCTGCGGAAAGCCGCTTACTGAGCAGCAGAAAAATGCGCTGGATGTCCTGTTCCCGCTGCTGGATACGGACGAGCCGAGGGCGGCGCTGCTTCGCGGCGTGACCGGAAGCGGCAAAACGCGCGTCATTCTCGAATGCGTGAAGCATACGCTTGCAGCAGGCCGCACGGCCATCGTGCTCATCCCCGAGATCGGGCTGACCGCGCAGGCCGTTTCGCAGTACCGTGCGGCGTTCGGCGAAAACCTTGCCGTCATCCATTCGATGCTCTCCGACGGCGAACGCGCGGACGCTTACCGTGCCGCACGGGCGGGGGATGTCGGTGTGGTCCTCGGTACGCGAAGCGCGGTATTTGCACCGCTTGAAAACCTCGGTCTCATCGCCATTGACGAGGAGCAGGAGCATACCTATAAATCCGAAATGACGCCCCGCTATCACGCGCGGGACATCGCGCGCTTCCGCTGCGGACGGGACGGCGCGCTGATGCTGCTGGCCTCCGCCACGCCGTCGGTCGAGAGCTATTATAAGGCGAAAAAAGGCGTGTATACGCTTGTCGAAATGGACCGCCGCGCAACCGAGGTCGAACTGCCTGAGGTATCCATCGTCGATGTCCGTGAGGACGAACGCGTGCAGAACCGCCGCCTGATTGGCGAGCGGCTTTCCGCAGAGCTGGAGACGAACGCTGCCAAGGGGGAGCAGTCCATTTTATTTGTTAACCGCCGCGGCTATAACTCGTTTTTGTCCTGTCAGGACTGCGGAAGCGTGGTCACCTGTCCCAACTGTTCGGTCTCGCTGACCCATCATTTGTACAGCGGTGAATACAAGAAGAACGAAAAGCTCATCTGCCACTATTGCGGCTATACCGTGCAGGTGCCGCATACCTGCGAGCAGTGCGGCGGCAGCCACATCGGCTTCTTCGGCTTCGGCACGCAGAAACTTCAGGAGGAACTGGAACGCGATTTTCCGGCGCTCAAACCGCTGCGGATGGACACGGACACCACCGCGCAGAAATTTTCGCACGACGAAATCCTCAAAGCCTTCGCCTCGGGTGAAAGCGACGTCCTTTATGGCACCCAGATGGTTGCCAAGGGGCTGGATTTCCCGAATGTCAGCCTTGTCGGCGTCGTCAACGCGGACAGCATGCTGTATATGGACGACTTCCGCGCCGGCGAACGCACCTTCTCACTCATCACGCAGCTTATCGGCCGCGCGGGCCGCGCGGGGAAGCGGGGCCGAGCCGTTATACAGACCTTCAACCCCGAGAATGAAATCCTGCGTAAGGCAGCTTTGCAGGATTATGTGACCTTCTATGAAAGCGAAGTTGCGCTGCGCCGCGCGGTGCTGTTCCCGCCCTTCTGCGACATCGCCGTCCTCGCCCTCTCCGGGCCGGACGAATTTGCGCTGCTGGAATTCGCCAACCTGCTCGGCGAGGAATCGCGCAGGCTGGAAGGCGAGGCCCCGCACGATGCGCGTGTCATCCGTCTCGGGCCGTTCCGGCAGGCAGTGTATAAGCTCAACGGGAAATACAGACAACGCATCGTATATAAATACAAAGACAATAAGGCTTCGCGCGCGTTCCTGTCCGAGCTGCTCAAGCGCTCGCTCAAGCTCGCGCCGCAGCCCGTGTCCGTGGAGATCGACGTGAATCCCGCGGTCATCTGACCGCAGCCTTTGGGAAAGGAAAGGGTAGATATGGCTTTACTCAATATCCTCCGTGAAGGAGAAGAAACGCTTCGCAAGAAAAGCCGTCCCGTGGAGGTCATCAACCCCCGCGTGCTGCGGCTTCTGGACGATATGAAGGATACGCTCAAAAAAGCCGAGGGTGTCGGCCTTGCCGCGCCGCAGGTCGGTGTGCTGCGCCGCATCTTCATCGTTGACACCGGCGAAAAGGTGATGGAATTCATCAACCCCGTCATTTTACAGGAGGACGGCGTGCAGGTCGGCACCGAGGGCTGTTTGTCCTGCCCGGGAAAGTACGGCATTGTCAGCCGTCCGATGCGGACGAAGGTCAAGGCGCTTGACCGCAACGGCAATGAGTTCGTTTTCGAAGGCGAGGAGCTGATTTCCCGCGCGCTCTGCCACGAATACGACCACCTGGACGGCATTCTGTACGTCGATAAGGCCAGCGAAATGTTCAGCGCGGACGCAAGGGAGTTCGACGACTGATGCGGGTGGTGTTTATGGGCACGCCCGCCTTCGCCGCCGAGGCGCTGCGCGCTATCTGCGAGGAGGGCGGTCATGACGTCGTCCTCGTTGTCACCAACCCCGATAAGCCGAGCGGGCGCGGGCATAAGCTCACGCCGCCCCCCGTCAAGGCATATGCGCTGTCGCGCGGCATCGTGGTTTTTCAGCCCGTATCCCTGCGGGACACCGAGGCGCAGGAAACCATTCGCCGCGCGGGGGCGGACGTAATCATCGTAGCCGCTTACGGGAAGATACTCCCGCCTGAGATCCTCAGTATGCCGCCGCTCGGCTGCGTCAATATCCACGCTTCGCTGCTCCCGCGCTGGCGGGGCGCCGCACCGATCAATCGTGCCATAATGGCGGGCGATCCCATCGGCGGCGTCACCGTGATGTATATGGCCGAGGGACTTGATACGGGCGATATGATCCTCAAAAAAGAACTGCCCGTTCCGCCGCAGATGACGGCCGGCGAATACCACGACCGGCTCGCCGTCCTCGGCGGGGAAGCCATCAACGAATACCTCGCGCTGGCAGCGTCGGGCGCCGTCCCGCGTGAAAAGCAGGACGACGCGGCCGCCACGTATGCGCAGAAGCTGACCGACGACGACCGTCGCCCGGACTTCCGTGCGTCCGCTTCGGACGTCTGCAACCGAATCCGCGGCCTTTCGCCGTCGCCCGGTGCGTATTGCTTCTGCGCCGGAAAACGGCTTAAGCTGCTCTTCGCTGTCCCTGCGGATGGCATCGGCCGTCCGGGCGAGATTCTTTCAACGTCCGGCGGTGCGATTACGATTGCCTGCGGACAGGGCGCCGTCGCCGTCACCGCCGTGCAGCCGGAGGGCAAGCCGCGGATGGACGCGGAGAGCTTTCTCCGCGGGAACCGTATCGAGAAAGGAAGTTTTGTCACATGTTCATAGACTGGACGTACGTTGTGCTCGTCCTGCCCGCCGTCATCTTTTCAATCTGGTGCAGCGCACGGGTACAGAGCACCTTCAAAAAATATTCCGCCGTGCCCACCCGTTACGGCGTCACCGGTGCGGACGCGGCGCGCAGGGTTCTGGATGCAAACGGACTGACCAATGTGCGCATCGAGCGTGTTTCCGGCAATCTGACCGACCATTACGACCCAAAGACAAATGTGATCCGCCTGTCCGAATCGGTGTACGGCAGCGCTACGGCCGCAGCCGTCGGCGTAGCGGCGCACGAGGCGGGTCACGCGGTGCAGCACGCGCAGGGCTATTTTCCCATTAAGCTGCGCAGCGCCATCATTCCCATTACCAACATCGGCTCGCAGCTTGCAATGCCGCTGTTTCTCATCGGACTGATTCTTTCCTCTTATGCCGAGCAGTATGTCTGGATCGCCTATGCGGGCGTGATCTGCTATGCGCTCTGTCTGGTGTTTCAGCTTGTCACACTGCCGACCGAGTTTAACGCTTCTTCCCGTGCGCTTGCCGCCATTCGGGAGACCGGCCTGCTGGATGAGGAAGGGACTAAGGCGAGTAAAAAGGTGCTTTCCGCTGCCGCGATGACCTATGTCGCTGCTGTCGGTGTGGCGCTGATGTCGCTGCTGCGGCTTGTAATGATTCTTTTCGGCGCGCGCGGGCGCCGCGACTGAATTCGTAATGAAGCGGACGTCCGATTCACCGCGCAGCGCGGCGGCCGTCGCCGTTGAACGCATTTGCGGCGGCGGCGCGTATTCCAATCTTGTTCTCGGCGGCGCAAAGCTCCGGTCCTCCGAGCGCCCGTTTTATACAGCACTTGTCCGCGGGACGGTCGAGCGTCTCCGTACGCTGCGCTTTGTCGTCGGCTTATATGCCCGCCGCCCGCCCGACCGGATGACCGAGGCCATTCTCTGCACGGGGATTTATCAGATTTTGTATATGGACAAGGTGCCCGACAGCGCCGCCTGCAACGAGAGCGTGCGCGTGGCGCGCGAGCTGGTTTCCGCGAAGGAAGCCGGATTTGTCAACGCCGTCCTCCGCAGCGTCTGCCGCGACCAAGCGTCCCTTTCGGAGCGGATTGCCGCGCAGCCTGACGGCGTGCGCTATTCGCTGTCCGACAGTCTCTGTGCGCGTCTCCGCGCGCAATATCCCGAACAGAGTGAGGATATTTTCGCATCCTTTTTTGAGCCTGACGGCCTGCCGCTCTGCGTCAACACGCGCCGTATCACAGTTCGGACGCTCGCGGACCGCCTTACTGCCGAGGGGATTGAATACGCGTATACCGACGACGGACTGCCCGTCGTCGTCTCGGGTGCGGAAAAGGCGCTGGGAATGCTGAACGAGGGCCTTTTCTTTGTGCAGGGTGTCGCCAGCCGCCGCGCCGTGCGGACGCTGGGTGCCGAGCCCGGAATGACCGTCCTTGACGTCTGCGCCTGCCCGGGCGGAAAGACGCTTTCCGCAGCCATCGATATGAACGACAGCGGCGTTGTACAGGCCTTTGACCTGCACGCCAATAAGCTGAGTCTGATCGAAAAAAGCGCCCGCACGCTGGGGCTTTCTTGTATCCGCACAGGCTGCCGTGATGCGCGCGATCCTGCTTCTGAGTGGGTCGGCACGGCCGACCGCGTCATTTGCGACGTCCCATGTACATCGATTGGCGTGATTGCCGCCAAGCCTGAAATCCGCTATAAGGACGTGACGGACATCAGTTCGTTGACTGCGGCACAGCGCGATATCCTTGCCGCTTCCGCCTCATACCTTCGGTCGGGCGGTGTGCTGGTTTATTCCACATGCAGTCTGGACGCGCGTGAAAACGGTGAAATCGTTCGTGCATTTTTGAGGGACGCGCCCGGCTTTGAACTTGCGGAGGAACGGCAGACGCTGCCCTGCGAGCCTTACTGTGACGGCTTTTATGCGGCAAAAATCATCAAAAAATAATATACCGGCGCGTCTTTTTTGCGCGCGGGAAAAGGGTACGGTGAATGAATGTCATGAAATTTTCCGAATATACGTATGTGCGTGTCGATGTCGAAAAGGTGCGCGCGGACTACGCGGCGCTGACTGAGCGCGTGCAGAACGCATGCACGGCTGAGGACGTGTTCGCCTGCGTGGAGGAGCATGAAAAAATCGCAAAGCATGTCGGTACGATGCTGACCATCGCCAATATACGCAATACCATCGATACGCGCGATCCGTTTTATGAAGCGGAAAAGGCGTTTATCGACGAAAACGGCCCGCTTCTGGACGAAGCGTCGCAGCGTTTTATGCGTGCTCTCTGCGAAAGTTCTTTCCGTCCCGCGCTGGAGGGAAAATACGGCCGGCTGCTGTTTTTGAACATCGAGCTGGAGCTGAAGACCTTCAAGCCCGAAATCATTGAGCTTTTGCAGGAGGAAAATGCGCTGACCACCGCGTACACCAAGCTCATCGCCGGCGCGCGCATCCCGTTTGACGGCAAGGAACTGACCATCGCCCAGCTCGGCCCGTATAAGATCGACCCCGACCGTGCGACGCGTCGGGCCGCCTACTGCGCCGAGGGTGCGTTTATCCGCGCAAACGGCGACGAGCTGGACGAAATTTTTGACAAGCTCGTTTCAGTCCGCACCAAGATTGCCGAGGCGCTCGGCGAGAAGAGTTTTGTTGAGGTCGCTTACAACCGTAATCTGCGCAATTGCTATGCCAAGAAGGATGTAGAGGCGTTCCGCGCACAGGTCGTGCGCGACATTGTGCCGATTGTCGAGACGCTCAAGAAACGCCAGAGCGATAAGATCGGCGTGCCGGATATGAAGCTGTATGACCAGAATTTCTTTGATAAGGACGGCAACGCTAAGCCCGAGGGTGCGAGCGAGGAAATCCTCGCCGCCGGGCGCCGGATGTATCGTGAGATGAGTCCCAAAACCGCCGCGTTCATCGATTTTATGTTCGAAAACGAGCTGTTCGACGTGCTCGCCAAGGAAGGGAAGGCCGCCGGCGGCTACTGCACGATGCTGTATGAATACAAAGCGCCTTTTATTTTCAGCAATTTCAACGGTACCAGCGGCGACGTCGATGTCCTTACGCACGAAGCCGGCCATGCGTTCGCCTTTTATGAGTCGCGTAACCAGCCGCTGGCTGAATATGTCAGTCCGACCAGCGAGGCCTGCGAGGTTCACTCGATGTCGATGGAGTTCTTCTGCTGGAAGTATCTTGATTATTTCTACGGCGCCCAGACGAAAAAGGCCAAGCTCCAGCACCTGACCGACGCGCTTATTTTCCTGCCCTACGGCACAATGGTGGATCATTTCCAGCACATCGTGTACGAAAACCCGTCGCTCACGCCGGCCGAGCGCAACGCCGAATGGCTGCGGCTGGAGAAGATTTACCGCCCGTTTATGGACGCGTCGGGCGTGCCGGGCTACGAGGACGGCCGCCTCTGGCAGCGCCAGCTCCATATCTACGAATATCCGTTTTATTATATCGATTACTGTCTTGCGCAGACCGTTGCGCTTGAATATTGGGCGATGTCGCAGGCCGATTATGCGGCGGCGTTTGAGAAATACCTCGCGTTCCTCGAACAGGGCGGCCGTATGACGTTCACCGAGCTGTGCGAAGCGGGGCAGGTGACCAGCCCGTTTGCCGAGGGCGCGACGAAGCAGGTCGTCTCGGCTGCGGAAGAATGGCTTGCCGCCAATGACTGACCTGAAAAGCCTGCTCCCCGAGGAGCTGGAAACGTTTTTCGGCGCGATGGGCGAAAGCGCCTATCGCGCGCGGCAGGTCTTTCAATGGATCCACGAAAAGGACGTTTCGGATTTTGCGCAGATGACAAATCTGCCGCTGCCGCTGCGCGAAAAGCTGTCGCGCACATCCCTGGTCACTGCGGCGACGGTGGAGAGAAAGCTCGTTTCCGCGCGTGACGGCACGGTCAAATTCCTGTTCGGCTTTGCCGACGGAGAGAAGGTCGAGAGCGTGCTGATGCAGTATAAGCACGGGAATACGGTCTGTATTTCCACGCAGGCCGGCTGCCGTATGGGCTGCGCGTTCTGCGCGTCCACAGTCAACGGCCTTAAACGGAATTTAGAGCCATCTGAAATGCTCGAGCAGGTCCAGGCGGCGCAGCGCCATACGGGGCGGACTGTTTCCAACATCGTGCTGATGGGTATCGGCGAGCCGCTGGATAACTATGAAAATGTAATAAAATTTCTGAAATTGGTCAACCATAAGGACGGTATGAACATCGGTCTGCGTCATATTTCACTTTCGACCTGCGGACTTGTGGACCGCATCGACCGTCTTGCGGCAGAGGGATTGCCCGTCACGCTGTCCGTTTCGCTCCACGCGCCGAACGACGAGATTCGGAGGCAGATCATGCCGATTGCCAACCGATATACCGTTGACGAGCTGCTCGACTGCTGCCGCCGTTATGAAAAGCGCACAGGGCGGCGCACTTCGTTTGAGTATGCGCTCATCCGCGGGCTGAACGATTCACCCGCCTGCGCGCACGAGCTTGGCAGCCGTCTCTGCGGCTCGCTTTGCCACGTCAACCTCATCCCCGTTAACGAGGTGAAGGGGAAAATTTACAAAAGAAGCGAAAAAGTTGCCGTAGAACTCTTTACAAAAGCGCTGGAATCGTATAGAATGACTGTAACGGTCCGCAGGTCGCTCGGCGGCGACATCAATGCTTCCTGCGGGCAATTGCGCGCCGAGCATTCGTAAGGGATAGGGGTGTGATCGTTTGACTGCTCTCGGGGTTACCGATATCGGCAAACGCCGCGAAACGAATCAGGATAATTATAAGATTCACACGACGGGCGAATACTGCTCGGCGGTCGTCTGCGACGGTATGGGCGGCGCCAACGGCGGCAACATTGCATCCAAGCTTGCGGCGGACGCGTATACGCGTGCCGTTCGCAGCGGCATGTCTCGTCTCAGACGCAAGGCAGGCATTACGCGTGAGGACCTCGAGCATGTAATGCTCGGTGCGGTAAGCCGTGCAAATACCGAGGTGTACGACAAGGCGTTTACCGACGCCGAGTATGAGGGAATGGGCACCACGCTCGTCGCCCTGCTCGCCTGCGGCGGGCATATCGTCGTCGTGAACGTTGGAGACAGTCGCGCTTACTGTCTGAAGAAGAATGTGCTTGTGCAGGCGACGAAGGATCATTCCTTCGTGCAGTTCCTCATCGACAACGGTACCATCAGCCCTTCGCAGGCGGAAAATCATCCGAATAAGAATCTTATCCTCCGTGCGCTCGGGGTAAATGAGTCGATCGAGGCGGATACATATTTCATAGACGACTGCGTTGCCGTGCTGCTGTGCAGCGACGGACTGACCAACTGCGTCTCCGATGAAGATATCCGCCGTATTCTGCGGAGGAAAACAAGCGGGGAAGAAAAACTGCGCGAGCTGATTGACGCGGCAAACAACGGCGGCGGGGCGGACAATATCACCGCCGTGCTCTATTTACCCGACTGAAACGCAGCGTTATCCCAAGAAAGGATTGGCCGTAACGATGGATAAATACGACAGCTTTATAGGCAAGGTGCTCGACGGGCGGTATAAAATACTGGAAGTGCTGGGCGTAGGCGGTATGGCGTTCGTCCTCAAGGCAGAGGACCTGATGATGAACCGGGTCGTCGCCATCAAGATTCTCAACGACCAGTATAACGGCGACGAGCAGGCCGAAACACGTTTTATCAACGAGTCCAAGGCCGTCGCGATGCTTTCTCATAAGAATATCGTCAGCGTGTATGATGTCGCTATCTACCCCGATATGAAATATATCGTGATGGAGTATCTTGACGGGATCACGCTTAAAGAATATCTTGATAAAAAGGGCGCTCTGCCTTGGAAGGAGGCCTGCATTTACATCGGGCAGGTTCTTCGTGCGCTTGAGCACGCGCACAGTAAGGGCGTGATTCATCGGGACATTAAGCCCCAGAATATTATCCTCCAGAAAAACGGGGAAATCAAGGTTACGGATTTCGGCATTGCCAAGCTGCCGAACGATTCCTCGCTGACAACCACGGAAAAAGCCATCGGCACCGTTTATTACATCAGCCCTGAGCAGGCCAGCGGAAAAGAAACGAGCTTTTCCTCGGATATTTATTCCGTTGGTGTGATGCTCTATGAGGCGCTTACGGGACGGCTGCCCTTTGTGGCGGAAAGCCCGGTGACGATTGCGCTGATGCAGATCAATGACCAGCCTACGCCGCCTAAGGAAATCAACGATCAGATCCCTCTCGGTGTGTCGCAGATCGTGATGAAGGCGATGCAGAAGGATACTGCGGCGCGGTTTGCCACCGCGCATGGTATGGTCAAGGCGCTCGACTGCGTGCTCCGTGACCCCGAGGTTGTGTTCACAGACAATGCCATTGCCGCTGAGAACAGTAAAGATCATAAATTGATCAATATCAATCAAATCGCGACCGGTGAGCTTGGCGAATTCAAGCTCGAACCCGATAATGAACAGAAGCGGGAAGAAAAGCCGAAGCCGCCCAAAAAAAAGCGGAAGATTCGCGAGGAATGGCAGAGCCGCTCTCTGTTCCCGATCATTACAGGCGTGTTTTTGGCGTTTTTTACCGTGGCCATTTGTGTCGTCGCCTATCTGGGTTATAAATGGCTGCCCAGCCTGTTTGAGCCTGCGACAGACGATTCGTTTTATGTCGATGACTTTGTCGGCCGGATTTATAATGACGAGTTGGCGGCGGCTATGCGGGACGAAAAATACAGCGTCACGCTCAAGGACGGGTATAATCAGAATTATCCTAACGGCGCCGTGCTGGTGCAGGACCCTACCTCAGGGCCGAAAAATGTTACCGGCTCCTATTGTAAAATTACCCTGACCATCAATCGGCTGTATGAGGATGTGCAGGTTCCCAATGTGCGCTATTGGAGGTCCAGAGACGCGAAGAAGCAGCTTGAGGATCTCGGATTTCGTGTGATTACGGAGCATGTCAACGACGCCTATATACAGTCCGACCAAGTGATTCGCACCTCTCCCGAGATCGGGGAAACACTCCGCACCGGGGATACGATTACGCTTTATGTGTCGGACGGGCCGGGGAATGTCTACGCGGGTACGATGATCAATGTTGTCGGCCTGCAGGTGGAGGACGCTGCTTCGCGTCTGCGCGGGCTGTTTTACAGCGTCAAGATTGTTGAAGAGGAATCGCAGGAACCCGACGGCAAGGTTTTGCGTCAGAACATTGCAGAGGGCACCAAAGATTTGGAAGCGTGGACGCTTGTCGAATTGACGGTGAGCAAATACGTGGAAAAGAGTACCGTTACCGTGCCTGACCTCTTTGGACTGGAAGCAGAGGAAGCCATCCGCCGGATTGCGGAGGAAGGGCTTACCTTCAATGAAATCTTTACTGAGCCGTCTACCTATAAGAGCGGCACCGTGATCGACCAGAGCCTGGAGCCTAATACCGAGGTCGAGCCGGGCACACCCATTGATATTGTGATTTCGGAACCCGCTGCGGACGAACCGTCCGATGATCCGTCGATACCGGCCGAGCCGTCGGACGATTCGTCGTCCGACAGCTCGGATACATAGGATGTATGATGTCGCATTTTGACGGAAGGGTTCGAAAGGATAACGCCGGCTTATTTACTGTCGAAACGCCGGACGGCACGCTGCTCTGCTGCCGTGCTGCTACCCGTCTGCGGAACGACGGGAAGAATGTTAAGCCCGGAGATCTTGTCTGCGGCGAGGACAATGGTGACGGCACCGGTTTTATCACTGAGGTTCGGCCGCGGCGGAACGACTTCCTCCGTCCGTCGGTCTGCAACATTGATTTGCTGGTCATTGCCGTTTCTGCGACAACTCCGGCTACGCCGTTGTATAATATCGATAAGCAGACTGCGCTTGCCGCGCTCAACGATGTGGATTGCTGTATCGCCGTGACCAAGTGCGATACGGAGCCGGACGGCATGCAGTCGGCGCTTCTCCGCCGTATTTATACGCAGGCCGGCTGTAAGGTGGTCGTCACTTCTGCCGTGACGGGGGAGGGGGTCGACACGCTGCGGCAGCGTCTCGAAGGATGCGTCAGCGCCTTTTCGGGGGCGTCGGGCGCAGGGAAATCCAGCCTGCTGAATGCACTGTATCCCGCTTTTGCAGCGCAGGTGGGCGAGATCAGCGGTCGGATCTCCCGCGGTAAGAATACGACGCGCCTGACCGAATTGTTCAAAGCGGGACAATCGACCTATATTGCCGATACGCCGGGTTTCACGATGCTGGACCTCGTGCGATATGATATCATTCCGTTGGAACGGATTCACGATGCATTTCCCGATTTGCGGCCGTATATGGACCGCTGTCGCTACCGCAAGTGCACCCACACCGGTGAGGAAGGCTGTGCCGTTGCCGCCGCAGTGGAGCAGGGCTTGGCCGCTCGAGAGCGGTGGGAGAGCTTTTGCCGGATGTATGGAGAGCTGAAGGCAAAAAAACCTTATTAAGAGAAAGAGTGAGTATTCATGTTTTTTGGGTATTACAATATAGCCAATCTCGTCACCCTGCTTGGACTGGTTTCGTCTGTCCTCGCCTGTTTCAACGCAATGAACGGCAACATTAAAATGGGTGTGGTTATGTTCCTGCTTGCCGGTCTTTGCGATATGTTTGACGGCAGGATTGCGCGGAGCCTGAAAATGCGCTCCGGCCGCGAGAAGCTGTTCGGCGTGCAGATCGATACGGTCTGCGATATGGTTTCTTTCGGTGTGACGCCCGTCATCATCGGATATGCGCTTGGTATGCGCGGCGTATTTGATATCCTCGTATTCCTTCTCTTTGCTGTCTGCGGCGGCGTACGGCTGGCTTATTTCAATACGCAGGCAATTGCGCGTCCCGATTTGAAAATGGATCATTTTACCGGTGTGCCGATTCCTTTCATCTGTTATGTGCTGCCTTTTCTTGTTCTGCTGATGTGCTTCGTCCCGTTTTCCGTGATGCGTGTCGTTCTTCCGATTGCGTATCTCCTCATTGCCTTCGGTTACATACTCAAAATCCGCATCGCAAAAATGTCGCTCCGCACCGGCTTGATTATGGTCGCTGTTGAGGCTGCCTGCGTCCTCGGTCTGTTCCTCGCCGGCGATATACTTCTGGGATAAACCCGCGGCGTACTGAGAGGTTTTCGGCGGCGGCATGTGGTTGAAAGAGAAACGTCCGGCCTTTTTGCTTCGCTTCGGAAACATATACTTGCGTGTGTCGATAAGGCATCTGCATTCGGATATAGAATGCATGCGCGGCCAAATCCCCCCAGCGTCTATAGAACTCGGAGCTTCGCGCCTGTCCGTAAAGGGCAGGCGCTTTGCGGATAAATAAATGAAGAGAAGCTGACGATTGATGGATTCGTAGCGGAAGTACATTTCGGAACGGATGGGCACATTTGCTTTGCTCTTTATGGGCTGCGCTGCGATGCTTGTCAGGTGCAGTTTGGTCAACGGAGGAGGCTGTCTGCTTACCGCGCTTGCGTTCGGCCTTGGCATTATTGGCGAGCGTATTGTGTTGGAAGCATTTCCGGAGCTATGTAGCCCTGTCGTTTCTGTCGGCGTCCTGCTGCGCGGCGCAATGAAGGCCGGCCGTTCGTCGGTGTGGGCGTTCCGGCAAGGTCTTTACGGCTCCAATACGCTTGCAGGTGTCGGCAGAAGTGCGGCGTTCGACCGAGCGTGGAGATTTTGCCGACCTTTATTTTCGTGCCGGCTGTTCTTGGCGCGGCCTCGTAAACACAGACGCATGGCTCATCCGGCGGTCTGAACATCGGATTTACATTTTCGGCATCAGCCTCACCGGCACGTCCGTAAATCCTGCAAGGAGCATCGGACCCGCTGTTGCTGCGTTGCCGAACTGCAAACGGAGCCGCCGGTCGGCGCGGCGGCAGTATATAAGTTTCCGGAAAATGAAAGCTTGAATCGGAAGGATCGCCTATTTTCGGTGTGTCTCAGAATGAGGCGCACCGTATTTTTCGTTTGTTGATCGCCTGTTGTGAAACTTCTACCGCAGGTAGATGTCCAACGCTTGCGCGCAGCGCGCGGAACGGGTAAACTAAAGACATCAAAAGGAGGTCGTGTTGTATGAAAAACGATACATTCGGCTTTTTCCTGCGTGACTTGCGGGAGCAAAACGGCTTGTCGCAGTCGCAGCTCGGCAGGCTCGCGGGTGTTTCGGATAAGGCGGTTTCCAAATGGGAAAACGATACCGCGCGTCCGCAGAGCCGTCTGCTGTACCGACTGGCTTCCGTGCTCGGCGTTACCGTCGACGAGCTGCTGTCCTGCCGCCGCCGTCCGCCGGAAAACAAAGGGGAAGGGGTATGCAAAATGAAGGACGGCTTGTGGAAACAGGCGCATCACGCGCTGCGCGTCCGGTATGGGGAAGCCTTGCCGGTCGGGGTCCTCAACCGCTATCTGAGCGAATTCGAAGCGCTGCGGATGACAGACGCCATCCTCTGCTTTGAGCTGCTCCGCCGCATTTCCGTGCGGGCCGCGGAGACAGGGGAGCACGTCCGCGCAAAGGGCGCCATCGGCTCGTCCTTTATCGCCTTTGTAATGGGGGCGACCGAGGTCAATCCGCTGAAGGCGCATACCTTTTGTCCGAACTGCCGTCGCTTCGAGTGGGCCGGCGGTGTCCGCTGCGGCTGGGATATCCCCGAAAAGCGCTGTGCCTGCGGCACGCCGCTCCTTCGGGACGGCCACGACGTTCCGTTTGCGCCACTGCAGGAAACGGTGCACTGTCTGCGTCTGGACCTCTCGGTCTCTTATGGCGGCTGTAAAACAGTGCGGGAAACGGTTCGCTCGTTTTTCGCCGATGTCCCCGTCGTCACACTGCGCCGGAAAGCGTATCCGAAGCTGGAAACGCTGGTGGCGGTTACCGAAAATATCCCCGGCCTGACCGACGGACAAACCCTGCCGTTTGAAGAATACGGCATCCTGCTGCGGAACTGCCCCGCCGTTACGCTGATGCCGGACGCAGACCTGGACGCGCTCCGCCGCTTGGAGGCCGATACGGGAATATCCTGCCGTGCGGCTGTATTCGCCGTCCCGGAGGTGCTGGAAGCTGTCAGAGCGGGAGAGACGCAGGGTGTGCCGGAATTGTGCTCGGCGCAGTTTCGGGCAATCCTCGGCACGTCGCCATCGCCGACCTTTCACGATGTGATTCAGGCGCTGGGGCTGCTGCACGGCGCCGGAGACACACATGACGGCCTGCCGCTGGCCGATGCAGTCGCGTATCGGGACGACATTTTTACGAAAATCCAAAGCCGTATGGACGGTCCTTCCGGGTTCGCGTATAAGGTGATGCATGACGTTTCCCGCGGCGTCTATGCCAGGGGCGGGATGTCTGCCGAGCTGCAAAAACAGCTTTCGGCACTTGGCTTCGACGAGCGCTTCACGAACTCTCTTGCCGAGTCCCGCTTCATGTATCCCAAGGCGCATGGCGTGCTGTACGCCCGTTATGCGCTGCTGTTTTTGTATTTCAGGCTCCACTACCCGGAAAGCTTTCAAAAACGAATGTAAAAAAATGGGGACGCCCTTGATCAGTAGGACGTCCCGCGCATTGCTTTACAGATCGATCTGCATTCCGTCATAGGCAGTCATAAAACCCAACTTTTCTGCTACCGGCACCAATTCGTCGTGAATCAGGCCGCTGTTGTGCGAGAAGTGGTTGATACATAGCTTTGTGTCCTTCCCGATGACGCCGACGGCTTCCAGCCGTTCCTTGGTCACCACGCAGCTATCCAGTCCCAGATGGCCGCCGCTGCTCTTGAGCTGTCCGAACGTGCAGTCGAAGGAAATGAAGTCCGCCTTCAGTTTGATGCTTTGCAGGTAATCGTAAACCTCGTCGAACAAAAGCCCCGTGTCGTGCAGATACAGCACCTTCGCACTGCCGTCGTCGATGAGGTAGAGATGGCCCACCTCATGCGGCATATGGTTGGCGGGCAGCGCCGTGACCGTGTAGCGGCCGAGCTGTGTCGGCGTGTAGAGGGACATTGCGTATGTATCCACGTATTTCCCGGGGTCCTCTTTGTAAAAGGATTTGTAGTGCTCCCAGACTGAAAGCACCGCTTCGCTTGCGGCGATGGTGATTGTTTCCTGCGTCAGATCATGCGCGAATACGCCTTTGATGCGCATCAGCAGATCGGTCGGGGCAAAATGGTCGGTGTGCGAATGCGTGACCAGCAAATAACGGCAGGCCGACAAATCCAGCCCGCAATGGAGCACATGATGATAGGAATCGGAAGGAAAATCGATGAGCAAATCATCATTGATGAGCGCCTGTGAACGCGTGCGGATGTTTCGTCCGCCCGCTTCGGCTGCGCGGCGGCAGTGGTCGCAGTTGCAGAATACGGCGGGCCAGCCCTCCGCCGCGGCGGTACCGAGGTATCTGAATTTCATAGCCTTTTCATCCTTTCGGTATGTGCAGGCGCGGCGTTTGATGCGCACGTCTGCCGGTTGGATATGAGTATATACGATTTTTCCGGAAAACGCAATATTTTTTGAAAAAAAGGCTTGCAATTTTCGAAGCGGTATGGTATACTGTTTCTCGTTAAGATGAAAGCGAGGGATAAAGAATGAAGCAGGGTATGCATCCGGAATACAAAGACACGGTAATCAAATGTGCGTGCGGTGCGGAGTATCCGACCAAGTCCACGAAGGATTCTGTCAAGGTTGACATATGTGCGAAGTGCCATCCGTTCTTCACCGGCAAGCAGAAGTTTGTCGATGCGGGCGGCCGCGTAGATAAATTCAAGAAGAAGTTCAACCTCGAATAGTCTTGCTTTGTATTTTTGGAGCAGCACAGGTTTTTTGCTTGTGCTGCTTTTTTTGTTTGTGAAAGGGGTGTTTTTATGGAAGAAGAACGCATGGATACCGAGCGGGGCGCGCGGGCCGTGCTCGTCGCGCTCAACGACGGCGGACTGACCGAGCGTGCACTGTCCGCGTCGCTGAACGAATTGTCGCGCCTGCTGGATACGGCAGGCGGCAGCGAAGCCGCCCGCGTTGTCCAGAACGCGCCGTCTGCTGACCCGAAAACCTATATCGGCTCGGGTAAAGCGAAGGAAATCGCAGAATTTGTCCGAAATGACGGGAATATCGATCTCGTCGTGTTTGATAACGAACTCTCGCCCTCCCAGATCCGCAATCTGGAGGATATACTCGACGTCCGCGTCATTGACCGCACAATGTTGATTTTGGACATCTTTGCGCTTCACGCCGTTACCGGCGAGGGAAAGCTTCAGGTTGAAATTGCCTGTCTGCGCTACAGTGCGCCGCGTCTGACCGGCAAAGGGAAGTCGCTCTCCCGTCAGGGCGGGACCAGCGGTCCGATCGGCTCGCGCGGCCCGGGCGAGAGCAAGCTCGAGCTGGACCGCCGCCGCATCCGGGAACGGATCAGCGCCTTGAATGCCGAGCTGAAAAACATCGAAAAAACGCGCGCCGTCAACCGCAGCCAGCGGATACGGGCCGGGATTCCCACAGCCGCGATTGTCGGCTATACCAATGCAGGAAAGTCAACGCTGCTGAACCGTCTGACCGACGCAGGTATCCTCGCAGAGGATAAGCTTTTCGCTACACTCGACCCGACTACGCGGCGGCTTACGCTTCCGCGCGGCGGCGAGATGCTGCTGACTGATACCGTCGGTTTCATCGACCGTTTGCCTACGCATCTGATCAAAGCGTTTAAGTCCACGCTCGAGGAGGCTGTTTTTGCCGACATCATTATCCACCTCGTCGATGCGGGCGAGCCGGCGGAAGAACGCACGCGAAAGTATGGCGTTACACTTCGGCTGCTGGAGGAGTTGGGCATTTCCGGCAAACCGATGCTTGAGGTGTATAATAAGATGGATGCCGCAGTAGACACCGATTTTATTCCGTCCGCTGCCGTCTGCATCTCCGCCGCAGACGGTACCGGCATCGACCGACTGCTCGATGCGCTGGAACAGACCGCCGAGAATGGAAATCACACGGTAAAGCTCTTTATTCCGCATAGGGAAGCAGGAGCTGTCAGCGAGCTGTTTGAACGTGCGCGCGTTATTGAGCGTGCATATACCGATGAAGGAATTTGCTTAACGGTTTGCTGTGATGAAAAAACAATTGGGCGTTATAAACAATTTATTGTGAACGCTTTTGGCAAATAAGCACAAAGAATAGCGGACTTTCGCCGAACCTCTCTCCTTTGACTTTTGTGTTATCATGCACATATGCTATATGGAAGGGGGTGAATCGATGAAAGGGATAGACGTATCGATCTTTCAAGGCGAGGTCGATTGGCCGTCGGTGCGTGACGCCGGCATTGAGTTTGCGATCATCAAGTGTTCGCAGGGCGGCTTTACCAACAGCAGCGCCATCTCGCCCTTCACAGACCGCTATTTCAAGCGTAATATCGTCGGCGCGTCCGATGCGGGCCTGCTCTGCGGCGCGTACCATCTTCTGATGGGCGTGACAGAGGAGGACGTAGCGGAGGAGGCACGGTATGTCGTCGAGCTGCTTGCGCCGTATAAGGAGCGCATCACGCTCCCGGTAGCCGTGGATATTGAAGACGCGCGCTACAGACGCAACTCGCGTCAGCTTAACAGTACCCTTGCGCTGGAGTTTATGCGGATCGTCGGGGAGGCCGGCTATCAAACGATGCTGTATACCAACCGCGATTTCCTGCAAAACTACTACGATGACGAAATGCTCGGCGACATTCCGATTTGGTTTGCACTGTACCGCAATCCGCGTTCGGATGAAAATGTGCCGCAGGACTGGGCCAACATTATCTTCTGGCAGTGGAACGACGGCGGTACCGTCAGCGGTATCCGAGGCGCCGTCTCACAGGATGTTTCCTACGGCGAATATGCCGAAAAGGCGTTCGGCGTCGGCAGTGTGGTGCGCATAAACCCTTCTGCGGAATATTATTTCAGCAAGGGGCCGCGCATTCCCGCGTGGGTCAAGAATGATTATGATCATATCGTTTCAGCGACGACCTATCGCGGTCAGCCCGTCGTTAAGAACGGCGACACCTGTGTTCTGCTCGGTCAAAAGATCTCGCGTCGGGACGGTAAGATCTCCGAAGGGATCAACACTTGGTGCTCCGTCCGGGAACTGACGCCGGTCGAGCCCGGCAGTCCGCAGCGCGTTTGACGCAATTTCGGACGCAAAGGATGCCCCGCATACAGAAGTGTGTGCGGGGCGTCTGAAATTCTGCGCTTGGCTAAATACGTTTTTAGCACAGTGTCTAATTCGATACACGAAATGTTAATTTTATAAAAAGGTCTTGCTTTTTCGCCAAAATAGCGTATAATGATAGACAATACATGACTGTGTTTGCAGTCGGGGAAAGAAGAAAGGAAAATCGATATGTGTAAAAGCAAGCGTTTCCTGATGCTTGCGGCGATGGTACTTGCCGCAGCATGTGTGGCGACGTTCATGGTCGGCTCTGCCGTTGCGGCCGATACTGCTGCCGGTATTTCGGTCAAGATCGGTGATGCGGAAGCGGAGACTGTGGATTCCTTTGCCGCTGCAATGGAAAAGGTAAAGGCTGCCGATGCCGATGCGGCTAAGGTAATTACGCTTGGTGAAGGGACGGTTTCTGCGGCCGACGTGAATACGTTCCGTATTGAGACTCCCAATCTCACCATCGCCGGCGCGGGCGTCGACAAAACCGTTATCAACACCGGTGATTTTGCTATTTCCGGTCAGGCCGGCGTTCTGATCGCGGCCGACAATGTGACGGTCAGGGACCTTGCAGTCGTCAGCAACAATCCCGGTGCCAGCGGCGCTGCTATTAAGGTGACGAAAATCGGCACTGCGGAGGAGCTTCCTGCCGTGAAGAACGTCACGATTGCCAACGTCAGCGTGAAAACGATTGAGGCCGGCTTCGGTCTGAATCTTCACGGCGTAGAGGGCGCGACCGTGACAAATGTGACGGTCGAGTCTTCCAAGAAGGCTTCCGTCAGCATTGCAAGTGCGTCGGATGTCGAAATCGATCAGCTTACCACCGGCACGAACGATTGGAACTGCGATATTTATTTTCCGTACAACGCAGCCAACGTAGCCGCTTATGGCAAAGCCAGTGAAGTCACCTTTGGTGAGCTGACGCTGGCCAACGGCGTCATCAGCTCGGAGCGCACCTCCGATGCGACGGGCGGCGAGGATACCCTCACCTTCGGCGAGGATTTCGATATGACCACCATTTATAAGGGTGACGGAACATACGTTATCGTCGACAGCGAGAGCGAAGCGGTTGCCGGCGCAATTTTGAACGAGACGACCGGCGCCTACTATGCCGATATTCAGAGTGCCATTGACACGGCAAATGCTGGTGACGTGATTGCCATTCCCGAGGGCGAGTTTTCCGGCAATCTGACGGTGGACGTAGCCGTGACGCTCAAGGGCGCCGGCGCGGATAAAACCACCATTAAGTTTGACAAAACCATGCGCGGTACCGGCGTCGAATATTTCGACGGCAGAATCGCATATCCGACGATTTATGCCACTGCCGATGTAACCATCGAGGGCCTGACCATTGCCGGCCCGACCGACGAGCATCATGGAATCGACGGCATTCTGGCCAAGGCTGCTTTGACCGTTAAGAATGTTGTCATCACCGATATCCGCTGCACGGCGGACGGCGCCGAGATCTGCGGCGTGCAGTACGGTCGTCCGATTATGGTGGACGGCGAAGGCGATGTAACCATCGAGAATGTTGAGATCAAGAAGTTCCAGAAGCAGGCCATTGACCTGAATACGACCGGCGACATTACCATCCGAAGCGTGACGATCACCGGCGCCGGCGAGCAGGGCATCATCGCTCAGAATGGTATCGTTCTCCGCAAGGGCAATGCCGTTATCGACGATGTGAAGATTTCCGGCTTGATTTACAACGCGGATAACGAATGGAAAAACTGCAGCGAAGGGCTTGATCTCTCCGCAGAGGCGACCGCCACGGTTACCAACACCACATTTGAGAATGTGGACAACAATTACGGCGTCTGGGATGACGCGGTTATGACCATTACCGAAGGGAACATCGTTTACAAGGTCACTGCCTCGTCGGATGGGAACAGCTATGGTGATAAGGAACAGATTGCGGTTCTTGCAACCGGAATCACGCTGGATAAGACCACTGCTGAGCTGGAGGTCGGCGGAAAGCTGACACTGGCTGCCACACTTTCTCCCGAGAATGTAACCGATAAGACTCTTGTCTGGACAAGCTCGGATGAGACCATTGCCACCGTTAAGGATGGCGAGGTCACTGCGCTCAAGGCCGGCGAGGTTACGATCACTGTGAAGAACGGCGATGTCGAAGCCACCTGCACGGTCACGGTGAAAGCCGCTTCAACCCCCTCTGAGGATGAATCGTCGGCGGTGTCCGAAACCTCTTCGGAGGATGAATCCTCTACGCCTTCGACTTCTGACAGTTCGCTCACCTTCGTTGCGCTGATGCTGCTTGTTGCGGCTGCCGGTGCGGTTGCGATGATCCTCCGCAAGAGAACGGCTGACAGATAAGGCTTCCAAGCAATAATTTTCATCCCATATAAAGAATTCCGACCGGAACAATTCGTTCCGGTCGGTTTTTTGTTCGGCGGGAATACCGCTGCGGCAACTGTGCTGTGCTGACTCCGATAGTAGTGGGAAACTGTAATATGTTTTCTTGCTAAAAGCCTTTGAAACCGTTTTGTCACCTGCGGCAAATACCGCGGCTTGCAAATCCTTTTGGATTTGCAAGAAATAGAAATTATACGGCATATTTCGCAGGGCTTTGCCCGGAGCGTCATTTGCTTTTGCAAATGACGGATTATGTTGAAAACATGCGAATCAAATTTAAGCATAAAAATCAGATTACAGTGTTTTTAACTCGTGTTGTATGCAGGATGAAAATCATTCAAATGGGTGTTCTTCCAATGCGCGCGACAGATTCGGCGATATGGCACCAATGCATCGTCCGGTCCGTGTGCCTTGGTTGATGGCCGAATCGGTTTTGGATCCGGGCGGTAAAAAAGGGGATTTCGTCGCGCATATTTGGCGTCCTGCCGTAAATCATGCGCACTGAACAAAGTAGAACGCCTTGAGAGCCAAGCCTATCCGGAGTTTTCTGCGTTGTTCAGGTGCGTGGCTTTTACGCGGTGATCCGCAAAAGCCTTTCCCCCTGCCGCATTGCACGTTGCAATGCGGCTGCGCATGGATTCATGACCGTATTTCCTTAAAAACGGTTAAAAAGAGCCGTTTTTAAGGAAATCGCCTGCCAAAGACGGGCGAACAAGCCGCAAAGTGACTTGTTCGGCAGACATGAAATAAAAAGGTCCGGCGTTGCAACACCGGACCTTTTGTGGCAAAGAATGATTATCTGTATTTTTTCTTCGGCTCGTAGTGCGTGTGCAACAGCTCATGTGACTTGTGGCCGCAGGGCTCGCCGAGGAATTCGTCGTACAGCTTCTTAATTGAGGGATTCTCGTGCGACTTGCGCAGCTTTTTGCCGCTGTCCTCGCCGTACAGCGCCGAGGCACGCAGCGTCTTCGGGTCGCAGTACATCAGATCCTTCGCGGAGACAATCGGCTGGCCGCCGCCCGTTACACAGCCGCCCGGGCAACCCATCACTTCGATGAAGTCGTAGCTCTTCTCGCCACTCTTGACCGATTCCAGCAGCTTTTTCGCGTTGCCGGTACCATGCGCGACCGCTACGCGAATTTTACGCGATCCGAGGTCAATCTCGGCTTCTTTGATGCCTTCGGTACCGCGAACGGCGGTAAATTCAACCTTGTCAAGTGTCTTTCCCGTGACGACCTCGTAGACTGTCCGTAGCGCAGCCTCCATAACGCCGCCCGTTACGCCGAAGATGACGCCGGCGCCGGTGGAATCGCCGAGCATATCGTCGAAATCCTCGTCGGGCAGCCGAACGAAATCAATGCCGGCAGACTTGATCATTTGAGCCAGCTCACGCACGGTCAGTACGGCGTCGACGTCCGCAAGGCCGTCATGGCCCAGCTCTTCGCGCTGCGATTCGTACTTCTTCGCCGTGCAGGGCATAATTGAAACGGTATAAATATTACGGGGGTCGATGTCGTTCTTCTCGGCGTAGTAGGTCTTGATGATTGCACCGAGCATTTCATGCGGGGACTTGCAGGTGGACAGATTGGGAATAAATTCCGGGAAGAAGGTTTCGCAGTATTTTACCCAGCCCGGTGAACAGGAGGTAATCATCGGCAGTGCGCCGCCGCCGTTGAGACGGTTGAGCAGCTCGGTTCCTTCCTCCATAATGGTCAGATCGGCGCCGAAGTCTGTATCAAATACCTTATCAAAGCCCAGACGGCGCAGTGCTGCTGCTAGCTTGCCGGTGACGGCGGTGCCCATCGGCATCCCGAATTCCTCACCCAGCGAGGCGCGCACGGCGGGCGCCGGCTGCACGATGACGACCTTTTCGGGATCATTGATCGCGTTCCAGATGGCGTTGATGCTGCTTTTCTCGTGCAGTGCGCCGACCGGACAGGCGATGATGCACTGACCGCAGTTGATACAGGGCGAATCGGCCAGCGAACGGCCGAAGACGCAGCCGATCGATGTGGCAAAGCCACGGCGGGTGGCGCCGATGGCGCCGATTTTCTGCATATTGTTGCAGGCGGCGATACAGCGGCGGCAATTGATGCACTTGGAGTTATCGCGTACAATGGAGGGGCTCAACTCGTCCACCGTGTGCTCATTTTTCATGCCGTCGTAGGTGTAATCGTCCACGCCAAGCTCACGGCAGAGTGCCTGCAGTTCGCAGTTCTGCGAACGGACGCAGGTTGTACATTCGCGGTTATGGTTAGACAGCAGCAGCTCCAAATTCAGCTTGCGTGCCTTGCGCAGCGCGGCGGTGTTGGTCTTGACGACCATCCCGTCGGAAACCTGCGTAATGCAGGAGGCCAGCAGACCACGAGCGCCGGCGACCTCGACCAGACAGAGGCGGCACGCGCCGATTTTGTTCAGGTCCTTCAGATAGCACAGCGTGGGGATGTTGATGGACGCTTCCTTCGCGGCTTCCAATATCGTATAATCCGACGGCACTGTGACGGAAACGCCGTCGATCGTGAGGGTAACAGTGTTCATTGTCTTGCATCCTCCTACTTTCTTTCAATGGCGCCAAATTTGCAGGTGTCGATGCACGCGCCGCATTTGATGCACTTGGTGGGGTCGATAACGTACGGCTGTTTGATTACGCCGCTGATGGCGCCGACCGGACAGACACGTGCACAGGCCGAGCAGCCCTTGCACTTGTCGGGCATAATCGTAAACTGCGCCAGCTTTTTGCAGTGGTGCGCAGGGCAGCGCTTTTCATAAATGTGCGCCTCGTATTCGTCACGGAAGTAACGCAGGGTGGAAAGCACCGGGTTCGGGGCTGTCTGCCCGAGCGCGCAGAGGGATGTGGCCTTGATGGTCTGTGCCAATTCCTCCAGCTTTTCGATATCGCCGTCCTCACCTTTGCCGTCAACGATACGCTGTAAAATTTCCAGCATACGCCGCGTGCCGATTCGGCAGGGCGTGCATTTGCCGCAGGACTCGTCCACTGTGAACTCGAGGAAAAACTTGGCGATGTCAACCATACAGTTGTCCTCGTCCATAACGATCATACCGCCCGAGCCCATCATCGAGCCGATGGCGATCAGAGAATCATAGTCGACCTTTGTGTCGATCAGAGAGGCGGGGATGCAGCCGCCGGACGGACCGCCGGTCTGTGCAGCTTTGAACTTCTTGCCGTTCGGGATGCCGCCGCCGATTTCGTAAATGATCTCACGCAGCGTCGTTCCCATTGGGATTTCAACGAGGCCGGTGTGACGGATCTTGCCGCCGAGCGCGAAGACTTTTGTGCCCTTCGACTTCTCCGTGCCCATCGAAGCGAACCATTCCGGACCGTTGAGAATGATCTGCGGGATGTTGGCAAGCGTTTCTACATTGTTGATGATTGTAGGCTGACCGAACAGACCCTTTACTGCGGGGAACGGCGGGCGCGGACGGGGTTCGCCTCTGTGACCCTCGATCGAGGTCAGCAGAGCCGTCTCTTCGCCGCAGACGAACGCACCCGCACCGAGACGGAGCTGAATATCGAAATTGAAGCCGGTGGAGAATATGTCCTTACCCAACAGGCCGTATTCACGCGCCTGTTTGATGGCAATCTCGAGACGCTTGACTGCGATCGGGTATTCCGCACGGACATATATGTAGCCTTCGTCTGCGCCGATTGCATAGCCGGCGATGGCCATTGCCTCCAGCACGGCATGCGGGTCGCCCTCGAGAACCGAGCGGTCCATAAACGCGCCGGGGTCGCCCTCGTCCGCATTGCAGACGACATATTTTTTGTCGGATACGCTTTTGGCGGCAAAGTTCCACTTCGTGCCGGTGGGAAAGCCCGCGCCGCCGCGGCCCCGCAAGCCGCTGTCGGAAATGAGCTGGATGACCTCGGCGGGCGTCATTTCGGTCAGACATTTGCCGAGCGCCTGATAGCCGTCCATTGCAATGTATTCGTCGATGACCTCGGGGTTGATCACGCCGCAGTTGCGCAGCGCCACGCGCTTCTGCTTTTTGTAAAAGTTCGTATCGGACAGCGACACCGATTGGCCTTCCGCCAGCGGCACGTCGGTTTCGTCGTACACAAGACGGGTAACGGGGCGGCCCTTGAGCAGATGCTCCTCAACAATCTCGGGGATGACCTCCGGCGTCACGCGCGAATAAAAGGTGCCCTCGGGATACACGATCATAATCGGCCCCAGCTCGCACAGGCCGAAGCAGCCGGTCTTGACGACCTTGATCTCATCGTCCAGCCCACGGATCTTCAGTTCTTCCTCCAGTGCAGACATAAGCGTCGCGCTTCCGGAGGAGGTGCAGCCGGTACCGCCGCATATCAGTACATGCGATCTAATCATAGCAAAATACCCTCCAACTAAATCTTAGAATTTCCTATCGTATATTCCGTCACGACGTTACCGCCTTTGATGTGTTCGGCAACGATGCGCTTGGCTTTATCCGGCGTGATCTTGACGTAGGTGATCTTTTCCTTGCCCTGCTCGTAGACCTCCACGACGGGTTCATACTGGCAGATGCCGATGCATCCTGTCTGCGAAACGGTCGCCTTGTCGGTCAGGTCCTCCTTGGCAATTTCCTCCACAAACGTGTTGAGCACCGGGCGCGCGCCCGCAGCAATTCCGCAGGTAGCCATACCGACGACGATGCGGATTCCGTTGTTCCCCTCGCGGATGGCGACTTTGTCCTTCATTTTCTCGCGGATGGCGGCAAGTTCGGCTAATGATTTCATTCCTGATGACCCTTTCTGTATGTATTTCTTTTTCTATTTGCAAATTTATGGAGACACGGCGTTGTATTGCTCGCGCAGATAATCGGCTGTCCACGTAATGACCTCTGCCGAGGACAGCGGGACATCCGGGCCAAGCAGCTCGCGCATTTCGGCTGTCGACAGGCGGACCGAAAAGCCCGGGCCCGTGTGTGTAAACGTAAAGTCGATCTCGGGCGAGCCCTGGATGAGCGTACACACCGTTGATATAATATCCCCGAGCGGGGTATAATCTATGTGCTTTTTGAAAAATTTTGCGCTGGTTTTTGTTCCGCAGTCGTTGGGGTATTTCGATCGTTCGCGCGAGGTGATCGAAATACTTCCGCCGGTCTGCTCGGCGGCCATTCGCAGGAAGGGGATGCCCAGCCCGACCTTGCGCGTCGTTCGCGTGGTGCAGAACGGGTCGGTCACCCGGCGGATCATTTCCTCGCTCATTCCGTAACCGTTGTCCGAAACCGAAAACTCCAGCTCGTCCTCGGTTTCTCGGATTTCGATATCGATGCGCGTTGCCTCGGCCTTGACCGAGTTCATCGCGATGTCGAGTATGTTCAGTGAAAGCTCCTTCATATGCCGCACTCCTTCCCGGCCAGCTTATCCAGCAGACGGCGTCGGACCAGCGCGGAGGAATAGGGCTCGTCATCCAGAAGGAAACAGTGCTCGGCTTCGTTGATGTCCCACAGATAGTGCGCATCCGAGCAAATTACCGTTTCCAGTCCCGCGAGTGCACTGTGCGTTTCGCACAGCTCCGCAATCCGCCCGCCGTCGTGGTATTCGACGGCCGTAAAAACGGGGGAAGGGGGCATACCGCCCAGCGTGGTGAGAATGCCGTTGGCCTGCCGGTCGACATGTGCCGGATAAACGACGGCGCCGTGTGCCCGCGCGCTTTCCACGGCTTTTTCAAGCGGCAGTGCGGTTGCGTTGGACAGCAGGAATTCCTCCTGCCCGAGCGGCTCGTCGTTGGCGTTGCAGATGATCTGCTCACCAAATATATCGGTGCGGTTTTTGATTCTGATGCGCTTGCTGTCCACAAAGGCATCAAAATCCATCGCCGCTTCGAGTGTTTCGAACAGGCAGACGATGTGGATGTCCTCCGCCGTGGTCAGTTCCATGCCCGCAATCGGCACGATTCCCTGTCTGCGGCAGGCCTCAAAAAAGGCCGGGCAGTTCTTGGAGGTATTGTGGTCGGTCAGCGCCAGCAAATGCAGCCCCTTGAGCGCTGCCATGCCTGCAATGTTGTTGGGCGTCATATCATTGTCGCCGCAGGGCGACAGGCAGGAATGGATATGCAGATCGTAATAATATTTATTCATATGCTCGCCTCGCCGGCCAGCGCGGCGCACAGCTCAAACGCAGTTTTGGGAGAGGCGAGAAGGTTTACACCCTTGGCGCGTGCCGCTTCGCGGACATCCTCGCCGATTTCGGCGCCCTCCGCCACGATCACGCAGGAAAAATCGATCAGAGTGGCGACGGCGACGACGTTGATGTTGGTCATGATCGTTACCCAGGCCTGATCCTGCTTGCCGCGTCCCATTACCCAGCTTAACAGATCGCCTGTATAGCCGCCGTGAATTTCGCGGCTGCCGTCGGCCAGCACCACCGGCTCGGCGCCGATCTTGACCGCAAGCTCATGTACGGTCATCGGGTTCACGCTCCTTTCCGGCGGGTCCGTCCTTGGCAAGAAATTTGCGGATCCGCTCGCGCATCTTGACGATGCATTCATTTTCATTCGCTTCGCCGTTGACAATATCCTCGGCAAACGCATGGCAGGTCGGCGACCCGCAGGAACCGCAGTCAAGGTGCGGCAGCCGTTCGTTGATCTCCTCGATGGCCTGCATCTTGCGCATTGCGGCATCCATATCGTTGTCCAGCAGCGTAATCGGCTGGTATTTCAACCGATCGCCGCTGAAATATTCCTCCGGCACAAAGGTGTCGGCGTTTTTTTCTTTATACGACCAGTTCTGCGTGACAGGCAGATAACGACGCAAGGTTTGCAGACGGGTTTTGGCTATGTACGGGTTCTCCACCGCCATCGTCCCGCCTACGCAGCCCGCCGAGCAGGCGTTCAGCTCAATGAATTCAAGCGAGGGCATATTCCCATTTTCAATTTGATCCAGCACGCGGATGACGTTTTCGATGCCGTCCGCAGCGAGATAGCGGTCGTTGAACAGCGCGCTCGCCTCGCCGCCGGCGGATGCCCACGAGATTCCGATCATACCGCTGTGCGAAATCGGCATCGGCGTTTTGTCCTTCTTCATCAACGGCAGCAGCGCAAAATATACGTCGTTCATCGAAACGACCAGGTCAACGTAGCTTTTCTTGCCCATAAACCCGTTTTTGACATAGCTGACTTTGGCGGGGCAGGGGGATATGAAGCAGACGCCGATATCCTTGTCCCGCAGGCCCGGGTTCATCTCCCGTGCCTGCTCGCGCGCCAGCATCCCCGCGATTTCCATCGGGGGCAGAAGCGGCATCACATTGTCGCACAGGAAGGGAAAGCGAAGTGAGATCAGCCGCACCACCACAGGGCAGGCTGAGCTGATGACCGGTTTGCGCACGCCCTCACGACGTAGGTAACGCCGCGTATAACCGCTGACCATCTCTGCCGCGCGGGAGACCTCATATACATCATCAAAGCCATAGTCCAATAGCCCCTGCAGCACGTAATCGATGTCGTCGAGGTTGTCAAACTGGCCATAGAGCGACGGCGCGGGCAATGCGACCTTCCATTTGAAGTCGCGAATCTGCTCCAGCTTGTCGGAAAATGCCTTTTTCGCCTTATACGGACAGACCCGGATGCACTCGCCGCAGTCGATGCAGCGGTCCGCGTCAATGACGGCATGGCCGTCGCGGATGCGGATTGCCTCTGTCGGACAGCGTTTGAGGCAGTTGGTGCAGCCCTTGCATTTGTCTATGTCGAGCGTAACGGAATGCTTGTATGTGCTCATCGCAAACCCCTCTCCTCCCGGCGGGGAAGATCAGACGTTTACGACCATCGTGATCTTCGTACCCTGCCCAAGCTCGGATTCGATTTTCATTTCATCGGTATAGCGCTTCATGTTCGGCAGTCCCATGCCGGCGCCGAAGCCGAGTGAGCGTATGTTGTCCGGCGCGGTGGAATATCCCTCCTGCATTGCCAGCTCAATGTCTGCAATTCCGGGGCCATGATCCTCCAGCACGATGACGATGCGGTCGGGATCCACGGTAATTTCAGCCTCGCCCCCACCGGCGTGAATGACCATATTAATTTCGCCTTCGTACATCGCAATCGAAACGCGACGGATTACCTCGGGCGCAAATCCGAGCTGACGCAGCTTCTTCTTCACTTCGACCGAGGCTTCGCCTGCAGAGGTGAAGTTTTCACCGTCCACAATAAAACGGAAATGCAGCGCGTCGGCAGCCATCAGGACTTGCCTCCGTTGCCGCGCAGTCCGTTGGCGTACAGCTTGCCGCAGGCCTCGTACATCCGCATGCCGGTCGCGAGGATGACAATGCCGCTCTCTTTCGCGAGGGCAAGCATCTCCTCCGTCGGCGCTTTGCTGCGGACGAAAACGATGCAGATCATATCCATCATTTCCGCGGTTCGGATGACCTGCGAATTGACCAGCCCCGTCAGCAGCACAGCCTGGTCCTTCACGTAGGCGAGTACGTCGCTCATCATATCCGAGCCGCACGCGGAGTAGACTTCTTTGTCGATGTATTCGCTGCAGCAAAGCACGTCGGCCTCCAAAAGGTCTCTGATTTCGTTGATTTTCATATCAAATCCTGCCTTTCCGCTCTTGTGAAGCGCGTCGTTGTCAGGGTGGCTCAATATTTTTCAAAAATGCCCTTGATGTCGGCAGGCGTCAGGCGGCCGTAAACGTCCTCGTTGATGACCATAACCGGCGCAAGCCCGCAGCAGCCGAGACAGCGTGTGTCCTGGATGGTAAATTTGCCGTCCTTGGTCGTTTCGCCCGCTTTGATACCGAGCACATTCTCGACTTCCTCCAACACGGCCTGCGCACCCTTGACGTAGCACGCCGTGCCTGTACATACGGAAACGACGTTCTCTCCCTTCGGACGCAGCGAGAATTGTGAGTAAAAGGTTGCCACGCCATACACCTCGGAAACCGGGATGTCCAGCGCGTCGGCAATCAGCTCCTGCGTTTCGAGTGAGAGATAACCGAACAGCTCCTGTGCCTTCTGCATAATCGGCATCAGCGGCCCCTTTGTGTCTTTGTTGGCCGCAATGAACTGCTTAAGCTCCGCCGTTTTTTGATCGATCTGTTCTTTGGTGAGTGCCATAGCTTGCCTCCTGATAGAAATAAAAATTTTTCTGCGCTCAAAAAACCGCCCTGCATGCAAGGCGTGCTTTTCCATATTCCGGCAGGCAGTATAATCCTGCGCATATGCTGTTATTTATTCTATCATATACAACAAAATAATACAAGAGCGATTTTCTCTTTTTTTGCAAAAAATCTTGCTTTTTATTGCTTTGCTTGACTTGTTGTGGTATAATCGTATGCGGGTCGGAGGCGATGTTTTCCATTTGCCGGCAGACCTCACTGCAAAGAACGGCATTTTGGGCATAAAAGAACACACAGGATTTGTCCGGCGGTTCACGTGCGTATGGAAATGTGGCCTTCATTGCTCAATAAGGCGCCGGGGCTTTACGGTTAAGACTCTGAACTTTTTTAACGCCGAAAGGAGGAGGCTTTCGCACAGCGAAAGTACGAACCATTATCATGATAAAAGTTGCTTTGTGCGGCATCGGGCGCATGGGATCGTACCATTTGGCGATACACGAAAAGCTCGCCGCAGAAAACGAGGACATCCGCATCGTCGCCATCTGCGACGTGGAGGCGCACAAGCTTTCCGGCGGCGGCACGGCGAAGGTGAATCTTTCCGGCGCCGGAATAGCCTCGCATTACAACGACTACCGGCACTATACCGATTATGATGAGATGCTCCGGTCGGAATCGCTCGATTTCGTGGATATCACCCTTCCCACCTATCTGCACTGTGACGCTGCGGTCAAGGCGCTGGAAAAGGGAATACACTGCCTGTGCGAAAAGCCGATGGCGCTCTCGCCTGCGGAATGCGCGCGGATGGCGGACGCCGCGACGCGCAGCGGCAGATTCCTGATGATCGGGCATTGCCTGCGCTTTTGGCGGGAATATGTCTATCTGAAGCACTGTGTCGAAAGCGGTGTATATGGGCAGGTCCGCGGTGCGTATTTCTGGCGCGGCGGCTTTCAGGACCATGTCAAAAATCCTTCGTGGCAGGACTGGATCATTACCAAGGAGAAGGGCGGCGGCGCGCTGTTCGATCAGCATATCCACGACATCGACGCGGTGCGCTGGCTCTTCGGCGCGCCGGAGGCTGTCTCGGTCTGTGCGCGGACGGTGTTCCCCAAAAGCGCCAACGACATTGTCAGCGCCGCGTACCATTACGGCGATAAGGTTGTTACCGCGCTGGATGACATCACCTATAAAGGCGTGCCGTTCTCCTATGGCTATAAAGTGAATTTTGAACAGGCCACGCTCGAATACCGTGATAATGTTCTGAAGGTTTATGCCGGGGACGGCACGGTCTTTACGCCCGCATACGACGATGCGCTCACACCGTCGGACGATGCGTATTATAATGAAATCCGTTATTTTTACGACTGTGTCCGCAGCGGAAGGAAGCCGGATGCCGTTCCGCTTTCCGACAGCGCCGCTGCCGTCTCGCTTGCGCTGGCCGAGACGGAGAGTGCGGCCCGCGGCGGCGCGGCGGTCGTTGTGAACCACTGAGGGAGGGCGGCATATGGCTTTAACCGTAGAGCATATCACCAAAAGCTTCGGTGAAAAAATTGCGGTGGATGATCTTTCCTTCTCGATGGAAAAAAGCGGGGTTTTCGGTTTGATCGGGACCAACGGCGCCGGCAAGACGACCACCATCCGCATCATCCTCGGCATTATGAAAAGCGATACCGGCTGTGCTTCGTGGGATGGACGTCCGATCACGCGCGAGAATGTGCGGTTCGGGTATATGCCTGAGGAACGCGGTATTTATATGAAGGAAAAGGTTCGTGAACAGCTCGTCTATTTTGGGATGCTGCATAAAATGACCAAGGCCGATGCGTCTGCGTCTGCGGATCGTTGGATTGAACGGCTGGGTATCGGCGAATACGCCGGCTTCGCGGCGGAAAAGCTGTCCAAGGGCAATCAGCAGAAGGTGCAGCTCATCGCTACGCTTGTCCATAACCCCGAGCTGATTTTTCTCGACGAACCGTTTTCCGGGCTGGACCCGGTCAACACCGAACTGTTCCGTGCGGTCATTCGTGAGCTGGTCGAGGACGGACGATATATTGTGATGTCTTCGCATCAGATGGCGATCGTTGAAGGATACTGTGAAAACCTGCTTATTCTCAACCGGGGAAAAACCATTTTGAAGGGCAATCTGCGCGAGATCAAAAGCGGCTACGGACGTACACGGCTGGCCGTCAATACCTCTCCCGAGACGGCTGCGGCCGCCGAAGCACTGGGTCTTTCCGCGGTGGAGACCCGCGCGGATTACACGGAATATAAAATCAGCGGCGAAGCGGCCGCCGAAGCATTTCTCCGCCGTTTGCTGGAATCGGGCGTTTATCCGACGCGCTATGAAATATTAGAGCCGTCGCTGCATGAGATTTTCCTCGACTGTGTCGGCGAGAAGGAGAGCGCAAAATGAACGAAATCAAAACAGTTTTCGGTTTTACGGTTCGCAGTGCCGTCCGCAAAAAGCCTTTCAAAATTTCTACGATCGTGCTGCTGGTGCTCATTCTGATTCTCTGTGCGCTGCCGTCGCTGCTTTCGTCGGATACGGATGCGTCCGAGGAGACGGTGGCCGAAAAAACCTACAATTGCTACTATATCGATGCGTCCGGACTTATTCCGGGCGGTCGGGAGGTATTGGAGGCGCTTCTGCCCGGCGCCGAGATTGTGGACGGTGATATCGAAAAGCTCGATGCGTATGGCGCAGAGTGCGACGGCAACGGTTCAACGCTGGTCGTTGAGGTGGTCGAGAGGGACGGAGCGCCCTTCATCAATCTGTATCAGGGTGCGCTTGCCAATACCACAGGCGTCGTTGATGCGCTCAATGAGCGCTACGTTGCTTCGCTGCTTGCCGAAAACGGTGTGAGCGACGACGTGATTGCACTTACCGCCGCGAAGCTCGGGAGCGCCGCGCTGCCGCTGGGGACGATGCGTTTTACGGGCTATGTCGCCGGAATCGTTGTGTTGATGCTGATGTTCTTTGCGATCTATTTTTACGGCTATAGCGTCGCTTCCAGTGTGGCGAGTGAAAAGTCCTCCCGCGTAATGGAAACGCTCGTCGTCAGCGCCAAGCCGCGCAACATCCTCGCCGGAAAGCTGTTCGGCACCGCGTTTGTCGGCTTTGTTCAGCTTGCGGTCTGCGCCGTATTTGCGGTGGCATGCTATCAATTGCTTGTTCCGGAGGGTTTTACCGTTGCGGGAATGCCGTTGTCGTTTGAAACCTTTACGCCGCTGAATGCGCTGCTGATCCTGTTGCTGTTTGTGCTTGGATTTTTCCTTTACGCGCTGCTGTATTCGATCACCGGCGCGATGGTCTCGCGCACCGAGGACCTCGGTGCGGCGATGGCTCCGGTAACGATCATCAACTTCGTGGCATTTTATTCGGCGTATTTCATTGCGCTGATCGGCGGCGGCGGACTCAAGGATACATTTTCGCTCATCCCGTTTACCGCGCCGTTTATCCTGCCCTTCCGGCTGTTGAACGAGACGGTTCCGTGGCATATCCCCGTGTTGGCGCTGCTGCTTCTGGCCGGTACGTTTGCTGCCATCGCATATGCGACGATGAAAATTTATGCGGCCAGCGTGCTGTATTACGGCCAGCGTCTTCGTTTGCGCGATTTGGTTAAAATTAAGCTTTGAACGATCAGGAAAGGACGGTTTCATAATGAAAAGATGTTCCGCCTGCGCGATGGCGCTGCTTCTGCTGCTTTCGCTCTGCGTACCCTTTGCTTCTGCCGAGGAAGCGGTTATCGATGTGCCGCGCTTGGAAACAACGCCTGTAATCGACGGCGCAATCGGCGCGGACGAATATGTCTGTCTGCGCTCCTATGCCGAAGGCGGGCTTTCGCTCGTTTCCGGCAGCAGCCGGCAGCCCTCCGCTTATTTCTATGCCGGGTGGGATGATGATTACTTTTATTTCGCTGTAAAAGTAAGCTGTTATGCGCCGCATTCCTCTTATCAGGATGATGAGGCCGGCCATTACATCTTCAATGGCCATAGCCTTATGGCCGCGCTGGTGCCCGATGACCCGTCGGCGGCGAAGTATCAGCCTGCCAACGGCGAATACTGGCTCTGGGAGGAGGCGTATGCCTCCGGCGTCTGTTTTGAGTGGACGACGATCCTCGATTCGCGTACCGGCAGCGTCGTGACTGACGACCATTTCCTTGCACTGTCCGAGAGCGAAGGCTTTCTCGCTGCCTGCACGAGCGCGGACGGATACGACGTATATGAGATGCGCATCGCTTTTTCCGCCTTTTCCACCGAATTTGCAGGCGCGCCCTTTCAGGCGGAGCTCGGCGCGGTGTTTGGCCTGGATTTCAATGCAGGGCTGACTGATGTCGGAATTGGTTATGACGGTGAGAATGGCGTCTATCGCGGTGATTATGTCAGCCTTGGCGGCTTTTTCGCCGATTACCGCGGGACGAACGCGGGCGCCTGCGCACATCTGCGGCTGGTTGAAAAGGCCGATGCGTACGAATCGCTTCCCGAGACGCCTGCCACGGGTGACGACGGCTATGTATTATATGTTGTGCTTGCGGTCGTTGCCGTCGGCGCGGCGGTGGCCATATGGATTGCGCGCTCGCGCAAGAACACCGTCATCGATGATGACGATGACGATGATGAGACAACGTAATGTATGAAAAAACAATGCGGGTATATCTGCGTCAATAGCTCGGTTTCGTAAGACGCATAAATCAGGCTTCTGCCGGGCGGCACGGCGTGCGGTTCTTACGGATAGATGACTGCCTTTCAAAAACGGGCAAAAAAATTGTTTTGATGGAATTGCATATATGTCTATGAGGCGTGATAGAGCAAAAAGACCGCCGGCGAAATTCTGCCGGCGGTCGTCTGAAACGGGGAGAAAATCAGATGGAACGCATCTGCTGTATATTCGGCGCGGGGGAATACGAAGGAAACGAGTTTACACGCGTACCCGATGGTGCCTATATCATTGCCGCTGACGCGGGGTATGCCCGTTTGTGCGCGTCCGGCGTCAAGCCCGACCTTGTCGTCGGGGATTTCGATTCATTGGACGCGCCGCCCACCGGGATTCCCGTAGTGCGTCATCCGGTGGAGAAGGATGATACCGACATGCTGCTGGCCGTTCGCGAGGGATTTTTACGCGGTTTTTCGCATTTTTACCTTTTCGGCGGGATGGGCGGACGGCTCGATCATACGCTGGCAAACCTGCAGACACTGGCCTTCATTGCCGAGCGGGGCGGGATCGGTTATCTGATTGGGAAAGGCTTCACCGCCGCTGCGGTCCGAAACGGTACGCTGTGCTTTCCCGCCGGTATGACAGGCACAATCTCAGTCTTTGCACTGGGAGAACCGGCGCGCGGCGTGTATCTCACCGGCTTGTATTATCCGCTGACCGACGCGACGCTGACGCCTGTCTGGCCGCTGGGCGTGAGCAACGCCTTCACCGGAAAAGCGGCTGCCGTCGCGGTTCGGGACGGTACGCTCACCGTTCTCTGGGAGGGAGGCGCGTTGCCTTCAGCGTCCGCAGATTGACCGTTCATAGTAGAACAGGTATTGCTGCGCGATCCCGGCATATGCGCCGAAGCGGCTGCCGTCGAAGCTTTTGCCGTAGTATTTGGAGATGACCTTTTTTACCCATACGTCGATTGGAAAAGCTTCATAAAAACCCAGCGAAAACAGCAGCACACAGTCGGCTACCTTTGTACCGACGCCGTAAATCGTCATCAGCGCCGCTTTGGCTGCTTCGTAAGGCTGGTTCCGCAGGGCTTGAAGGTCGAGTGTGCCGCTTGCGACCTTTTCGGCCGCGTCTGCGACATATTTGGCGCGGAAGCCGCAGCGTACCCGGGCGAGCCCTTCCGTTCCTGCGGACGCAAGCCGTTCGGCGGTGGGGAAGGCATAAAACGGCGTGCCCTCAATCGGTGTGCCGAAGTGTTCGCAGAGTGCGGCGATGATTTTACGGATGCGCGGGATGTTGTTGTTCTGCGAGAGGATAAAGGAACAGAGCGTTTCCCACGGGTCCTGCGACAGAATGCGAATGCCGCGCGAAAACGTGTAGGCCGTCCGCAGAGTCTCATCGTTGCAGAAGGCGGCAGACAGCGCATCATAGTCGCGGTCAAGATCAAAATAACGCGCCCAGATTTCCTCGTATTCCGGCTGCCGCACACCATACAGCAGCACGGCATCGCCATCCTGTGTGACGTGCAGCGCACGGCCGAAGGCCACGCCGGAATATCCGTCACCGTCAGGTATAAAGCGGAAGCACTGTCCACATTCAAAGGTTTTTTGGATGTTCAGTACCGCTCCGGTGAGGACGGTGCCGTTCTCCGTGAACGAGACCTGCATACAATAACCTCCCATTGGAAAGGAAAAGAAAAATGAAAGAACAGATTTATACCATACCCGTATCCGAAGCCTTTGAAACGCGTAACGGCAAATGCCCGCTTTGTCTGCTGCGCGAGAAATGGGAGCAGAACGAGCTGGACCTGATCCTCGGCGCATCAATGATGGAGCCGGATATTCGTATCCAGACCAACGAAAAGGGTTTCTGCAACAATCATTTGCATAAGATGTACGAGAAGGGCAATCGCCTGCCGCTGGCGCTTACGCTTGAGAGCCATCTCGCCGAGGTGGAGAAGGGACTGAAAACGGGCGGCTTCTTTTCGCGTGATATCGCAGCCAAAAGCGTCAAGTATTTGGATGCGCTGGAGCATAGCTGCTATCTGTGCGATCGTATCAATGCTACGCTGGAGCGGATGGTCGAGACCACCGCGCTGCTTTATGGAAGGGAGCCGGAATTCCGCAAGCTGTTTAACGAGCAGCGGATGTTTTGCCTGCCGCACTTCCGCGCGCTGCTGGTCAAAGGACGCGAAATTCTGGATAAAAAGCGCTACGAGGACTTCGTGCGCGATGCGTTCGCCGTGGTCTCCGGCTATGCGAAGGAATTGGGCGGCGATGTTTCGTGGTTCTGTAAGAAATTCGATTACCGTTACGAAAAAGAAGATTGGAAGAATTCGAAGGACGCAGTGGAGCGCGCGCTCGATTTCCTCAACGGAACGGTATGACCGCTTCGCCGCAGGGTATGCTTGGATTTCATAACCGTATGCGTTTATGCATACGGTTTCTTATTCGGCGTATTCGGTGCTGCTCGGATACGGTTTCTGAAATTTCCTTTAGATGACATAATATGTGTCGCATAAAGGCTGGAAAGACGAATTGTCCACATTTTCCACCGAGTTATCCACACATATTGAGCCGTGGCGGTGTCGAACTGCGTCAAACCGCAGGAATCTATCCACATATCCACAGATTTATCCACATTGGATTATGGGGATTATGTCTCGTGATTACGCACGGTGAAAAGGGGAACCGTCAAACGCTTGCGGTTGCATACGCATTTTGGGAAAGGGGCGCGCGGCTGCCGGCTTGGAATTCATAATAGCCCTGCGCAGCGATCATGGCCGCGTTGTCTCCGCAAAGGGAAAGCGGCGGCAGATACAGCGCGCAGCCCTTCCGTTCACAAAGCTCGGAGACGGCGGCGCGCAGATGGGAGTTGGCGGCTACGCCGCCCGCCAGCACAAGTGCAGGTGCGTCTGTCCGTTCGAGCAGGAGCGATACGCGGGTCACGATTGTGCGCACGAGGGCTTCGGTAAACGAAGCGGCGATGTCTGCCTTGACCGCTTCCTCCAACGTCTGTCCGCGCAGATTCAAATTGTGGACGCAGTTAATCACTGCGGTTTTCAGGCCGGAGAAGGAAAAATCATACTCGTTGTTATGCACGGTGGCCGGGGTGAAGGGGAAGGCGTCTTTCCGGCCAATGGAAGCCAGCTTGTCCATCATCACGCCGCCGGGATAGGGAAGTCCGAGCACGCGCGCGGCTTTGTCAAAGGCTTCGCCGGCCGCGTCGTCCCGCGTCTGGCCGATACGCTTGAAATCGGTATAGCCGTCCACCTGAATGAGTGATGTGTCGCCGCCCGAGACGACCAGCGCAATGAATGGCGGCTCCAATTGCGGGTGAACAAGATAATTTGCGGCGATGTGCCCGCGGATGTGGTGCACGGGCACCAGCGGCTTGCCGGTTGCGCAGGCCAGTCCCTTTGCGAAGGACAGACCCGTCAGCAGCGCGCCGATAAGCCCCGGCTCGACCGTTACGGCGATGGCGTCGACGTCGGCCATTGACAGACTCGCCTTTTCCAATGCGCTCCGTGTTACGCCGCAGATGGCCTCTGTGTGCGCACGGGAGGCGATTTCCGGAACAACGCCGCCGTACAGCTTATGTATTTCGATTTGCGAGGCGACGACGCTGGAGAGCAGCGTACGTCCGTCCTCCACGACCGCAGCGGCGGTCTCGTCACAGGAGCTTTCCAAACCCAAAATCCGCATTTTCTAAATCTCCAAATCTGCAAGGACGGCGTTCGTCCCGTTATAAAAGCCGCGGCGTTCGCCTACCGTACGGAATCCTTCGGTTCGGTAAAGCGCTTCGGCGGCGAGGTTGCCTTTTTCATATTCCAGTAAAATTTTTGAACAGCCCTGTATGCGCGCGTCAAACCGGATGTAGGTCAGCAAAGCGCGGCCTATGCCGCGGCGACGGAATTCCGGTTTGACCGCCAGATTGACGATTTGGATTTCATCTGCAACAAGGTAATACGAGCAGATTCCGGCCAGAACGTCATCCTCAAACACGCCGAGGTAGCAGAAATCCTCTCGACCGAGCGAATCGGCGAGCTGCTCTGCCGACCACGCGGAACCCAGACAGGCCGCCTCGATGGAGGCGGCCTCGTCGATATGAGAGAGGGGAAGCGGTTTGATCCGGCGCATAATGAGTTCCCTCCCGTGTGCTTGAAATTCAATCCTCTACGACGATATTGCCGAAGATCCGTTCCAGCACGTTCTGCGGGCAGAGAACGGTTTTCTTTGAGCCGCGGTCGTAAAGGTAGGTTTTTCCGTTGAAATCGCGGTAAAACGCGATCAGGTAATACAGCCCCGGGTAATCCGGCGACAGCAGACGGATGTGGTAGTCGTAGTCGTGATCGATGTCGTACGTGGCGGGCAGCACGGTTTCCTCACCGTTGATGATGGCATCGCGTACGGCGTAAACATATTCGCTGTCGTCCCGCAGGTCTTCGATGTTCTGATAGGATTCATCCAAATACTTTTTTTCGGCATTCCAGCGCTCGATGAACAGGGAAGTTGCGCCCGGAACATAGATGAGCGCTGCCACGGGATTGAAGGACTCGATTGTAAAATCGGGCAGAGAAGCGTTGCGGTAGACAAATCCGATATCTTCCATTTCCGTGTCTGCAAGATAGTTCGCCGTGTCCTCAAACTGTATAGCATAAAGCGAGACGTTCCCGTACTTGCCGTATACGCCGTCGAGTTTGATCGGCTGCACCGCCCAGTTGGACATCACATAGGTGATACCGGTCTCTTCATCGTAGATGCCGCTCTCCGTTTCGCTGAAGTCCACCACATCTTCACAGGCGTAGAGAAAGCAGAGCGTAAGCAGCAGAAACAAGGCGGTCAGGCGTTTTTTTATATGTATGGCCATAGCTTTCCTCCTTTCGGAATGCAGGCCGGGCAGCGAAAGCCGCAGTTCAAGCGTATGTTTGAATAACTTGTACGGAAAATAAAAGCGTCGTTTTTTACTTGCGTCTTTCTCAATATCCGATTTGGCCGAGACTGTCGTCGTTTTCGACCCAGTCGCTGACAGTGTAGACCGTATACCGCTCGGCATCCTCGCGGACGATGACCCGCGCGATGCCGGCGTTGATCACCAACCGTTTGCACATCTGGCAGGAGGTGGTGCCGCCGATCGGCGCGCCGGTCCTCGGGTCGGTGCAGGCAAGATAGAGGTCTGCGCCGAGCATCGTTTCCCGCGGGGCGGCGATAATCGCGTTCGCCTCTGCATGAACCGAACGGCACAGCTCGTACCGCTCGCCGCGCGGGATATTGAGCTGGTCGCGCAGACAAACGCCGCGGTCACAGCAGTTTAGCCGTCCGCGCGGCGCGCCGGCGTAGCCTGTCGAGACAATGGAATCATTTTTGACGATGATTGCGCCGAATTTCCGGCGCAGGCAGGTGCCGCGCGCAGAAACGGTCTGTGCAATGTCCAGATAATAGTTTTCCTTCGATACACGGCTCATAGCGCCGGCAGCCTCCTTTGCCGCGTTTTCAGAACCGCGCTGCGGCGGCTTTGATATATTTGCGCAGTTCGGCCATTGTTTCCGGGTGCTCCAGTCCGATGTCAAGGTTGGCCAGCAGGAAGCCGAGCTTGGAACCGAGGTCATAGCGCGTACCCTCGAATTCGCAGGCGAGCATTCCGTACCGCTTGCCCAGCGCGCACATAGCGTCGGTGAGCTGGATCTCACCGCCCGCACCCGGCGCCGTCTTTTCGAGGATGGGGAAGATCTCGGGGATCAGAAGTACGCGGCCGAGGATCGAAAGCAGCGAAAAAACCTTGTCCGGCGTTGGTTTTTCGATCATGTCCCAAACGCGGTAGACGTTGTCCTCAATGCTGTCGACCTTCAGTGAGCAGTATTTCACAATTTGCTCCTCGGTCACCTTTTTGACGCCGACGACGGGAAGCGTGAATTTGTTGTATACGTCGATAAGCTGCTTCGTCACCGGTGTGTTTGAAAAGATGATGTCATCTCCATACAGAACGGCGAACGGATCGTTGCCGACAAAAGTCTTGGCGCAAAGCACCGCGTGCCCCAGACCGCGCGCCTCCTTCTGCCGGATGAAGGAAATATTCGCCATATCGGCAATTGCTTTCAGCTCCTCAAGCTGCTTGGTCTTTCCGCTTTTTTCAAGACGCTCATAGTATTCGAGGGAATGGTCGAAATGGTTTTCGATGGCTTCCTTGTTTCGCCCTGTAACAATAAGGATGTCCGTAATGCCGGAGGCGACAGCCTCCTCCACAAGATATTGAATGGCGGGCTTGTCCACAATCGGCAGCATCTCTTTCGGTACGCTTTTCGAGATCGGGAGCATACGGGTGCCCAGCCCGGCTGCGGGGATGACGGCCTTTGTAACTTTCATAATTCCTTCTCTACCGTTCCTTTCATAAATAAAGCGGTTTTGCCGCATGACTACAGGCTATTATAGCACAAGTGCACCCGAAATTCAAGAGCTTTCCGTCAAATAAAAACCGCCGCCAAGACGCCGCTGTCGGAAAGCTGTCTCTAATGTTTTCTTTCCGGCAAACGATGCGCAAGGGCTTCTGCAGGTTGTTCCGGCGCGAGTGTCGGCGGCGGAAAACGGCTTTGTTTAGTTGTGGATGATCGGTGCATATTGCCGCAGATAAACTTCCGCATTGTAAATATCATCCGATGAAGGTATCCATTCCGGATGAACGGTCTCATTTTGTCCAAGCTGTACCTGCTTTGCGCCACCGTAGGTATGGTACGGGATCAGCTCTACACCTTTACAGTGCTTGAGCGAATTATAAATGGCAGCGATGTTTTGAAGGTGTTCGGTGTTCAGGTTGACTGCTTTCAGCAGGATGCATCGCAGTATCGTCTTTGCGCCGCAAGCATCTGCTTTTTTCAAATTGCTGATGATCTTATGACTGGGAACACCGGTATTGGCTAAATGGCGTCTGTCGTCCGTATCTTTGACATCCCACAAAAACCAGTCTGTAACCGCCGTAAGCTCAGGCAGTATTGCCGCGTCAAAATATCCGCAGGTTTCGATGGCCGTGCTGACCGCTTGGCTGCGGAAAAGCCGCAGAAGAGGGATAAGCAGCTCGGCATGTACCGTCGGTTCGCCGCCCGAAAAAGTAACGCCGCCGATGCCGTTGTAAAATGCCGCATCTTTCATGACGGAACGGAAAATTTCTTCCGCTGATAGCTGCTTGGAACATCTTTCTAAAGCCCCTGTAGGACAGGCATCTGCGCACTTCATGCACCCCGTGCATTTTGAGCGCTCCAGACAATGCCCGCTGTCGGTGATATGATGCACGCGGGAAGGGCAAGCGGCTTCACAAATACCGCAGCGTATACACAAATGCTCCGCATAAAAGAACTGATCGGCCATCGACTGCGTTTCCGGATTATGACACCATATGCATCGTAAAGGACAGCCTTTCAAAAATACGGTCGTGCGAATACCCGGGCCGTCCTTGGTGCAGAAATGCTGAATTTTCGTCACGGGGAGCATAAAAGAATGACTCCTTTAATTCCAATTTTGCGCGTTCCGCTCAATGATCATGTTCTGCCATTCCCGGTTCAGTGTCACAAAACGGGCGTTCCATCCGGAAACCCGAACGGAAAGCGTTTTGAATTTTTGAGGGTCTTTTTGCGCTTCCAATAAAGTCTGTGTATCTACCGCGTCCAATTGCATAAAAAAGCCGGAGAGCGCAAGAAAGCCGTCCATTAAAGCAATCAGCGCTGAAATTCCGTTGTCACCGGTAAGGGAATCCGGAAAAATTTTGATGTCCAGCGCGGCACCGCAGGACATTTTTGTAAGGTCGGTCTTGCAGTAGGACTTCACAATAGCGGTTGCGCCCTGGGTGTCGGTTCCCGGCACGGGCGAATCATTGCCGGAAAGAATATCTCCTTTTCTGTATCCGAAGGCCGTGGCGCAACGATTCGGCAGCCAATCTACCTGACGGCCGAATGTGCTTACACCGGGAATAAATTTGACGGGACAATTGCTTTTTTCGTTGAAGCTGTTTACCATATCCGCAAAATCGTTCAGCAGACGTGTGTGCCATAGATCCGCTTCGTCCGAATCGTTGCCGTAGTATACGAACTTGTTTTTCGCATACAGGCGAAGCAGCTCATTGTCCTGCCAGTTGTTTTTCAGAATTTGGACGAGTTCGGAAAAAGAAACCTTGTTTTCTTCAAAAACGAGCTTTTCGACGGCGTATAACGAATTCGCCACATCCGGGGCCCCGCCGATATGGGGCGAACGTACCGTATATTCCGGTCCGCAGTCGTAATATGCCCGCGCATGCTCTATACAGCCGTCTTCAAAAAGGCTGACAACCGAGTCGGGTCCGATGCCTCCGCGTGCCTGCCATACGCCGTTTTGGCAAATGTATGCGGATTTCACATGGCTGCTGTAGAGCGATTCGACCGCTTCATACAGCGCATCACGAAAGGCGGAGTAGAGTTCCTCAATAGAATTGTATTCGGGAATTTTATCCGCCGTTATACCGGTCACTTTGTTCCATATCTGCAATGCGTCAAAAGGCATATAGGCAAAGTTGGTTTTTCCCGGAATCTGTACCTCCCAACAGCCGTCATTCGCAAAGCATCGGGCTTCTTCGTCGGCATATCCGAGCTTTTTTAAGGACCGGAGGATCAGATCTTCATTGTAAATTGCAACGATGCCGCCGCCATGCCGCATAACCTGCGCTGTTTTTTCTTTCAGGGCGTAGGAAGTGTTTTTGTTCAGCCGGACGGTAATGGGAAAATCCGAGATGGCCAGTTCTTCCACGATATCCAGAACGAGGAAGGTCACTTGGTTTGTAATTTCGTTTCCGTCCGCATTTATACCCGCCAAAACAATATTCTGATAATGCTGCGCGTCTCCTGTCCCGACGGGGGGATCGGATCGGATCCATTCGCAACCTTTGATAAAAAAGGAGGCCAGCAGTTCTCTCGCTTCATTTTCCGTCAGCAGGCCGTTTAGCAGGTCTTTTTCCAGAAAGTCCCCAAGCAGCCAGTCCAACCGGCCGATTCCCGGCCAATTGCCGCATAAACGCACAAAAGCGAAAATAAACCACAGGGATTGCAGCGCTTCGTGAAAATTACGGGCAGGAGAGAAGGGGACCTGGTGCAAAAGCCTGTGAAGATCCGGTCTGCGGTTTTCCGTAGCCGTTAGATATCTGTGATGCCAAATGCGTATGCTTTCTATCACGTTTTCAAGACTGTGCAAAAACAGAATCTCCTCTTCGCTCAGGCTTGTATCCTTCAGTCGCTTGGCGATGTCTTCCGCATAGGCGTTTAATCCCTGCTTCAACACCTTATCATAGCGGATTGTAAGATGGCTTACGGAATAGAAAGGGTTTTGTCCCTTATATCTTGCCGGCACGAGATGACGGATTGCGTCTCCCAGTGTGGCGGCTCCGCAGATTTTTTCTTCGGAGCAAATCCGAATCGGTGCCTTTTCGGCGATTCGCCGTATTGCCCTGTTATATTTTTCCGTAACGGATAAGCCTTCAAAGCCTTCGATATCATCCAGATCGACATAAGCGGTTTTCATTGTATCATCTCCGTATTTTCCATACAGAGACGCATATGCCCATTCTCTCGTCGCTTTTTGCAGACGAACGGGGCGTTTGACTTCTGATGCCGTTGAAAAAACCATGTTTTATCACCTCAAATCCATTTTATCATATTTGTTGCTTTTTTGAATGTTTTATAGTATACTCAATTTGTATTATATTTTCATTTTTGTTGCCGGGAGGAAGAATTATGAAGATTAAAACAATTGAAATCCGAAATATCGTCGGAGGCAATCTGAAAGGAAATACGGAAAACATCCGTCATATTAAATCTCTGCCCTGCCTTTCGGTTGTACAGTCCGTGCATGGCCATTACGAGATAAGCTTGAATGGGGGAAAACCTTGTGCAACGGAAGAAGGCGGCGCCTTCGTTGCGCCTGCCGGTACAAGCCAGAATATCCTGCATCATAACGGCGCGGAAGGATATATGGAGGCGCAATGGGTTTTTATGAACATCATAGTCAATGATCTTTTTGAATTTGAAGATTTGTTTGACGTCCCACTGCTGCTTTCCGCAGACGCTCGGGAAGAATTGTCCGAGTCGATTTCTACGATCGGCAATGACCCCAACATATGTAAAAAATATGCTGCCGCTTATCGATTGACAGACCTTTTGCTCGCACACGCTTCGATGAAAAACACCGTTTATGATCATTCGGCAATATTGCTTAGAAAATATATAGCTGAGCATTGCGGCGAAAAAATCACGAATGAAGCTTTGGCGAATGTCGCTATTTGCTCAGTGCCGCATTTATACCGTATTTTCCAAAAGAATTTTCATTTGTCGCCGCGGAATTATATCAATAAAATACGTATTGAAAAGGCATCTGTCCTTTTGGAAAACAGCAGCCGTTCCGTTGCGGAAATATCCGAAGAAGTCGGCTTTGAAGACCCGGTTTATTTTTCGAAGCTGTTCAAGGAGCATTATCGGCTTTCACCGAAAAAATATCGGGAAATTTCACTTTCTGTAAATTGCAAAGATGAAGTGAAAAAATAAAAAAAGAGGCGCCTGCCTTCGCGTGCAATTGTCTCTTTTGAAAATGCAGTTTACGGCAAAACGGTCCGCTGTCCGGCGCGTTTGCAAACGGAATGGGAAACGGGCCGCCGATACGGCGGCCCGTTTATGGCTCTGAACAGGCGGAATGTAAGGTTTAACCGCAGCAGCAGCAAACAATGACGATCGCGATCAGAATGATGATCCAGCAGCAGCCGTTGTTACCGCCAAGGAACGAGTCGAAGCAGCCCATTACAATACCTCCTTCCTCTACCCGCATACTATAGGGTATGTCGGAGGCGGTCGGGTTGCTACCGACTTTCGGCTTTATCGAATCTGCCCGTCGCCGGTAACAATGTATTTGATTGTTGTCAGCTCCGTCAATCCCATCGGGCCGCGCGCGTGCAGCTTTTGAGTGGAGATGCCGATTTCCGCGCCAAAGCCGAATTCACCGCCGTCGGTAAAACGTGTGGAAGCGTTGACGTACACCGCCGCTGAGTCGATCGAGCGGGTGAATGCGTCTGCTTTTCGAATATCCGTTGTCAGGATGACGTCGGAATGCTTCGTGGAATGGGAGTTGATGTGCGCGATGGCCTCTTCGATGCCGCCGACCACTTTCACCGAAAGGATCAGGTCGTCGTACTCGGTGAAAAATTCGTCGTCGTCAACTTTCTCCACACCGAGGATGGCGGCCGCCTCCGCATCGCCCTTGAGCAATACCTCCGGCAGCGCCTCGCGCAGACGGGGCAGGAAGGCGCTTGCGATTTCGCGGTCGACCAGTACATGCTCGAGCGCATTGCAGACCGCAGGACGCGAGGTTTTTCCGTTGCGGATGATCGAGAGGGCCGTCTCCAAATCGGCGCTCTTCTCAACATATGCGTTGCAGTTGCCGGCGCCGGTTTCGATCGTCGGAACGGTTGCGTTTTCCACCACCGAACGGATGAGGCCCTTGCCGCCGCGCGGAATGAGCAGATCGATAAATTCGTTCATTCGCATCAGCTCGGTTGCCGTTTCGCGCGACGTGTCTTCTGCGATGGCCAGCACATCGCCGTTCAAGCCGGCGTCCTCCAGTGCGCGCTTGAGAACGGCGACGATGGCCAGATTGGAATGGATGGCCTCCTTGCCGCCGCGCAGAACTACCGCATTGCCGCTCTTTATACAGAGTGCGGCCGCGTCTGCCGTGACATTCGGGCGCGACTCGTAGATGATTGCAATCACGCCCAACGGGACGTGTACGCGCTTGATTTCCAATCCGTTCGGACGCCTCCAGACCTCGCCGCCGCCGAGCGGATCGGCCAGCAGCGCCAGTTCTTCAAGGGAAGCGGAAATCCCTTCGATGCGCGCGGGGGTCAGCCGCAGCCGGTCGAGCATTGCCTCCGATATGCCGTTGGCTCCGGCCGATTTGAGGTCCGTTTCGTTGGCGGCAAGGATTGCATTCGCCTCGCCGCGCAAATACCGAGCCATTTTCAGAATCGCGCCGTTGCGGGTCGCTGCGTCGGCCTGCGCCAGCGTCGGAGCCGCGTTTTTCGCCGCTTCGCACTTTTCACGTATGGTCATAAAAGGCCACCTTCCTTTCTTTATTCCGCTTTCCCGAAATAGGTTCCGGTGAATTCGCCTGCCATAATGTCGTATAAAATTTCCGGATCCGCGCCGTTGACGATTACCATCGGAATTCCGGCTTCCATTACACTTTCGGCCGCCTCCAGCTTGGCGCGCATGCCGCCTGTTCCGCGCGCGCTGCCGGCGCCCCCCGCATAGCTGCGGATGACGTTGTCGATAACCTCTACACGCTCGATGAAACGTGCGTCGGCGCAGGTGCGCGGATCTTTGTCGTATAACCCGTCGATATCGGTCATGTTGATGAGCAGGTCAGCCTTCGTCAGACGTGCGACTACGGCAGAAAGCGTGTCGTTGCTGCCGATGCGGAGCTGCTCGGAGGAAACGGTGTCGTTTTCGTTGATGATCGGGATACATCCGAAGCCGAGCAGCATTTTCAGCGTGCCCGACGCGTTGGCACTGCGGACCGGCGAGTCGAGGTCGTCCTTCGTCAGCAGGACTTGTGCGACCTTGTGCCCGTAAGAGGCGAACAGCCGGTCGTACATGTCGATCAGCTCGCACTGGCCGACCGCCGCCGCCGCCTGCTTCTCCTCTGTGGTAAGCCGCTTGCCTACCAGTCCGATCTTCGCCAGTCCGCAGCTTACCGCACCCGAAGAAACAAGCACGCACGCCTTGCCGCTGTTCTGAATATCTGCCATACAGCGCACCAGCCGCTCGGTTTTGCGGAGGTTCATCAGCCCGCTGGGATAGGTGAGAGTGGAGGTGCCGACCTTGACGACGATGCGCTTCCTGTTATCCATATTCAGCTTCATTATATGTGAATTCCTTTCATTTGTTTGTAAAGGGGCTTCCATTTTGCCCTGCCATCTATTATAATAGAAAAAAAGCCGTTTTGCAAGAGCAAACTCTTCAAAATCGGCGGAAGGCGGCGTTGTTTTTATGATCATTTTGGCTTCCGGCTCGCCCCGGCGCATTGAGCTGCTTGCTTCGCTCGGACTGGATTTTTCCGTTCATCCCGCCGAAGTGGACGAGACCGTTGACTCTGCCACACCACCCGATGAGGCGGTTCTCGAGCTGTCCCGCCGAAAGGCGAGGCATGTATATGCAATGGCAGCTTTGCCGGAGGATACCGTTATTGCGGCTGATACCCTTGTCTGGCAGGATAACCGCCTGCTCGGCAAGCCTGCCGACGCGGCTGATGCCGCGGCAATGCTGCGCAGGCTCTCCGGCCGCCGTCATACCGTCTATACCGGGCTGACGGTGATTCGGGGCGGGGCAGAACAGTCCGTTGTTTCCGCTGCTTTCGTGACATTCCGTCCGATGACCGAGCGGGAAATCGAATGGTATGTTGCCACCGGTGAACCTCTGGACAAGGCGGGCGCCTACGGCATACAGGAGCGCGGCGGAATATTTGTCGAACGCATTGAAGGGGATTTTTTCACTGTTCTCGGGTTGCCGCTTTGTGAATTGTTTCGGATTTTGGGAACGGAAATTTTGTAAAAATGCAGAAAAATGATTGACAAAATTGCCCCTTGATTGTATAATGGAGACAAATACAACCCAAAGAAAGGAACAGGATCTATGAAAACAAAAGCTCGCGGATTCCTATCCGCTGCGCTGGTGCTGGTTATGGTTCTTGCGCTGATGGTTCCGGCGGTTTCCGCTCTGGACATTTCGATCGGGAACGAATTCGGCGGCGGCAAGGTCACGGCGTTTGAAGAAAAGACGCTGGGTACGGGTCTGACCTATTCCAAGACGACGTTTACAGACGCCGAAGAACGGAATCAGGCGATGTATGCGCTGGAGTTCAACCCGAAAACGTCCGACTTTATGCCGGTTGTTTACAGCCGGTGGACGGGAACGGGCGCCACCACACTGCTCGGCGGCCAGAATTTGGAAACACAATTCGGGGCAGACGTATATGCCGGTGTCAACGCCAACTTTTATGATACGTCGACAGGCAGCACATATGCCGGCTATTGGGTACATGACGGCCGTCTCGCGCAGGCTGAGTACGGCTACCAGAGTGATATCATTGCTTTTACTTCCGATGGGGAAATGCAGATCGTCAACTCCAAGTTAACCTTCGACGTATATTTCAACGGCAGTCTCGTGACCTATAACGGGTCGAATTCGCTGGCTTATATCAATAAAAATTCGACAGCTTCCAATGTCAGCAATCTGTTCTATTATTGGGATACCGAGTGCGGGAACAAAACCGACTCGAAGCTGGACGGTGTCGAGATCGTCTGTGAGAAGCAGAACGGCGGCGAGCTGGGCGTTGAGCGCACGCTTACCGGCAAGATTGTAGAGATCCGTGAGAATTCGCACAATTCTGCGGTCGGCGCAGACCAGTTTGTGCTGTATGTGAAAAACGATTCGCCGCTCAAAGATGCCATCGCGGGCACCTATAAGGTCGGCGACACCGTCAGCATCTGTGTCAACGAAGAGGTGGAGGCCAGCAAGGCGGTCACTTCGCAGGCGGTCACAGCGTTTGCCGCGCAGTATCGGATTGTTGCCGACGGCATTTATGCACCCGGCGATGATACGGTTTCTCTTGACCACTACAATCAGAGAGCACAGCGTACCTCCGTCGGCCTGAAGGAAGACGGTACGGTCGTCATCATTTGCACGGCGGGAAGAAATGTTACGGATGACGCGCCCGGCCTGACCATTCCCGAATTGGGGCAGCTGATGCTTGATTTGGGCTGCGTTGTCGCATACAATCTTGACGGCGGCGGGTCTACGCAGATGATTACGAAGGCGGAAGGCGAAGAAGATTTTACCGTTTGGAAGAACGAAAGCACCAACGGCAGAAGCGTCGCCAACAGCCTTTACATTGTAAAGCGTCCCGCGGCGGTCGAAACGGGAGATTTGAATTTCCTGATTGCAGCCGTGGAGGATAAGGAGATCGACACCGATGAAGTCAGGGCGGCGCTGGCTTCCGCGAAAGCGCTGCTGACGGCGGCTAAGGTGATGGAAGGCGATGTCATCCGTGAGACGATGAAGCTGCAGAACATCCTTGATGCCGAAAGTGAACTGACGGAAGCGCTGGCTGCCTGCGAAGAAGCGGAGATTACCGACTATTCACCTTCCGCTCTTGGAATTTTGCGTGCCGCTTATGAGACCGCATCGCAGCTCGACGTGCAGACGACCGATTCCGATACGATTCTTAATGCTGCCAGAGCACTTAAAACAGCAGTCGATAATCAAGGGCCCATCGCCATTAACATTACGCTGGGTAAGGATTATGAAACACTACAGCATTATGCGGCGACGGACAACTACGGCGATTCCGGGAACGAACTGACCGACGGAGAGATTGGTAATATCAACAACGCCTATGCTTCGCCATGGGTCGCTTACACGACTCGACAGAACGCTTCCGGCACGATCACGGTAGACGGTACATCGAGAAGGTACTATGATATTGTTGTCGACCTTGGAGAAACGATCGAAAATATCAAGGATTTCAATGTTTATACCGAATATCTGCATGATTCGGGCATAGATTACTGCATCGCCGTCGATTATGCGGTATCTACCGACGGTACGGACTGGACGACAGCCGGAAGAGCGGCGCCTTCTCCGGAAGTCGTTGCCGAAGTCAACGGTGACTATGCGTATCCGCTTTCGCTGGATACCGGCGTTTCTGGCAGATATCTTCGCGTGCGGCTGATTGCTGCGGGGACGACACAGTTTATCTTTGTTACCGAGCTTCAGGCGTTTGCTTATGAAGAGCCGGTAGAGCTTACTCTGTCTACCGATAAGGAAACCGGCTATTTGACCGGTCTCACTCCCGGTATGACTGTGGATGAGGTAAAGGACCAGTTCCTGTTCCCCTCCGATGTTGTGATCACCGATGCGGCGAAGGGTGATGCTGTTGGCACCGGTACGCAGGTATCCTATGATGGCAGCACTTGGACGGCTGTGCTTATCGGCGACCTGAACGGCGATGCAAATGTCACCGGTTCGGATTATCTGCTTGCAAAACGCAGCATCTTGGATTTGGCTGAGCTGAACGATGCGCAGACTGAGGCTTTTAAGCTCGGCGGTACATCTGAGCCGACACCGACTAACTATCTAAAGCTGAAGAGACACGTTCTCAAGCTGTCGGATCTGTTTGCGTAAAGCATATTGACCAGCCGGAGAGCATAGAGTATCAGGGGTGATATTCTATGCTCTCCTTTTTGGTTTCCGTTTTTTCCAAGCTGATCTGCCTGTTTCTGCGCACTTCTCCCTCCTCTTCCTTTCCGCCTCCGTTGAGCAAGGAAGAGGAACGCCGTCTGTTTGTGCTTTGCAGGAAGGGAGATCAATCCGCGCGCGCCAAGCTGATCGAGCATAACCTCCGTCTTGTAGCGCATATCGTGAAAAAATATTACACGAACTGCCGTGAACAAGAGGACCTCATCAGTATTGGCACCATTGGACTCATCAAAGCCATCGACTCCTTCAATATCGAACAGGGGGCACGTTTTGCCACCTATGCAGGCAAATGTCTGCAAAATGAGATCCTGATGCATTTTCGAAGCCAGAAAAAACTGACGTATGAGAATTCGCTTAATGATTCCGTGGATGTGGATAAAGACGGCAATCCGCTGACCTATCTTGATATCCTTTGCACCGAGGATGACATCGTTGAGGAACTGGACCTGAAAATCAAAAGCGACCTGCTGTATAAAGCCGTGCGTGAGGCCCTTAATGACCGGGAACGCACCATCATCGCTTTGCGCTACGGCATGAACAAGCAGCATAAGCCGTTACCGCAGCGCGAGGTTGCCAAGCGGCTGCATATCTCACGGTCCTATGTCTCGCGCATCGAAAAATGTGCGGTGGATAAGATACGTGCATATATGAAAGCATAGAAAACAGGAAAAATAATCATAAAAAACCGCAAAAGCTCTTGCAATACCGAAATGCGTTTGTTATAATGAAGAAAAATATTGTATAGGCGGGTGTCATGTGCAGGCTGACCATATTGATTCCGTCTGACAGACGGCTCGGGTTTCCTGCGCGGCCGGTTTGCCGCTCCCGAAGCAGGGAATGTCCCTGCTTATTGCAATAAAACGGAAAGGACTGCAGAAAATGAGAAATTTTAAAATCGGCGTGATGACCGATTCGTTCCGAACGTCGTTTGTCGATGCGCTTGATAAGGCGAAGGAACTGGGCGCCCAGGGGGTGCAGATGTATGTGACCGAAGGGGATATGTTCTATAAAAATCTTACTGACGAGCGGATCGAGCAGGCCAAACGCGAGCTTGCGGATAGGGGGCTTGTCGTTTCCGCCGTATGCGGTGATTTCGGTGGCCATGGCTTCGAATCCGAAGCGGAAAACGAGTGGAAAATCCCCGCCAGCAAGCTGGTGGCAGATTTGGCCGTCCGTTTCGGTGCGCCGGTAGTGACTACGCATATCGGCGTTGTGCCTGAGGATAATACCTGCGAAACCTATCAGCGTATGAAGAAAGCCTGCCGCGAACTTGGCGACTACGCTGTCTCCGTCGGCGTGACCTTCGCTATCGAAACCGGTCCGGAAAAGCCGGAGACGCTTGCGGCGTTTATCCGCGATGTCGGCAGCAAGGGAATCGGCGTAAACCTCGACCCTGCCAATCTTGTGATGGTTACCGGCTGTGACCCCGTTGCAGCAGTCTATACGCTCAAAGACTTTATTGTTCATACCCATGCCAAGGACGGCGTGATGCGCCAGCAGCCTGATCCGCGCAAAGTATATGATTTCTTCGCGGAGGGCGGCATCGGTGACCTGCGGCTGGATGATTATTTCAAGGAGCTGCCGCTTGGTGACGGTGATGTTCCGTTCGACAAATATCTTGATGCGCTGGAGGATATCGGTTATACCGGTTTTCTTACTGTCGAACGCGAATGCGGAGCCGACCCTTATGCGGATATCAAAAAGGCCGTCGATTATCTCAAGTCGAATATAAACGGTTGAATTCGGAAAGGTGCGGATTGTATTATGAAAAAAATCGGATTCATTGATTATTATCTCGATGAATGGCATGCCAATAACTATCCAAAATTTATTAAGGATGCCGTAGGCGACGAATTTGTTATAGCATATGCATATGGGGAGATCGACAAACCGGACGGAAAGACCAATCGTGAATGGGCGGACAGCTTCGGCGTCGAGCTGCTCGGTTCAATCGATGAGGTGGTCGAAAAGAGCGATGTGCTGATCGTTCTCTCGCCTGACAATCCAGAACGGCATTGGGAGCTTTGCCAAAAGCCCTTCCGCAGCGGCAAGCGCGTATACGTTGATAAGACCTTTGCGCCTTCTAAAAAAACTGCTGAGGATCTGGTAAAACTGGCAGAGGAAAACAACACACCCTTCTTTTCCTCCAGTGCGCTTCGTTTCAGCGATGAATTGACGACACTGGGACGAGAGAATATTGCATTCATCAACTCACGCGGTCCCGGGGATTTCGATACATATGCCATCCACCAAATTGAGCCGATTACGATGCTGATGGGTGCAGAGGCGACGCGCGTGATGGCTGTCGGCGCTGGTATGCACCAGACCGTTGTCATTGCCTTCAAGGGCGGCCGTTCTGCCGTGATGTCGCATTACGGGTGGTCGGGCGTGGATTTCAACATGACCGTCAGTTACGCGGACGGCAGCACTACCGTCGTACCGGCGCTGAGCAATTCCTTCCCGAACTTTATCAAGGCAATGTGTGATTTCTTCCGCACGGGTGAAATCAAAGCTGCGCATGAAGATACGGTTGCGATTATGGGTATCATCGAGGCGGGGAACAAAGCGATTGCCAACCCCGGCGTTTGGATCGAGGTATAAACCGGCGGGCGGCGTCCTCCCGCTCTTGACGGCGCGGAGAGTCGTTTGATTATCCGGCATTGTGAAACAAAAAATCGCGGCGGAGTGCATCCGCCGCGATTTTTTTGCATTGCAAAAAGGATTGCAAACAGAAATGGTCAGTAATATCGGCGATGTCCTTTTTTGCCCGATATGGCATCTATTTCTCAATGCCCGAATCGGGGCAAATGTTTATCGGTGTAATATGGCATTTGGCGAACCGTCGGCGGATTTCCGAAACACATCCGAAACATATTGACAAACATTTCAACATCTGATATTATGAAAATAGGAAAAACATACGAACTACCGCGAGATTAAAAATATTATGAGGCGCTCAAACTGTGGTTGGTTTCTTTGCGAGGAGGTATCCTGATCACACATATATCCATTAAGGAGGCCGAGATGAAAAAAATCGCATGCGTTCTGTATTTTCTGCTTATCACGCTTGTCCTTCTGAGCGGCTGCGCGTTGAATGATTCTGTGTGTTCGGAGGATGTTTCGGACGCGGTATCTGACGAAACTTCTTTTGTGTCCATGGAAGAGACATCTGTGCCGCAGCCTTTCCCGGAAGAAAAGCCCATTCCGATCCCGGACGATCCGCAAGCCGTGCTATTGATGAAAGCGTTTTACACGAAGGACGGTTCCGGGTTCATAAGGGAGGATTATCCGAACAAAACGGAGTATTACATTACGACCCCATACGCTCCGGAACGAACATTTGCGCTTTGGGGGATGGAGTTTACCGTCGGTCACTGCTACACACGCTTGTACCCTTACACGGATATAAAAGTGCAATGGTATATGACAGCTTCTGACAGCAAAACAGCGGCCAACGTCGGTTTTGACGAGGAACGGGACAGATTGGTATATTTGGCTTATTTCAACACAGCTCCGGACGTGGACTATTTGGAGCGGGAACTTGACATGGACGAACTGAGCGCACATTGCAAAGCATTTGTCGAAGAACAGACAAAGATGACCGGATGGGTAGAATTCGAAAATATGCGGGAAGAGCCGAATTCGGAAGGGGAAAAAGCTGCATTTCAATACGGCTTATATAAAAACGGCATCTGTGTATCCTGGGCAGATATTAAAAGCGTGGACAAATGCGGCAATATTCGTCAGTTCAATTTTATTCCTGTCGGTGACGGCTTGAACGTCAACGTTCCCGATTGGCCCGAAGAAGTATATTTCGAGGCAATTGAGAAAAAACTGAATACGATTTTTGCGGATTGTGAACAGGTCGCGGAGGTAAAAGATATAAGGATTGACAATCCCTGCTTGAATTATATACGTGCAAAGGATTCCCGCGCAATCACGCATACGGTATATTACACGCTTGTCTATACAGACGGTACGGAGGATTCTTTTCAGACGCTGGTTGCCGTTTTGTACGATGAATAAATCCTGCGTTTGTCTGACGGCTTTTTGCTTCTTGCGCATATCGGACGTATAGGCGAACGCCGGCGTTTGATTCCCCTAAAAGGCTGAATACGATGACGGCACAAGCAGGAATGCAGTCTCTTCCTTCCATTACGTACTTCCCGAGCAGGAGTAATGCTTCTGTTGAGGCTTTTATCCTCGCGCCGGGCTGATGTTGGCTGGCCTTGGAAGAAGACACAGGCAATCCCTCCAATCGACGACTTTTCGATTGGAGGGATTTTTGCATTTACCGATTGGCTTTTTGCGTCAGTCTATTTGAAAGCCAGGCAACAAGATGCCTCTGCGATTGTGTTCCGCAGTCGAGGAGTTGAATAAAAACAAAATATTTATGTTTATGCTTTAAAAAGACCATTTGTGATATCTCACAGCGTTAACTCGGCGGTAGAGTGGTTATGCACCGTATAATGCATTGAAAGAATCCGGCGTTGGTGTATTTAAGGAGGGCAAAGCCGTTGACTTGACTCATAACTTCGCGGACGTCATAGCTTTGATTGCTATGCTTATCTCCTTTCTGCCGCAGCTTTCGCCGGATACTTCACCGACACAAACCGGCATACCATACTCACAGATTTTTATGGCGTTTTTTGAAAAAAGCCTTGTGCTTTCTCATTGTATTTGATATAATAGGAAAGAAGATATCGTGGAAAGGAGGCTTGGCACCGTGGAAGGTACACCCAACCCCGAAAAAAAGCCCGAAGAGGGCACGCAAAAGCGCCGGCTGTATCAGACGCCGGTGTTCAAAAAAGGACTTTTTATCTTTTTGGTTCTTGCCTCTGTGCTCGCATTTGCGATTGCTGTGTTCCGGCTGGATTCCATTTTGGCAGTCTTCGATCGTATTTTGGGCTATATTATGCCGATTTTTTACGGTATTGCAATGGCCTATCTTCTTAATCCGGTCGTTGTGTTTTTAACTGCGCGTTTTGAACCTTTTTTCGGGAAACGATGCAAAACCGAGCGGAAAGCAAAGAAGATTTCCAAAGTGCTTTCCATTACCTTGGCGGTGCTGTTCGGCATTACGCTGATCACGGTTCTGTGCGTGATGATTATCCCTGAATTGATTTACAGCCTGACCACACTTGCTAAAAGTCTTCCCGGGGAGTTGGAGCGGGTCATCGACTTTTTGCGCAACGGTATCGATACCGAAGTGTTCTGGGGGGAGACGCTCAAAAGCTTTATTGACAACGCATTTGACGCATTTAATAATTGGATCACGACGGGTCTGCCGGCGCTTGCGGGGGATATGATATCCTATTTAACCGACAGTGTTATCAGTATCGTCGGCTTTTTGGTCAATTTCTTTATCGGCATCGTCGTTGCGGTTTATGTTCTTTGCGATAAGGATAAGTTTCGCGGACAGGTCAAAAAGGTGTTGTTTGCATTTTGCAAGCCGAAAACGGCGAATAAGGTGATTGATACCGCCCGTCACGGACATGAGATTTTCGGAAAATATTTGACCGGAAAAATCATTGATTCGCTCATCGTTGGGATGATTAATGCAGTATTTATGCTGATTACCGGAATGCCGTATGTCGTACTGATTTCCGTACTCATCGGCGTTACGAACATCATCCCGTTTTTTGGCCCGTTTATCGGCGGCATTCCCGGCGCTCTGTTGCTTCTGCTGATCAATCCAATGGACGGCTGGATTTTTATTATTTTCACCATTATTCTTCAACAGATTGAGGGAAACATACTCGCCCCAAAAATTCTCGGTTCAACGACGGGCATCAGCGAATTCTGGGTAACGTTTGCGCTGCTGTTCTTCGGCGGCATTTTCGGATTTGTCGGAATGATTGTCGGCGTTCCTCTTTTTGCTGTGATTTATTATCTTGTCCGTATGTGGTTGAATGAGCATTTGAAATCAAAAGGCTTGCCCGTCGTTTCGGAAGAATACCGAGACGTGGAGCGCTATGACATTGCAAATGGCGGTTTTATAATGCTGCCGCATAATTATCAGGCAGAAAGACGGCAGGCAAAGCGTAATCAGACGCGAGGCATTCGTTTCTGGCGCCGTGGAAAGAAAAAAGACGACGATTCAGAATAAAAGAGAGGGAATGTCATTGTGATTGTCCGTAAAAACGGACAGTCAAATGACATGCCCCCTGTCAAGTAGACATTTTTTGTGGACACCTGTTATGCAGCATAAGCATAACGGACTTCCATCGGGGTTTGTCCTGTCTTGAGCTGTA
>CAJFRY010000002.1 GCA_904419545.1 Candidatus Woodwardiibium gallinarum
GGGGAGCCGCCAAAATCGCTGATTTTGGCAGGCGGCGATAAGCGCGCGTATCCCCGCCGCGCGGTTCTCGATTGTAAAACGCAGTTTTACAATCGGCTAGCTGATGAAATAAGGGAAGGAGAATCACGCCTTGTTTTCCAAGATCCTCATCGCCAACCGCGGCGAAATCGCGCTGCGGATCATACGCGCCTGCAAGGAAATGGGAATCGCGACGGTAGCGGTTTATTCTGAGGCCGACCGCGAGGCAATGCACGTCAGCCTCGCCGACGAAAGCTATTGCATCGGCCCGGCGCCGGTCTCGGCAAGCTATCTGAACATCGGCTCGATCTTGGAGGTCGCCGTGACCACAGGCTGCCAAGCCATTCACCCGGGTTACGGTCTGCTGTCCGAAAACGCTTCTTTTGCCGAGCTGTGCGGAAAATGCGGCCTGACCTTTATCGGACCTTTGCCCGAGACCATCCGCCTGATGGGCGACAAGGAAGCCGCGCGCCGCACGATGAAACAGGCCGGCGTGCCGGTCATTGAGGGCAGCGACCTGCTGCAAAGCCCTGCCGGAGCGGCCGAGACCGCAAAAAAAATCGGCTACCCCATTATGCTCAAGGCGCGCGCGGGCGGCGGCGGGCGCGGCATCCGCATCGTGGACGGTCCCGAGGCACTTGATGGTGCGTTCCGCGCCGCCTCTGCCGAGGCATCCAGTGCGTTCGGTGACGGCGCGCTGTATATGGAAAAATATCTGCGCCCTGTCAAGCACATCGAGGTACAGATCCTCGGCGACACGGCGGGAAATATCGTTGCGCTCGGCGAACGCGACTGCTCGGTACAGCGCGCCAATCAAAAGCTGCTGGAGGAAAGCCCCGCCCCCGCCCTTCAAGACGATGCACGGAAAAAGATGACCGAAGCGGCCGTCGCGGCAGCGCGGGCGGTCGGCTACGTGGGCGCGGGTACGATCGAATTCCTGTGCAGCGGCGGCGAATTCTATTTCTGCGAAATGAATACGCGTTTGCAGGTCGAGCACCCGGTCACAGAGATGGTCACCGGCATCGACCTGGTCAAATGGCAGATTCGTATTGCGGCGGGCATGCCCTTCCCCTTCACGCAGGACGACCTGCGCGTTATGGGCCATGCGATTGAGTGCCGCATCAACGCCGAGGATCCCAAACGGAACTACGCGCCGTCCGCCGGCACGATCACAATGCTGCACACACCCGGCGGCCCGTGGGTGCGCTTTGATACGGCCGTCTATCAGGGCTATACCGTGCCGCCGTACTACGATTCGCTCATCGGCAAGCTGATCGTCTACGCCCGCGAGCGGGAGGAGGCCATCCGCAAAATGAAGTCCGCGCTTTGTGAGCTGGTGACCGAGGGCATCGAGACCAACGCCGACCTACAGCTCGAAATCCTGTCCGACCCGGCGTTCATCAGCGGCGAATATACAACCGATTTTCTTTCGGGGAGAGGAAAATAGCCTATGATCCGCTTCAAAAAGCCGAAAAACGAGCTGGAAGGGCAGCAAAAGGTCGCCAAAACGCCGCGTCCGTCGATTCCGGCGGACATGTGTGTACTCTGCCCCTCCTGCCGCAAGACGCTCTTCAACGGTGACCTGCTCGCCAACCTCTCCGTCTGCACCAACTGCGGCTACCATTTCCGCATGAGCGCCCGCGAACGGCTCTCGCTGCTCTGCGACGAGGGCAGCTTCTGCGAAATCGGCGAGTCGCTGCGCTCGACCAACAGCCTCGACTTCCCCGGCTATAACCAGAAGCTGGCCAAATCCGCCGCCGAATCGGGCGAGCGGGAGGGCGTTGTCACCGGCACGGCGACGGTGGGCGGCTATCCCTGCGCGGTTTTCGCGATGGAGCCGCGCTTTATGATGGGCTCGATGGGCAGCGTCATCGGCGAAAAGCTGACAATGCTGTTCGAGCAAGCCGCCGAGCGCGGCCTGCCGGTCATCGGCTACACGGTCTCGGGCGGCGCGCGGATGCAGGAGGGCATCCTCTCACTGATGCAGATGGCCAAGGTCTCGGCGGCGGTCAAGCGCCATTCCGACGCGGGCAACCTTTACGTCGCCATCCTCACCGACCCGACAACGGGCGGCGTGAGCGCGTCGTTTGCGTTTCTGGGCGACATCATCCTTGCTGAGCCGAAGGCGCTCATCGGCTTTGCCGGTCCGCGCGTGATCGAGCAGACCATCCACCAAAAGCTGCCCGAGAACTTCCAGCGCGCCGAATTCCTGTTGGAAAAGGGCTTTCTGGACAATATCGTCGAAAGGAGAAAGCAGAAGGAGTATCTCACCAAGCTGCTCCGGCTGCACACGCGGAAATGACGGCCTACGAAAAGGTCAAGGCGGCGCGCGACCCTGCGCGGCCGACCGCGACCGATTACATCAACAGCATTTTCACCGCCTTCACCGAGATGCACGGCGACCGCCGGTTTTCGGACGACGCGGCGGTCGTGACGGGGCTTGCGCTGCTCGGCTCGATGCCGGTGACCGTCATCGGGCTGGAGAAGGGGCACGACATCAAAGAGCGTGTGGCCCGGAACTTCGGCTGCGCACACCCGGAGGGGTACCGGAAAGCGCTGCGCCAGATGAAGCTGGCGGAAAAATTCCGCCGGCCGGTTGTATGCTTTGTCGATACGGCGGGCGCTTACTGCGGCATCGGCGCCGAAGAACGCGGGCAGGCGCAGGCCATCGCGGAAAACCTGTATGAAATGTCCGCACTGAAAACGCCGATCGTTTCGGTATTTATCGGCGAAGGCGGCAGCGGCGGCGCACTGGGACTGGCCGTGGCCGACGAGGTATGGATGACGGAAAACGCCGTCTACTCGGTCATTTCTCCCGAAGGCTGTGCTTCGATCCTCTGGAAGGATCCCGCCAGGGTCGCCGACGCAGCCGAGTGTCTCAAGCTGACCGCCTCCGACCTCTATTCGCTCGGTGTAATCGACCGCATCCTGCTTGAGACCGGCGGCGAAAGCGTCGTCTTTTCCACGCTCAAGGTGCTGCTCGCCCGCAAGCTGCGCGCGCTCTGCGCCGTTGACCCGGCCGAGCTGACCGAAAAACGCTACGACCGTTTTCGTGCGTTCGGCAATTTCCTTACGCTCTGATGCTTAAACGCAGTGCAAAGCCGTACAAAAAACCGGGTATGATTATGTACACAAAGTTTTTGTCTTACAGTTTTGCTGCGTTTTCGTACTTATCCGACATAGCTCCGCTTTGAATATGCGGGGACAATTTACACTGTGACTGCACGGCAAAACGCCGTGCAGTTTTTTTCAAACCGCCCGCAGCGGTCATATCCGAAAAATTCCCTTCGGCCGCCGGGGAAAGAACGGCTCTGCGGCAGACTGAAAAAAACCGCTTGTTTGTATTCAAACGCCTTCCGGATTGCATATTTGAATTTTTCTGTTGACAAAATGAAAATTTTATCATATAATAATTTTGGAAATTTTGTATTAAGGATGTTCTTTGTTGTGAAAAGACATCATACTTTCCGCATCAGCCGCATTTCCCGCCTGTGCGCCGCTCTGCTTTTGCTCCTGCTGCTCGTGCCGCCGGCCGTTTCTGTATTTTCCGCCGCGGCGGCGCCCGCTGTGCTTTCGCAGGAAGAAGCGGTCATCAACGCCCGCTCGACCGACAAGGACGTCTCCTTTACGGTCGCCTCGTCGGTAAAGCTCAAAAGCTTTGCGACGGGAGATTTTGAATATACGATGTACACGTTGTCCCCTTACGGCTACGCCATCCTCTGCGACGAAACCGGCGCGCTGATGGAAGCCGTTTTCGCAGAGGACGCCATCGCTCCCTATCCCGTCATATACGGTAAAACCTTCTACTACAGCGGACCCGGCAATTATATTGTGCTCGAAAACGGCATCTATCGCTCTCTGCTGACCGGTCAGGCGCTTCAAACCACGGATATACAGACATTTGCGGCGTTGGAGTACGAAGTACAGTCAACTACCGTAAGACATTACCGGACATCCGCCGCGTTACAGCAGCTGAACGTTTCGCCCCGATACGGCGGTTCAATTGCCGTATCGGCCGGGTGGGATTATTTTTCCGGTTTATCCGACTTCGGAGATAATAGAGAAGGCACCTGTACGGTGCTGGCGGCTGCGATTCTATTCGGATATTTTGACGAGTATGTAGACAATGCATTTGTCCCCTCCGGCTATGAACAGGGAAACGGAACCAGTGAAGCATTTCATCAATATTTGAACGATCTGGTATACGGCTCGAACCCGCAGGGCGGAATTTACATCCGAGACACCCTGAACGCACTCAATCAATATCTGTCCTCCCGTGGTGTAAGCGAACGGATGCAATCGGAGTATTCCTCCAATTACAATGCACGGTATAAAATCATCACCGAATTGTCCGACGGGTGGCCTGTCCTTGCTTCAGCCTCAGAAAGCCTGGGCGCCGATTGGAATCATACCGTCGTCGTATACGGCGCAGCCTTTGACCCCTACTATCCCGTGGAGACAGCCACCCTTGAAATGCATACCGGCCACCACGGCAGCACCTCCAACTACAGATTCGTCGCCTCAATTCGCTGGTTCTACGAATGCGGATACATCGTGGATTAGCCAAGCCGCGACGCGACGCAAGGAAAGGAGCCTGCACGATGAAAAAGCTGCTGACAGTATTTTTAAGTTCCGTCCTCCTGCTCGGCCTCATCGCCTGCGGTTTGAGTTCGCCCTCCGAAGCGCCCCATATTCCGGACGGCTCCGACCCGTCGGCAACGTCTGCGTTATCCGAAGCGCCCGATGTTTCCGAAGCGCTTTCGGCCGACACAAGTTCGGAGGCTTCGACCGTCTCCGATGACGAACCGATTCCCGACGTAAGCATAGCGGCGCCCGGAACGCTCACCGACGTCGACGAACTTCCGATTGCAGATGCGTCGGAGGTCGGTAAGAAGGTCACCGTCAACCTTGCGCTGAACGGCAAGACGGAAGAAATCAGCTTTGTCTTCCGCCGGAACGCTGAAACCGGCAAGGAACGGCTCGTAACGATTGAAAACTCGAACGACAGCAAAAACGTCATGCTGCTGTCCGTGTACGAGACCTCGCTCGGCAGCGGTGAAGCGCTGTGCGAAGCGCTGGAAACCGGCACCTGTGACGCCGTGCTCGCTGCGCGTGTCTATATCGACTGGATCGAGGGAAAATATACAACAAATTCGTTTCACGGCCTTATGAATGACACGGGCGCAGACGGATTCGTGCAAAATCCGTTCGAAGCGAACGGGCAATGCTTATTCGGGCGGATTTGCCGCTCGGAAAATGTTTCCGTCGCCGAGGCGCTTGCATTGACGTCGGACGGTGAACGTTCCGTTTATCTGTATGCAGCAGACGGGTCAGACAAGCAGCCGCCAAGCATCGCGACGGTTTGGCAGCGCATCTACGAGCGCTTCGACGAAAAATACGGCCTGCTTGCGCTCATCTCGGTGGATTGACATGAAGACTCCTACGGCAAAATAACCGAACCGGCAGTTCCGTTCGGACAATGCGCAAAATCCCTTGAAAGGGGACCCGATTGGAAACAGGGTCCTCCCTTTCTGTTCTCCGATACGTTTGGCATCGAGGAAAACGCCTCGGCGCTTTCGCCGGTTCCGAAGCGGTAACGCCGCACAGAGCGTGCGGGAGAAACGGCATTTTCCTTCCCGACGCGGCCGCCGCAGCGTGCAAAGCTTTGATTTCGATTCACGGTTTGAATCGGAAAACAGGGATTCGGCCAGATGCCGAATCCCTGTTTTCAAACCGCTTAACATGCAGGGGAACTGCCGTATCTGTCTTTCATACGGCACGCAGCTGATAAAACGGTTTTAAGCCGTTTTATCGGAGAACAGCATGATACCCCATAACCGAGAAGGCGAAAGACACCGGCAGCGCGGCAACAGCCGCGACCACGGCCCAAACCGTCATATGCTCTGCCGGCAGCGCAAAAAGCCGGTCACCGAAGCCGATTGCCAACGCGACGAACGCGCCGATAAGGACGATATAGAACAGCCTCCCTTTTTCTGCACCGAAGCGGAACATCGGCGGCAGCGCGACCGCCAGCATCAGCAGCACAAAACAGGCGTACAGCAGCGTGGCGGAAAAGCTTTCCGCCTTGAGGACAAACCCGCAAAACAGCCATTCGGACAGCAGGGAAAGCAGCGAAACACCGAGTACGCCGAGTATGCCAAGCAGATACTTGCTTCCCACGAGCGATGCGGTCGAGTAAGGCATCACGACGGCGGTGCGGTCCCATCCGCTGCGTTCGTCATACGCCAGCACAGACAGCGGCAGCAATACAGCATACAGTATTGCGATGCTGCGCAGCACCTCCGGCTTGAAGCCCGAGCAGAGCGCCAGCAGAACGGTCAGAAGCGTGAACAGGCGCGACTGCCGCAGCAGCACCAAAACATCTTTCAAAAGCAAGCTTTTCATATCGTTAAAACCATCCTTCTTTCGGAATTCCAATCACAAATCATTTGATGCGCCAAACGCATCCGGCTTTCCGGCAGTGCCATCCGGCAGCGGAAGTCATTGTACGAGCCGCCGCCAAGGAATCCTTCCTTTTTATGAAGACCTCTTTCGCACAGAGAAAGCATCTTCCTTTGGGGATTGGGAATCGCTACTCCCGCTCCGTTTCATGCTTGGAAAGCAGCAGAACGATTTCTTCGAGCGTCGTGCGCTCGGCAGTGACCGACGGCGGCAGCGCGTCGCGGCGGACGAGCGCTTCGGCAGCATAGCCGTTCCGGCGCAGGCCGAGGACGGCGTGCTCGGGCAGGATATCCAGCTCGCGCTCGGGCAGGCGGACGACGGCACAGCTTTCGGTCAGCCTGTCCTTTTCCTCGCAGAACAACAGCTTCCCCCGACGGAGCAGGGCGACGTAATCGCAGATTTTCTCCAAATCGGACAGGATGTGTGAGGACAGCAGCACCGCATGCGTTTCGTCGCGGGTGAAATCGTTGAGGATGTCCAGAATCCCGTCGCGCGCGACCGGGTCCAGCCCGCCGGTCGGCTCGTCGAGGACGAGCAGGCGCGGACGGTGCGCGAGCGCGGCAGCCAGCGACAGCTTCATCCGCATCCCGCGCGACAGGCTGCGCACCGGCTTGCGTGCAGGGAGCGCAAAGCGGTCGAGCAGCGCCGCATACGCCGCTCCGTCCCAGCGGGTGTAGGCGCGGGATAGGACGGCGGCGACATCGCGGGGCGTAAGCATTTCGGGGAAATAGCTTTCGTCGGGCACATAACCCAGCTCCTCCCGCAGCGCGCGGAACTTTTTGCCGCCGACCGGCGCGCCCAATACGCGCAGGCTGCCCGCATCGGCCTTTATCATCCCCACAATCAGCCGCAGCAGCGTGCTTTTCCCCGCGCCGTTCTCGCCCACAAGGCCGGTGATGCAGCCGGCAGGCAGCGTGAAGTCCAGCTCACCGAGCGTAAAATTGCCGTATCCCTTGCGCAGGCCTTTTATTTCAATTGCATTCAATTCATACGCCTCCTTCTATCGTATCCAGCAGCGTCAGCAGCAGCTCGCGCAGCGCCTCGCCCGTGATGCCGCAGACGGCCGCCGCTTCGACGGCGGCCTGCATATGCGTTTCGACTTGTTTGAGGTATTCCTCCCGCACGAGCTGTTCGTTCCGCTCGGCGACGTAGCAGCCCTTAGCTGCCACGGTGTAAATATAACCGTCCTTTTCCAGTTCATCGTAGGCGCGCTTGGTCGTGATGACGCTGATGCGCAGATCCTTGGCCAACGAGCGGATTGACGGCAGCAGCTCACCCTCCTTCAGCGCGCCCGACAGGATCTGTGCCTTAATCTGCGTATAGATCTGCTCGTAGATTGGCTGCGTGCTCGCGTTGCTGATGATGACGTCCACCGGCTCTCCCCTTTCTGTATATATTCAGTATTCACAGTATACACGCTTGATGCGCCGTTGTCAAGTACCTGCGCAAAAAAAGAAAAAACATAAAAAAATACTTGACAAGCCGGATGAAGACTTGTATAATAAAAAGGATAAAGTGATGAAAGCGAGGTAAAGGCATGTCGATGCTGCTGAAGGGCGGAAGGGTGTACACTGCCGGTATATTCGTTCAGCGCGATCTTCTGATCGACAAAGGCATCATTGTTTTTCTTTCCGAGCATATCGAAACTTCTCCGTCCCTCCCCGTTCTGGACTGCGGCGGCAAATTTATTTTTCCCGGTCTTGCAGATGTTCATGTGCATCTGCGGGAGCCGGGTTTTTCTTATAAAGAGACGGTGCGGACCGGCGCGACGGCCGCCGCTCACGGCGGGTTCACCGCCGTCTGCGCGATGCCGAACCTGACCCCCCCGCCTGACAGCGCTCCCCGTCTGCGCGCAATGGCGCTGCACGCGGCGGACGCGCCGGTTCGGGTGTTTTCCTACGGCAGCATCACCGTCGGGCGGAAGGGCGAAGCCGTCGCGCCGCTGGCCGAAAATGCGCCCTTCGCCGTCGCGTTCAGCGACGACGGCAGCGGCATACAGGACGAGAAGGTCATGGAACAGGCGATGCGCGAAGCGAAGGCCGCCGGCCGCGTCCTCGCCGCCCACTGCGAGGACAACACGCTCGTCCGCGGCGGCTGCATACACGACGGGGAATTCGCGCGCGCGCACGGACTGCCGGGCATCTGCTCGGCGAGCGAGTATGCGCAGATCGAGCGCGACCTTGCGCTGGCGAAGAAAACCGGCGCGGCCTACCATATCTGCCACATTTCCACGGCGGAGAGCGTGGCGCTCATCCGCAAAGCGAAGCGGGAGGGCGTGGATGTCACCTGCGAGACCGCGCCGCACTACCTGTATTTCTGCGATGCGATGCTCGAGGACGACGGCCGCTTCAAGATGAACCCGCCCATCCGCAGCGCACGAGACCGCGCGGCGCTTTTGGAGGGGATCGCCGACGGCACGATCGATATGATTGCTACCGACCACGCGCCGCACGCCGCAGAGGAAAAAGCGGGCGGCCTGCGGCATTCGCTGATGGGCGTCCCGGGGCTGGAAAGCGCGTTCGCCGCCTGCGTCACCGCGCTCGTCGAGCCGGGCGTCGTCCCGCTCGAACGGCTGGCCGAGCTGATGAGCGTAAATCCTTCGCGCCGCTTCGGGCTGCCCGGAAGGTTCGGCATCACGCCGAACGCCGTCGCCGACCTGACGGTAGCGGACGTGACGGCCAGGCGCGTGTTCGACGCCGAACAGACCTTCACCAAAAGCAAGCGTTCGCCCTTCGACGGGCTGACCCTGACCGGCGCCGTCTGCGCCACCATCGTGAACGGAGAGATCGTATGGAAAGAATCCTGACCGTCGCTGCAAACGAACCCATCGCGCCGGGCGTGTTCCGCCTGCTGCTCGACGGCGCCGCCGTGGACGACGTCCGCGCGCCCGGGCAGTTCTTCAACCTGTCGGTCGACGGGTTTTACCTGCGCCGCCCCATTTCGGTCTGCGACGCCGAAAACGGGCGCGTCACCCTGATTTACAAGGTCGTCGGCGCGGGCACCCGCGCGCTTTCGGAATATCGCCGAGGGCAAACGGTCAGCGCGCTCACCGCGCTGGGCAACGGCTACGACCTGAACGAGACCGGCGAACGGCCGCTGCTGCTCGGCGGCGGCGCGGGCGTGCCGCCCATGTACCTGCTGGCCAAGGCGCTGCTTGCGCGCGGCGTCCGGCCGACGGTCGTGCTCGGCTTCAACACCGCGTCCGAGGTATTTTACAAAGAGGAATTCGAAGCATTGGGCGTGGAAGCAATCGTTGCCACGGCCGACGGCAGCGCGGGCGTCAGGGGATTTGTCACCGACGCGGCCGCCCCCCTTTCCTACGACTACACCTTCGCCTGCGGACCCGAGCCGATGCTGAAGGCCGTCTATGCGATGTCCGACTGCGGCGGACAGTACTCCTTCGAGCGGCGGATGGGCTGCGGCTTCGGCGCGTGCATGGGCTGCTCCTGCCGGACGGTGACCGGCCATAAGCGCATCTGCGTGGAAGGACCCGTACTGAAAAAGGAGGAGATCTTATGGTAGACCTCTCGGTCACGCTGCCGGGTATGCCGCTGGACAATCCGGTCATCCCCGCCTCGGGAACCTTCGGCTACGGACGGGAATTCGCTTCCTACTATGACATCAACATCCTCGGCTCGTTCTCGATCAAGGGAACGACGCTGCACCCCCGCTTCGGCAACGAAACGCCGCGCATCGCGGAAACGCCGTCGGGGATGCTCAACGCCGTCGGCCTGCAGAACCCCGGCATCGACCACGTGCTGGCCTGCGAGCTGCCCGAGCTGAAGGCCTTCTTCCATAAAAAAGTAATCGCCAACATCGGCGGCTTTTCGGTCGGGGAATACGTGGAATGCGCCCGCCGCGCCGCCAAAGCCGACAACGTCGGGATGATCGAGCTGAACATCAGCTGTCCGAACGTACACGGCGGCGGGATGGGCTTCGGCACCACGGCGGAGAGCGCCTACGAGGTGACCAGGGCCGTCCGTGCGGCGGTGGACAAGCCCCTGTTCGTCAAGCTGACGCCGAACGTGACCGACATCGCGTCCATCGCAAAGGCCGTCGAACAGGCGGGCGCGGACGGGGTCAGCCTCATCAACACCCTGCTGGGGATGCGCATCGACCTGCGCACGAAAAAGCCGCTGCTGCAAAACACCACCGGCGGGCTGAGCGGGCCGGCGGTGTTCCCGATCGCGCTGCGGATGGTCTACCAGGTCTACGAGGCCGTAAGCATCCCGATCATCGGGATGGGCGGCGTTTCGAGCGCGGAGGATGTGCTGGAAATGATGCTCGCGGGGGCTTCGGCGGTGCAGGTCGGCGCGGCCAACCTCGTCCGTCCGACGGCTTGCCGCGACATCATCCGCGCCCTGCCCGAAGCGGCGGCGCGTTACGGGATCACCTCGCTGCGCAGCATCATCGGCGCAGCGCACCGATAAGACGATTTCCTGATCGAAACCGGTTTATCACTCGCGGCAATTGCCGCAGAAAAAGATATCGCAGGGCATATTTCTCCGTGCTTTGCCCGGAGCGTCATCCGCTTTTGCGAATGAAGTGTAAGAAAGGGGACAAACCAACTTGAACCAAAAGGACGTCATCATCGCCTGCGACTTCTCCTCGGCGGAGGAGACGCTGGCCTTTCTCGACCGCTTCGGCGGCAGGAAGCCCTACGTCAAGATCGGGATGGAGCTGTACTACGCGGCGGGGCCGGATATGGTTCGCCGCATCCTCGAGCGCGGGCACCGCGTATTCCTCGACTTAAAACTGCACGACATCCCCAACACCGTACAGAAAGCGATGAAGAACCTCGCGCGCCTCGGCGTGGATATGACCAACCTGCACGCCGCCGGCGGAAAGAAAATGATGCAGGCCGCCGTTGAGGGACTGGCCGAGGGCGCCGCAGAAGCCGGACGCGAACGGCCGCTGCTCATCGCGGTCACGCAGCTGACCTCCACAAGCGCGGAAATGCTCAAAGATGAGCTGCTCATCGGCACGCTGATGGAGGAGACCGTCGCGCACTACGCCTCCAACGCCGCGCAGAGCGGGCTGGACGGCGTGGTCTGCTCGCCGCACGAGGCGGCGGCGGTCAAACGCGCCAACGGGCAGGACTTTCTCACCGTCACGCCCGGCATCCGCTTCGCCGACGGCTCAGCCGACGATCAGGTGCGGATTATGACTCCCGAGAAGGCGCGCGCCACCGGCACCGATTATATCGTGGTCGGCCGCGCCGTTACCGCAGCCGCCGACCCGCAGAGCGCCTATCTGCGCTGCCTGGAGGCATTTACCGGCGGCATAAATCTGTAAATGAAGGAGAATCACCAATGGATATGCAGAATACGGCGCGCGCCGCGGCGCGCGGGCTTCTGGAGATCGCAGCCGTTTACCTCCGGCCGGACGAGCCTTTCACCTGGGCCAGCGGCATCAAAAGCCCCATCTACTGCGACAACCGCCTCACACTCACCGCGCCGGCAGTGCGCACGGTCATCGAAGAAGGGCTGTGCGGGCTCATCCGTACATACTATCCCGACTGCGAGGTGCTGATGGGCACGTCAACGGCGGGCATCCCCCACGCGGCCATCTGCGGGCACCTGCTCGGGCTGCCGATGGGCTACGTCCGCTCGTCCGCCAAGGACCACGGGCGCGCCAACCGCATCGAGGGCAGGCTGCTGCCGGGACAGAAGGTCGTCGTCGTCGAGGACCTGATCTCGACGGGCGGCAGCGTCATCGAGACGGTCGAGGCGCTGCGCGAGGCCGGCGCGGACGTGCTCGGCGTCGTCTCGATCTTCACCTACGGGATGAAAAAGGGACTGGAAAAGCTGTCTGCGGCGAACGTGAAGAACGTTTCTCTGACCAACTTCGATGTCATCTGCGAGGAAGCGGCCGCAACCGGCTACATCTCCCAGGCGGACGTCGCGCGGCTGAAAGCCTTCCGCGACAACCCCGCCGACGAGAGCTGGATCCGCCGCTGAACCGTCTGCCGACAAAAAGGAGGACACTGCCCTTATGCGCCATTTGATTGACATCACCGATTTGAGCAACGACGAAATTTCACGCCTCGCCGATACGGCGGATCGGATCATCGCCGACCGTCAAGCCTTTTCAAACGTCTGCGCGGGTAAAAAGCTCGCTACCCTCTTTTTCGAGCCGAGTACCCGCACGCGGCTGAGCTTCGAGGCGGCGATGCTCGAGCTGGGCGGCAGCGTCCTCGGCTTCTCCTCGGCGGACAGCTCGAGCGCGTCCAAGGGCGAGAGCGTGTCCGACACAGTGCGGACGGTGGGCTGCTACGCCGACATCATCGCCATGCGCCACCCGAAGGAGGGCGCGCCGATGGCTGCGGCGGCCAAGTCGCCCGTCCCCATCATCAACGCCGGCGACGGCGGTCACTGCCACCCCACGCAGACGCTGGCGGACCTGCTGACCATCCGCCGCGAGAAAGGACGGCTGGGCGGGTTCACCATCGGCTTCTGCGGCGACCTGAAATTCGGCCGCACGGTGCATTCGCTCATCACGGCGCTCGCGCGCTATGAGGACATCCGCTTCGTGTTCATTTCCCCGCCCGAGCTGGTCGTGCCGGAATATATGAAAAACGGCGTCATTCGCCGGAACCGGCTCACCTTTGCCGAGACAGACTCGCTCGAACAGGCGCTGCCCGAGCTGGACATCCTGTATATGACCCGCGTGCAGCGCGAGCGCTTCTTCAACGAGGCCGACTACATTCGTCTGAAGGACAGCTACATTCTGGAGCCGTCCAAGCTGCGCGCAGCCAAATCCGACCTGTGCATCATGCACCCGCTGCCCCGCGTCAACGAGATTTCCGCTAAAGTGGACGACGACCCGCGCGCCTGTTACTTCAAGCAGGTCGAGAACGGCAAGTTCATCCGCGAGGCGCTCATCATGTTCCTGCTCGGCCTGATGTAAGGAGGTATTCTATGAAAATCGACAGTATCAAAAACGGTTACGTGCCCGAGCACGCCCGGCTTATTGCCGCTCTGAAAGAAAGGCGGAATGCTCTATGAAGATCGACAGCATAAAGAATGGCTACGTGCCCGAGCACGTTCGGACGATTGCCTCGCTAAAAGAAAGGCAAGGTGCTCAATGAAGATCGACAGCATAAAGAATGGCTACGTGCTCGATCATATCAAGGCCGGAAACAGCATGCGCATTTACAATTACCTCAACCTTGAACAGCTCGAATGCAGCGTTGCCATCCTCAAAAACGTCAAAAGCTCGAAAATGGGCCGAAAAGACATCATGAAAATCGACAGCCTCATCGACCTCGACTTTGACATCCTCGGCTACATCGACCCCGGCATCACCATCAATATCATCGAAAACGACGCCATCGTCGCCAAACGGGAGCTGTGCCTGCCCGAAAGGCTGACCAACGTCATCAGGTGCCGGAATCCGCGCTGCATCACCACCACCGAGCAGGAGCTGGACCACGTATTCAAGCTGACCGACCGGGAAAACCGCGTCTACCGCTGCATGTACTGCGAAGCGAAGGCCAAAAAGGAAGGCTGACGCAAAAAGATGCACAATTTATGCATAATATTCGATAATAATTGCATATTACTGCATATTTATTCTGAAATATTCAAATAAAGACTTGACAATATACAGAATTGGTGTATAATAGTATCACAACAACAATCGAAGTGAAGGAGCGTAAATCCATGGCTGCCAGAAAGAAAAAGAAAACGTTCAACAAAATCGTACTCGCCTACTCCGGCGGGCTGGACACGTCCATCATCATTCCGTGGCTGAAGGAAACCTATCCCGGCTGCGAGGTCATCGCCGTTTCGGGCGACGTCGGGCAGGGCACCGAGCTGGACGGGCTGGAGGAGAAGGCAATCAAAACCGGCGCTTCCAAGCTGTACGTGGAGGACCTGCGCGAGGAATTTATCACCGACTATATCTATCCCACGCTCAAGGCGGGCGCCGTCTACGAGGGGGACTACCTGCTGGGCACGTCGTTCGCGCGCCCGGTCATCGCCAAGCGCATCGTTGAGATCGCGCGCGCCGAAGGGGCGGACGCCATCTGCCACGGCTGCACCGGCAAGGGCAACGACCAGGTGCGCTTCGAGCTGACGATCAAGGCGTTCGCGCCGGATATGGAAATCATTGCACCCTGGCGCCTGTGGGACATCAAGTCCAGAGACGAGGAAATCGATTACGCCATCGCGCACAAAATCCCGCTGAAGATCAACCGCGAGACCAGCTATTCCAAGGACAAGAACCTCTGGCACCTCTCGCACGAGGGGCTGGATCTCGAGGATCCGGCCAACGAGCCGATGTACAACAAGGAAGGCTTTCTGGAGATGAGCGTCTCGCCCGAGCAGGCGCCCGACAAGCCGACCTACATCACACTGGACTTTGAAAAGGGTGTCCCCGTCGCGCTCAACGGCGAAAGACTGTCCCCCATCGACCTGATGGAAGCGCTCAACCGTCTCGGCGGCGAGAACGGCATCGGCCTTGCGGACATCGTTGAGAACCGCCTCGTGGGCATGAAATCGAGAGGCGTGTACGAAACGCCGGGGGGCACCATCCTCTACAAGGCGCACAAGGTGCTCGAAACGCTCACGCTCGACCGCGACACGCAGCATTATAAGGAGCTGGTCGCCGCCAAGTTCGCGGAGCTGGTCTACTTCGGCCAGTGGTTCACGCCGCTGCGCGAAGCGCTGTCCGCATTTGTGGACAAGACGCAGGAGACCGTCACCGGCACCGTCAAGCTCAAGCTCTACAAGGGCAATCTGATCAACGCAGGCGTTACGTCGCCCTACTCGCTCTACGACGAGGAGATCGCCACCTTCGAGGAGGACCAGGTCTACGACCAGCGCGATTCGGCCGGGTTCATCAACCTGTTCGGACTGCCGATCAAGGTCAAGGCGATGGCCGACGCCAAGCGCGAAGGCAAGAAACAATAACGGAAACAAGGAGTTTGTACAATGGATAAGCTGTGGGCAGGCAGGTTCAAATCGGCGCTGAACAGCGCGGCGGACGACTTCAATTCCTCCATCCGCGTCGATTCACGGATGTACCGCGAGGACATCGAGGGCTCGCAGGCGCACGTGCGCATGCTCGCATCCTGCGGGATCGTCACCGAGGCCGAGGCCGACGCGATCCTGCGCTGCCTCGGCGAAATCCGTGCCGAGCTGGATGACGGGAGGCTGGAAATCGACTACGCCTGCGAGGACATCCACTCGTTCGTCGAAAAAACGCTCACCGCACGCATCGGCGACACCGGCAAGAAGCTGCACACCGCACGCAGCCGCAATGACCAGGTCGCCGTGGACACGCGGCTTTACCTCCGCCGGATGGCCGACGAGGAAAAAGCGGCGCTGCTGACGCTCGTCCGCACGCTTGTGAAGCTGGCCAAGGAAAATACCGAGACGATCCTGCCCGGCTATACACATCTGCAGCGCGCACAGCCCATCAGCTTTGCGCAGCAGCTTTTGGCGTATGCAAATATGTTCCTGCGCGACCTCGAGCGTCTCGCCGACTGCCGCGTCCGCATCAACCGCTGCCCGCTGGGCGCGGCGGCACTGGCCGGCACGACCTATCCTATCGACCGCACGCTGACGGCGTCTCTTCTGGGCTTTGACGGGATATGCGAGAACAGCGTCGACGCCGTGTCCGACCGCGATTATATCGCCGAGCTGGCGTTCGTCAACGCGCTGATTGCGATGCATGTCTCGCGGCTGGCCGAGGAGGTGACGCTCTGGGCGTCCTACGAATTCCGCTTCGTCGAGCTGTCGGACGAATTCTCGACCGGCTCGTCGATCATGCCCCAGAAGAAGAACCCCGACATCGCCGAGCTGGCACGCGGCAAGTGCGGCCGCGTCTACGGCGATCTGCACGCCCTGCTGACTATGCTCAAGGGTCTCCCGCTGGCCTACAACAAGGATTTGCAGGAGGATAAGGAGGCTGTCTTCGACAGTGTCGATACCGTCCTGGCCACGCTCGGCGTGCTCGCGCCGATGCTGGAAACAATGACCGTCCGGAAGGACGAGATGCGGAAAGCGGCCGACGGCGGCTACATCAACGCCACCGACTGCGCCGACTATCTGGCAAAAAAGGGACTGCCCTTCCGCGACGCTTATAAAATCACCGGCGCACTGGTCGCGTATGCCATCGACGAAGGGAAAACGCTTGCCGGGCTGTCTCTGGACGAATACCGGACGTTCTCGCCGCTGTTTGAAGCGGACGTGTACGAAGCGCTGGACATGCACACCTGTATGTCGCTGCGCAGCTCGGAGGGCGGAACGGCGCCCGCGCGCGTGGAAGAACAGATCAGAAAAATCGAGGAACACATCCATGACTAAAGTGTTTATAGACGGCTCCGCCGGCACGACCGGCCTGCGGATCGCAGAGCGGCTTTCCGCACGGCCGGACATCGAGCTGCTTTCCATAAGCGAAGAAGAACGCAAGGATCCCGCATCCCGCCGCGCGCACATCAACCAGGCCGACGTCGCCATCCTCTGTCTGCCCGACGATGCCGCGCGCGAGGCCGCCGCAATGGCCGACGGCGGCGTGCGCATCATCGACGCGTCGACCGCACACCGCACCGCGCCGGGCTGGGTCTACGGCTTCCCCGAGCTGAGCGCCGGGCGGCGCAGGGCGGTCGCGGAAGCGGCCCGCATCGCCGTCCCGGGCTGCCACGCAAGCGGCTTCTGCGCGCTCGTTTACCCGCTCGTCGCAGGCGGCATCCTGCCCGCCGACTACCCCCTGTCCGCCCACTCGCTGACCGGCTACAGCGGCGGCGGCAAGAAAAAGATTGCCGACTATCAGGCGCGTACCGACGGCGAGGCGATGGACGCGCCCGCACAGTACGCCACCGCGTCGGCCCACAAGCACCTGCCCGAGATGGCGCATATCTGCGGCCTTGCGCAGCAACCGCTCTTCAATCCGATCATCGGGGACTTCTACGCCGGGATGCTCGTCTGCGTCCCGCTTTACGCCAAGCTGCTGCGAAAGCCTGTCACGCCCGCAAGTCTGTACGAATACTACGCTTCCTACTACGCCGGACAGAAGCTGCTGTCCGTGCGCGAGCCGATCGGCAACGAAACGCTCTACGCCAACGCCTATGCGGGGCGCGACGACATGGAAATCCTCATCAGCGGCAACGACGAGCGCATCAACCTCTTCGCCCGCTTCTGCAACCTCGGTAAGGGCGCATCCGGCGCCGCAGTGCAGTGTCTGAACCTGATGACCGGCGCCGACGAGACCGAAGGTCTGTTCTGCGGCCCGACTCCCACGAAAGGAAACGATCAAAAATGAAAGCATGCAACGGCGGCGTCTGCGCACCGGCCGGCTTCCGAGCCGCCGGCGTGCACTGCGGCATCCGCAAAAACAAATCGAAAAAGGACTTAGCGCTCATTTACAGCGACACGCCCTGCGCCGCAGCGGCTGTCTACACGCAGAACCTCGTCAAGGGCGCGCCGATTACGGTCACGCGCGAAAATATTGCCGACGGACGCGCGCAGGCCGTCCTCTGCAACAGCGGCAACGCCAACACCTGCAACGCCGACGGCCCCGCCGTGGCACGCCGGATGTGCGAGCTGGCGGCCTCCGCCTGCGGACTGGACCCGCGCGATGTCATCGTCGCCTCCACTGGCGTCATCGGTCAGCGGCTGGACATCTCTCCCATCGAAGCCTCGATCGGCGCGCTGAAGGACGCCCTCTCGGAAACCGGCAGCCGCGACGCGGCCGAAGCGATTATGACCACCGACACCGCGCGCAAGGAGGTCGCCGTCGCCTTCACCGTCGGCGGCGTGGAATGCAGGCTCGGCGGCATCGCCAAAGGCTCGGGGATGATCCACCCGAACATGGCCACGATGCTTGTCTTTCTCACCACCGACTGCGCCATCTCGTCCGAGCTGCTGCAAAAAGCGCTCGCAGCCGACGCGGCGGACAGCTTCAATATGATCTCCATCGACGGCGACACCTCGACCAACGATATGGTTTCCATCCTCGCCAACGGCAAGGCCGGCAATCCGCCGATCACCGCCGAAGGGCCCGATTACGATGCGTTTGCCGCCGCGCTCGCGTTCGTCACGCGCACACTCTGCCGTTCCATTGCCAAGGACGGCGAGGGCGCGACCAAGCTGCTCGAATGCCGCGTCAGCGGCGCGCGCAGCCTGACCGACGCGCGAACCGTCGCCAAGAGCATAATCTGCTCGTCGCTGGTCAAGGCGGCGATGTTCGGCGCCGACGCCAACTGGGGCCGCGTGCTCTGCGCCATCGGCTACTCGGGCGCCGACACCGACCCGCACGGCGTGGATGTGTCCTTTTCCTCCGAAGCGGGCACGGTTCACGTATGCGAAAAGGGCGCAGGTGTGGAATTCTCGGAAGAAACGGCGAAGGCCGTCCTCTCCGCCGACGAGATCCGCATCGACGTGACCCTGCACGACGGTAGTGCGGAGGCGACCGCGTGGGGCTGCGACCTGACCTACGATTACGTGCGCATCAACGGCGATTACAGGACCTGATTTCTCAGCGTCTGCGCCGAAGCGGCATAAATACAAAAGGAACGAGGCAAACAAGATGACCGAAAACTACCAGCGCGCAGAGGTGCTCGTCTGCGCCCTGCCCTATATCAAGCAGTACAGCGGCAAAATCGTCGTCGTAAAATACGGCGGCAACGCGATGATCAACGACGAGCTGAAAAAGGCCGTGATGGGCGACGTCGCGCTGCTCACGCTCATCGGTGTCAAGGTCGTGCTCGTACACGGCGGCGGTCCCGAGCTGACCGAGACGATGTCGAAAATGAACCTTCCCACCCGCTTTGTCAACGGTCTGCGCGTCACCGACCGCGAGACGGCGCAGGTGGCGCTGATGGTGCTGGCCGGCAAAATCAATAAAAACCTCGTCAACCTCCTCCAGGGCGTCGGTGGCCGCGCCATCGGCCTGTCGGGCATCGACGGACATATGATTCAGGCGAAGAAACTCGACGAGTCGCTCGGCTTCGTCGGCGAGATTACGTCCATCAACACCGACCCGATCGTCGACATTTTAGACAAGGGCTACATCCCGGTCGTCTCCACCGTAGGGTGTGACGACGAGGGCAATGTCTACAACATCAACGCCGACACCGCCGCCGCCCGCATCGCGGCCTCGCTCGGCGCCGAAAGCCTCATCACAATGACCGACATCAGCGGCATCCTGCGCGACTGCGCCGACGAAAGCTCGCTCATCCGCACGGTACGCGTATCGGAGATTCCCGCGCTGTACAAGGACGGCGTCATCACCGGCGGGATGATCCCCAAGGTCGAGTGCTGCGCCGAGGCGGTGCGCCGGGGCGTGCCGAAGGTATTCATCATCGATGGCCGCGTCCCCCACTCGATCATCGTCGAGATGCTGACCGACGAGGGCTTGGGCACAATGTTCATCAAATAAGAAAGGAGTGCGCCGGATTGAACACATTTGAAAAGGACAGCACCTATATCGCACACGCCTATGGCCGGCTGCCGGTCGAATTCGCACGCGCTTCGGGCAGCGAGGTGTTCGGCAGCGACGGGAAGCGCTACATCGACCTCGGCAGCGGCATTGCGGTCAACATCTTCGGCCACTGCGACCCGGTCTGGACGGCTGCGGTCGAAAAGCAGCTCCACACCTTTGCGCACACCTCCAATTATTACTATTCCGCGCCGCAGGCCGATCTGGCCGAGCGGCTCTGCACGCGCACGGGTATGGCGCGCGTGTTTTTTTCCAACTCGGGCGCCGAGGCCAACGAATGCGCCATCAAGACGGCGCGCAAGTACGCGTTCGACAAATACGGCAAGGGCAGAAGCACCATCGTCACGCTGACCGGCTCTTTCCACGGGCGGACGATGGCCACGCTGGCCGCCACCGGGCAGGATGCGTTCCACAACTACTTCTTCCCCTTTCCCGAGGGGTTTGCTTACACGCCGGCAAACGATGCCGAAGCGTTGAAAGCTGCGCTGGACGGCTCGGTTTGCGCGCTCCTGCTCGAAATGGTGCAGGGCGAGGGCGGAGTGAACGTGCTCGATCGGGATTTCGTACAGACTGCCGCTGCGCTCTGCGCCGAGCGGGACGTCCTCCTGCTCGTCGACGAGGTGCAGACCGGCAACGGGCGCACCGGCACGCTCTACGCCTACGAGCAGTTCGGCGTCAAGCCGGACATACTTACAACCGCAAAAGGACTGGGCGGAGGTCTGCCCATCGGCGCGACGCTGCTGGGCGGAAAAACCGCCGGTACCCTTACGCCGTCCAGTCATGGCTCGACCTTCGGCGGCAACCCGGTCTGCGCGGCGGGCGCGCTGAGCGTGATCGACCGCATCGACGACGCGCTGCTGGCAGGTGTGCGCCGCAAGGGCGCTTATATCCGGGAAAAGCTGGAAAAGCACCCCGCCGTCGGGTCGGTTTCCGGAATGGGACTGATGCTCGGCATCCAAACGAAAAAGGACGCAAAGGCCGTCTGCGCACGCGCGCTGGAGAAGGGACTGCTCGTCCTCACCGCAAAGGACAAAGTCCGCCTGCTGCCGGCGCTGAACATTCCCGACCCCCTGCTGGAAGAGGGACTGGAAATCCTGCAATCGATACTCGACGAATAACGGCGAAAGGACGAAAAAGAACAAATATGAAGCATCTACTCAGGCTCGGCGACCTGTCGGGCGAGGAAATCATCGAGCTGCTCAACCTGGCGGACCAGCTCAAATACGAGAGAAGAAACGGCATCCCCCACCCGCATCTGGCGGGCAAGACACTGGGGATGATCTTCCGCAAGTCGTCCACGCGCACGCGCGTGTCGTTCGAAGTCGGAATGTACGAGCTGGGCGGGATGGCGCTGTTTTTATCCTCCAACGACCTCCAGATCGGCCGCGGCGAGGACACGGCCGACACCATCCGCGTGCTCTCCCGCTATCTGGACGGGATTATGATCCGCACCTTTGCCCAGAGCGAGGTCGAGGAAATGGCCGCTACCGGCTCAATCCCGATCATCAACGGTCTGACCGATTACTGCCATCCCTGTCAGGTACTGGCTGACCTGATGACCATCCGCGAGCGCAAGCGCTCGCTGGCCGGATTGAAGCTCTGCTTCATCGGCGACGGCAACAATATGGCAAATTCCCTCATCGTCGGCGGCATCAAGACCGGTATGGCCGTCTCGGTCGCCTGCCCGTCCGGCCACAAACCCGACGCAGAAATCGCCGCGTGGGCCGCGTCCAACGGCAGCTACACCTGCACCGAAAACGTGCTCGAGGCCGCTGCAGGCGCCGACGTGCTTTACACCGACGTCTGGGCGTCGATGGGACAGGAGGACGAGGCCGCCGAGCGCCGCCGTCTGTTCGCCGGCTATCAGATCAACCGTGATGTGCTCGGCGCCGCCGCGTCCGACGCGATGGTGCTGCACTGCCTGCCCGCGCACAAGGGCGAGGAGATCACGCAGGACGTGTTCGACGCGCACACCGACGAAATCTTTGAGGAAGCGGAAAACCGCCTGCATGCGCAGAAGGCCGTTATGGTCCGTCTGATGAAGAACAAAGCGTAAAAGGCGCGGGGAAAGGAAGGATTACCAACGATGAAAGACGCATACATCCTGCTTGAGGACGGGCAGATTTTCAAGGGCAAGCGCATCGGCAGCGAGCGCGATACAATCGGCGAGTTGGTCTTCACCACCTCGATGATCGGCTGCAACAAGACCCTGACCGACCCGACCTACTACGGGCAGCTCGTGCTGTTCACCTTCCCGTCGGTCGGGAACTGCGGCCTGATTACCGCCGACTTTGAGAGCGAAGGCGTCCACGCCTTCGGCTGCGTCATGCGCGAGCTGTGCGATACGCCCTCCAATTTCCGCATGGAGGGTACGCTCGGCGCGTATCTGCAAAAGGCGGACATCCCCGGCATCTGCGGGGTCGACACCCGCCGCCTGACGGCCATCCTGCGCGACTGCGGGACGATGAACGCCTGCATCTGCGCCGACCCGACGGCCATTGATTTGAACACGGTAAAAAGCTACGCCGTCGGCGACGCGGTCGCTGCGGTCAGCATCCGACAGAAAACGACATACAAGCCCGACAAAGCCGCGCGCTGCCGCGTGGCGCTGCTGGACTACGGCACGAAGGCCGAGCTGCTCCGCGAGCTGCTCGGCCGCGGCTGCGAAGTTACCGTCTACCCGCAGGATACGCCTGCCGACGCCGTTCTTGCCGACAATCCCGACGGCGTCCTGCTCGGCGACGGTCCGGGCGACCCGAAGGTGAACGCACAGCGCGTCGAACAGATCCAAAAGCTCTGCGGGAAAAAGCCGCTCTTTGCCGTCGGCCTCGGGCATGAGCTGCTGGCGCTGGCCGCCGGCGGCGACACGCTCAAGCTGCCTTACGGGCACCGCGGCGCCAACCTGCCGGTTACCGAGACGTCAAGCGGCCGCACCGTCGTGACGTCCCAGAACCACGGCTATGCCGTCGCTGCCGACAGCATCCCCGCGCAGGTCGGCCGCATCAGCTTCTTCAACGCCAACGACGGCACGGCCGAGGGCGTGGAATACACCGCGTTCGACGCGTTCTCGGTGCAGTTCCGCCCCGCCGTCTCGCCCGGGCCGCTGAACACCGCGATGCTGTACGACCGGTTCGTCGACAGGCTCGCGGACGCGCGCTGAAGGAAAGGAAGGTTTGCAATGCCAAAGGATACATCGATTAAAAAAGTGCTCGTTATCGGCTCCGGCCCGATCGTCATCGGACAGGCGGCCGAATTCGACTATGCCGGCGCGCAGGCCTGCCGCGTGCTGAAGGCCGAGGGGATCGAGGCGGTGCTGGTGAATTCCAACCCCGCCACGATTATGACGGACAAGTCTATGGCGGACGAAATCTACCTCGAGCCGCTCAAAAAGGAAACCGTCGAGCGCATCATCCTCAAGGAGAAGCCGGACAGCCTGCTCGCCGGGCTCGGCGGCCAGACCGGATTGACGATTGCGATGCAGCTTTCCAAGGAGGGCTTCCTTGAAAAGCACGGCGTGCGTCTCATCGGCACCAACGCCGAAGCCATCGACAAGGCGGAGGACCGCCAGCTCTTCAAGGACACGATGGCCGCCATCGGCCAGCCCTGCATCCCGTCGGACACGGCCAACGATCTCGAGTCCTGTCTGGCCATCGCCGACCGCATCGGCTATCCCGTGATCGTGCGGCCGGCCTTCACGCTCGGCGGCGCGGGCGGCGGCGCGGCGATGGACCGTGCGCAGCTAAAGACGATTGCCGCCAACGGACTTGCACTCTCCCCCATCCATCAGGTGCTGATTGAAAAATACATCGCCGGCTGGAAGGAAATCGAATTTGAAGTGATGCGCGACGCGAAGGGCAACGCCATTACCATCTGCAGCATGGAAAACGTCGATCCCGTCGGCATCCACACCGGCGACAGCATCGTCGTCGCGCCGGCGATGACGCTTTCCAGCGAGGAATACGGCATGCTCCGTCAGGCGGCGCTGGACATCATTACCGCGCTGCAGATCGAGGGCGGCTGCAACGTCCAGTTCGCGCTCAATCCCGACAGCTACGAATACGCCGTCATCGAGGTCAACCCCCGCGTATCGCGCTCGTCGGCGCTGGCGAGCAAGGCGACCGGCTATCCCATTGCAAAGGTAACAGCAAAAATCGCGCTCGGCTACACGCTCGACGAAATCCGCAACGACGTGACGGGCAAGACCTCCGCCTGCTTCGAGCCGGCCATCGACTATATCGTTGTCAAGCTGCCGAAGTGGCCGTTCGATAAATTTGTCAAAGCCTCCCGCCTGCTGGGCACGCAGATGAAGGCGACCGGCGAGGCAATGGCCATCGGCCAGAGCGTCGAGGAAGCGCTGATGAAGGCCGTGCGCGGCGCCGAAATCGGAATGCAGACCCTCTCCTGCCCGCTGCTGGACGGCGTTGACGCGCGCGCGCGGCTCTCCGTGACCGACGATCTGCGGCTGTTCACCGTTTACAAGGCGCTCAAAGAGGGCGTTTCGCCCGAGGAGATCCATGCCGTTACGAAGATCGACCTCTTCTTTATCCATAAGCTCAAGAATCTTGCCGATTACGAGGCGCTGCTGACCAAGAGCGACCTGACCGACGAGTTGTACCTGCGCGGCAAGAGGCTCGGTTTTACCGACGAGAGCATCGCCGCCATTTCCGGCCAGAAGATCCGCAACCCCCGCCTGCCGTCTTACAAGATGGTCGATACCTGCGCAGGCGAGTTCGCGGCGGAAACGCCTTATTTCTATTCCTGCTACGACGACTACTGCGAAGCGCGCGCACACATCGCTTCATCCAAAAAGCGCAAGAAAAAAATCATCGTCTTGGGTTCCGGCCCCATCCGCATCGGACAGGGCATCGAGTTCGACTATTCCTCGGTCCACTGCGCGCAGACGCTGCGCAAGCTGGGCTACGAGGTCATCATCATCAACAACAACCCCGAGACGGTTTCCACCGACTTCGACGTCTCCGACCGGCTCTACTTCGAGCCGCTGACGAAGGAGGACGTCTGGGGCGTGATTCAGACCGAAAAGCCGGTCGGCGTCGTCGTCGCCTTCGGCGGCCAGACGGCCATCAAGCTGGCCAAATTCCTCGATTCAAAGGGCATCCGTATCCTCGGCACCTCGGCCGAGGGCATCGACACCGCCGAGGACCGCGAGCGGTTCGACAGGCTGCTGAGCAAATTCCGCATCAAGCGCCCAAAGGGACTGGGCGTCAAGACGATGGAGCAGGCGCTCAAGGCGGCCGAGAGCATCGGCTACCCGGTGCTGCTGCGCCCGTCCTACGTCATCGGCGGGCAGAATATGACCATCGCCTACGCCGAAAGCGACGTGCGCGCATATATGGACATCATCCTCTCGCAGGGCATTGAGAACCCCGTCCTCATCGACAAATATATGAGCGGTATTGAGCTGGAGGTCGACGTCATTTCCGACGGCACCGACGTGCTCATCCCCGGCATTATGGAGCACATCGAACGCGCCGGCGTCCACAGCGGCGACTCGATCGCAATCTATCCGCCGCAGAACATCTCCGATAAAATGATCAAAACGATCGAGGATTCGTCCTGCAAGCTGGCCAAATCGCTCGGTACGAAGGGTCTGGTCAACATCCAGTACCTCATCTCGGACAACGAGCTGTACGTCATCGAGGTCAACCCGCGCGCCTCGCGCACGGTGCCGTATATCAGCAAAGTCACCGACCTCCCGCTGGTCGACATCGCCACGCGCGTGATGCTCGGTCAGAAGCTGAAGGAGCTCGGATACGGCAGCGGGCTGTACAAAATCCCGCCCTATGTGGCAGTCAAGGTGCCGGTATTCTCGTTCGAGAAGCTGTCGGACGTCAACTCCGCGCTCGGCCCGGAGATGAAATCGACCGGCGAGGTGCTCGGCATCGGGCGCACGCTGACCGAGGCGCTCTACAAGGGTATGGCCGCGGCGGGCTTTGCCGTCGGCAACGACGAGCGCGAGGGCCGCAACGGCGTGTTCATCACCGTTTCGGACAATGATAAATACGAAATCGTCACGCTGGCCAAGAAGCTCGACGACCTCGGAATGAAAATTTACGCGACCAAAGGCACTGCGGCGGCCATCGCGGCGCTGGGCATCGACGTGACCGTCGTCAACAAGCTCGGCGACGACGACAGCGAGCTGCGGCTGCTGGCCGAAAATAAGCTGGGGCTGATCGTCTACACCGGCGCGTCGTCGCGCAGCGCATACGACGACTACATCACGCTCCACCGGCAGGCGCTGCTGTCGTCGGTTGCCTGCGTGACCTCTTTAGACACGGCCAACGCACTTGCGGACATCGCCGCGTCCCGCTACAATCTGTTCAACACCGAGCTGATTGACATCAACGACATGCGAGTCGAGCGGCAGAAGATCAATTTTTCCAAAATGCAGACCAGCGGCAACGATTATATTTATTTCGATAACCGCGACGGCAGCATCACCAGCCCCGAGTCGCTGGCCATTCAGGTCTGTGACCGGCACCGCGGCATCGGCGGCGACGGCATCGTGCTGATCGAAAAATCCTCCGTTGCCAACGCGAAGATGCGCATCTTCAACCGCGATGGCAGTGAAGGGCTGATGTCGGGTAACTGCATCCGCTGCGTGGCGAAATATCTGTTTGACAAAAAAATCGTCAAAAAGGATAAAATGAAGATCGAAACGGCCAGCGGCGTCAAATCACTCAAGGTCTACACCTACGGCAATGAAGTCCGCAGCGTTTCGGTCGAAATGGGCAAGGCGTCGCTGGTTCCGGCGGACGTGCCCGTCACCCTCCCGGGCGAAAAGGTGCTCGATTATCCGGCTGTCATCGGCGGGAAGGAATACCGCATCAACTGCGTGTCGATGGGCAACCCGCACTGCGTGGTATTCTGTGACCGCGTGGACGCGGTGGATGTGGAAGCCGTCGGCCCGCAGTTCGAAAACGCGGATATCTTCCCCGAGCGCGTCAACGCCGAGTTCGTGCGCGTGGTCAACCGCCGCACGCTCAAGATGCGCGTGTGGGAGCGCGGCAACGGCGAAACGCTCGCCTGCGGCACCGGCGCGTGCGCGGCAGTCGTGGCGGCGGTGGAAAACGGCTACTGCGACGCGGGCGTGGATATCACCGTCAAGGTGCGCGGCGGCGACCTGATCGTCTCGTACACACCCGAAGGCGTTACGCTCACCGGCGAGACGGCGCTGGCCTTCGAGGGCACGGTCGTCTGCTGAACGGTCAGGACGCTGTCCCAGTCCCTGTTTCCGGGGAGCTTTTTCCAAAAAGCTCTCCGGAAGCCCTTCCATGCCTTGATATAGGTCAAGAAATTAAAGCTTTGCAAATATTATTTTGCAAACGATCAGTCATTCCCGAGGGACCAATATCGGCGGCGTCCGAACAGGCCCCGCCGGGAATCTACCGTATCCGGAAAGGCAGGTATGCGTATGAACATCACACACCTGAAATACGCCGTGGAAATCGCCCGCACCGGCTCGATCACGCAGGCGGCGGAGAATCTGTATATGAGCCAGCCGAATCTGTCGAAGGCAATCAAGGAATTCGAATCGACCCTCGGCTTCGCCGTGTTTAAGCGCACCTCCAAAGGCATCGAGCCGACGCAGAAGGGCCGCGAACTCATTGACCGCGCGCGCGAGCTGCTCGCACAAATCGACGAAATGGACGCCGCCTTCCTCGCCAAATCGCTGTCGACGCAGTCGCTCTCGGTTTCCGTCCCCCGCGCCAGCTACATCGCGCACGCGTTCACCCGTTTTATCAACCATTTGGATATGGCCGACGGGATGGACATCGATTTTTGCGAGACAAACTCTGTCGCCGCCATCAATAACGTCGCCGAGGGCGAAAGCGCGCTCGGCGTCATCCGCTGCCCGAAGGAAACCGAAAAATATTTCTTCTCGCTGCTGAACGAAAAAGGACTGTCGCATGAGCTGCTGCTCGAATACAAATACCGTCTGCTCTTCTCCGCAAAAAGTCCACTGGCCGACCGCCCGGTGATCCGCCGCGCCGACCTGGCCGACTTCATCGAGATCGTCCACGGCGACCTGACCGTTCCCTTCCTGCCCGCAGCCAAGCAGAGGGCACGTCAGAACGCGCACGCCGTCCGCAAAAAGATCCGTGTCTACGAACGCGGCAGCCAGTTCGACCTGCTGCGCAAATGCCGTGCCACCTATATGTGGGTTTCACCGATGCCGAACGAGCTTCTCGACTGCTACGGGCTGATCCAAGCCGAATGCACCGACAACGACGAGCTTTACTGCGACTATCTTATCTATCCCGCCGGCGCCGGACTGAAAAAAATTCAGCGGCTTTTTGTCGAAAATCTACGTTCTGTACGAGAAGAGCTGTTCTGAAATCCGATTTTTGTATAAAACGATAAAGTTATATCGATATCGCTATATCGATATAACTTTTTTATATTTGCTTTTTGCCTATTGTATATGGTATGATATTGGTGTAAAATAGGAAGGAGGAGAATCGATTGACCGGCGATCCGATATCCAAAAAGACATTGGCACGGCTTCCGCTGTATCTCGGCTATCTGCGCGAGCAGAAAAACGGCGGCCAGCCGTACATTTCCGCAACGACGATCGCCGACGCGCTCGGGCTGAATCAGGTACAGGTACGAAAGGACCTCGCGCTCATCAGCAATGGCGGCAAGCCGAAGGTCGGCTACCGCATCAGCGAGCTGGAGGCGGACATCGAGCGTTTTTTAGGCTATGACAACATCAACAGCGCGGTGATCGTGGGCGCCGGGCATCTCGGCAAGGCGCTGATGTCCTATGTCGGCTTCAAGCAGTACGGACTGGAAATCATCGCCGCCTTTGACAGCGACCCGTCGTTGTGGAACACGACCTTCAACGGCATTACGGTGTTTCCGCCGGAAAAGATGGCCGATATCGCCGAACGGCTGAAGCTGCACATCGGCATTATCACGGTTCCGGCGCCGCACGCGCAGGAGGTCTGCGACAGGCTCGTCGAGGCGGGCGTGCGCGCGATTTGGAACTTTGCACCGACGGTGCTTCGCGTGCCGGAGGGCATTCTCGTGCAGAATGAGAACATGGCGTCGTCGCTGGCGCTGCTGTGCAACCACCTCTCACAGCGGTTGAACGGCTAATCAGGTAAAAAAGAATCATCATAAACATTTCGAAAGGATCAGGGAAAATGCAGAAGAACTACACAGTCGACAACGCGGAGGCGTTGGAAAGAAAGATCGCCGAGGTCAGAGAGGCGCAGGCAAAATTCGCCACCTACACGCAGGAGCAGGTGGACGAAATTTTCAAGGCCGCCGCTCTTGCCGCCAACCAGCAGCGCATCCCGCTTGCGCAGATGGCGGTCGAGGAAACCGGTATGGGCGTCGTTGAGGACAAGGTAATCAAAAACCACTACGCAGCCGAATACATTTACAACGCCTATAAAAACGCCAGGACCTGCGGTGTGATCGAGGAGGACAAGGCCTTCGGCATCAAGAAGATTGCCGAGCCGCTCGGTCTTATCGCGGCCGTCATCCCGACGACCAACCCCACCTCCACCGCAATCTTCAAAACCCTCATTTCGCTGAAAACGCGCAACGGCATCATCATCAGCCCGCACCCGAGAGCAAAGCTGTCGACCATCGCGGCCGCGAAGGTCGTGCTGGACGCGGCCGTCGCCGCCGGCGCGCCGAAGAACATCATCGGCTGGATCGACGTGCCTTCTCTTGAACTGACCAATATGATCATGAAGGAGGCCGACACCATCCTTGCTACCGGCGGTCCCGGTATGGTCAAGGCGGCTTATTCCTCCGGCAAGCCTGCGCTCGGCGTCGGCGCCGGCAATACGCCCGCCATCATCGATGAGTCGGCCGACATCCTGCTGGCCGTCAACTCGATCGTCCACTCCAAGACCTTTGACAACGGCATGATCTGCGCCTCCGAGCAGTCGGTGATCGTCAGCGACAAGATCTACGACAAGGTCAAGGCCGAGTTTGCCGCGCGCGGCTGCTACTTCCTCAGCAAGGACGAGACAGAGAAGGTTCGCAAGACCATCATCATCAACGGTGCACTCAACGCCAAAATCGTCGGTCAAAAGGCACCCACCATCGCTTCGCTTGCCGGCGTGACCGTGCCCGAAACGACCAAAATCCTCATCGGCGAGGTCGAGTCGGTCGATATCTCGGAAGAATTTGCGCACGAAAAGCTCTCCCCCGTGCTCGCGATGTACAAGGCCAAGAGCTTCAAGGACGCGCTTGATAAAGCAGACCGCCTCATCGCAGACGGCGGCTTCGGCCACACCGCCGCGCTCTACGTCAACCCCGTCACCGAAAGGGAAAAGATCGACGAATTCGGCGCGCGTATGAAAACCTGCCGCATTCTCGTCAACACCCCGTCCTCGCAGGGCGGCATCGGCGACCTGTACAACTTCAAGCTTGCGCCCTCGCTGACCCTCGGCTGCGGCTCGTGGGGCGGCAACTCGGTGTCCGAGAACGTGGGCATCAAGCATCTGGTCAACATCAAAACAGTCGCCGAGAGGAGAGAAAACATGCTCTGGTTCAGAACCCCGTCCAAGGTCTATATTAAGAAAGGCTGCCTGCCCGTCGCATTGGACGAGCTGAAGAGCGTGATGGGCAAGAAGAAGGCCTTCATCGTCACCGACAGCTTCCTCTACAACAACGGCTACACGAAGGGCATCACCGACAAGCTGGACGAGATGGATATCAAATATACCACTTTCTACAACGTCGCACCCGACCCGTCCCTTGCCAGCGCGAAGGAAGGCGCCAAGCAGATGGCCGCCTTCGAGCCCGACTGCATCATCGCCCTCGGCGGCGGCTCCGCAATGGACGCGGCCAAGATCATGTGGGTGATGTACGAGCATCCCGAGGTGGACTTCCTCGATATGGCGATGCGCTTTATGGATATCCGCAAGAGGGTGTATACCTTCCCGAAAATGGGTGAAAAAGCTTACTTCATCGCCATCCCGACCTCTGCCGGCACCGGCAGCGAAGTCACGCCCTTTGCCGTCATCACCGATGAGACGACCGGTGTGAAGTATCCGCTTGCCGACTATGAGCTGCTGCCGAATATGGCCATCGTCGACGCCGACCTGATGATGACGATGCCCAAGGGCCTGACGAGCGCATCGGGTATCGACGTGCTTACGCATGCCCTCGAAGCCTACGCTTCGATGATGGCGACCGACTATACCGACAGCCTGGCGCTGATGGCCGCCAAGAGCGTGTTCAACTACCTGCCGCGCTGCTATGACAACGGCGCCAACGATCCCGAGGCCCGAGAAAAAATGGCCAATGCTTCCACGATGGCCGGTATGGCGTTTGCCAATGCGTTCCTGGGCGTCTGCCACTCGATGGCGCACAAGCTGGGCGCATTCCATCACCTGCCGCACGGCGTTGCCAATGCACTGATGATTTCCCATGTCATCCGCTTCAACGCCGAAGAGGTTCCGCCGAAAATGGGCACCTTCCCGCAGTACGAGTATCCGCACACCCGCGCGCGCTACGCCGAGGTGGCTGATTACATCGGCCTGAAAGGCAAGGACGACGCCGAAAAGGTGGAGAATCTCATCAAGGAAATCGAAAACCTCAAAAAGAAAATCGGCATCAAGAGCTCGATCAAGGAATACGGCATCGACGAAAAAGACTTCCTCGACCGTCTCGACGAAATGGCGCTGCAGGCGTTCGACGACCAGTGCACGGGAGCAAACCCCCGCTATCCGCTTGTTTCTGAAATCAAGGAAATGTATCTGAAAGCCTACTACGGCGAATAAAGGCATAAAGGAGAATAAGGTAACGATGAAACTCGACAACGTGATCGCAAAAAGAGCCGAGAAGACCGTCTACCGCGACGGCGATCTGGCCATCAAGCTGTTTGAGAGCAGCTTCTCAAAAGCCAACGTCCTCAACGAAGCGCTCAATCAGGCGCGCGTGGAGGAAACGGGATTGAACATTCCCAAGGTCAACGAGGTCTGCAAGGCGGACGGGAAATGGGCCATCGTCTCCGATTTCATCGAAGGCGAGACGCTCAGCTCGCTGATGGAGAAGCATCCCGAAAAGGAAGACGAATACCTCGAGCTGTTCGTCGACCTTCAAATTGAAATCCACGGCAAGACCGCGCCTCTGCTGAATAAGCTCAAGGACAAAATGCACCGCAAGATTTCCGAGACCACGCTGGATGCGACCACGCGCTACGAGCTCCATATGCGGCTGGACAGCATGCCCACGCATGTGAAGGTCTGCCACGGCGACTACAACCCCTCCAACATCATCATCACGCCGGAGGGCAAGCCGTTCGTGATTGACTGGTCCCACGCGACGCAGGGCAACGCTTCCGCCGATGTGGCGCGCACCTATCTCCTGTTCAAGCTGGAGAAGAAGGACGCGCTGGCCGAGAAATACCTCAACCTCTTCTGCCGCAAGACCGACACCGCCAAGCAGTACGTGCAGCAGTGGCTGCCGATCGTCGCCGCCTCGCAGTCGGTCAAGGGCAAGCCGGAGGAGCGCGAGTTCCTCCTCGGCTGGACAAACGTTGTCGATTACGAATAAACAAGGAATAGGAAACCCCAATAAAAACTGTAGGCAAAACCTTCGCAAAATCTGATTGTGCCCGGTTTATTGCACATTTTTCATTGGGGTTCAGTAAAAGGAAATTTCCGGAGGTCCGTTTTTATGACAGTAAACGTTTGCGTGGGCTCTTCCTGCCACCTCAAAGGCTCTTATAAGATCATCAGCCTCTTGACCGAAGCGGTGAAGGCCCACGGGCTTGGGGACAAGGTGGAACTGGGCGCCGCCTTCTGTCTGGGCAAATGCACGGACGGCGTGTCCGTCAAGGTGGACGACGAGGTCGTCTGCGGCATCTGTCCGGAGAATTTCGACGCCTTTTTCGCCAAATACATACTCGGGAGGGTCGGCTGATGCTGCACGCAGGGCTCGAAGGCGAAGGCCGCCTGACCGTGACCGAAAACGATACGGCCGCTTCGGTCGGCAGCGGTTCGCTGCGCGTGTTTGCCACCCCCGCGATGGCCGCGCTGATGGAAAAAACGGCTCTGGACAGTGTCGCGCCCTTCCTTGAGGAGGGCGCGACGACCGTCGGCACCGCGCTGGACATCCGGCATATCGCCGCCACGCCGGTCGGGATGGCGGTCACCTGCCGCAGCACGCTCACCGCCGTCGAAAACCGCCGGCTGGTCTTTTCGCTGTCCGTTTCGGACGAATACGGCCTCATCGGCGAGGGTACCCACGAACGGTTTATCGTTGAAGCCGCCAAATTCCAGCGCAAAGCCGAGACAAAGGCCGACAGGGAGCGCAACGGAAAATGAATGAATATCTCAGACTCAAAAAATCCAACTGCAAGAACTGCTATAAGTGCATCCGCCAATGTCCGGTGAAGTCGATCAAATTCCAGAACAATCAGGCGCACATCATTGAGGACGAGTGCATTCTCTGCGGCCAGTGCTTTGTCGTATGTCCGCAGAATGCCAAGGAGATCCGCAACGACACCGGCGCCGTCCGCGAGCTGATCGCCGCCGGGAAGCCGGTGTACGCAAGCGTCGCGCCCTCGTTCGTAGCCAACTATCCGGGCGCGACCATTGCCGGTATGGACAAAGCCCTGCGCGCGCTGGGCTTTGCGGGCGCCTCGGAGACGGCAATCGGCGCGACGTCGGTCAAAACGCTCTACGACGAGATGTGCGAGCGCGGGACCGACGACGTGATCATCTCCTCCTGCTGCCACACGGTCAACCTGCTCATCCGTAAATATTTCCCGCAGGCAATCGGCTGCCTGGCGCCGGTGCTTTCCCCGATGCAGGCACACTGCAAATCGATCAAGGCCGCGCATCCGAACGCTGCAGCCGTGTTCATCGGTCCCTGCATTTCCAAGAAGGACGAGGCGGCACAATACCCCGGTATCGTCGATTACGCACTGACCTTTGAGGAGCTGACCGAGTGGATGAACGGCGCAGGCGTCGCTGTCGAGCCCGAACCGGACGCCGAAGCCGGCGGCAAGGCGCGCCTGTTTCCGACAACGGGCGGAATTCTCCGCTCAATGGAGCGCCGCGCGGCTGATTACACCTACATAACCGTAGACGGCATCGACAACTGTGTCCGCGCGCTGCGTGAAATCTGTGAAGGCGGCCTGAAAAAGTGCTTTATCGAGATGTCCGCCTGCGTGGGAAGCTGCGTCGGCGGTCCGGCGATGGACAGACACGGCAGCGCCGTGCGCGGGACAGCGGCGGTCGACCGCTACGCGCCGGATGGCGATTTCACCATCGATACGCCCGACGCGGACGCCCTTTCCAAGCCGCACAGCTACATTGGCGTCCATCGGACGATGCCCGGCTCGAAGGCGATCGAGGAGATCCTGCGCCAGATGGGCAAGACCAAGCCCGAGGACGAGCTGAACTGCGGGAGCTGCGGCTACAACACCTGCCGCGACAAGGCCGTCGCCGTCCTCAACGGCAAGGCGGAAATCTCGATGTGCCTGCCCTATCTGAAGGAAAAGGCCGAGAATTTTTCGGACAAAATCATCAAAAACACGCCCAACGGCATCATTGTCCTAAACGAAGCGCTTGAGGTCCAGCAGCTCAACGCCGCCGCCTGCGCGATGCTCAACCTCAGCGGCGCGCAGGACATCCTCGGCGGTCAGGTCGTGCGCGTGCTTGATCCGCAGCCCTTTTTGGAGGTCATGGAGACCGGCCGGTCCATTCGCGGCAAGCGCGTTTATCTGGCCGAATACAAGCGCTACGTCGAGCAGACGGTAATCTATGACAAGGCCTACCACATCATTATGGCAATCATGCGCGACATCACCGACGAGGAAAACGCGCGCGAGCGCAAAGAAAGCATCAGCCGCAGCACGATCGAGATCACCGACAAGGTTATCGAAAAGCAGATGCGCGCCGTGCAGGAGATTGCCTCGCTGCTCGGCGAGACGACGGCCGAAACGAAAATCGCGCTGACAAAGCTCAAGGAGTCGCTGACCGATGAATGACCTGTTCTGCGACATCGGCTACCACAGCCTGAACAAAGACGGCGAGACGCTCTGCGGCGACCGCGTGCAGTGCGTCTCCCCGAACGAGGACGACGAGGTCATTGTGCTGGCCGACGGCCTCGGCAGCGGGGTGAAGGCCAACATCCTTTCCACGCTCACGTCGAAAATCATCTCCACGATGGTCGCCGGCGGTATGAGCATCGAGGACTGCGTAGCGACCATTGCCGCGACGCTGCCGGTCTGCAAGATCCGCAATGTTGCCTACTCCACGTTTACGATTATCCGAATCCTCGGGAACAATGAAGCGGAAATCATCCAGTACGATAACCCGCATGTCATCGTCCTGCGGGACGGAAAGTATCTTCCGTTGCCCGAATCGAGTATGACCATTGAAAACAAGGTCATTTATAAGTCCCGTCTCGTACTGCGCGAAGGCGACGTGCTTATCGCGATGAGCGACGGCTGCATCCACGCCGGTGTGGGACTGGAGCTGAACTTCGGATGGCAGCGCGAGAACATCATCGACTATATGGAGAAGATGTACAACCCCGACTTTACGGCCAAAACGCTCGCCACGCTTCTGCTGGATGAATGCGAGCGCCTTTACGGCGGCAAGCCGGGAGACGACACCACCGTCTGCGCAGTCAAAATCCGCCCGCGCCAGAGCGTGAACCTGATGATCGGTCCGCCCGCCGACCCTGCGGACGTCAACAAAATGATGTCGCTCTTTTTCGCCAAGAGCGGCAAGCATATCGTTTGCGGCGGCACGACAAGCACGCTCGCCGGGAAGTTTTTAGGCAAAGAGGTCAAGGCGAACCTGGAATACCTCGACCCCGAAATCCCGCCGACCGCGACCATCGAGGGCGTGGATTTGGTTACGGAGGGCGTCATCACCATCAACCGCGTCCTGACCTACGCCGAGAGCTATCTGGCCGACAACAAGTTCTTTGCCGACTGGAGCTATAAACGAGACGGCGCCTCGCTCATCGCACGAATGCTGTTCGAGGACGCGACCGACATCAACTTTTTTGTCGGACGTGCGGTCAATCCCGCGCACCAAAACCCCGATCTGCCCATCAATTTCAGCATCAAAATGCGGCTCGTAGACGGTTTGTCCGAGGCGCTGCGGAAGATGGGCAAACGCATCAAGGTCAGCTATTTCTAATCCGCACCACAAACGAGCCCTGCCGAAGCAGGCGGGCACTCACAGATTCCAAGGAGGAAGCTTTCGCGCTGCGAAAGCAAGCGATTACACCTATGAGAAAGTTCGATACCAAGGTACAGCTTCTGAAATACAAAGTCCTTCGTGAAGTCGCGCGGCTGGCTTTCGAAGACAGACTGCTCGACTGCTACACCGAGATTCCCAAGATGATCGTCAAGGGACCGGAGGCGACGATGCGCTGCTGCATTTACAAGGAGCGCGCCATCGTCGGCGAACGCATCCGCATGGCGCTCGGCGGCAACAAGGAGAACCCCAACGTCATCGAGGTCATCGACATCGCCTGCGACGAATGCCCGGTGAGCGGCTATACTGTCACCGAGTCCTGCCGCGGCTGTATCGCACACCGCTGCGAGGACGTCTGCAAGCGCGGTGCCATCAGCTTCGACAAGCACCAGCGCGCCGTCATCGACAAAGAAAAATGCGTCGAGTGCGGCGCCTGCGCCAAGGTCTGCCCCTACAGCGCGATTACCAACCACAAGCGCCCCTGCGAAAACGCCTGTAAGGTCAAAGCCATCTCCCGGGACGAAAAAACGCTTGCGGCTTCGATTGACAACGACAAATGTATCGCCTGCGGCGCCTGCGTATATCAGTGCCCTTTCGGCGCCATCACGGACAAATCGTATATACTGGACGTCGTCAACCTTATCAAAGGCAGTGAGGGCAATACCAAATACCGGCTGTACGCCGTCGTCGCGCCCTCCATCTCCAGCCAGTTCTCCTATGCAAAGCTCGGACAGGTCATCACCGGCATCGAGCGGCTCGGCTTCCACCACGTCGTAGAAGCCGCGCTCGGCGCGGATATGGTCGCCTACACCGAGGCCAAGGAGCTGGCGGACAAGGGCTTTCTCACTTCCTCCTGCTGCCCGGCATTCGTGGACTACATTGAAAAGGCATTCCCGTCGCTGAAGCAGCACATCTCCCACAACCTCTCCCCTGTCGCGACCATCTCCAAGTATATCAAGGAAACTGACCCGGACGCGCGCGTCGTATTCATCGGTCCCTGTACAGCAAAGAAGGCTGAATTTCAGAAGGAGCGCGTGCGGCCGTACATCGACAGTGTCATCACGTTTGAAGAGCTGCAGGCGCTGTTTGACAGCCGCGACCTCGTCATCGAATCACTGCCTGAAACGATTCTGGACAACGCCTCCTATTTCGGACGCATTTTCGCCCGCAGCGGCGGCTTGACCGACGCGGTTCGGCAGGCGCTCATCGAGCGTGGGCTGGACAAAACCTTCGAATACCGCCCCATCTCGTGCGACGGCATCGAGCAGTGCCGTGCGGCCCTGTTCCGTGCGTCGAAGAACGTGCTCCCCAACAACTTCATCGAGGGGATGGCCTGCGTGGGCGGCTGTATCGGCGGTGCCGGCTGCCTGACCCACGGAGAAAAGGATAAAACCGAGGTCGATAAATACGGACAGGAGGCGTTGGAAAAGCGCATCTCCGACTCCATCGGCGTGTATTTTGCATCCAAAGACGCCCCCAACCTCGAAAAAACGTCCTCAGAATCCGAATAAACCCAAAGCCGGTGCAGGGATGCAATTCCTGCACCGGCTTTTTGATTGCAGCGGATACTCAGCATTTTTATGCGGGACGGCAGACCCGAGCAGGAAGTTCTGCCTAAAGGACGAACCCCGATATTGCTTTATGACCCCGCTCCTGCGCTTCGCTTGGATGACGATGCAAAAACTCCCGATTCCGGTTTCGGAATCGGGAGTTTTTTATCCTTTTATGCGCGATTTACTTACGCGTTTCTCTTACGAAGCACAAGCACCGTTCCGCCCACGCAGGCAGCAGCCAGCAGGAGCCAGATCAGAGCGCTTGAGCTGCCCGTATCGGGCGTCTCGCTGCTGTCCGTGCCGCTCGAGGCAACAGACGAAGCATCGTCGGACGAAGCATCATCAGACGGAGTATCCGAGGACACATCGGACGAAGTATCATCAGACGAGGTATCCGGCACATAATTCGGATCATCCGCACCGCAGACTTCACACTTGCCGTTGACAAACGTGTGTTCCTTCATCGGGATTTCTTCACCGGCCTCTGCGACTTTGCCGCAGTCCTTGCAGACCTTGTCGCCGGTATAGCCCTTCTCGGTGCAGGTCGCTTCCTTCGCATTCTTCAGTTCGGTTTCACCGTGCGCATCCTCATCGATGGCAAGGGTGATTTCCTTAACATCGGAATATTCCTTACCGCCGAAGGTGACCTTCGCGGTGTAAACGGTCTTGCCCGCCGCGATGCAGGTCGCAGGCGTCGTCTCGCTGGTGATCGTCGCATTGACGACCTCCGTATAATCGCCGCTCTCGGTGCAGGGGAACGAAGCCGTAGCCGAGGAGCCGTCCTCTGCCCACGTCCAAGTCGGCGTCTCGCCAAAGGTGTGCTTGCAGACAACAGCCGAGCCGGTCAGCGCATTGCCTTCTTCATCCACAAAATAGGTCTTGGTTTTCGTGCTGCTGAGGCTCTCGCTCTTAAGCGTCGCACCGGCAATTTCAAAATCTTCGCCCAGCGTGATGGCTGCTTCAGCATCCTTCTTCACGCCGACGATCAGATTCTTACCCTCAACAGTGATTTTCGCATCAAGGTGAATACCGCCGTCGCCGAAATCCGGGTTGGAAGGGTTATTCGCGTTGCTGATGGCAGCATAGACCTCCGAGCCGGTAATCGCGGTGACCTCGGTCGAAGCGCCCGTAACGGAAACGAGCCCTTTCGTGCCGAGAATCGCATAGCTGTCCTCCGATTCCGCCTTGACAGTGCCGCCGGTGATGGTCACGCCGTTGTAGCCGAGCAGCGCCGTACCGTTGGACTTGACGTCAACCTTGCCGCTCTCGATTGTAATCGAATCAGCGTCAAAACCGACAGCGCCGGTGTGCTTGATATCCGTTTTTTCTCCCTTGATAAGGATTGGCCCGACCACATACAAGCCATAGCCCTCAATCTCCTCCGACGTCACCTTCGTCTTCGTCGTCAGAGCCGTGTCCTCAATCGTGACGCTGCCCAGCGCGCAGAAAACCGCCTGATTCGTACCGGCAGTAACGTCGATGTTCACCGTCGCGTTGCGCATAGTGATCTCCGTGGGCGTGGATTCATCTTCGACCTCATCATAAATTTCCGTGAACAGCCCGACCTGATTGCCCGTGATGTTGAGCGTCGCGTCCTCTATCGTGACATCCCCTCCCACGTACAGCGTAGGCCAACGGTAAACCTCTTCTGCATCTTCATCGTAAATTTCACCGTCGGTCTCCAGCGTCAGCGTGCCGGCGCCGGACACGTTCAAGTCGCCGGACGGAATATAGATAGCATTCGAGGTTTCAGCGGAGATGGTGAGCGAAGCACTCTCCTCCAGCACGATTTTCAGCGAGCCCTGACGAACATACAATCCGAGCTCGTTATTATTGCTGGGTATAATCGAGTTTGTACCCTTGGCAATGAGAGTGAAGCCATCTGTCTCAATATCCACCCAGCTTGTGAGCGCGACATTCTCCAGCGTCAGCGTCTTGTTTTCCGCATCCAATGTGACCTTGCCTTCGCCGATGGTCGTCTCGCCCTCGCTGAGCCAGGCATTGTTCAGCCAGACGAGGTTATTCCCCGCTGCGAACGCAGCCGTAGGCAGAAGGCAGAGCATCAGCGCCACCGCAAGCAACGCGACAGCCCATTTCTTTGTACGCATTCTTTCTTTCTCCTTTTTTATGTTGTCTTACCTGCAGCATCAGGAACTGCGATTTCCCTACATTTTATTCTATCATACATCCAACATTTTTGCAATAGCAAATTCAAAAAATTTGAGAGCCGGCAGCGTATGCCGGCTCTCGACGAATCCGTATTATTCGTTGACCGCAGCGACAAGTTCGGCGGCACAATCGGTCTTTTCCCAGCTCACACCCAGCTCCTCGCGGCCGAAGTGACCGTATGCGGCGAGCGCCTTATAAATTGGGCGGCGAAGATCCAGCTTTTCGATGATGGCGGCGGGACGCAGGTCGATGACCTTGCAGACGGCGCGGGCAATGGCGTCATCAGCGGCCTTGCCGGTGCCGAAGGTGTTGACAAACACCGAGAGCGGACGCGCCACCCCGATGGCGTAAGCGATCTGGATCTCGCACTTATCGGCCAGTCCCGCGGCGACAATGTTTTTAGCCGCGTAGCGCGCCATATAAGCAGCGCTGCGGTCGACCTTGGTCGGGTCCTTGCCGCTGAAGGCGCCGCCGCCGTGGCAGGCGTAACCGCCGTAGGTATCGACGATGATCTTGCGGCCGGTCAGACCGCTGTCGCCCTTCGGCCCGCCGACAACGAAGCGCCCGGTCGGGTTGACATAGAATTTGGTATCGTCATCGATGTACAGCGCGGGCAGCGTCGGCGTGACGACCTCACGGATGACGTCCTCGCGGATCTGTTCAAGCGTGACCTCTTCCGAATGCTGAGAGGAGATGACCACCGAGTCGATGCGGACGGGCTTATCGTCGTGATATTCGACGGTGACCTGCGTTTTTCCGTCTGCACGCAGATAGGGAAGAACGCCGCTCTTGCGTACCTCGGTGAGCTTCTTGGCAAGTTTCTGGGCCAGCGAAATGGGCAGAGGCATCAGTTCGGGCGTCTCGTTACAGGCGTAGCCGAAGACCATACCCTGATCGCCTGCGCCGGTGTCATACGCATCAGCGATGACGCCCTCCTTGGCTTCAAGCGCCTTATCTACGCCGAGCGCAATATCGGGGGACTGCTCGTGGATAGCGGTAAGGACGGCGCAGGTATTGCAGTCAAAGCCCTTCTCCGAGCTGTCATAGCCGATTTCACGGATGGTCTCCCGCGCAATCGTGGGAATATCCACATAGGTAGAGGTAGTAATCTCGCCCATAACAAGGATCATCCCCGTTGTAGCAGCCGTCTCACAGGCAACGCGCGCGTTCGGATCCTTGGCAAGGATCGCGTCCAGCACCGCATCCGAGATCTGATCGCATATTTTATCGGGATGTCCTTCGGTTACAGACTCACTGGTGAAAAACTTTTTGATCATTTGTTGCATTCTCCTTTTTACACAAAACAAAATATCCTTCCGGCAGAGCGCCGAAAGGATATCTATCATCAAAATATATACCTTCTCATCTGCCGATCACGGTCGCTGATTTAACACCTTGCGCAAGCAATCCGGCGCGCAGGTTGTCGGGCTTCACAGGGCAGGTCCCTCCACCACTCTTGATAAGAATACTGTTCAGTTTTCTCTATTGTACCATTAATCATCCTGTTTGTCAATAGGCTTTACAAACTTTCCGTTTCAAAGCAGGCGGGAAAGCGGCACGCGGACGGCACGATAGAGCGCGCAGGCAAGAATGCCGTTGGCGGCGAGCTTGATGAGGTTGAACGGCAGAATCACCGGCAGCAGCATATCGCGCACCGCCTCGACGGAAACGCCCATAAACGCAGGCGTGATAACCATGTTTGCGCCCAACATAACAGCGGTGGCGGCCAACACGCCACAGGCGACAGACAGCTCAGAACTCAGTCGGCTCTTGAACAGCCGCTTGACAAACGTGGCGACCAGAACAAGCGTACCGGTGGAGATAATATGCATCAGGATTCCGTAAAGCCCACTGGCTGCGCTTACGGTCACGCCCTGTACAAGCGAAGCGACCAGCGTAATGCCAAGCCCCCACCATGGACCGAGCAGCAGACCGGCCACCAGCACGAAAATATCACCCGGATCATACTCCAAAAACGGAGCCGCCACCGCAAAAATCGGAAAATGCACCGCGAGCACGGCGACGACAGCCAGCGCGCAGATGACGGCGGAAAACGAGAGCTTTTTGATGTTTTGCATTTGCATAAGTAATCAGAGTCCTTCCATTATACTTATATTTGATGAAAATGCGAAAGCATTTTCATCCGCCATTCGCTTTTGCGTATGACGCCCCGGACAACGCGTTGGGGAAATACGCCGTACAATACCGATTTCCTGCAAGTCCAAAAGGATTTGCAAACTACGGCATTTGCCGCGGTTGATCGAATCGTTTGCGCAAGAAATCGTATTATAATACCGGATATTCGGGAACGGAAGGGAGTTTGCGAAAGGTAAGCGCCTCTGACGGCACTTTATACGGAAACGCAATACAAAACCGTACCAAAAACTGAGCATAATCAGTTATGTTGGATTTTTTTCCAAGCCGGTTTTCATGCGTTTTTCGTACAAAAAGCCGCAGCGCCGGAAAGCGGCGGCTGCAACAGGCTTTTCACCTGCACCGCACAAAGGACAAAAAAGGGCCCCCATACACACGGGGACCCTTTCCAACCGAAGTCGTTCGCTTCTTCCATCCAGACTTTAACTGTCGGTATGGGAATTTCACCCATTCATGCGGCAAAGCCGCTCGCAGACTATACTGCCGGTAGGGAATTACACCCTGCCCCGAAGCTGAAATATAAAATTGAACCTGCGGCGATTACTCGACAATCTCCGCAACGACGCCCGAGCCGACGGTTCTGCCGCCCTCGCGGATAGCGAAGCGGAGACCCTTCTCAATCGCGATCGGCGCAATGAGCTCGACGGTCATATCGACGTGGTCGCCGGGACGGCACATCTCCACGTTCTCAGGGAGCGTGATGACGCCGGTAACGTCGGTCGTTCTGAAGTAGAACTGCGGACGGTAGTTGGAGAAGAAGGGCTTATGACGGCCGCCTTCCTTCTCGGTCAGCACGTAGACCTGACCGACAAACTTGGTGTGCGGCTTGATCGAGCCGGGCTTCGCAAGAACCTGACCTCTTTCGATATCGGTCTTCTGGATACCTCTGAGCAGGCAGCCGATGTTGTCGCCGGCCTCAGCGAAGTCAAGCAGCTTACGGAACATCTCGATGCCGGTAATGACGGTCTTGGAGACCTGCGGCTTCAGACCGACAATTTCGACTTCGTCGGACATCTTGACGGTGCCTCTTTCCACTCTGCCGGTGGCAACGGTGCCGCGGCCGGTGATGGAGAAGACGTCCTCAACAGGCATAAGGAAGGGCAGGTCGGACTTTCTGTCCGGCGTGGGGATATATTCGTCGACGGCCTTCATCAGCTCGAGGATCGGCGCGTAGACGGGATCGTTGATATCCTTGCTTTCAGAAAGGAGCGCCTCGCGGGCAGAACCCTTGATGATCGGAATTTCATCACCCGGGAAGTCGTACTCGGAGAGCAGCTCTCTGACTTCCATTTCGACAATCTCAAGCAGCTCGGGGTCGTCGACAAGGTCGGTCTTGTTCATAAACACGACCATCGCGGGAACGCCGACCTGACGGGCAAGCAGGATGTGCTCGCGGGTCTGCTGCATCGGGCCGTCGGTCGCAGCAACGACGAGGATCGCACCGTCCATCTGCGCGGCGCCGGTGATCATGTTCTTGACATAGTCGGCATGGCCCGGGCAGTCCACGTGCGCGTAATGACGGGCTTCCGTCTGATACTCAACGTGTCTGGTGTTGATGGTAATGCCTCTTTCCTTCTCTTCAGGGGCGTTGTCAATCTGGTCATACGCCAGGAATTCGACGGTGTTGTCCTGAAGCGCGAGGGTCTTGGTGATCGCCGCCGTCAGCGTGGTCTTGCCGTGGTCGACGTGGCCGATCGTACCAATATTGACATGGGGTTTCGATCTTTCGAACTTGGCCTTTGCCATTTTTCATTTCCTCCTTAAAAATAGATGCTTTTGCCTTTATACATCCTATTATATTGAATTTTCCAAAAGTGTCAAGAGCTTTTTTGAAAAAGCCGTCAATCCTTCTTGGCGCGTGCGTTGGAGATCGTCTCGGCAATCGACTTGGGCACCTCGGCGTAGTGGTCGGGCTCCATAGTATACTGCCCGCGGCCCTGCGTCTTGGAGCGCATATCGGTCGCATAGCCGAACATCTCCGACAGCGGCACCATTGCGGTGATCTGCTGCGCGCCGCCGACGTTCTCCATTCCCTGAATGGCGCCGCGGCGGGAATTGAGGTCGCCGATGACATCGCCCATATATTCCTCAGGCGTCGTGACAACGACCTTCATAATCGGCTCGGTAAGCACGGGGTCCGCCTTGCGCATCGCTTCCTTGAAGGCCATTGAACCGGCGATCTTAAACGCCATCTCGGACGAGTCAACCTCGTGGTACGAACCGTCATTCAGCGTGACCTTCACATCCACGACGTTGTAGCCGGCCAGAACGCCGGACTGCATCGCACCGCGGATGCCCTCGTCGACGGCGGGGATATATTCCTTCGGAATATTGCCGCCCACGACCTTGTTGATAAATTCGTAGCCCTTGCCCTGCTCGTTCGGCTCAATGGTGATTTTGACATGGCCGTACTGGCCTTTACCGCCCGACTGACGGGCGTACTTGGTATCCTGATCGGCAGCGCGGCGGATCGTCTCGCGGTACGAAACCTGCGGCTTGCCGACGTTGGCCTCCACCTTGAATTCGCGCAGCAGGCGGTCGACGATGATCTCGAGGTGCAGTTCGCCCATACCGGCGATGATGGTCTGCCCCGTCTCCTCATCGGTGTAGGTCTTAAAGGTCGGATCCTCCTCAGCCAGCTTGGCGAGCGCGATACCCATCTTATCCTGCCCGGCCTTGGTTTTCGGCTCGATGGCAACGCGGATAACGGGCTCGGGGAACTCCATCGACTCGAGGATGATCGGCGCCTTCTCATCGCAGAGCGTGTCACCGGTCGTTGTATTCTTGATCCCGACGATACCGGCAATCTCACCCGCCATAACCTCGTCAAGGTCTTCACGGTGGTTGGCATGCATCAGCACGATGCGCCCGAAGCGTTCCTTGACGTCCTTGCCCGGGTTGTACGCCGTGCTGCCCGCCGTAATCTTGCCCGAATACACGCGGATAAAGCAGAGGCGGCCGACAAACGGGTCGGTCATAATCTTGAACGCCAGCGCGGAGAACGGCGCGTCATCCGAAGTGGGACGCTCCTCCTCTTCGCCGGTCCTGGGATTGACGCCCTTGATATGCTCCACATCCAGCGGCGAAGGCATATAATCCACAATGGCATCCAACAGCTTCTGAACGCCCTTGTTTTTATAAGACGTACCGCAGACCACGGGCACCATCGTGTTGGCGATGGTCGACTTGCGGATCGCCGTCTTGATTTCATCAATGGTGAGCTCTTCGCCGTTGAAGAACTTTTCCATCAGCGCCTCGTCGGTCTCCGCCACGTGCTCGATGAGCTCGTTGTGATACTGCTGCGCCTTCTCGGCCATATCCGCAGGGATCTCGGTCTCCTGGATATCGGTTCCGAGGTCATTGGTATAAATATATGCCTTCATCAGCACAAGGTCGATAATCCCCTTAAAATCCGCTTCCGCGCCGATGGGAAGCTGAATCGGGACGGCATTGCACTTGAGGCGGTCCTTCATCATGTCGACGACGCGGTAAAAGTTGGCGCCGTTGATGTCCATTTTGTTGACATACGCCATACGGGGGACCTTATACTTGTCCGCCTGCCGCCAAACCGTTTCGGACTGCGGTTCGACGCCGCCCTTCGCGCAAAGCACCGTGACGGAACCGTCCAGAACGCGGAGCGAGCGCTCCACCTCGACGGTAAAGTCGACGTGACCGGGGGTATCGATGATATTGATCCGGTGATCCTTCCAGAAGCAGGTCGTTGCGGCGGATGTGATCGTGATACCGCGTTCCTGCTCCTGTTCCATCCAGTCCATGGTCGCCGCACCCTCGTGCACTTCGCCGATCTTGTGCGTCTTACCCGTATAGAACAGGATTCTCTCCGTGGTCGTTGTTTTTCCCGCGTCGATATGCGCCATAATTCCGATGTTACGGTACTGCTCGAGCGGACATTTCCTCGGCATAGAACTTCTCCTTTAGTTTCGGTTTGATATACTGCGCCCAGCCGCCGGGATTACCAGCGGTAATGCGCAAAGGCCTTGTTGGCTTCGGCCATCTTGTGCGTGTCTTCCTTCTTCTTGACCGCGCCGCCGAGGCCGTTGGTCGCGTCCACGATTTCGTTGGCCAGACGCTCGCTCATCAGCCGCTCCGACCGCGCTCTCGCATAATTCGTCAGCCAGCGCAGACCGAGGGTCTGGCGTCTTTCGGGCCGTACCTCCATCGGGACCTGGTAGTTGGAGCCGCCGCGGCGGACCGCTTTGACCTCCAGACTGGGCATGATGTTCTCGAGCGCTTTCTGAAACTGCTCCAGCGGGTCCGCGCCGGTTTTTTCCTTTACGGTCTCAAACGCATCGTAAACGATCCGCTGTGCAACGCCCTTCTTGCCGTCCAGCATAATGTTATTGATCAGCTTGGTCACGAGGACCGAGTTGTAAAGCGGGTCCGGCAGAACTTCTCTTTTGAAGCCATGCTCTCTTCTTGGCACTGTAACTTCCCTCCTTCATAAAAATGAGTTCACAGGTACTCGAAAAATCCGATTTCCGTCCAGTGCCGAAGCCACAGCCTCCCGCGCACGGCTTTTCGGGAAAAACGTTGCGGTCCCGAAGCGCGCGGTTTTCATCTATGATTTTCAGCACGAACAAAAAACTTTCTTTCAATCCCCAAAGCTTGACCGGAAAATCGGCCTTACTTGCGCTTCACACCGTACTTGGAGCGCCCCTGCTTTCTCTTGTCCACGCCCTGCGCGTCAAGAGTGCCGCGGATGATGTGGTAGCGCACGCCCGGGAGATCCCTGACTCTGCCGCCGCGAATGAGAACGACCGAGTGCTCCTGCAGATTGTGGCCGATGCCGGGGATATACGACGTGACCTCGATCCCGTTGGTGAGCTTGACTCTGGCGATTTTTCTCTGCGCGGAGTTCGGCTTCTTCGGCGTTTTGATGGCAACCTTTGTGCAGACGCCGCGCTTCTGGGGGGACGAAAGATCGGTCGAAATGTTCTTGATCGTATTCGTGCCCTTCTGGAGCGCCGGAGACTTGGACTTATAGGTCACCTTTTCTCTGCCGTGCTTTACCAGCTGATTGAATGTAGGCATTTTGTTCCTCCTTCCGAAAATATTCGCAACAAATTGATTATAACCGAAACGACCTTATTTGTCAATAGATTTTGCCGTTTTTTTACCTTTCGGCCCCGACGTATCGCCGTATGAGGCGTCAAACTCGGTGACAACGGCAGTCGGAACCTCTACTCCGGCCATTTCGGCAAGCTCAGCAGCGGTATGCGTCATAACCAGCTCGCAGCCGGCGCTGTTCTTCAGCTCATCCAATATGCGCATAGCGAACGCACGGTCGGCGTCACCGGCGAGGTAGACCCGTTTGGCCCTCCCCTGGCGGATGAGCCGCAGGGACTGGTTCAGCCCTGCGACCCGGTCCGCACCGGTACTGTGACCGTCGCTATTCTGCCGCATCGTATACGCCCTCGAATTTTTCGCCCATATCGATCTCAACGTCCCTGTAGCGTTTCATACCGGTCCCTGCGGGGATCAGCTTGCCGATGATGACGTTTTCCTTCAGACCGATAAGCGGGTCACGCTTGCCCTTGACCGCCGCTTCGGTGAGCACCTTCGTCGTCTCCTGGAAGGAAGCCGCCGAAAGGAACGAATCGGTCGACAGCGAGGCCTTCGTGATACCCAGCAGCAGGTGCGAGCCCTCGGCCTCGGCCAGCGGCGGCTGGCAGCCGGTTTCGGCGTTCTGCTTACGGATCTTTTCGTTCTCGGCGTCGAATTCGGTGATATCCACCGACGAGCCGACAAGCATCGGCGTATCGCCCGAGTTCTCGATGCGTACCTTGCGCGTCATCTGCCGGGCAATGACCTCGATATGCTTATCACTGATTTCCACCGCCTGTAAACGGTAAACGCGCTGGATTTCTTTAATGATATACTCATAAACCGCGTCCAGCCCCGAGATACGGAGGATGTCCGCGCTCGTCTCGGTGCCGTCGGTGAGCTTCTGGCACTTGGTAACCTTCTGCCCGTCCTCAACAATAATCTTGGAGGAATAAGGCACGGTCGTGCTCCGCTCCTCGCCGGTTTCATCGTCGATAACGGTCAGGCGCTTGAGCTTCTTATCGTCCTCGATGCGGACGGTGCCGTCGAAATCAGAGAGGACGGCGACTTTCTTCGGCTTGCGCGCCTCAAAAATTTCCTCAACACGCGGAAGACCCTGCGTAATATCGCCGCCGGCGACGCCGCCCGAATGGAAGGTACGCATCGTGAGCTGCGTGCCCGGCTCGCCGATCGACTGCGCGGCGATGATACCGACGGCCTCGCCGATGGAAACCGGCAGTCCGCTGGCAAGGTCCGCGCCGTAGCAGTGGACGCAGGCGCCGTGCTTGGCCTTGCAGTTGATGACCGAACGGATGTGCACGCGCTCGATGCCTGCAGCGATGATGCGTTCGATCTGCCGTTCATCAATCATCGTGTCGTCCGGCACGATGACCTCGCCGGTCGCAGGATCGCAGACGTCGCCGATCACGTAGCGGCCGAGCAGACGGTCCTCGAACGGCTCGATGACCTCCTCCTTGCCGCCGGAAAGCCTGTCGACGATCTTGCTGACCCACAGGCCGCGGTCGTCGCCGCAGTTTTCCTCGCGGATGATAACGTCCTGCGAGACGTCAACGAGACGGCGGGTCAGGTAACCCGAGTCGGCGGTACGCAGTGCGGTGTCGGCAAGTCCCTTGCGGGCGCCGCGGGCCGCAGTGAAATACTCGAGAATCTTCATCCCTTCGCGGAAGTTGGCCTTGATCGGCATCTCGATGGTTTTACCGGTCGCCGAGGCCATCAGGCCGCGCATACCGGCAAGCTGACGAATCTGCTTGATCGAGCCGCGCGCGCCGGAAACAGCCATCATATTGATGGGGTTGTATTTGTCCAGATTTTTCTGCAGGGCGGTGGCGACGTCCTTGGTGCAGGCGTCCCAGATCGCGACGACGCGCTGCGAGCGCTCATCGTCCGAAAGCATGCCCTTCTTGAAGAAGTCGGTAATGACGTCCACCTTCCTCTCGGCCTCCGCCAGAAGCGTTTTCTTCTCCGGCGGGATGGTCATATCGTACACCGAGATGGTGATGGCGCCCTTGGTGGAATACTTGAAGCCCTGCTCCTTGAGCTTATCCAGCACCTCGCAGGTGACCGCGTTGCCGTGATACTTGATGCAGCGGTCGACAATGAGCGACAGCTCATCCTTCGTGGTAACGAACTCAATTTCGTTGACGAAAAAGTTTTCCTTCTTCGAACGGTCGACGAAGCCCAGATCCTGCGGGATGGGCCGGTTGAAGATCAGGCGGCCGAGCGTAGTCTCGATAATGCCGCTGCGCTCGACGCCGGCGTCGTCCTTCTTGAACACGCGCACCTTGATGCGCGCATGCAACGAAATCTGGCCGTTTTCATAGGCCATCTCCGCCTCCTCAAAGTTACGGAAGGCCCTGCCCTCGCCGGGTTCGCCGGGCTTTTCGAGCGTAAGGAAATAGGAGCCGAGCACCATATCCTGCGACGGCACGGTCACTGCGCGGCCGTTGACCGGCTTGAGCAGGTTGTTGGCCGACAACATCAGGAAGCGCGACTCAGCCTGCGCCTCAGCCGAAAGCGGCACGTGAACCGGCATCTGGTCGCCGTCGAAGTCGGCGTTAAACGCCGTGCAGACGAGCGGATGCAGCTTGATGGCGCGGCCCTCGACCAGCACCGGCTCAAACGCCTGGATAGACAGCCTGTGCAGCGTCGGCGCACGGTTGAGAAGCACGGGATGCTCCTTGATGACTTCGTCCAGCGCGTCCCAGACCTCAGCGTTTGCGCGCTCGACCTTCTTCTTGGCATCCTTGATATTGGTAGACTTCCCGGTGGAAACAAGCGTTTTCATTACGAAAGGCTTGAACAGCTCGAGCGCCATTTCCTTCGGCAGGCCGCACTGGTAGATTTTCAGCTCCGGACCGACGACAATAACCGAACGGCCCGAGTAGTCGACACGCTTGCCCAGCAGGTTCTGGCGGAAGCGGCCCTGCTTGCCGCGCAGCATTTCGGACAGCGACTTAAGCGGGCGGTTATTCGGCCCGGTGACCGGACGGCCGCGGCGGCCGTTGTCGATGAGCGCGTCCACGGCCTCCTGAAGCATACGCTTCTCGTTGCGGATGATGATATCCGGCGCCTTGAGCTCCATCAGGCGCTTGAGACGGTTATTGCGGTTGATGACGCGGCGGTACAGGTCGTTCAGGTCGCTGGTGGCGAAACGGCCGCCGTCGAGCTGGACCATCGGGCGGACGTCCGGCGGGATGACCGGAAGCGCCTCAAGAATCATCCACTCGGGACGGTTGCCCGAGAGCCGGAAAGCCTCGACGACCTCCAGGCGCTTGATGAAGCGCACCTTGCGCTGCCCCTGCGCGGTCTGAAGCTCCTTTTTCAGATAGGCGCTCAGCTCCTCGAGGTCGATTTCCTCCAGCAGGGTCTTGATCGCCTCGGCGCCGATGCCGACGGTAAAATCGTTTTCATATTTTTCGTAGTAATCGCGGTACTGCTGCTCGGTAAGGAGCTGCTTTTTCGCCAGCGGCGTGTCGCCGGGATCGATGACGATATACTGCGCGAAATACAGCACCTTCTCCAGCAGCTTGGGCGAAATGTCCAGCAGCAGCCCCATCTTGGAGGGGATGGCGCGAAAATACCAGATATGCGAGACGGGAGCGGCCAGTTCGACGTGTCCCATCCGCTCGCGGCGGACCTTGCTGGTCGTAATCTCCACGCCGCATTTCTCGCAGATCTTGCCCTTATAGCGCGCGCCGCGCTTATATTTGCCGCAGTGGCACTCCCAGTCCTTGGTCGGACCGAAAATCCGCTCGCAGAACAAGCCGTCGCGCTCGGGCTTGAGCGTGCGGTAATTGATCGTCTCCGGCTTTTTTACCTCGCCGTAGGACCACGACCGGATCATATCGGGCGATGCAAGACCGATCTGTATGGATTCAAATTCCATATTTTCCATTCGTGCTCTGTCCTCCTCACTCTTCCTCGTCGGCCAGAAGGTCGTCGTCGTCAAAGACCGAATCCTCGTCATCCTCGTCCTCATCGGACACGACGCCCTCCTCGTCGTCATACATCACGTCATCGGTATCAAGGACGTTGACACCCAGCTCAGACTCGGACATCCGGTCGTCCTCGCGGTCGTCATCATCGGTATAGTCGCGCAGGTTGATGGGCTGGTCGTCCTTATCGCGCACGACCACGTCCAGACCGAGCGACTGCAGTTCCTTCACGAGCACCTTGAACGCCGCGGGCACGCCCGGCGTGGGGATATTGCGCCCCTTGACAATGGCCTCGTAGGTACGCACCCTGCCCTTGACGTCGTCCGACTTGACGGTCAGCAGCTCCTGCAGCGTATACGCCGCGCCGTAAGCCTCCAGCGCCCACACCTCCATTTCGCCGAAGCGCTGGCCGCCGAACTGCGCCTTGCCGCCGAGCGGCTGCTGCGTGACCAGCGAGTAAGGGCCGGTCGAGCGGGCGTGGATCTTATCGTCCACGAGGTGATGCAGCTTGAGGAAGTACATATAACCGACGGTTACGGGGTTGTCGAACGGCATACCCGTCCGGCCGTCGTACAGAATCGTTTTGCCGTCGTCGCGCAGGCCGGCTTCCCGCAGGCACTCGGCAATTTCAGCCTCATTCGCGCCGTCGAACACGGGGGTCATCACCTTCCAGCCGAGCTTTTTGGCGGCCATGCCGAGATGAACCTCCAGCACCTGCCCGATGTTCATACGCGAAGGCACGCCCAGCGGGTTGAGCACGATGTCCAGCGGCGTACCGTCGGGCAGGAACGGCATGTCCTCGCTCGGGAGGATGCGGGAGATAACGCCCTTGTTGCCGTGACGGCCGGCCATTTTGTCACCGACCGAGATCTTGCGCTTCTGCGCGATGTAAACACGCACGACTTTGATAACGCCGGGCTGGAGGACGTCGCAGTCGTCGCGCGTAAAGGTCTTGACATCGACGACGATGCCGCTTTCGCCATGCGGCAGCCGCAGCGAGGTGTCGCGCACTTCGCGCGCCTTTTCGCCGAAGATGGCGCGCAGCAGCCGTTCCTCGCTCGTCAGCTCAGTCTCACCCTTCGGGGTGACCTTTCCGACGAGGATGTCGCCCGCGCGGACCTCCGCGCCGATGCTGATGACGCCGTCCGCGTCGAGGTCCTTGAGCACATCCTCGCCGACGTTCGGGATATCGCGCGTGATCTCCTCCGGGCCGAGCTTGGTGTCTCTCGACTCGCAATAGTATTCTTCGATATGGATGGAGGTATAGATATCCTCGCGGACGAGACGCTCATTGATGAGCACGGCGTCCTCGTAGTTATAGCCCTCCCAGGTCATAAAACCGATGAGCGCATTTTTGCCCAGCGCCACCTCGCCGTTGGAGGTTGCAGGACCGTCGGCAATTACGTCGCCCTTCTCAACCCGCTCGCCCTTACGGACGATCGGCCGCTGGTTGACGCAGGTGCCCTGGTTGGAGCGCTTGAATTTGATGAGCTTATACAGATCGGTGCGCCCGTCATCGGTGACAATTGCAATCTCGTCGGCCGTGACCGACTTGACGGTACCGGAATTGCGCGCGATGACCACGACGCCGCTGTCGTAAGCGGCCTTGTATTCCATACCCGTCGCCACGATGGGCGCCTCGCTGACCATCAGCGGCACGGCCTGCTTCTGCATGTTCGAGCCCATCAGCGCGCGGGTGTTGTCGTCGTTCTCCAGGAAGGGGATCATCGCCGTCGCGACCGAGACGACCATTTTGGCCGAAACATCCATCAGATCAATCTTGCCGGCCTCGTACTCGCCGATTTCCTCGCGGTGGCGGGCAACGATCTTGCGGTTGACGAAACGCCCCTTATCGTCCAGCGGCTCATTGGCGGTCGCGACGACGTACTCGTCCTCCTCATCCGCCGTAATGTAGCGCACCTCTTTGGTGACTATGCCGTTGCGTACCACACGATAGGGCGCGGCAATAAAGCCAAACTGATTGACCTTGGCAAAGGTTGCCAGATACGAAATCAGACCGATGTTCGGGCCTTCCGGCGTCTCGATGGGGCACATGCGGCCGTAATGCGTATAGTGCACGTCGCGGACTTCAAACGAAGCGCGGTCGCGCGAAAGGCCGCCGGGGCCGAGTGCGGAAAGACGGCGTTTGTGCGTCAGCTCCGAAAGCGGATTGGTCTGGTCCATAAACTGCGACAGCGGCGACGAGCCGAAGAAATCGCGGATGGCCGAAACGATCGGGCGGATGTTGATGAGCGACTGCGGCGTGACCGTCTCGATGTCCTGCGTGGTCATCTTTTCCTTGACGATCTTGTCCATCCGCGAGAATCCGATGCGGAGCTGGTTGAGCAGAAGCTCGCCGACCGAGCGCAGGCGGCGATTGCCGAGGTGGTCGATGTCGTCCGTCTTGCCGATGCCGTGCGAAAGCGCGAGCAGGTAATTGACCGACGCAAAAATATCGTCAACCGTGATGTGCTTAGGCACCAGCTCGTCACGACGGGCGGCCAGCGCACGGCGGAGTGCGTCCTTGTCCTCGGTGTCGGTCGCGGCAGCGACCTCGAGCAGAACGTCGAGCTGCACGCGTTCGCTCAAGCCCAATTCTTCATTTGTATAGGGAAGAAGTTTGGACGCGTCAACCATTTTGTTGGTGAACACGCGCACCTCCTGCTTCGTCCCATCCTCCTCGTTGACGGCATAGACATAGGCCGACCAGACGCCGGCGTTCTCAAGCGTCTCCGCATCCTCGCGGGAAAGGAGCTGCCCCTCGGGGAAGAGCACCTCGCCGGTAACGGGAGAGACGGCCGCACGCGCGAGCGTATAGCCGGCGATGCGGCGGCTCAATGAGAGCTTTTTATTGAATTTATAGCGTCCGACGGGCGAAATGTCGTACCGCTTGGGATCAAAAAACAGGTTGTTGATCAGCGTGACGGCGCTGTCGACAATCGGCGGCTCGCCCGGACGCAGCTTTTTGTAAATTTCCTTGAGCGCTTCCTCGTCGGGGTTGGTGCCGTTCTTTTCAGCCTCCTGCTGCATCAGATCCTTTTCGAAGGTCGCTTTGAGCATCGGCTCCTCGCCGAACAGGTCGGTGATCCGCTCATTGGTCGCCAGCCCGAACGCACGCAGCAGCACCGTAATGGGCAGCTTGCGGTTTTTATCGATGCGGACATAAAACACGTCCGACGAGTCGGTTTCATATTCCAGCCAAGCGCCGCGGTAGGGGATCACGGTGGCAGAGAACAGGCTCTTGCCGCTCTTGTCCTCGGCCGCTTCATAATAAATACCGGGCGAGCGGACGATCTGCGAGACGATGACGCGCTCGGCGCCGTTGATGATGAAGGTACCGCTGTCGGTCATCATGGGAAAATCTCCCATATAGATTTCCTGCTCCTTCAGCTCGCCGGTGACCTTGTTGTTCAGCCGAACAAGCACCTTGAAGGGCGCGGCATAGTTGACATCCCGCTCCTTGCATTCCTCCACGCCGTATTTGGGGGGATCACTCAGAGAGTAATCGATAAAGTCGATGACAAGGTTGCCGCTGTAATCGGTCATCGGAGAGATGTCCTCGAGCACGGTCCTGATGTCCTTTGTTATAAAGTCCTCAAAGGACTTCTTCTGCACCTCAATCAGGTTGGGCATTTCCAGCACTTCGTCGTTTTTCGCAAACGACATTCTGGTCGTTTTTCCCAGCAGCCGGGGCTTGACCATATCAACCAATCAGATCACTCCTATTTATATTTTTGCAAATCTTCCGTGAAATTGTACACAAACGCGCAATATACCGTCCATTTTCGGCTTTTTTAGGGCAACATTGTGCAGTTTATTATTTTAGCATTTCCGCCCGCCACTGTCAAGAGGAACGCAGAAATATATGTTAATATTTTGTAAATTCGCATTTGCGTGCACCACGGATTTATCCCATCGCTTTGCGCCTGACGCCGCAGCGGCCCGCTTCGAAGCACGCGCAAGAGGCGATTCCGCCTGCGGCCCGCAAAGGATTTACGCCATTGTCAGTGCTGCAAATACACCGTCCACCGCACCGGCGAGGTCGGCAGGCGCAAGAAAAAGCTGCACCCCGCGCGCACCCGCAGAGACGGCAATGCGCGGCAGGCGCTCGGCCGACGCGTCGATGTAGGTCGGGAAGCGCTTCTTCATTCCCACCGGACTGCACCCGCCGCGAACGTAGCCGGTGACGGGAAGCAGCTCTTTGAGCGGCAGCAGCTCGACGCTCTTGTTCCCGCTCACCCGTGCGAGCGCCTTCAGGTCCAGCTCGGCGGCGACGGGAATACACGCGACTACGACGCCGTTGCGATCGCCGCGCGCGACGAGAGTCTTAAACACACACGCCGGATCCAGTCCGAGCGCAGCGGCGGCATGGACGCCCGACAGGTCGCTCTCGTCCACTTCGTAAGTCAGCAGCGCATAATCGATCTTCCGCCCGTCGAGCAGCCGCGAAGCGTTCGTCTTGATTTTCTTTGTGCTCAAATTTGAATGTACTCCCTTCGTCAGCGAAAGGGCCGCTTTGCAAAGCGGCCCTCGGCCTATCGGTCAAATCCTTGCCCCCAAACTTCCCGAAAACGGATTTTTATGGGGCATCACCTTTACAAGCGGGACACAGAGCCCCGTGCAAGTTCCTTTTTCGACGTGCAAAGCAATTAAGCCAAAATGAAGCAAGCAGCGATTGCAAACGATACGGCACCGAAAGGGCGCGAAGCTCGAAGCCTCCCTGCCCGTCCTCTGCGGAATCCCCTGCCGTCCCTGCAATGTCCGCCATCCGTCCTTGCGGAGTCGATTGCTTCGCTCGCCCCGGCTTTTTCCAAACCGGCTGATGCAAGCCGTCTGCGGCAATTATCCCATCGGGCGAATCCCTCGCCGAAAGACCGCTCCGGCGCGCGCCCGACGCACCGACGCGTTCCCACGGAATCGGTGCAGAGAGGCGCTTTGTTGCCATCCCGGTTTCATCGGAAGCGCGCAGCGGTTTCGGGTGTCCCTGAGGACAAGGCGCTCTGCCTTGGTTTCGAGGAATGCTGCGCAGCCAAGAAAAATACGGAAGGACTGAAAAATCCCCGCCGGCTCCCACAAGACGCCTTTATGCCGACCGCCGGTTACAAGCACGAGAGCTTCTCCACAAACGGCCCACGGCCGTTTGAAACAGGCCCGGCGTCGTACCGTTTCTGTCCGGCAGAGCGAAAGGCAGGGGAGTCCGCCCGAAGTGCAAACTCCCCTGCTCGGTCTTCGGAACGTATATCGGCGTGCTTGGTCTTCCGGATACTTTTTCACCCCGTGGGGCGCCCGCCCGACTCCCGAACCGGGCATCCGCTTAACGCCCCATACGAACATCTGCCGGACGGAACTCGTTATCTAAAGCCCCAAAAGCTCGCCGGCGCCGAAGCTCGCCAAACGATTTCAGCCGCTTCTAACGGCAGGATTACAGCAGCTCTCTGCGGAGCTCCTCGCCGCTCTTCGGCGAAAGCAGCGCGGGTGCGACATCCAGCACCGTATGCGCGCCGAAGGAGCCGGCTTTCGCCAGCCGGTACGCCGCGCGGGCGTAAGCGACGAGCACGCTGCCGGTAAACTCGGGATTGCTGCCGAGGTTGAGCGAATGTTCAATCACATGACTGGTCTCGCGCTGCACGCCGGTCCGGCCGCTGCGGATGACGAACCCGCCGTGGGGCAGTCCCGAATGGTCGCGCGCCATCTCTTCCGCCGTGATAAAGACGACGGTCGTGTCGTAATCGGCATAGTAGTTGGGCATCTCCTTGATCTCACGCTCGATGCGCGCCTTGTCTGCGCCCGGCTCGGCGACGACATAGCAAAGCCGCGTGTGCTTCTGCCGTGTGGTCAGCTTAGGCATCTCGCCGCGCCGCACCGCCTCCACGGCGGACTCAACGGGAACGGTGTACTGCCGCGCGTCCAGCACGCCGGACACGCGCCGCGCCGCGTCGGAATGCCCCTGGCTGACGCCGCGGCCCCAGAAGGTGTAGTCGGCGCCGTCGGGCAGGACGCTCTGCGCGTACACGCGGTTGAGCGAGAACAGACCCGGATCCCAGCCGACCGAGATCAGGCTGGCGTTGCCGCCGGATTTGGCAGCCTTGTCCACGGCCGCGAAGTAATCGGGGATCGCCGCGTGCGTATCAAAGCTGTCGACGGTGTTGAACAGCTGCGCGAAGCGCGGCCCCTGCGAAGGCAGGTCGGTCGCGCTGCCGCCGCAGAGCAGGAGCACGTCGATCTCGCCGCGCAGCCGCTCGGCTTCGCTCTCGGCATACACTGGCGCGGGCAGCACAGGCGCAACCGACGACGGGTCGCGGCGGGTAAAGATGCCCGCCACCTTCATATCCGGATTCTGCGCAGCGGCCAGATGGGCGCCCTTGCCCAGATTGCCGTAACCCAGAATGCCGATACGGATCTTTTCCATATGTAAATCCCTCCAAACGATATAGGCGCGGCGCTATTTCGCCACGACATTGAAGATACGGCCGGGGACATAGATGCGCTTAACGATCGTCTTGCCCTCGAGCGGACCGGCCAGCAGCCCGGCCGCCGTGACCGCATCCCAGACCTCGTCCTCGGACGCGGAAACCGGGACGGTCACCGTACCCTTGAACTTCCCGCAGAGCTGCACGGCGACCTCGGCCGTGTCGGAAACAAGCATCGACGCGTCGTAGGTCGGATAGGGCTGCAGCGACGCGAAGCCGTCACCGCCGAGCCTTTCCCACAGCTCCTCAGCCAGATGCGGCGCGAACGGGCAGAGCAGCAGCACAAAGGTCTTCAGTTCTTCCTTCGGAATGCCGCCGTTGTCGTACACGTCGTTGACAAACGACATCATCGCCGCAATGGCGGTGTTGAATTTCATATTCTCAATGTCGTCGGACACCTTTTTGATGGTTTTATGCAGCGAGCGGGTGAGCGCGTCGCTCTGCTTTTCGGGCAGCTCCGACATCGCGTACACGCGCTCGAGGAAGCGGCGGCAACCGCGCACCGACGCGGTCGACCATGGCGCGCTCTTTTCAAAGTCGCCGATGAACATTTCATACAGACGCATCGTGTCGGCGCCGTAATCGCGGATGACGTCGTCGGGGTTGATGACGTTGCCGCGCGATTTGGACATCTTCTCGCCGTCCTCACCCAGAATCATCCCGTGCGAGGTGCGCTTGAGATAAGGCTCGGGGCAGGAGATCAGTCCCTCGTCATACAGGAACTTCGCCCAGAAGCGCGAATAGAGCAGATGCAGCGTCGCGTGCTCCATCCCGCCGTTGTACCAGTCGACAGGCATCCAGTAATCCAGCTTCTCCCGCGCGGCGAAGGCCTTGTCGTTTTTCGGGTCACAGTAGCGCAGGAAATACCACGACGACCCCGCCCACTGCGGCATCGTATCGGTCTCACGCTTAGCCGGACCGCCGCAGTGCGGGCAGGTGGTGTTGACCCAGTCGGTCATCGCGGCCAGCGGGCTTTCGCCGGTGTCAGTCGGCTCGTAGCTTTCAACCTCAGGCAGCGTCAGCGGCAGCTCGGACTCATCCAGCGGAACCCAGCCGCATTTGTCGCACCAGACCAGCGGGATCGGCTCGCCCCAGTAGCGCTGGCGCGAAAACACCCAGTCGCGCAGCTTATAGTTGACCTTCTTCCGGCCGATGCCGCGCTCCTCGAGATAAGCGATCATTTTCTCCTTCGCCTCGGCAACCGACAGGCCGTTCAGGAAGCCGCTGTTGACGAGCGTCCCCGTCGCGGTGTCGGTGAACGCGGCCTGCGTAACGTCCCCGCCGGCAATGACCTCGACGATAGGCAGGCCGAACATCTTCGCGAAATCGTAGTCGCGCTCGTCGTGCGCGGGGACGGCCATAATCGCGCCGGTGCCGTAGGTGATCAGCACGTAATCGGAGACGAAGATCGGAATCTCCTTTCCCGTCACGGGATTGACCGCCGCCACGCCCGCAAGGCGGACGCCGGTTTTGTCCTTGACCAGCTCGGTGCGCTCAAAATCGCTTTTGCGCGCGGCCTGCTCACGGTAGGCGGCAACTTCATCGTAGTTGGTCAGCCTCTCGCGCCATTTTTCGACCAGCGGATGCTCGGGCGCGATGACCATGTAGGTCGCGCCGAAAATCGTATCCGCGCGTGTGGTGAAAACGCGCAGCGCGTCGCCCGCCGTGGTCGCGAAATCGATCTCCGCGCCGTAGGAGCGGCCGATCCAGTTGCGCTCGGCCGTCTTGACGCGCTCGATGTAATCGACCGTATCCAGATCGTCGACGAGGCGGTCGGCGTATTCGGTGATCCTGAGCATCCACTGGCTCTTGGCGCGGTGCACAACCTCGCCGCCGCAGCGTTCACAGACGCCGTTGACGACCTCCTCGTTGGCCAGCACCACCTTGCAGGAGGTGCACCAGTTGACGTTCATTTCCTTCTTATAGGCCAGCCCCGCCTTGAACAGCCGCAGGAAGATCCACTGCGTCCAGCGGTAGTAAGCCGGGTCGGTGGTGTTGATCTCACGGTCCCAGTCGAAGGACAGCCCGAGCGCCTTGAGCTGCTCGCGGAAGCGTCGCACATTGTTCTCCGTCACCACCGCCGGATGGATCTTATTGGCGATGGCGTAATTTTCGGTCGGCAGACCAAACGCGTCCCACCCCATCGGGAAGAGCACATTGTAGCCCTGCATCCGCCGCTTGCGGGCAACGATATCCAGCGCCGTGTAGGGACGCGGATGCCCGCAGTGCAGCCCTGCGCCCGAAGGGTACGGGAACTCGACGAGCGCGTAATATTTTTTCTTCGTCAGATCGTCCGATGCGTGGAAGATGTCCGAAGCCTCCCAGCGCTTCTGCCACTTTTTCTCGGTGGCCGTAAAATCGTACTTCATCCTAAACATCCTATCCTTCCCGGCGCCCGACTGTCGCGCCGCAGTAGTTTTCTATCCCAGCGAAAGCGGGTTCCCCCGCCTGCGTTTTTACCTGCTCACACGTCCGCAGAAGGGGCCGCCTGCGCGTCCTCCCAAAGCTTTTCAAGCTTGTAGAATTCTCTCGCGCTCTGCGTAAACACGTGCACGACCACGCTGCCGTAATCAATGAGCGTCCAGGCGTTGTCCGAGAAGCCCTCGACCCGCAGCGGCTTGAGCCCGAGCGTTTCCTGCACGTGAAATTCGGTCTCGTCGGCCAGCGTGCGGATATGCGTGGACGACGTGCCCGTCGCGACGACGAAGTAATCGGCCAGCACCGTTTTGCTCGCGACGGCGAGCGTTTTGACCTCTACGGCCTTTTTCGCATTCAGCGCCTCGACGACGGCTTTTGCCAGCGTCAGCGCGCTTTCCTGCTGTTTCTTTTCGTTTTCGTTCATATCGGTATTCCTCCTTTCCGGACAGCGGCCGCTTCAGGCCTGTCCGTCCGCTTTCTGCAGCAATGTATATAAGATCGCATTCCGCGATTCAAGCGTATCCTTCAAAATCAGGTTTCCTTCTTCAAGATTTTCCCGAATGACCGCGTCCAGTCCGAACACGAGCGCCTTTTCCAGCGCATCCGTATCGCCGCAGCGCCAAAGTCCCTCGTAATACTCGCGGCAGCGCACACAGGCCAGCGAGCGGCGGTTTTCTTCGATGAAATCGGCCAGAAAGAGCACCGCGTCCAGCGGCGCGCAGCCCGCGCGCAGCGTGGAATGCCATCGGATCGCGTCACAGACCGCCGGCGGCAGTCCGTACTCCCGCTTTGCCAGCGCAGCCGCCGTCCAGCCATGAAGGACCTTGATGCAGCGTCTCTCCTGTGGACCGAGTTCGATCCCCAAATCCGCGCAGAGATCAAGCTGCTCCCGTTCCGTCAGCTCCTTCGTCCAGTCGTGCAGCAGCGCGGCGGCCGACACCTCGGCTTCAGACAGTGCCGGAAAGTGCCGCGCGGCGATAGCCAGCGCCGCCTTCTCTACGCCAAACGTATGCGTCAATCGTCTGTCCGACAAATGCAGGCCGGCGATCCATATTTCCCTCTCGTTCATCGGTAAAGCCCCTTTTCGCGTATATAATCCGCCACGGCGCCGTCCAGCAGCGGATGCGTCCGCCCCGCACGCAGCGCCTCCCGCACCTCGGTGGAACTGACCTCCACCGGCTCGTAGGGGATGAAGCGCACGACTGCGCCGAAATCCCGACGCAGCGCCTCGGCCTTCGCTGCCGCGCGCCCGTCCTCCCCGCTGCGCCGCAGCGCCACGCAGACATTGACCGCCCGCAGCAGCCCGGCAGGGTTCCGCCAGCGGTCCAGCTGTAAAAGCTGGTCGGTGCCGATGAGCATGAACAGCGCGCCGTCCGGGTGCAGGCGATGCAGATATTCCGCCGTTTTATACGTATAGCTCACGCCGCCGGATTTCAATTCAAAATCGCAGACCGTACAGCCCGGGAAAGCAAGAGCCGCCATCGCCAGCCTGTCCGCAGCCGGTGCGGGAACCCGTCCGTCCTTGAGCGGCGGCAGATAATTGGGGATGATATACAGCCTGTCCGGCCTGACCGCAGCGGCAAACGCGGCTGCGGCGGCCGTATGTCCCATATGCGGCGGGTCAAACGTGCCGCCGTAGAAGCCGATGCGCGTGCCCATTACAGCTCGATACGCTTATTCGTTCTGCTCTCGCGGTAGACGACCAACCGGCGGCCGATGACCTGCACCGGCTCGCAGCCGAGCCGGTCCGTCAGCTCGCCCATCGCCTCCTTCGGCGTAAGCGGCGCGTATTCCTGCACCGTGATTTTGATCAGCTCGCGCGCTTCAAGCGCGTCGGACAGTGTTTGGAGCAGGTTTTCGGTGATGCCGTTCTTCCCGATCTGGTACAGCGCCTCCTCCCGGTTCGCCAGCGAACGGAGGGCGGCGCGCTGCTTTGTCGTAATCATCCCTTTGGTCTCTCCTTTTTATATGAACTCCACATCGGACCGGCGTTCGGCCCAAAGCCGCCTGCCGATCCACCCGATATGCCTTCCCCGCACAAATCTGAAAAAGCGGTTGCACCGTCGGATTTTTCGTCAATAAATACGCGCGGACAGCAGGAAATTCTATACAAAGTATTTTTTGGTGCTGGGTGAACGGAAATGCCGCAAGCCGCCGTGCCGTCATAGCTTCAGCCGTGCATTGTGCGGGAAAGCCTCAACGTTCCGTATTTTTTCGCCGGCGCGGCGCGGGCCTGTCCCCGCCGCGCAGCGCGCGCACCTGCTGCGGCGACAGCTCCTTCCAGCGGCCGGCCTCCAGCTCACCGAGCGTCACGCAGCCGACGGCGACACGGCGCAGCACCGTCACCTTCAGGCCGACCCGCTCGGCCATCCGGCGGATCTGGCGGTTCTTTCCCTGCGTAAGCACGATGCGCAGCCGGCTGCTGTTCACGTTCCGCTCGAGGATGCGCACCTCGCAGGGCGCGATCGGCTCGCCGTCCAGCTCGCGCATTGCACGCAGCCGGTCGGCCTCCCCGTTCCCGACGCAGCCGGCAACGGTAACGACATACACCTTCCGATGGCCGAAGGACGGGTGCGCGAGCCGGTTGGCGAATTCGCCGTCGTTGGTCATCAGCAGCAGCCCCTCGCTGTCCATATCCAGCCGGCCGACCGGATAGACCCGCGCCGGGAGGTCGGACACAAGCTCGGCCACGCTTTTCCGGCCGCGCTCGTCGGCCATCGTGGTGACGTAGCCGCGCGGCTTATTGAGCATAATGTACCATTTCCGGCCCGGATCGTGCAGTTTCCTACCCCGGTAGCGCACGACGTCCCGCGAAGGCAGCACGCGGTCGCCGAGGGACGCGGGCAGGCCGTTGACCGTGAATTCCCCGCGCACGATGGCCGCCTCGGCGGCGCGACGCGACATCAGCCCGCAGTCGGAAACATATTTTTGCAGTTTTACGGTCTGTTCCGTCATCTTTTTATCCAAACAGCCTTTCCCAGAAGCTCAGACGGCGCACCTCCACCGAGGAGACGGCCGTCAGCGGCTCCACGGCGATGCGCTCGCCGTTGCAGTAATATTCCGCATAGCCGAGGACGTCGCCCTGCTCGACCGGCGCGTATATGAACTGCGGCATGACCAGCCGCCGCGTCACCGTCTGTCCCTTCGGAAGCACGACGGTTCCGTCCGGCGCGCTGACAGACACCGATTCCGCAATACCGCCGACGACGGGCAGCGGCATATCCGAAACGCCCTCGAGCGCCACCGATTCATAATTTGCGAACCCGTAATCCAGCAGCTTCGTATGGTCGGCCCAATCGCTGCGGTCGTTGAGCGTGACAGCGACGAGCGTCAGCCCGTCCCGCTCGGCGGCGGTGACGAGCGTGCGCCCGGTGGCGATGGTATAGCCGGTCTTGACACCGATGCAGCCCTCATAACTGCGCAGCAGCCGGTTATGGTTGGACAGGTAGCGCTTGCCGTCCGAAATTGTCTTCGTTTTGCAGGAGACGATTTCGGCGAAGGTCTCGTTCTCCAGCGCTGCGCAGGTCAGCCGCGCAAGATCGTAGGCAGTGGTGTAGTGGTCGTCGGCCGAAAGCCCGTGCGGATTGGAAAAATGCGTGTCTTCCAGCCCCAGCTCGGCTGCGCGCTCGTTCATCATCGCTACAAAATGCTCCACCGTGCCGCCCGCCGCGATGGCCAGCGCCGTCGCCGCGTCGTTGCCCGATTCGAGCATCAGGCCATACAGCAGGTCGGAGACGGTGATCTGCTCGCCCTCAATCAGATAAATCGACGAGCCCTCGATGCCGACCGCCTCCTTCGGAACGGTGACGACAGCCTCCGGTTCCAGCAGCTCGATAGCCAGCAGCGCGGTCATGATTTTGGTCGTCGACGCCATCCCCAGCCGCACGTTTTCGTTTCCGGCGGAGAGGACGTAGCCGCTCTGCTCCATCACAATGTCGGCAGCGGCAGCGGTAGCCACGGCGTTTTCCCTATAATATACGCCCGCACGGTCGACTGCCGCGGGGACGACCGGCGCATTCTCCGGAAGGTCGGGAGCGACCAGCGGAAGAAAACCGGCTGCCAGCAGAAGCGCGGCCAGCACGCAGGATAAAAATACCCATTTCTTCATACGAAAACAGCCTCAGCCTTTCGTCATCAGATTCGGAGGACGGCTGTCCCCCGTGGGTATTTTATTCGCCCGCCCCCTGATTTAGTCCTCTGCCGGAGCGACGACCGGCTCGGCCGTTTCTTCGGCGGTACGGTCCTTTGAAAACAGGTCCTTGATCTTGATGACCAGCTCAGGTGCGCGGTCAACGATGCCGTTGATGGCGTCGATGGTCTTGTTCACCGGATCCTGCGGACGCGAAGCATAGGCTTCGGGATGCTTGAGGTCCAGCAGCTGCACGTCCGTGCCGTCGATGACCAGAAAGCCGAGCGGAACAACCGACACGCCCGCGCCGTTGCCGCCGGCAAAGTGCGGGGCGTCACCTTCTTTTTTGTTTTTGCCGTCAAAATCCACGCCGCCGGAGGCAAAACCCACCGACACCTTGGAAAACGGGATGATCGTGACCCCGTCGCCTACCGAAAGCGGCTCGCCGACGACGGTGTTGACATCCGCCACGCTGCCGATGCGCGAAAGCGCAGCGTCAATGATCTGCTTGAGTGGAAGCTCGTTGTTCATTTGCATCGTCCTCTTTCTTTGCGCTTTTTCGTATTTTCAAAAACCCGCGCAGCGCGGTGATCCCCAGTGCAAGCCCCTGCCAGATACGCAGGCCGAACTCGGTGTCGATCATCGCGTCGAAGGCTTCGGACAAAAAATCCGGCGTGATCTCACAATAGACGTTCCCGCGCCGCTTCGAATGGTGCAGCGCGAGCACGGCACGGGTAAGCACGGCCGCCTGCCCGCTGATGAGTCCGTAAAGCTCGGCGGTCGCGGCCGGGTCCTCGCAGGCGACGTTGACCTTGAGCACGAACCGCCCGCAGTAGAGCCAGCGCCTGGTGCGGCGGAGCAGCTTTCCGATCGTATCCAGCGCGACAGGGAGCGCTTCGCGCGCGGAGTAGCTTTTTTTCTTCTTTTTCTTTTCCTTTTTTTTATGCGGCGGTTCCGGCGTCGGCTCCGCGGGAGGCCCGGCTTCCTCGGACGGCTGCGGCGTCAGATCCAGCCGCAGCGGTCCGGCGCGCAGGTACACGCGCAGGTCGCCGATATAGGACACGCCGATTTTCACGCGCACAAGCAGCAGCGCCGCGAGCACCAGCAGAAAGCCGGCAATGATATACAGCGCCGTCACACGCGGCACCTCCTTCCGTCACGCCCCGTCTGCCTCCGTCCGCTCGGCGAGCGCGGTGAGCGTCTCGGTCCCCTCCTGCGGGTCCTCAAGCCCGACCTCGGGCAGCTCGGCGAGCGACTGCAGGCCGAAGCAGCGCAGGAAGCCGTCGGTCGTCACAAACAGCGTCGGGCGGCCGGGCGCGTCAAGCTGTCCGCCCTCGGCGATGAGCCCCTTGTCCAGCAGCGACGTGACGATGTACGACGAATCCACACCGCGCACGGCCTCGATGAACGAACGGGTCACCGGCTGGTTATAGGCGACGATGGCCAGCACCTCGAGCGACGCCTTGGACAGCGGCGGCGTTTTGCGCAGCTCAAGCGCGCGCTTGACGTAAACGGCCAGATAGGCCTTCGTGCAGAACTGGTAGCAGCCGTCCAGCTCGATGAGCGAAATCCCGCTCGCAGCGTCCTCGTGCCGCTCAGACAGGCGGGCGGCGCTCTCGCGCAGCTCGGATTTCCCCACGCCGAGCGTCTCGCACAGGCGGTCTGCCGAAACGGGGCTGCCGCAGGCGAACACGACCGCCTCCAGGGCGGCGTCCAATTCAGTCGGATTCAAGCGCGTCCCGCTCCTTTCTTTCCCGATTGAGGGTCAGCAGCAGCTCGTCCCCTTCGGTTTTTTCCACGTCCACGCGGCCGTAGCGTACCAGCTCGAGCACGGCCAGGAACACGGCCACCGCCTCGCTGCGGCTGCGGCAGCCGTCGAACATCGCCAGAAACGGGGTCCGGCCCCGGCGGCAGAGCCGCTTCATCACCGCAACGGACTTCTCCTCCACGGTATAGTAGCGCTCCTGCCCGATCTTCGCAAACAGCTCCACCTCGCCCTGCTCGGGCTTGTCCGCGAGCCGCGCGCGGATGCGCTCGAACGCCTCGGCCAGCAGCGAAACGGCGTGCGGCCGCTCGTAGGCGGTTTCGATTTCATCGGGCGCTTTGGTGAAGCGGTCGTAGTACAGCTCGCTCCGCTCGCGCAGCAGCTCGGCCGCGGCGCGGGCGCGCTTGTATTCGAGCAGCGCGTCGACAAGGTTCCGGCGCGGGTCCTCTTCCTCCTCGCGGGGCAGCAGCATGCGCGATTTGATGAGCATCAGCTCGGCCGCGTAGTAGATGAACTCGCTCGTGACCTCCATATTCAGCCGCCGCATCGCTTCGATGTGCGCCATGTACTGCTCGGCAATCTCGGCAATGGGGATGTCGAAGATGTTCAGCTTATTCTTGGCAATCAGCGCCAGCAGCAGGTCGAGGGGGCCTTCGTACTGCTCGATTTTGAGGTTCAGCTCCTCCATCGCGCTAAAACAGCAGCAGCATCAGCCACTGATAGAAGTTCAATATGGCGGTACGCAGGAATTCCAGCGGCCAGAACACAATGTCGTACAGCGACGGGAACAGCCACGAAAGCAGCACGATGCCGAGGAAAAAAAAGCGCGAATAATACTCCAGCCGCAGATAGCGCGCCGCAGTCTGCGGCGGCAGCAGCGAGCCGAGGATCTTCGACCCGTCCAGCGGCGGCAGCGGAACAAGGTTGAACAGCGCCAAACCGATGTTGACGGTCGCGAACAGCGTAAGGAACTGCATAAACGTCGTGAGCAGACGCGGGACTTCTCCCATAAACAACGCATTCATCAGCCAATTCTGGTCGTAGTAAGCCGCCGGAGAAGGCAGCCAGCGGATGCCGGCCGCCACCGTCTCCAAGCGCACATCCGCCGAAGCGGCATAGATCAGAAGAATGACGAAATACAGCACGCACGCGACGAGCGCCAGCAGCAGGTTCGACAGCGGCCCCGCCAGCGCCACAAGCGCGATGTCGCGCCGCGGCTTGCGCAAATTGCGGTAGTTGACCGGCACGGGCCTGGCGTAGCCGAAGCCGATCAGCAGCATCATAATCGCGCCGAACGGATCCAGATGCTTGAGCGGATTGAGCGTGAGCCGGCCGTACGCCTTGGCGGTGTTGTCGCCGCAGAGATAGGCCACGTAGCCGTGGCTGACCTCATGCACGACGAGCGCGATGAGCACGGCGGGGACCATCAGCAGGAACAGCCCCAGATCGTTTCGCAGCAAGTTAAACATAAACGATTCCCCTTACTTGAGCGCCACCATGCTCTTTTCCCAGTAGTCCGGCGGCGTCATCCCCGCAAGGGTGACGACGGTCGCGGCGACGTTGGCCAATCCGTACGCGCCGTCGACGCAGGTGTACGCGTCGGAATAGAAATTATCGTAAAGGATGCAGGGGACGGGGTTGAGCGTATGGCTGGTCTTGGCCTTGGGCGTGCCGTCCGCGTTCCTGGCCGGCTCGCCGGTCTTCTTGGAAATCTCATACATCTCGTCGGCGTTGCCGTGGTCGGCGGTGACGATGGCAATGCCGCGCGCCTCGTCCACGGCCTTCAGCACCCGCGCCAGCGAGAGGTCGAGCGCCTCCATTGCGATGACCGTCGCGTCGAACGAGCCGGTGTGGCCGACCATATCGCCGTTGGGATAGTTGACGCGCAGGAAATCAAAGCGGCCGGATCTGATTTTCTCAATCAGCACGTCGGAAATCTCGGCGCACTTCATCCACGGACGCTGCTCGAAGGGGACGACGTCCGAGGGGATCTCGATGTATTCCTCCAGCTCCTCGGAAAACTTCCCGCTGCGGTTGCCGTTCCAGAAATAGGTCACATGCCCGTACTTCTGCGTCTCGGACAGTGCAAGCTGCGTTTTGCCGTGCGCGACGAGGAACTCGCCCATCGTGCCCTTGATTTCGGGCGGGGAGACAAGATAGCGGGAAGGGATGTGCGCGTCGCCGTCGTACTCCAGCATCCCGGCGTAGTTGACCTTCGGATAGCGCACGCGGTCGAATTTGTCGAAATCCGACTCGTCGAACGCGCGCGAAATCTCAATGGCGCGGTCGCCGCGGAAGTTGAAGAAGATCACGCCGTCGCCGTCCTCAATCGTACCGAGCGGAGAGCCGTTTTCGGCAATGACGAAAGCCGGCAGGTCCTGATCGATACAGCCGGTCTCGGCGCGGTAGGTCTCGATGGCCTCCTTCGCGGAAGCGAACTGCCGCCCCTGCCCGAGCACGTGCGCCTCCCAGCCGCGGCGGACCATATCCCAGTTGGCCTCATAGCGGTCCATCGTGATGGTCATCCGTCCGCCGCCGGAAGCGATGCGCGCGTCAAACCCGCCGTCGTTGAGCGAGGACAGGAACGCCTCGAACGGCTCGACGTACTCCAGTGCGCTTGTCTCGCCGACATCACGGCCGTCCAGCAGGATATGGACGCGGACGGTTTTCACCCCGTCGGCCTTTGCGCGGACAAGCATCGCCTTGAGATGGTCGATATGCGAATGGACGTTGCCGTCCGAAAACAGGCCGATGAAGTGCAGCGTCGTGCCGCCGGCGGCACAGCCGCCCGCGACGTCCTTCCACGCCTGCGAATCAAACATCTTGCCGCTCTCGATGGCGGCCGTCACCAGCTTAGCGCCCTGCGCGAAGATCTGACCGGCGCCGAGCGCGTTGTGGCCGACCTCGCTGTTGCCCATGTCGTCGTCCGACGGCAGGCCGACCGCCGTGCCGTGCGCCTTGAGCGAGAACATTTTATAATTGGCCATCAGCCTGTCCAGCGTCGGCGTGCGCGCGGTGCGCACCGCATTGCCCGCTTCCCGCCTGCAAAGCCCCACGCCGTCCATCACGATGGTCACGATCGGGCGCTTTTCGCCCTTAAAAATTCCGTTCTGCATGTTTTTATTATATCCTTTCTGACAGAAATGTATGGTTTTTCAAATCATTATACCGCAAATACGCGAACATTACAAGAGATTTTTGTATTTTTTTTAGTGTCCGTGCACCGCCCAATCGGCGCAGCCGCTGTATGGTGAGACAGAAGAGCCCCTTTCGTCCGCAGGCAGCGCTAAAGCCCGCCGGTTTTTCAAAAAGCCTTGCACGGAAACCGATTGGCGGGGCCTCCGAGATGCCGGAAAAAAGCGGCGGGGACTCTTTACGAGTCCCCGCCGTATCCTTATGCATCCCGTCCGCCGGTTCCGTCGAACCGGCTTCCGCATTTAGGGCAAAATCTCGGCACATCGGCGTCCCCCTCCGGCTCCCAGCCGCACCGTCTGCATTTAAGGATTTCCCCCGAAAACGCGGAGGCTCCGCAGTCGGTGCAGTACAGACCCCGATTCAGCGTGTCGCACTTATGACAGATCCAACAGAACTGCTGCGGCTCGTCCTCCTCGTCATCCGCCGCCGAAGCGTCCTTCGCCGCCAGCGCCGCGATTGAAAAAACAACCCCGGCAGCCAAAAAGAACAACTGCAGAAAGAAACCTGCACCGAGATAGGAAGAAAGCCCTCCCAGCCCGGAAATCTGCAGCGCCGCGCCGAAGACGAACGCAACGGCCGCGCCTGCCGAAAACGCCTGCCGCACCGTCGCAAGAAGCGCGCAGAAAAAACCGAAAAACAGCAGCAGAAAAGCCGGGAAAGGCGAGGCTGTCCCCTCCCCCGCCAGCCGATCAAAGGCATTCATAAGAAGCTCCACCCCCGTCACTTTATAGTTGGGCAGAGAGACAAACGGAAAAAAATACATAAACAGCGCGCAGACCGCCATGCAGACGGCGACGACGGCATATGCCTTTTTACGTCCCATAACGGCACACCTCCCGAATCGGTTCCGGCGTCGGCATTCCTCCGCCGCACGCACAGAACGGCAAGACCGGCTCCTGCATTTGTACATTCCTCCAATAAAAAAGTGCGCAGCCGGAGCTGCGCACCGAAAAACGCATCTCCGATTGCTGTCACACAAACTTCGGCAAACCGCAGGGAATGCACAAATGGAGATTGCATTTTTACCGAATGGATAAAAATACAGCCCCTGCAATCTGCCGGATTCAGTTTGTGTGACAAGGGTATCTTACCACATCCGCGCGGAATTGTCAAGGAAGCGGACGCGAACGGATGCCGCCGCGCGGGAGTTTTATTTTCTTCGCCCGCAGACTTGACATGCGCGCGCCGCAGTGCTATATTGAGAAAAACGGATAAAATGAAAGGGCATGCCGAGTATGACAAACCGAAAGAACTGGCCCGTCGGCCTCTCCACCTCGCACTTCGGAGCGCTGGCCGGCCGCGAGGCCGGGGTCTTTGCCGAATACCGCAGGGCGGGCATCCGCATCGCCGAGCTTTCGCAGTCCGACGGGCAGCTTATGGCCGCCGGCTTTTACGAACATCCGCGCAGAATCCGCGACGCGGCGGAGGCCGAGGGCGTGACGCTGCGTTCGTTCCACATACCCTTCTCGCAGACACTGCATCCCGCCAACCTCGACCCTGCTGCCGACCGCGCGGCGATGGAACGCATCCGCCGGTCGATGCACGCCGCCGCCGAAGCGGACATCCGCATATTTATCGTCCACCCGTCCTCCGAACCCATCGGGGAAGCCGAACGGCAGGAATGCCTCAGTCGCTCGCGCGAAAATCTCGCCCTGCTCGTTCGGGAAGCGGAAGCAATCGGCGCAAGGCTCTGCGCGGAAAACCTGCCGCGCACCTGCCTGTGCAACAGCAGCGCGGAGATGATCGCGCATCTGAAAGCGATCCCCGGTCTGTATATGTGCTTTGACAGCAACCACCTGCTCGGCGAGGCGAACCCCGATTTCCTGCGCAGGCTGTACGAAGCCGGTCTGGCGGGCCGCATCGGAAGCGTGCACATCTCAGACTACGATTTCACCGACGAACGGCACGAGCTGCCCGGCAACGGCAAAAACGACTGGCCGGCCATCGTCGCCGGACTGGAGCGGCTGGACTACGACGGTCCCTTCCTTTACGAGCCGCACGCGAATGCGGCCGGCCGCGCGGTCATTACACCTGCGATGGTCGCCGAAAACCGCAGCCGGATTCTGAGCGAAAGCGTTTGACAAACACGGCGCGGTTTGCTATAATGAAGCAGACCCGCCGCGGCGGAAAGAACACCGAAAAATGATAGAAATACAACGAAGCGGAGGCTTCCTGAAATGACCAGACGCGAATCGCGTGAAGCGGCGATGTGCCTGCTTTACGAATACAGCTACAACACGCATAAGACTCCCGGGGAAATCGTCAACGCCGCCGTGGAGAACAGGGAGGAAAAGCTCTCGGGCTTTACGCGCGAGCTGTTTACGGGCGCCTGCTCCCGGCTGCCGGAGATCGACACCATCCTCACCGCGTCGGCGGACAACTGGCGGCTGGGACGCATTGCGCGCGTGCCGCTGGCCGTGCTGCGGCTGGCGGTCTACGAACTGCTGACGACGGGGCCGGAGAATGAAAAAATCGTCATCAACGAAGCGCTTGAAATCTGCCGCGCTTACGCCGACGAGAAAGCCGTCGCCTTTGTCAACGGCGTGCTGAGCAAGGCGGTCGTCGCCGTCGGGAGCGCACGGACATGAACGCGCCCGAGATCCGCACGCTGACCGTCACCGAGCTGAACACGCTGGCCAAGGATTATTTGGAGAACCTGCCGCTCTTTCGGAATATCAGCGTCAAGGGCGAGCTGTCCAACGTCACGCTGCACCGCACGGGGCATATTTATTTTTCCATTAAAGATGAGGGCGCGGCCGTCTCGGCCGTGATGTGGAGGAGCGACGTCTCCTCGCTCGACTTTATGCCCGAAAACGGGCAGAAGGTCACAGCCGAGGGAAGGGTGACGCTCTGGGTCCAGCGCGGGCAGTACACCTTCAACGTCCGCTCGATGCGGAAGGACGGCGCGGGCGACCTGTTCGCCGCGTTCGAGGAGCTCAAACGCAGGCTGGCCGCCGAAGGGCTGTTCGACGCGTCGCGCAAGAAGCCGCTGCCCAAATACCCGCGCACCGTCGGCATCATTACCGCGCCGACGGGGGCCGCCATCCGCGATATGATCAACGTCACAGGCCGGCGCTTCCCGCTGGCGAAAATCCTGCTCTATCCCACCCTCGTCCAGGGAGACGGCGCCGCGCCGCAGATGATCGAGGCGCTGCGGGCGTTCAACCGCGAAAAAAAGGCCGACGTCATCATTCTCGGACGCGGCGGCGGCTCGACCGAGGACCTGTGGGCCTTCAATGACGAAGCCCTCGCGCGCGCCGTCTGTGCGTCCGAAATCCCGGTCGTCTCGGCCGTCGGCCACGAGGTCGACTATACCATCTGCGATTTCGCCGCCGACCTGCGCGCCCCCACGCCGTCGGCCGCGGCCGAGCTGGTCGTCCCCGACCGGGCCGAGACCAAGCGGCGGCTGCAGAACGTCATCACCGCGATGCGCAAGCCGCTCGCCGACAAAATCCAGTCCGAGCGCCGCGTTTTGCAGGCGCTGCGCGGAAACCGTGTGCTGACCGACCCGCTGGCCTCCTTTGACGAGCGGCGGCTGGCGTTGGGCGCTTTGGACGACAAGCTCTGCCTGTTCGCCGAAACGGCCGTCACAAAAAGCCGCGAACGGCTGCACGCGCTTGCCGGACGGCTGGAATCACTCAGCCCGCTTTCGGTACTCTCGCGCGGCTACGCGGCCGTGTTCTCGGCCGGCGGCCGGGTCATCAACAGCGTTTCGCGCGTGCCGGACGAACCCTTTGAGGTGCGGTTCGCCGACGGCGGCGTGCGGGTCGCCCGCACGGACGAATGAACGGCCGCAGGTTTGAGGGCGGGACATTCGAGGGGATCGTCAAAAAGGACTGCACGCTGGAGGGGTATACCTTCTGCGACTGTACCTTTTCCGGCTGCGTGCTTGAAAACGTCAGGCTCGTCCGCTGTGCGTTTTCCGGCTGCCGCTTTACCGGCTGCCGCGTCTCGGAGCCGGAAACGCTGCATTCCACGGTCAGCCTGGCCGTCCTGACAGACTGCGCCCTCGTCGGCGTGGACTGGGCCCGGCTGCTGCCCGCCGGGATGTTCGCCGAGCCGCTCGAAGCGATGAAAGGCTGCCGGCTGAAATACAACGGTTTTTCAAAATCAACTTCCGCAAATTCACCTTCTCCGGCTCGGACCTGATCGGCTGCACGTTCGGCGAATCCGAGCTTGTCGAATACGATTTTCGGGACTGCCGGCTGGACCGCACCGAATTTTTCCACTGTGACCTGCGCCGGTCGGACTTCCGCAGCGCCGTCGGCTACCAAATCGACGCTGCGGCCAACAAACTTAAGGACGCCGCCTTTTCCCTGCCCGAGGCCTTCCGTCTGCTGCACGGGCTGGGCATCCGTCCGGACGGATAAAACTTGTTAAACGGAGCAAAGCTATGACAGACACGACTGAAAACAAACTGACCTTTGAAGAAGCGATGAAGCAGCTCGAGACCATCGTGCGCGACCTCCAGAGCGGCAATGCGCCGCTGGAGAAGTCGCTTGAGCTGTTCAAGGAGGGCAGCGCCCTCGTCGACTACTGCACGAAGCTGCTGGACAGCGCCGAACAGGAGGTCAAGAAGCTCGTCCCGAATCCCGACGGCACGCTGCGCGAGGAGGCGCTGGACCAGGCATGAACGGCTCTCTGACCGACGCGCTGCAGGCGGTCGCTTCGCGCACCGACGCGTTCCTCGACCGCTTCCTCGCCTACGACCCCGGCTGCCGCGCCGCGCGGCTGTTTGAAGCCATCCGCTATTCCTCGCTGGACGGCGGCAAGCGCATCCGGCCGTTCGTCGCCTTCGCATTCGCCGACGCGCTGGGCGCTTCCCTGCCCGACGAATTCGCCGCGGCAGTGGAGTTGATCCACTGCGCCTCGCTCATTCACGACGACCTGCCCGCGATGGACAACGACGATTTCCGCCGCGGCAAGCCCGCCAATCATAAGAAGTTCGACGAAGCGACGGCCATCCTCGCGGGCGACGCGCTGCTCATCAAAGCCTTCGGCCTGCTTGCCGACGCGGACACAGAAGCGGAGAAGCGCGCCCGTGCCGCATCCCGGCTGGCGTTTTATGCCGGCGCAGACGGGATGTGCGGCGGGCAGCAGATCGACCTCGACCACACCGGCAGAGCAGCCGACGGCGACGTCCTCCGCGAGCAGGACGAAAAGAAGACCGGCGCGCTGCTGGCGGCCGCCGCAGAGCTGGGAACGATTGCCGGCGGCGGCAGTCCCGCCCAAATGAAGGCCGCCGCACAATACGGCGTCGCACTGGGGATGGCCTTCCAGATGGTCGACGACCTGCTCGACCTGCGCGGCAGCGCCGCAGCGATCGGCAAGACTGCCGGGAAGGACGCGGCGGCCGGCAAGGCGACCTATCCGGCACTGTTCGGCGCCGACGAAACCGAGCGCCTCGCCGCCGCATACAGCGCACAGGCAAAGGAAGCGCTGGACGCCTTCGGCGACGGCGCAAAGGCCGCCTTGCTCTATGAACTGACCGATTTCCTCCTTGCGCGCGACCGCTGAGGCCGGCAGGCGGACATCGCGCCGGACGGAGACCGTTCGTGCAAGCCTTCCTGACCACATGATTTCGGAAAAATCTCAAACGGAAACATATTCAAGCATTATACGAGAGCCGCACGTCATCCTGCCGCCGCGTCCGAAAAAGAAACGGAACGCCGCCAAACCATCAAGGCTTCAGCCGTGCATTGCGCGGTACTGCCTTTAGGCATAGCCGTCCGGGCACGCCATATGGCCCGCCGACCGGTAATCCGCAGAAAGCGCGCAGAAGCGATTCGGCGTTTACGCCGCCGGAAGGCCGGACGGTGAACGCGTCGTTCGGCTGCTGCTTGCAGGATGCAGGGGTTCCCCTGCGTTTTTCAGGATTCCGTCAGCATTTCCCCTCACGTATGACGCTTTTCCCTGTTTTTCCTTTCCGCGCCTATCATCTGCGCCTGCAAAGACTGCGGGAGCCGTTTGAAAAACGGGGTTGAAAAACAGGGAAAAGCGTGATATAATAAAATTGTCATTTGGGTCGCGCAAACACGTTTGCAAACAGCTCTGCCGCACCCGCAGTCGATTCCCGTCCCGCAGCGAAGCCGACAATCCGCCAAGCGGGCTGTGACGGTGCCATTTTCGGATAAATGCACAGTGCTTGCGGCCGCGCCGTATTTTTCCGCGCATTTTTATCAATAATAAATACAAGCAAAACCCAGAGCACAGATGCAGCCGTCTTTGCATACGGAACCGCCGCATCTGTATCCGACGCATCCGTGAGCAGACGGCACGGGCCGGAGCAAAAGCAATGTTCTGACCGGCTCAAACGACTTTCGCCATTGCATATGCCGGAGGTGCATACGGCCCGGGCGCACGGGCAGATATCCGTTTCTTCGTGACGAAACGCTTCCCCGCCCCTCTTTTTTCGGAGATGCGGCGCCGCTTAACGGCACACGCACAGGCGCTGCGGCCGATACGCCCCTCGCCCATGCGGATGCGTGCGGATATCCGGCATTGCCGTCCCGCCGCGGGCGCGGCTGATAAAAATCAAATTTTCCGTGATGGCGCAGTATCCTTAGTTAATCCGTCGTTTCTGAAAGCGTGCCTAAAAATACGCAGGATGGCATATCGATGAAGCTCCTTGTGCTTGCTTTTTACGCCCAGTTTAGGGTGAGTGCTGGGAGATTGGTCTGCGGGCTGCCCGTAACGGCATACGGGAGCTGACCCGCTTTCCTTGGAGGCTTTTTTCTGTGGGCGAGCGGCCTTCCGGGCCGCAGGCGCTTACAGAATTAAGATTAAACCTATCGCGCGGTGCGTTTTATGATGCTGTGGATAGATGTAGCCTGCCTTGCGTGGCTATGGCGGATGGGGTCGCAAACGCCGGCGAAGCGGCGACGGCCGAATCGCCCGGTCTTATAGCCCCTGAAATCATGGCTGCAAAAGAGGATAGGAAACGGTAGCGGATTATGGAGGAAATCTCCTAGGCTGTTCAGACAAAGCCCGTTTGCTTTTATCGGGCGTCTGAGACGCGATGCGGATTGCAGTGTGGACTTAAAGGCAATCATGTCCCGGCGATGGCGACACGCCGGCTTCGGCTTTAATGGGAAACCGCTCTGTCGGCGACGAAGAGCAGCCGTCGGGGAAATCCAACCTGACCGTATGCCACAAGGTTTACGCGTCGCGCCGCCATCCAAAAAAGCACGTTTGAAATCCCATATTGCGTAAAAACAGCGCAGCGAAATAATCAAAGTTCACCTGCTTTATGCGCAAATTCCGTCTGAAAATGGGCTTCGGCCCGGTTCTGCCGGCTTCGTCGGCGCAGGCGAATTTCATCAACTTTTGTGCCGCGAGCTTGGCGGCGGAATGGAGATTTATCATTTATGCAAAATCCGTCCGACGGCCCGTTGCGCCGGAAGAAGGAGAAAGAGAAGGGCCGTAAGCGGCAGATGCGCCGCTGGGCGCTGACCGTGCTGCTGGCCAGCTTTTTCATTACGGCGCTGCTGTCTCTGGCCTCCGGCGAAATCATAGAGACGCTGCCGATGTTCGCATCGATCATCGTGCTTATCCTGTTTGTCTCGCTTGGCATCGTATTCGACATCATCGGCCTTGCGGTCGCCACGGCGGACATCACCGCCTTCAATTCGATGGCCGCCCGCAGGCTGAAGGCCGGCAGGAAGGCCGTTTGGCTCATCTCCAATACGGAAAAGGTCTCGTCCGTCTGCAACGACGTCATCGGCGACATTGCGGGCGTCGTCTCCGGCGCCACGGGCGCCGCCATCGCCGCGCAGCTTTTTTCCGCTTCCGAAGCCGAATTTTGGCTCTCCCTGATGCTGACCTCGCTCATTGCGGCGATGACCGTCGGCGGCAAGGCGCTCGGCAAGCAGTACGCCGTCCGCTACAACGAAAAAATCGTTTACTGGGTCGCCAGACTGCTGTGCGGATTCAGAAAATGACGCCGCAAGGCGCAAGCCATTTACAGTTAGGACGTTTCCGATGCTTATCGAAAAGATCAATTCTCCCGCCGACGTAAAAAAGCTGTCGGCCAAAGAACTGACCGCGCTTGCCGAAGAGCTGCGCGGCAGGCTGATAGACGTGATATCCAAAAACGGCGGTCATCTTTCCTCCAACCTCGGAGTGGTCGAGCTGACCGTCTCTTTGCATTTCGTCTTCGACTCGCCCGACGACCGCATCCTGTGGGACGTCGGACACCAGAGCTATGTACACAAGCTGCTCACCGGCCGCCGGGATCAGTTTGACACGCTGCGGCAGTTCGGCGGCCTGTCCGGCTTTCCCAACCCCACGGAAAGCGCGCACGACGCGTTTGTTGCCGGGCACTCGGGGAATTCCATTTCGGCGGCGCTCGGCTTCGCGGAAGAGGAAGCGCGGAAAGGCAGCGGCCGCTTTACGGTCGCCGTCGTCGGCGACGGCAGCTTTACCAACGGAATGATCTACGAGGCGCTGAACAACTGCGGCAATAAAAGTTTGCGGCTGATCATCGTCCTCAACGACAATGAAATGTCCATTTCCAAAAACGTCGGGGCGGTGAGCAGCTATTTTTCCCGCTTCCGCACCGGCGGCCGCTATCTCCGCTTCAAACGGGTAACGGCACGGCTGCTGCTGGCGCTGCCGCTGATCGGCAGGCCGCTTTTCCGCCTGCTTCGCGGCGTCAAAAACCTATTCAAGCGCATCCTCGTGTCCGAAAACCTGTTCGAGCTGCTCGGCTTTGCATACATAGGTCCGGTAGACGGCAACAACATAAGCCGCCTGAACACGGTGCTGCGTGAAGCGAAAAGTATGGAAAAACCCTGCGTCGTCCACGTCTGTACAACCAAAGGGAAGGGATATCCCGGCGCCGAGCAGCGGCCCGACGCCTACCATTCGGTCGGCGCGTTTGACAAAGCCTGCGGTATTGACCCGGACGGCTGCTGCACCGGCTTTTCCGCACTGTTCGGCGAGATTGTCTGCGCACATGCGCAGGCCGATCCCGCGCTCGTCGCCGTCACCGCCGCAATGTGCGACGGGACGGGGCTGTGCGCCTTCCGCTCGATGTTCCCCGACCGGTTCTACGACGTCGGCATCGCCGAGGAACACGCGCTCACCTTTGCAGCTGGGCTTTCCGCTGCCGGCGCGCACCCCGTTCTGGCGATCTATTCCTCGTTCTGCCAGCGCTGCTTCGACCAGATCCTGCACGACGCTGCGCTCCCCGCGCTGCCTGTGGTGCTGGCCATCGACCGCGCTGGACTCGTCTATGCCGACGGGCCGACACACCACGGCGTGTTCGACGTTTCCTTCCTGCGGACCGTTCCCGGGATGACCGTATATTCGCCCGAAACCGCCTCCGAGCTGCGTGATTCGTTCGACAAGGCTTTTGCCTCCAAAACGCCTGCCGCCGTCCGTTATCCCAAAAGCAGCGAATGCGCAGAAGATACGGGGGCATACACCGTCTGTGCGGACGGCGACCTCAAATACCGCGATTTCGGAAGCCCGAAAAAGGTTGCCGTCACCTACGGCCGGATGGCGGCGGACGTTTGTGCCGCAGCCGCGCTGGCCGGCGACACGCGAGTCGTCAAGCTCGTCAAAATCCATCCGATTGATTATAAAGCCCTCGGCGCGCTGCTCGACGGCGCCGAAGCGCTGCTGCTGTGCGAGGAGGGCATCCACGCCGGCGGCGTAGCCGAGGGCATCGCCGCAGAGCTTGCGGGCGGCCGCAGGACCCGCATCCGCGCCATCGAGGGCTTCGTCCCCCACGGCGACGCGAAAGCACTCAAGCAATTGCTTGGCTTCCTGCCCGAGCAGCTTGCCGACGACCTGCGGGGGCTGGAAGCATGAGGCTGGACGCGCTGCTGTTCCAAAAGGGCCTCTGTGAAAGCCGCACCCGTGCCGCCGCGTACATCCGCGACGGAAAAGTGACGGTGGACGGCGCCGTCGTCCGCAAGCCGTCGGCCGATACGCCGGAGGACGCCGTCCTGGAGATTGACGCCGATTCCCCTGCCCTTGTCTCCCGCGCGCAGCAGAAGCTGGAGGCAGCGATGGCGCATTTCGCGCTCGACTGTGCCGGACTGACTGTACTGGACGTCGGCGCATCGACCGGCGGCTTTACCCGCTGCCTGCTCGACCGCGGCGCAAAGCATGTTTATGCGCTCGACGTCGGGCACGGCCAGCTCCACCCCTCGCTGCGCACCGATGGGCGCGTGACGGCGATGGAGGGAGTCAACGCGCGGCACATCACGCCTGATTTGTTTCCCATCCCGCCGCAGATGGCGGTGATGGATGTTTCGTTTATTTCGCAGGCGCTCATTTATCCCGCGCTCGCCGCCGTACTGATGCCCGGCGGCACGCTCGTCACGCTTGTAAAGCCCCAATTCGAGGCGGGACGCGCGCACATCGGCAAGGGCGGAATCGTAAAGCCCTCCGAGGCGCTTTTCGACGAAATCTTTGCCCGCCTGCAAGGCACGGCGGCAGAATGCGGCCTTGAACTGCGGGGGCGCATGCCCTCTCCCATCCGCGGCGGCGACGGAAACGCCGAGTTTCTCGCGCTGTTCGTCCGCGCGGAAGGGACCGGGGCAACGGAAAGGACGGAGAAAAAGGGATGAAAAACATCGCCGTGCTTCCAAACCGGCAAAAGACGCGCGCGGCTGCGGCCGCAGCCGACGCGGTGCGCTTCCTGCGCCGCTGCGGCCTGCGCGTGCTGGCCGAGACGGAGAACCGCGACATCGTCGACGCGGACGAATACCGCTCGATTGCAGACGGCCTGTTTGCCGCCTGCGACGCCGCCGTCGTGTTCGGCGGGGACGGCACGCTGCTGCGCTACGCCGTCGAAACGGCCAAGGCGTCGCTGCCGATGATCGGCGTCAATTCCGGCACGCTCGGCTATCTGGCCGAGCTGGAGCAAGACGAGATCCCCCAGCTCGCCGCGCTCTGCGGCAACGACGTCCGCATCGAAGAACGGATGATGCTGGAAGCGTCCCTGGACGGACGGGTGATCGACTACGCACTCAACGAAGCGCTCATCTCGCGCGGCGCCGCCGTGCGGATGCTCGAGTTCCGCCTCGACTGCGACGGGACGGCCGCCGCCACCTACCGCGCGGACGGCCTGATCCTTTCCACCCCCACCGGATCGACCGCTTACGCGATGTCGGCCGGCGGCCCCATTGTCGACCCGCGTCTGGACGCGTTTGCCGCCTGCCCCGTATGCCCGCATGCATTTGCAGCGGCACGGGCGCTGGTCTTTTCACCCGAATCGGTGCTGACGGCGACTGTTGCCGCCGCCGAGCCGGATAAAATCCTGCTCACATGCGACGGACGCACCGTCGCCGAACTGCAAAGCGGCGATTGCGTGTCCGTGCGCCGCGCCGCGCTGCGCACACGGCTCATTCGCATCAAAAAGGATGCGTTCTACCAGACGCTTTACAAAAAATTCAACGCGGGAAGGAGCATATAGATGAAACGCAGCCGACAAAAGGCAATCCTCACCCTACTCAGCCAGCGGCGCATCACCACGCAGAAGCAGCTTTGCGACGCGCTGCTCGAGCAGGGCTTCCGCGTCACGCAGGCCACTCTCTCGCGGGACATCGCCGAGCTGGGACTGACAAAATCCGAAAACGGCTACGGACTGCCACGCGTCAGCACCAATGAAATGGCCGATGCAAAAAGCATTAAAATCCTGTCCGAAGCCGTCCGCGAGGTCGACTGCGCAGAAAACATCGTCGTTGTCAAGGCACTCACCGGGATGGGCAGCGCCGCCGGCGCCGCCATCGACCATCTGCACCTTCCGGAGGTGGTCGGTTCCGTCGCCGGTGACGACACGGTCATCATCGTCGTGCGCAGCGCGGAGGCGGCGATGGTACTGCGCGAGCGGCTGTTGGAGCTGCTCGGGTAACCGGTTCCAGGGGAGTTGTGGTCGAAATGCTGAAATTTCTGCACATCGAGAATATTGCCGTCATCAAGCGTCTGGACCTGTCTCTCGGACCCGGCTTCAACGTCTTCACCGGCCAGACCGGCGCGGGCAAGAGCATCATCCTTGATTCGCTGCTGCTGCTCTGCGGCGCGCGGAGCGACCGCGACCTGATCCGCACAGGCGAGCAGAAGGCGGTCGTCGAGGGCGTTTTCGAAATCGGCGAAGCAGCGCTGCCCGTGCTGGCGGAATACGGCGTCGAGCCGGAGGACGGCGAGCTGTTCCTGACCCGCACGCTGACCGCCGACGGCAAGAGCGGCGCGCGTGTCAACGCGCGGCCCGTGCCCCTGTCGGTGCTGCGCGCCATCGCTGCGAAGCTGGTCACCGTCCACGGCCAGCAGGATACCCAATCCATCCGCTCGGAGCAGGAGCAGCTTTCGATGCTCGACGGATACGCCGGAAACGAAACCGTCCGCGCCGAATACGACGCCGCGCGCGCCGAATACATACAGAAAAAGCAGCGCTATGAAGCGCTTTGCGAAAGCGAAAAGGACAGCGCCGTGCGTGCCGAAATCTTAGCCTTCCAGTCGGCCGAGCTGACCGCCGCAAACGTAAAAAAGGGTGAGGAGGATGCGCTGCTGGAAGAACGCAGCCGTCTGGTCAACACCGAAAAGATCGCCCTGCTGGCGAACGCCGCCTACGATGCGCTTACCGGCAGCGACGCCGCCGCCGAGCTGTCCGCGTCCGCCGCCGACGCGCTTGAAAAGCTGTCCGCTTATATCCCTGCCGCTGCGGCGCTTGCCGAACGGGTCAAAAGCGCGATGTTCGAGCTGGAGGACGTGGCCGAATCGCTCCGCGACTACCGCGAAGCCGAGGAGCCGGGCGCACGGCTCGACAAGCTCGAACAGCGCCTGTCCGACATCCAGGGGCTGCGAAAAAAATACCGTACCGACGCCGACGGCCTGTCCGACCTGCTGGACGAGATCAACACCTCGCTTTCACAGCTCGAGCATTTCGACGAGCACCTCGCCGAAGCTGCGCAGGCGCAGCAGGAGGCGCTGGCCGCACTGCAAAAGCGGGCCGATGCGCTGTCCAAGACCCGCGTCAAGGCCGCCGCCGCGTTCGAAAAGGCGGTCGGAAGCGCACTGGCCGAACTGGATATGCCGAAGGTGGTCTTCCGCATCTCCCTCACACCGTCCGAGCCCGGGCCGTCCGGCGCGGATAAGGTCGAATTCCTCATCTCCGCCAACGCGGGGGAGGCGCCCCGCCCGCTGGGCAAGATCGCCAGCGGCGGCGAGCTTTCCCGCATTATGCTGGCGATGAAAAGCGTGTTCGGCGGCGGCGAAAGGACCTCCGTGTTCGACGAAATCGATGCCGGTATCTCCGGCAGCACCAGCTATAAGGTCGGCCGGAAGCTGCACGCGCTTTCCGCCGGCACCGGCGCGCAGCTTTTGTGCGTTACCCACTCGGCGCAGCTTGCCGCGCAGGCCGACACGCATTACCTGATCGAAAAGCAGGTCGAGGGCAGCCGTACCGAAACACGCGTAACGCTGCTGGATAACGCCGGACGCGAAAACGAGTTGGCCCGCATCCTCGGCGGCGAATCTGTCACCGAGGCCGCGCTCCTCGCCGCAAGGGACCTGCGCATGAAAGCCGAACGGTAACCGAACGGGGTTTTGCTCCAAATCCCATTTATATTCTCTAAGACTTTTAAGAAACGGGATTGTGAAAGGAAATAGCCCTCAGCCGAGGCTCAGGAGTGACTTTTTTCAGCAGTCTGCAAAATGGAACGGTATGCTGTTCGGCCGAACAGGCCTCCGCTGTATGGAACAACCCGGCCGCACCTCTATGCAAAGAATACCGGAAACCATCCGCAGCAATTCCGGCCAAAACGTTCCGATGCTCCGGCTGTGCGAGACGCACCGGATCTGTTTGAATTGCGCTTGCGGGAAATCCGCTCCGCTTTTTGCTTTTCCACGGCGCGGGGAACCGCACATCGAAAACAGCCCCCGCAGCCGGTTGCGCAGTTCGGAAAACAGCGCCGCCGCGTCATGAACATGGCTTTTCGCAATCCGTCGGAAACGCTGTATCCCAAAAATCCCCTGACAAACTGTTCCGTCCTTCTCCCGAACGGCAAAGACCGGCTCTTTCAATAAAAAAGACTGTCTGCCGCATAGCCTGCTACGAAGCGTCAGACGATTGCGCCGCCGGCATTCCCTGCCATCCGGCAAAATATACCGTGCCCATCCATTCGGGAACCGCATAAGCCGGAACGCGCCCGTGTTCCGATTCCGTCCGCGCCACGCCGGTTCTGCCGCAGCAGGGCCGGCTCCAAAAACCATTTTCTTCTCCGCAGGCCGCGCGCCATATTCGGAGATGACACATAAAAAATTTTACGAAACGGGGTATTTCCATGAAAAAAGCGCTTTCCCTCTTCCTCTGTTTGCTGCTGCCCGTGCTGATGCTCGCCGCCTGCGGCCAGCCGGCCGACGACCGCACGCCGGAGGAACTGTTCTACGCCCTGCCCGTCTCCTCGGGGATCACCGAAACGCTTGAGGACTCGGCGCTGTACGACCTGTTTGCATCCGGACAGCCGCTGCGGATGAATGTGGATTTCTCGCTCGACAAATTCACGATCCCCATGCAGGCCGACCTGTCGGGAACCGCTTTCTCCTTTTCGATGGACTGCAATTCCAAAGCGGATCTCCGCGGCAATCTGACCGTTGATATGCCGGACGAAAAAGTCGCCTGCGACCTCCTGATGACCGGCGAAAACGCCTATGTGTTTTCTGACACGCTCGGCGAAAAATGGCTGCCGATCCCGATTTCCTCTTTGTTCGGGCAGACGGGTATTGATCTGGGAAATGAGCTTTCCGCTTCGCTCAACACGCAGCTTCTCACGCGCATCGAGCCTGTGCTGACCGGCTGTCTGGATGCGATGCTGAACGCTTTGCGGTCCTATCCGCTGACCACCGAGCAGGTCTCCGTCGTCTGCGGGGAGTTGGAGGAAACCGGCACCGCCGTCACGCTTGAACTGACCGCCGAGCAGCTCATCACGCCGCTGGCGGGCGCGCTGACCTACCTGCGCGACAGCAGCGACGCCTATAGCCTTATCACCGAGCTGTCGGGCGAACCGATGACCGAAGCCGAATACCGCGAAGCGATTGACGACGCGATTGCCGAGCTCAACGAAAGCGCGTCCGAACTGCCCGACATCTCGCTCAAGCTGACGCGCACCTTCAAGGAGGGCCGCCAGCTCTCCGCCGCCTTCACGCTTACGGGCGACGATAGCATTGAAGTTGCCGGCGAGCTGATCACGCTCAACCCGAGCAGCAGAAAGCAGGCCTTCTCGCTGGACGTGCGTGCCGCACAGCAGGGCGCCGAGCTTCTGACTCTGACGGCCGACGGCTCCCGGAACGGCGGCGAAAAGCTGCTTTCCGCCTCTCTGAAGGCCGAGGACGCGGATGTCACGCTGCGCTACACGGAAAGCAGCAGCGGCGTCGACGCTTCCCTCAATATTGCAGATGCGTACGGCGACGGTCTGACCGGCTCGTTCACTCTGAAGGGTGAAGAACTGAACGCCTCGCTTGCACCGACCGAAGGCGGCAAACAGCAGCCCGCCCTCCTCACGCTCACGGGCAGAGTCCGGCAGAGCGACAACGCGTTTGACGCCGACCTTGCGCTCAGCGTCGGCGCGGACGGCATGCGCATCTCCATCCCTCTCCGGATGAGTATGCAGCAGAATAAGAACGGAATCGAAATGCGCTTCTCCACCTCGCTTGAAATGTCCGGAACACTCGATTTTGCGTTCAGCGGCAGCTATTCGATCGTCAAAATCGACGACTTCACCGTCGAAGCGCCATCCAATGTCTGCACACCCGAGGAAGCCGAGGAGATCCTCGGCAGCAGCCTGCCGGTTTCCGGCCTGCCCGAATTCGATTTTTAAGACGATGCAGCTCTACGATCTGCACGTCCATACCGCTCTGTCATCCTGCGCCGCGCGGGATGCTTCCATTGCCGAATACTGCGCCGACGCCCGCGAAGCCGGCCTGCCGGTGATCGGCTTTGCAGACCACGCGTGGGAAAAAACGGTCGCGGGCGCCTCGCCCTGGTACGCCGCGCAGGATTATGAACGGCTGCTTGCACGCCGCGCGGAAGCCGAGTGCGAAACCGGACTGAAAGTCCTGCTGGGGGCCGAGGCGGAGATGGCTGCCGGCGTGGTCGCCTTCACGCCGCACAGCGCCTCGCTCGTTGATTACATCATCTGCCCGCATTCCCACACGCACATGAAGGGCTTTGTCCTTCCCACAGACGCCGACACGCCCGAAAAGCACGCCGACTTCCTCGTCAAGAGCTTTTATTCGCTCTGTATGCACCCGCTGGCCAAATACATCCTCGGCATCGCGCACCCGATGTACCCCATTGGGAAAACCGTCGATGAGGCCGACAGGCTGTTCGCACATATGACCGACGATGCGCTCTTCTTTATCTGCCGGGCCGCCGCCAAAGCGGATCTTGCGCTGGAACTCAACGGCAGCGTTTTCTCTAAGCTGCCCTCTGACCGGATTGCATCCTCGGGTTACGCGCGCTTTTTCCGCGCGGCCAAAAGTGCAGGCTGCCACTTTTTCCTTGGCAGCGACCGTCACAGCAGCAAGCTGCACGTACAGGACAACACGCTTTCCCGTGCCGGCGAAATCGCCGAAGCCCTCGGCTTGTGCGAAGCCGATTTCACGCGCGCGCTGGACAAGGCGATGTCGCTCTGAAAGCCGAAAAACGGCGCCGCCGCTGCCGGACCGCCTGTCATAGCCAAGTCGGCTTCAAACGCACTGCACGCCGCGCAGCGGGAAGGAAGTACGCATACACGCCCCCGCCGTCCTGAGGACGGCGGGGGCGTGTTCCCGGTGCAGGCTCGCCGTTCTGCGGAAAACCTCCAGGGACGGCGAACCTCCCAACCGCTTCTTGCAAAACGGCGACGCGCATTCGCCCGGACGCGCATATATGCGCTGAGATTTATGAGACGGCTTTTATGCGGAAGCACAGGGACAACGTTTCCATAAAGCGGTTTTAATCCGCAAACAGGAAATCGGCTTCGAGCCGATTTTTTATTTGCCGTCCGCATATTATGCGGGGAATTTTCCGTTTTTGCTCTGCATTCTTCTGCAAATCTAAAGAGATTACAGCCAGCCGCAGGCTGCATCAAGGGACAACGCGCCGCCGGCACCGCCGCAGTGCTGTTGTTCGCATGCTTTCCGCAATCGCTCCCGCAATCCCTGCGTTCATCCTGAGCACCGCAGCGCCCGAACCGCCGTTTCGCTACTGCCGTCTGCCGCCGGACAGAATTTCATATTTTACGTATTTACGGAATTTTCCATTGACAAGTCAAAGAAATTATGATATTATGTATATACGCAATTCAAACCGCGAGGAGGCTAATACATGGAAACCGTCAAACAAGAACTCGAGAATCTGAAAAAGGAGATGGAGATGCTGAAAGCCGCCGTCTCGCATCTGACCGACGGCCACTCCGCAACCGGCGCAAAAACACCGCCTTCCGCTCCCGTCCGGGAACCGCACCCCGATCCGACGCTCAACCGGATTATGGAAACGCTCAACCGAACCATAGAGCAGGAAAACCGAACCGGCAGCATCACCTACCTCGGCGTTTTTGCTTCAGGCGGGAGACAGTCCAACTGGATCCGCAGCGCGGTCAGCACGGACGACTTGATTGCGCTGGCCGAAGACGGCACGGCCGAAGCGATTCTGCGCTGCATCGGGAATCAGGACAGGCTTACGCTGCTGCTTGCGCTTATGCGCAAGCCGATGAACGTCGCCGCAATGGTGGAAAGCTGCGGCTTCCGTACAACCGGGCAGGTGTACCATCATCTGCGGCCGCTGTTAGCGGCAGATCTGGTGTATGAAGAAGAGCATGGGGAACGCGGAGTGTACGCCGTCCGCCCTTATCGTGTGCAGGGCATCATCATGCTGCTCGCAGGCGTTGCCGACCTGATGGACGCGACCTATTCCAGGGGCAGCTTCACGCTGTCCGGCGAAGCGTCTCCGATGGAATAGCGCCGCACAGGACTGCCACGCATACGGCAGGACGGCGGCCGGAAAGGGACTTGCGCACCGCAAAACCGTCTCCCGTAAAACGTCCAATACGGCGGAACAGCAATGCGCCCGGTGCACCTCCATCCCCCCGGATCGCCCGGGAGCAAGCAGACCCGAAGGCCTCGCCTTGGACCCTACACGATCAGCTGTACCTTTTCCCGCATACGGCTTTTCCTCGTTTTTATGTGAAAACAAAGCAAAATCGGCCTTCCGGCTGTATACGGCCGACCGCTCTCCCCGACACTTGAACCGGCGGCGCAGAATATCTGCGCCGCCGGTTTTTATCTTACGCCGGCCCGTGCGCCGGTCAAATAAACACAACCCCGTACACGGCTCTGGTAAACGCTTCAAGTGCTTTCTTTTTGTCCTCAAAAATCTGCGAGCGTTCCTTATAATATTTCTCCATAGCCGCTACGGTCGGCGAGGGGATGTTGTTGACATAATGCATTTCCAGCAAATCGCGTTTATACGCATCCAATACGGAAAAGCCCATCTCAATCATCTTCAATTCACGCTCAACAATCTTGCGGCGAAACCGCGCATCGTCGATGAGCACGATCAGATTCACCAGCTTATTTTCGTATCGGTTGCCGCCCGTTCCGCTGACCGGCGCGGGCGAGATGGTTGCCGATGAAACCGAATATTTTTCATTTTCGAGCATTTCCAGCTCATAACCGAGCGATTCATACGCCGCTTCAAGCTGCGTTTTGCGTTTCAGAAGATCGATCGCATAATTCCGATAATCCATATCCTTCTTTGTTCCTTTCTCCTGCGTGATCCGCGTGTTATGAACAAATGTTCTTATTTGATTTGGTACACGGCGTGCCTTCGTTCCAAAGGCCGCATCCGTGTGCGTGCATGGGGCAGACCGAGCCGGCCCAAACAAGGCAGCCGCCGCACTGCCGGTTTACCGGCCGGCAGACGGGGCTATTGAGGAATGCTTATTGGCTCGTTTGACACAATTATACCACTATTTTCCAATTTTGTCAACAGAAAAAAGAACGCACGTTCGTTCCGGCGCGACAATTTTTGATTCAAAAAGACAAGAAGCGTCATATTTCGACAGTTTTTTTATAAATCCGCAGATTTTTAGGAAGCACGCTTCATTAAATGTATGCTTCCGAATCCGATGCTGCACTGTAGAAATCATAATGAAACCATCCGCAAAGAGGACTGGCTTCCGCTTTGCGCGAAAAAAGCCGAAAAACAAATCCGCAGCTTGGGGAAGAGTACCTTGCTGTTCAGGTATCGGGACTCCCTCCTTTAGACGTATGAAAGGAGCGGCACAGATGTGCGGAAGTGTCCTGCTCCGTATGGAGGCGAAGGAAACGAGCGGACGGTACGCTTCCGACCCTTCGGCAAAGCAGCGGGCGGCGTATTGTATGACCCGGCTTTCATAGTCTCGCAGTCTGCATTCCATTGCACAAAGGATACCGCCGCAGCGCGGCGGCAGGATGCCGCAAAGCAAAATCGCTGCCCGACGGGGGCAGCGAGCGCCGCAATCCACACAGATGTGCGGATTGCTTTACACGATGTTTGAACGGTTCATTCTCCAAGCGTCAATCTTATACCGCACGCAACCCGATTCGCAGCAAACGGCTTCTTCATTCCTGCTTCTGGAATCAGGCACATCAGTCTTCGGCACGGCGGCCAAGCACAGGCACACGCTCACGCTTGAAGGCAGAAAACGTCCCGGCCTCGAGATGGCTGCGGATGTCCTCCATCAGTCGGTTGTAGAAATACAGATTGTGCAGCACGCACAAACGCATCCCCAAAAGCTCGCGCGCTTTGAACAGATGCCGGATATATGCGCGCGAATAGCTGCGGCAGGCCGGGCAGCCGCAGTCGGGATCAATGGGCCGAGCGTCGTCGAAGTATTTGCGGTTATTCAGGTTCAGAAAGCCGACCGAGGTGAACAGATTGCCATGCCGCGCGTTGCGCGACGGCATCACACAGTCGAAGAAGTCCACACCGCGCTCGACCGCCTCCAAGATATTCACCGGCGTTCCCACGCCCATCAGGTAGCGCGGCCGGTCAGCAGGCATATACGGCTCCACCGTCTCAATGATGCGGTACATCTCCTCCGCGCTCTCGCCGACGGCCAGACCACCGATCGCATAGCCGTCCAGTTCCAGCTCGGCGATCTGCTTCATATTCTCAATGCGGATATCCTCATAAATACCGCCCTGATTGATGCCGAACAACAGCTGCTTCCGGTTGATCGTCGTTTCTTCCCCGTTCAGCCTTGCCATTTCGTCGCGGCAGCGATAGAGCCAGCGGACCGTCCGCGCACAGGACTGCTGAATATAGCTTCGCTCGGCCACGGAGGACGGACACTCGTCGAACGCCATCGCGATGGTCGAAGCCAGCTTGGACTGAATCTGCATGCTGCTCTCCGGCGACATAAAGATGTGCGCGCCGTCCATATGCGAAGCGAAGGCGACACCCTCCTCGGTGATGTTCCGAAGCTGTGCAAGTGAAAAAACCTGAAACCCACCGCTGTCGGTCAGGATGGGCCTGTCCCAATTGAAGAAGCGGTGCAGCCCGCCGAGCTTATAGATCAAATCCTCGCCCGGCCGGACATGGAGGTGATAGGTGTTGGAAAGCTCCACCTGGCAATGAATTTCCCGCAGATCATCGGTCGAGACGGCCCCCTTGATGGCCGCAGAGGTGCCGACGTTCATAAAAACCGGCGTCTCGATGTCCCCGTGGACGGTGTGCAGCCGCCCGCGGCGCGCGCGGCCTTCGGTCGTAATACAGTCAAAGGTACCCATACTGTTTTCCTTATCTGTCAAAATATTTTTCGATCTCGCGCTTCGGCAGCGCGTGGCTCACAGGCCGGCCGTGCGGGCAATAGCGCACCGTAGCCGATTCAAAGAACCGCTCGATCAGCCACTCGTTGTGCACCGGCGCGTTATGTACGCCCGCCTTAAGCGAGGCTTTGCACGCAATGGTGAACAGCGCGCGGTCGCAGCGCTGCGCAAAGGGAATGGCATTGCCGGTCGTCAGTTCAGCGGCAAACTGCTCCAAAAGTGCCGGCAGATCAGCCGTGTCGGCCAGTGCGCCCGGGACCGCACGCACAATCACGCCGTCGCCGAACGGCTCGATCACGAAGCCGTATTCGCTCAGCAGCGCGGCATGCTCCTCCAATACGCGCGTCTGCTCGTCTGTCAGCGTGACAGGCACGCCCGTCAGGAGCCACTGAGCGTTCGTTTCCTTATGCGCGGCGAGCTTTTCATAAAGAATACGCTCATGCAGCGCGTGTTTGTCAATGATATAGACCGTATCAAGCGTTTCGGCAATCAGGAACGCATCATACAGCTCTCCGACATAGCGGTAAGCGGGGCCGGCGGACAGCTCAGGCAGCATCGCGGGTTCCGGGTCCGACAGCACCTCAAATTCCGGGTCGGGCACCGGCACGTCGAACAGCCTGCCCGTCGGCGGAGACGCAAGCGGAAGGTCATCCGTTCCCTCGTCGAACAGCTCGTCGGGAGAGGTGACGCTGGAGGCGGAAAACACGGTATATTCCCGCCCGGACTCCGCAGGCCGCGCCGACTCGGGAACCGGCGCATGTTCCGGCGCCGCCGGCGGGACCGTTTCCCGCACGGGAACGGAAACGGGGCCGGGAGCAGGAGCTTCCGCAGCGGAAGGCGTCTGCAGGCAGGCCAGCGAATTCTTCACGCCGTAATACACGGCGGAGAACACTTTCTTTTCATCGGCAAACTTGATCTCGGTCTTTGCCGGATGCACATTGACATCGGTCTGCCGCGGGTCAATGCTGACCGTCAGCACGGCGGCGGGGAAGCGCTTGACCGGCAGAAACGAACGGAACGCCTCCTCAACAGCCGCAGCGAGCGTCTTGGAATTTACAGACCGGCGGTTGACAAAATAGAGCTGCATTGTGCGGCTGCCGCGCGCCGCCTCCGGCAGCGAAACGAAGCCCTCTACGCCGATGCCGTCAAGGTAGTATTCCACCGGCACCATCGTCTTGGCAACATTGCGCCCATATATGGCATAAATGGCGCTGTACAGGTCGCCGTCGCCCGCGGTGCGGAACTTTTCCGTACCGTCTATAAGCATCTCGACGGAAACCTCCGGATGCGAAAGCGCCAGCTTAGCCGCAGCGGCCGTGCAGGCGGCAGCTTCGCTGCCGTCGCGCTTGAGAAACTTCCGGCGCGCCGGGGTATTGAAAAACAGGTCCTCCACCAGCACCGTCGTGCCGTAAGGGCAGCCGACCTCGCTGAGCTTGCTTTGCCCGTCGCAGATTTCAAAAAGATAGCCCGAATCCGCACCGCGCTGACGCGAGACAATCTGTAAGCGAGAGACGGCGGCGATGGCCGCCAGTGCCTCGCCGCGGAAGCCCAGCGTCTGCACGCCGTCAATATCGGCGCCGGTTTTGATCTTGCTGGTCGCATGGCGCAGTACGCTGCGGGGCATGTCCTCCATCTCCATGCCGTCGCCGTTGTCGGTGACCGCAATCTGCTCACGGCCGCCGCTGCGGACATCGATGCGGAGCTTGCGTGCGTGCGCATCCAGCGCGTTTTCCACCAGTTCCTTGAGTGCGCTCGCCGGCCGCTCAACCACCTCGCCGGCTGCGATCATATTCGCGCTCTGCGCGTCAAGCAGGTTGATCCTCGCCATAGTAATCTCCATTCTGCCGCTAAGCCCGCGGCGCAAAAAATGAATCAAATTCGGCCGTTTCGCCAAAGGCCGCTAAAAGGTTTGGTTCTCGCTTTCAAGCCGAATTCGGACGTAAAATGGGTATACTTCCGTTCTCTGCATGTGCAATTTTTACGCTATGTTTTTCTCATTCCGCGGCAGCCGAAGCATTTTTCAGCTCGTAAAGAATCGACATCGCTTCGATCGGCGTGATGGTCTCGACATTGAGCGCCCGCAGTCTGTCGCAAAGCTCCTGCTCAGCCGCCGTGGGCGCCGGCGCCGCAGCCGGCTTTTCGGAAACGCGGCCGCCGACCGATTCAATCTCCGACAAAATCTCCCGCGCGCGTCCGACGACCTCCTTCGGTACTCCGGCCAGTGCGGCCACTTCGATACCATAGCTTTCATCGGCCGCACCGCGCACAATCTTGCGCAGGAATATGATCTCGCTGCCCCGCTTCTTGGCTGCGATGTTGTAATTGACCACGCCTGCGCACTCGCCCTCCAGCGCTGTCAGCTCGTGATAATGCGTAGCGAACAACGTCCGCGCGCCGATATGACCGACCGTATATTCAATGACCGCACGCGCGATGCTCATCCCGTCGAAGGTCGAAGTGCCGCGTCCGATTTCATCATACACGATCAGCGACCGCTTCGTGGCGCTGCGCAGGATGGTGGCGACCTCGCTCATCTCAAGCATGAAAGTCGAGTTGCCGCCCGCCAGATCGTCCGACGCGCCGACACGGGTGAATATTTTATCCGCCAAACCGATATGCGCCTTCGACGCGGGCACGAACGACCCGATCTGCGCCAGCAGCACGATAAGCGCCACCTGCCGCATATATGTGGATTTTCCCGCCATATTCGGGCCGGTAATCAGCAGCAGGCGTTCGCTTTCCTCATTGAACGCGCAGTCGTTGGGGACGAAATACGTCTTTTTCAGATGTTTTTCGACAACGATGTGGCGGCCTTCCGTGATCGAAAGGACATCCGACTCATCCACGACCGGCCGGACCATATTCATATCGGCCGCCGTCGTCGCGAAGGAGGTGTATACATCCAGTTCGGCAAGGATGGCCGCGGCTTTCTTGATACGGTCGGCCGACTGAAGAATCACCTCGCGCAGCTTCTGGAAAATCTCGTATTCCAGCGCATACAGCCGTTCCTTCGCGCTGAGAATGCGGCTCTCCATATCCTTAAGTTCGTCGGTGACGTAGCGCTCGCTGTTGGCCAGCGTCTGCCGGCGGATATAGTTGCCCGGCACAGAGCCGGCAAACGACTTGGACACCTCTATGTAATAGCCGAACACCTTGTTGTAGCCGACCTTCAATGTGCGGATGCCGGTGCGCTCCTTCTCAAGCTGCTCGATCTTGGCCAGCCACTCCTTGCCGTCCAGCACCATCAGCCGCAGCTCGTCGACGACTTCGTTGGCGCCGTTGCGGATGATGCCGCCCTCTTTGAGCGTTCCGGCGGGCTCCTCCTTAATCGTGTTGCCGATGCTGTCCGCAACATCGGTCAGCAGCTCGAGCGACTCGTCGAGACCCCGAAGCGTTCCGCAGCGAAGCTGCGCAAGCTGCTCCTTGACCTCGGGGATCACCCGCAGCGTCTTTTCCAGCAGCTTCAAATCACCCGCGCCGGCGGTGTTGTAGATGATTCGCGTGGTCATCCGTTCCATATCAATAATCAGGCGGAGAAGGCGGTACAGCTCCTTGCGGACGACCGTATTGTCCTTCAGCTCCTCCACCGCATCCTGCCGGGCGGAAATCTGCTCTACATCCAGCAGCGGGTTCAGCACCCACTTGCGCAGCAGCCGCGCGCCCGGCGCAGAGCCTGTACTGTCGATGGCGCCCAGCAGACTCCCGCGTTTATCCCGATTGGAAATCGATTCGGTCAGCTCCAGGCTTCGCTTTGTAAAAGCATCCATCGACAGATATTTGGTATCGGAATAGAAATGGATATGCCGCAGATAGGCCACTGTGTCCTTCTGTGTGCGGCGCAGATAGGCAATCAGCGCACCCGCCGCACGCAGGCAGAGCGGCCCGTGCTCGGTGCTGTCGTCATCCGCGGAAAGGGAGGCGATCTCCTTCTCCGCCTTCTCGTAGTCGTACTCAGACTTGTCCACCTGCGTGACCAGCGTGCCGAAGCGGTCCTTCAGATAAGCGAGCACATCCTCATCCAGGGTGCCGTCGGTGACGATCTCGCTGGGCGCATAGGAGGTCAGCGACGAGAGCAGCGCGCTCTTGACGTCCTCGGTGGGCAGATCGGTCGCGTACAGCGCGCCGGTCGATATATCCGCATATGCGGCGCCGTAGCGCCCGTTCTCGTAATAAAGCGAGCAGATATAGTTGTTTCTGTCTGCGGCAAGGAAGGAGCCCTCGGTCACCGTGCCGGGCGTAACCACGCGCACCACGTCGCGCTTGACGAGGCCCTTTGCCTGCGCCGGGTCCTCCAACTGCTCGCAGACGGCTACACGGAATCCCTTCGTGACGAGCTTGGAAATGTACCCCTCCACCGCATGGTACGGCACGCCGCACATCGGCGCGCGCTCTCCGTCGCCACAGTCCTTGCCGGTCAGCACCAGCTCGAGGGCCTGTGAGGCGGTGATGGCATCGTCGTAAAACATTTCGTAAAAATCACCCACCCGAAAAAGCAGGATGCAGTCGGAATATTCCCTTTTGATCGCAAAATACTGCTGTATCATCGGCGAAACGGCCATATCGAATCTCTCCCCTCGTATTTTCTATCTTTCAATTTTAATGACAGCCGGCGCAGTGACCGCAATCGCCGCCGCAGCTATGCTCTTCCTCGGGGATCACGAAGCTTTGCAGCACCCGGTTGATTTCGCCGAAAAGCGCGTTGACCCCGTCCTCGGCGGCGACATAACGCTTCATTACGGCGTTTTCGGTGATCTCTTCATAAAGCGCGTCCATCCGCATCCGGATCTGGTCCAGCAGCAGCGTGTCCTTTTCATCCTTGGCGCTCTCCTGCTCATACACCATGCGCTGCACGTTGTATTCGGCCACCTTTTCACTGATGGCGCGGTCGGAAGCATAAGCGTCGCGCGCGGCGAGGTATTCCTTCACCTGCCCGCTCTCACGCAGTTCTTCGCCCAAGTCGTTTACGAGGCTTGTCATTTTGTCCGTCATTGTTCCACTCAACCTTTTCTGTTTATTTTTTCTTATATCATTCCCTTACGACGCCCGAAAGCGCATAGGCCTGTGCGCCGGTGATCTCCACCTGCGCAAAGCTGCCCGGCGCGACCGCGCGGTCGAAGGTTACAATCTTATTCTGCGAGCATCGGCCCGAATATATACCGTTCTCCTCCCCATCGGAGAGAACGCGCAGCGTTTTCCCGACGTAGGAGGCGTTAATGGCTGCGGCGCGCTCGTTCTGGAACGCCGAGAGGCGTTCAAACCGCCGGACCTTCTCCTCATGCGGGATCTGACCCTCCATTTTCGCCGCAGCACTGCCGACGCGCGGTGAATAGACGAAGGTGTAGAGCATGTCAAATCCCGCGCGCCCGACCAGCTCGACAGTCTGCTCAAAATCAGCCTCCGTTTCGCCCGGGAACCCGCAGATGACGTCGCTGGTAATGGCCGCGTCGGGCAGGCGCTCACGGATGTACGCGACCTTCTCCAGATATTCCGAGGCGGTATAGCGCCGATTCATCCGCGCTAAAATGCGGTCGCTGCCCGACTGCACCGGCAAATGGAAGTGGCGAGCCGCCTTATCGCTTTCGCGCATCGCTTCGACGAGGTCCCCGGACGCGTCCTTCGGATGGCTGGTCATAAACCGCAACCAGAAATCGCCAGGCAATTCCAGAATCTTCCGCATCAGCCCGGGGAAGTCCGTGTCACCCGCGTAGGAGTTGACGTTCTGACCCAGCAGCGTGATGTCATGGCAGCCGCTTTCGATCAGTTCGCGCGCCTCGCGCAGGATCGTTTCCGTATCGCGGCTGCGCTCTCGCCCGCGGACGAAAGGCACCACGCAATAGGTACAGAAGTTGTTGCAGCCGTACATCACCGGCAGCCACGCGCGGTAGGCGCTCGTACGGCGTACCGGCATTCCCTCGCTGATGACGCCGAAATCCCCGCCCGGCTGCGACGCGGTCACGGCGAAGCGCTTCTTCTCGCGCTTGGCGCGGAGCAGAAGCTCGGGCAGCAGATGCAGCCTGTCCGTCCCGAACAGGAAATCCACATAGGGATAGCTTGCAAAGAGCTGCGCGCGGCGGTGCTCCTGCTCGACCATGCAGCCGCAGACGGCGACGAGCAGGTCGGGCCTGTCCGCTTTGAGCTTTTTAAGCTGACCGGCGCCCGAGAGCGCGCGCAGCTCGGCGTGCTCGCGTATGGCGCAGGTGTTGATGATGACCAAATCGGCCTGTGCGGCTTCGCCGACCGGCGTATAGCCGCACAGCCCGCAGATGCCCAGCAGCTTCTCGCTGTCCGCTTCGTTCTGCTGGCAGCCGAAGGTCCTGATCCAAACCCGCCCGCCGCCGGACGCCTTCAGCTCGGCCGCGATGGCCTTCTGCCGCTCGATTTCGGCGGCAGGCACAAATACGTTTTCTTTCATTCAAAATACCGTTCCCGTATGTAAAAGATTTTTATGCAGCTCAGGCAGATACAGCTCGTCGTCCGGTTCAATGCTGCCGTATACGACCTTCCCCGCCGACGCCGACGCGTGAATGAACCGGCCGCCGCCGGCATAGACGGCGACATGTCCCTTGAAGAACAGCAAATCCCCCGGCTGTGCCTGCGCATAATCAATTTCATGCAGAATCCCGGACTTTTCCATCACCGCATCGCGATAGAGTGTCAGTCCGCTCATCCGATAGCTCATGAACGCCAGCCCCGAGCAGTCGACCCCCGCATGGGTCTTGCCGCCCCAGCGGTACTGCGTCCCGAGATAGGACTGCGCGGTACGCACGACGGCTTCCCGCGTCTCCCGCTCGCCCATCGGCACAGGCAGCGGCGCAAGCGCTTCCTTCCGGATACAGCAGACGGTCTTATCGGGCAGATAGACGAACGCGTATCGCGGCTCTATCTTGGAACAGGCAGCGTCAACCACACTGCCCATCGGCAGCGTCATCCGCGGCGCGCGACGGTATTCGGGCGTGTACAGCAGGTCCGCGCAGGGCACGCAGACGACGCGCGACGGCTGCTGCTCACCCGCGCAGAGGTCCGAGCGGCGCAGATAGCCGCGGTAGCCGTAGTCGGTTTCGATACGGCAGTAATCATCCACGGTATCCAGCACCTCGCAGACGGTACCGAAAAGCAGTTCGTCGGTCATTTCGCTTTTCGCATCGGGATAGCGGTAGAGGACGGCGGACGGGACGCAAACAATCATTTTGCTTTCTCCTTTTTGATTCAATATGAATGCAGACGATGATAAAACGCAGGATGCGCGGCTGCCGGAAATCGCAGCGGATACGAACCGCTGTCCGCTGCGGCGCGTTTTTTAAGGCTTCCCCGCATAAATCTGAAGGCGCAATTGAGCCGTCAGATTTTTCATCGGTCCAAACAAAAATACACACGTATAGTGAATCCTGTTACGAAATATTTTTGTGACGAATGACGGAAATGCTGCAGGCAGGCGTGCCCTCAAGGCTCCAGCCGTAAATTGTGCGGGGAAGCCTTTACGCCCCCTTCAGCCGGCATGCCTGATTGCGAAAACACGGAACGTTTTTGCGAAAAATTTTTCAATTTCTGTCCGTATTGCCGCAGCAAAGCCGCAAAAAATATATCATGCGTACCAAATTTGTTTTGATGAAATTTTGCGTCTGCCGAAACATGATTATAAATCCAATACGATTCCCTGACAAAACGGTTTCAGACCGTTTTGCCAACTGCGGCGATTGCCTCGGGCTGCAAACCCCTTTGGATGTATAAGAAATAGATATTGTACGGCATATTTCCCCGGGCCAAACCCGGGACGTTATTCGCAAAAGCGGATGACGGCTGAAAATCTTTTCAACATTTTCATCAAATACAAGTATAAAACAACAAATATATATAGCGATACATTAAAAAATGAATTTTTTTCAAGCTGTAAACAAAGCCGCAAGCGGAAACACTAAACCTTGGGAGGAGATGATGAAACATCAAAAAAACAACCAAAACCGTGATCCTGTCGCTGCTTCTGACGCTCGCTTTCGTATCGAACGCGGCGGCTGCAACGGCGCCGGGCTGGTATTTCAAGCCCAACTCCGAGCACAAGCAGCCCGAAGTGTACGGCGGCGAAACGTTCATTGACAAATACGGATGCGTTTATCTCGGCGACAGCGAGGAAAAGGTGATTTACCTGACCTTTGACGCCGGCTATGAAAACGGCAACGTCGAAAAAACGCTGGACATCCTCAAACGGCAGGAGGTGCCGGGCACCTTCTTTATCCTGCCCAATCTTGTCAAAACCAACACCGACTTGGTCAAACGGATGAACGAGGAAGGACATCTGGTCGGCAACCATTCTTATTCGCACAAGAACATGTCGAATATGCCGTTTGAAGCGTTCGAAAAGGAAATCACCGACCTTGAAGCGCTCTACACCGAATACACCGGATATACGATGAGCAAGCTGTTCCGCCCGCCGGAGGGCGCGTTCACCGAGCTGACGCTCCAGAACTGCGCGCGGCTGGGACTGACGCCGGTATTCTGGTCCTTCGCTTATGCCGACTGGGACAACAACAAGCAGCCCGACCCGCAACAGGCAAAGGAAAAGATCCTTGCCAATGTCCACAACGGGATGGTGATGCTGCTGCACCCGACCTCGGCGACCAACGCCGCAATTTTAGAGGACGTCATCGTCACGCTCAAGAACGAAGGCTACCGCTTCGGGCGCGTAGACGAGCTGTGCGTGCCGCAGTCAACCTCGGCGGAGCTGGATTATTATAAGGAAAAGGGGATGGTCTTTTCCGAAAACCCCAAAAGCGGAAAGGTCGTCGCGCTGACGTTTGACGACGGGCCGCACCCCGAACAGACGGCCAAGGTGCTCGACGTGCTGGAGAAATACGGCGCCAAGGGCACCTTCTTCGTCATCGGCAGGAACATTGCCGGCAACGAATCTGTCGTCCGCCGCATCATCGACGACGGCCACGAGATCGGCAACCATACCTACACGCACCCGCTGCGCAGCGGAAGCAGCGAAACACTGCTGGAGGAGGCTGCCAAAACGTCCGAGCTGCTGGAAAGCACCTTTGATTATTCGCCGGTGCTTTTCCGCCCGCCGGGCGGAAACATCAGCGGCTCCATGATAGAAAGCATATGCGAAGCCGGCTATAAATGTGTGCTGTGGTCGTGGCGGATGGACACGCGCGACTGGGCCTCTCCGCCGGTGGAGAGCGTGGTGCAGACGGTTTTACAGGACGTAAAGTTCGGCGATATCGTATTGTTCCACGACAATGTTTACGGGAACAGTCCCACAGCCGAAGCGCTGGAAATCATCCTGCCCGAGCTGATCGACCGGGGCTATTCCTTCGTCACCGTTTCCGAACTGATTGCCGGCTGATCGCCGGCCGATGCCTCACCGAGCGCCGGCGAGGCGCCTGTGCCGGCGCAGGCGTCTTTGCCGTTCCGGCGCTTTTGGACGGCAAAGTATACGATTCCGCTCACGAGCAGCAGCAAAAAGCCGGCGACGGTAACGATAAACGACACGCGCTGCACAGCCGTTCCCTCATACCAGACCGTAACCGTGCCGGAGGAAACACCCTGTAGGTACACGCGGACGAGATTGTTCTCCCCGTAAGCGACCGGCAGGTCGACTGCGCTGCCGTCCGCAAGCGTGGCGCGGGCGGAATAGCCTTTATACATAAGCAGCGGCACGTCTATGTACGTATCGACACGATCGTTATCCGCAAAAGCGACGCTTACGCTTCCATGTCCGCGCTCGGCTGTCAGCGTACCGAGAGAAGAATTGTTCGTCGTCACCCTGTCCCGACGGTTGTACAGAAGCGAACGGTAGGTCGCAGGCTTCATATCCAAAGAGGGGAGATATTCGCCCGCACCGATGTTATCCTTGTAATTATAGGTAATTTCCGTCCCGTTTGCAGCATAATTGGCATAATTCAGGATCGAGACGCTCGCCGTTGAAACATACGAAAACAGCGAACAGCAGACGAACAGCGTGCAGAAAACCGCCGAAACGTTTTTCGTAGGCGCCTGCTTGACGAACTGTCCTGCGAACAGCGCCATAAAGAAGGTCGCGAACAGCAGAAGCCGCCACGGAAACTGCATGGTCCCGCAAACAGATTGAAAATAGGACCATGGAAACAGCTCGGTCGTCATCAACAGGAGGAAAACCGAGAAATACAGAAAAACGAACAGGTTTTTCTTTTCGCGGATGCGTGTAATATAGCGGAAAAACGCAGCCAGCATCACGACGAAGGCCATCCCCAGCCCGTTGGGAATCCAAAAGCCGAAGGCGGCCGTTTTGTAATCGAGCCGCGTGTTGAAATCGAACACCGCCGCCCACCACGGCAGCGAACGCTGCGTAAGCGTGCCGTAATAGGTCGCGCTTGTCCCGTCGGTGGACAAGAAAGTCGTACTCGCCATCTGCTCAAGCATCGGAAACAGAAAAGAGGCCGACAGCACCGCGAACGCGAGCACCGAATACCCGATATACAGCAGCCGGCGCGGCTCCCGAATGACGCGGCCGAGGTAGCAGAGGAAGAAAACAGCACACAGCAGTACCGCGATGAAGGCCGAAAGCACATGCGAAACGAGCAGGAAGGTCAGCCCCACCGGCAGGCAGAGCCACTTTTTCCGGTCGCCGCAGAGGATAGTCCACAGTCCGAGAAAGACCAGCGGCACGAACGCGAACGCCGTCATTTCCCCGACGGCCGCCCGCGTGTAGGTATCGATGGCAAAATAGCCCGAAAATCCGTAGGTCACCGCCGCTGTCAACGCGCTCCGGCTGTCGCCGAACGCCGACCGTGCGCAAAAATATGCGACAAACAAGGTAAGTACGGTGACAAACATGATGTTGAGCTTGTACGCCGTCACCACGCCCACACCCGCCGTGACCAGCAGCGCCGGGATATACAGCAGCCAATCACCGTAAAACAGGCCGCTCGCGTAGCCGACGCCGCCGTAAACCGTGTGGTAGATGCGCGCGGGAATGTTCCCGGCCTCCATTTCGGCCGCAAGTGCGTCGATGCGGTTGAGGTGGAAGAGGATATCATGCCCTTTGGGCATCGGCACCATCGCCAGCGGAAGGATACAGAGCGCGAGCAGCAGTAGGGCGAGCAGATACGGGTTGCGGTGCCGGTACAAATGCGTCCGCAGCCGCTCTGCGGCAGACGCCTGCCGTGATACGATCGATTCCATAATCGGTGTCCTTTCCGCACGGCATTGCCGTGCGTCGTTTGATTTTTTCTCTATTTTTCGACAATGGCATTAAAAGTTGCGCAGCGGACATTCCCGCAGGTCGGATGCTGTATGCTGAAACGCAATTCAAACCCGTACAGGAACCTGGCAGAATCCGTTTGCGCGAGGCTTTGCCGTGCATAGTCAGAATTGTTGGATTATGTAAAGTTTTTTTGCCTTACAGTTTGACTGCGTTTCAGCCGCACAATCGTGCGCTATTGAAAGAAAAAGGGGCCATATGGTTCCCTCCAAATCAGCCTCAAGAGGCACAAAGCCGCTGCGACGCAGAAGCAGCCGTCCGGCAGACGGTCCCAATTTGCGCAGAATCCCTTACAGCGGCAACCGGATTCAGCCGGTCGGCCCTGCAACGACCGCGCGCGGCGCGCCGTAGGCCAGCAGGCCGACCTGGCCGGCAAGACGTTTGGCCGTGCTGCGCTCGGTCTGCTCGGTGAGAACAGCCGCGAAAACCGTTTTCCCGTTTTTATCGGCAAACGCGCCCGCATCGTGGAACACGCCTTCGATATCCCCGCTCTTGCCCATAAAACCCACGTCGCAAAGGATATAGCGCATCAGCCGCTCACGATCCTTCTGCATCGAGAGAAGCTCCCTCGCTTTCGGGTCGGCACAGAGCCGGCGCAGACAGGCAACGCAGTCGGCGGCAGTGGTCGTGTTGTCCCGCCCCGCCTCGGCCGCCTTGAAATCGAGCATTTTGCGGTTGACCGCCGTCTGTACCGCGCCGAAGCTGCGGAAAGCGGCGTTGAGAGCCTCAAATCCGCCGAGATAAGCAATAAGCAGATTGGTGGCCGTGTTGTCGCTGCACGCGAGCATCGCGGCCAGCGCCTCGTAGAGCGTAACCTCGGGCTGCTTAAGTTCGGACAGGATGCTGTTGCCGAGATAAGCTTTCTTCGGCACCTCGAGCCGGCCGGAAAGCGGAAGCCCGCTGCACAGCGCGGCTTCGGCAATGAACAGCTTGATGAGCGAGGCGCTTTTCCGCACCCTGTTTTCGTTATGCGCAAAGCGCACCGTCCCGTCCGCTGCGCAGACGAGGACCGATGTGTGTTCGGTGAGATATTTTTCGTCGATCATTCCGCACACTCCCAAAATGAGATCATTGGATAAAATCCGTCTTGGAGCAACTGCGATGCCGCAGCCGATACGGCTCCGCCGCAGCGCAGCCGCCTTTCGGGGTTCCGAAAAAGGATAGGAAACGGCGAATCCCCGGCGCATTCCGGCGGCGGGAGACCGCCCCGTCGGAGCAATCGCCGCGATTCAGGACAGGAACCGAATCCGGCAGCCGTCGAACGCCACATCGGAAGCAAGCGTCTGACCGCAGAGCAGCGGCGCGTCCAGATCCAGCCGCTCGATGCCCGCAGCCGCCGCAAAGTGCGCGGCCGCTGCCGTGCACTCGGCGCCCTCAAGCATACAGCTCATCACAACGCCGATTCCCGCCGGCGCGCAGTAATCCGCAATTTCGCGCGCACGGCGCAGTCCGCCGCATTTGAACAGCTTGATGCTGACCATATCCGCGCTGCCCGTCTCGGCAATCCGCCGGACGGACGCAAGGTCGCGCGCCGATTCGTCGGCCAATACGCGCAGCTCGGTGCCGCGCGTGACCTCGGCCAGCGCCCGCAGGTCGGCGCAGGGCGTCGGCTGCTCCAGAAAATCGATATTCAAACCGAGCGAAACGCAAAGCCCGGCCGCACGCAGCGCCTGCGCGGACGTCCAGCCCTGATTCGCGTCCAGCCGCAGACAGGCGTCGGGCGGCAGCGCCGCTTTCAGCTCGCGCAGCGTTTGCAGGTCAGCCTCAATGTCGGTGCCGAGCTTGATTTTCAATATCGGAAACCCGTTCGCGTATGCGTCTGCGGCCCGCGAAGCCACATCGGACGGCGCGCCCGCGCTGATGGTCAGATCGGTTGTCAGCTCGTGCGGCCGGCCGCCGAGCAGCGCGCACAGCGGAACCCCGCGCGAAGCGGCCAGCGCACGGTGGACGGCCACATCCAGCGCTGCCTTCGCGCCCGGGTTGCCGTAAAGCGCCTTCTCGCAGCACTCGGAGACGTCCGCCGTCAGCTCGCGCCCGACCAGCAGCGGTGCAAAAATATGCTCTGCCGCGTAAACGGCCGACCCGGGCGTGTCGCCGGTGACGGCCGCCGTATCCGGCGCGCCGCAGCAGCCGGAAATCCCCTCGTCGGTCTCGACGGTGATGACCGCCTCGGTCAGCACGTCCACCCGCCGTGCGGCGGTAACGAAAGGCGCGGGCAGCGGCTGTGACCGCACCGCCGCCGTGATCGCCATAATGCGCAAAGCCTCCTCACGCTCCCTCTTATCCGTAAGAAATGCCGCAAAACCGAAAAAAACCGCGCACCGCCGCGTCTGTTTCCAAACAGAACGGCCGGCAGACGGGCTGTTCTTCCGCACGTATTTTAATTACGGCCATTTTATTATATATTATATTCCGGCAGAAATCAAGTGGTCATACAAGAAAGCCCCGCATGCGCTCGGAGCCACGGTCCTTTCCCAAGACCTCGGGGAAGGGGCCGGCAAAACGGCCGCCATGTCAGTCCCGAACCGCCCCGCAGATATGGAAGGAAGGCATATCCGGGACAAACGTTTCCGCCGCGCACCGGCGCAGGTCGTACCGGCGTGCAAAGCGGTCAGCAGCACGCTGTCCGTTGTCCGGCAGGACGGCCCGACCGGTAAAATTCCGGTAAGTCGGCGCCGGAGGGCTGCCGAAAGGGACTTGCGGTTTCCGCTTCGCTCTTTATAGGGCAAGCCGCCATTCCCTCAAATGCCCCACGCCCGCATAGCGGGCGTGGCGGACAGAAGAGAAATAAGCAAAAAGCCTAAAGAAATAAAGAAGCCAGCAAAGCAATCCGCACTTAATCCCTTCGGCTTTCCCCCCCCTTTTTTATGCCCGACGCCCGCACAGCGGGCGTTGGCGTAGAGAAAAGACGAGCAAGAAGCTTAAAGAAAAAAAGAAGTCGGTAAAGTCACCCGCTACCTAATCCCTTCGGCTCTTTCTCTCTTTTATGCCCCACGCCGGCAAAGCCGGCGTGGGGCATAAAAGAGTAAGCAACGCAACCAAAACCAACCAACATTCCACCCAATTCAGCGCCATCCCCTTTGTATGTTCTACGCCGGCAAAGCCGGCGTACGGCATAGAATGAAAATAACGTTGTTTTATAAGTTCCGCTTTGCGCGAATGCCCAACGCCCGCTACGCGGGTGTTGGACATACACATAAACCCGTTTACTGTGTCATCCTTTGAATTCGAGCATCGTCCCGCACAGCGGGACGATGCTCGAAAAAGAAAAGCGGAATCGCAAACTTTCGTATACTCCCTATGCCTAACGCCGACAAAGCCGGCGTTAGGCATATATATTTAAAATTTCCGGATAGCATTATGCCTTTTTACGCCCAACGCCCGCTGTGCGGGCGTTGGGCGTAGAGAAAAGATGGGCAGAAAGCCTAAAGAAAAAAAGAAGTCGGCAAAGTCACCCGCTGACTAATCCCTTCGACCTTTCCCCCCTTTTTTATGCCCGACGCCGGCAAAGCCGGCGTCGGGCATTGGAGGAAAAGCGGCGCACGATAAAACAAGTTCCGTTTTGCGCAAATCCCCCACACCCGCTGTGCGGACATGGGGGATTTGGAGGAATGGCGGCTTGCCTTATGGGAAATTCCACGCAAAACGCCGCGACTCCCCGCTTTACCGGCGGCGCGTCCGAAAAGGCCGGCGCGCGTCAGGCGCGCTTGCCGATGATAGCGGCCGCGCCCGTTACCGCAACGAACGCCAGCACTGCGGCGGCGAAAAAGCCACGGTCCGCCGTAGGCGGCGTGGACGACGTATCGCTTGCCGCGCTGCTCGAGTCGCCGGCCGCCGAAGTGCCGAACGCCTGAAGTTCGGAAACATAGATATCGTTATACGCCCCGCCCTCGCGCTGCGAAGGATGCAGCTCGAATTTGAGATAACGCGCGGTCACTTCGACGGACGGGTCAAATATCGCCTCACCGTAATACTCGCCCTCCGGCTTGGTGCCGAGGCCGCCCTCTCCCGTCTCACCCAGTCCGGTCAGCGTGCCGGCGACAGGCGTCCATGTCGTTTTGTCGTCGCTGATATAGACCTTTACATCCAGCGGATAATAGACGCCGCCGTTTTCGCCGGCATAATAGTTGACCGCAAAGCGGCTGAGGGTGTAAATCTGCTCCAGGTCGATCACGACGGAGCTGAAGGCATCCGTACCTTCGGCGGCCTTCGCCAGCTTGACATATGCGTCGGCGCTCCACGGCACTTTGTCGCCGATGATGCCGTCGGTCAGCTTGATGCCGGCTTCATCCAGATAAAATGCGTTCTCGTCATCGCCGTAAGCGGCGGTGGTCGTCGTGTACGTCTTGCCCTGCGCGACGTTGGTGTCGGCCGGTCCCGTGCCGCTCGTTTCCGCAGCAGAGACGAACGCACAGCAAAGCGCCGCAGCAAGCGCAACGGCGGCCAGGGACGCGATGATTTTTTTCATGGTTTTATGCATTCCTTTCCAAAATCGGTTTTGATCGGTTCTTCGCTTCTCTTAGTATGGCCGGACGGCGCGCGTTCCATCCGTCCGTTAAGCGGTTTTTATATAATTATTGCAATTTGCTGTTGACAAGCAAAAAAAATATTTGTATTATATATAAATAACATACGAAAGGATGAAGGAAGCATGACATCACCCCAGTATTTGTATCACGGAAGCCCATACAGATTTGAAACGCTCGTCCCGCAGCAGGCCCGGGGCGCAAAGGATACGGAGTCCCTGTTTGCGCTGTATGCGGCAGAGAAGCCGGAGTGGGTGATCCCATTCGCCCTTCCCATCCGCTGGTACCCGGACAACCCACAGGGCAGACGGGATTTTTCCTGCGAAATTTCCGGCGAAAACGTCAAAACAAAACTGATTTACGGCTCGGTCGACCCCAACGGCACAGGTTACGTTTACAAGGTGAAGGCCGACGCCTTCCGCCGGGTCGACAGCTGGCAATGGGTGACGGAAAGCCCCTGCGTCCCGGTCGAGATCACAGAGATCAAAGTCAGGGATTACCTGCACACGATCGAGTTTTCCGAGGAAGCGCGCAGAATCACCGAGACTTTATACGGCAGCTTTTAACCGGCAAAAGGACTCCCTTCACAGGGAGTCCTTTCAGACTTTCGAGAAGGGTGAGCTCAACCGGCAATTTGCGCAAAACTGCGGGGTCAGGGCTTGCGCGCTTTGTGGGAAGCCGAGGGGCGGCGTCCGCGGCCGTCCGCCGCAGAGGCGAAATTCCTTTTCTCGGCGCCCGGAACGGAAATATCAAAAAACGCGGCCCACAGGCCGCAAGAGCTGAAACAGACAAAGCCTTCCCCTCCAATTGGCGGGCATACGACCTGTCCTGTTTGCGCAGCTCTTTTGGGCGAACCCTTTTTCCTGCAAGCCAAAAGGACTCCCTGTGAAGGGAGTCCTTTGTCTGCCGAAAGCGATGCGAAGCCCGCCATTGCTACGAGTCTGTCACGCGTTCCCGCAAATCGACGGTTTTGCCGTCGCGGATCAGCTCGTACAATTCGGCCATAACCAGTATGGGATGGGAATCCATGCCTATATACGCCTCATCATACTGCGTACAGTTGAACACGAGATAATCGCGCCCGAAAATTTCAAAGGATCGAATCTGAAAGTTCTCACGCGCCGTATGGGTCAGCCGGCGGAAGGTATCGTTTTCCGTGTCATACACACACAGGTCGCCGCCGACCGTGAACGCGCCGGACGCAAGCTGCTCGACAAACAGGATATACCGATCGTCCAGCCAATCCGCAAACGCGGGCGTATACCCTTCACGAAGCCCGTCAAGTTCCAGCCACGAAGCTCTGCGCGAATCAAAATCATACACATACAGACTGCCGGGCTCGGCCCCGTCGGCGGCATCAAAGTTTCCGGCGAAGCCGTCGTTGTACAAAAGCCGCGTTCCGTCCGGCGAGACCGAAATCGACGACAAGCCGCGTTCCCCGCCCACCTGACGCCGCTCGCCGTCGGCATACCGGACGTAAAGCCGGCTTGCACGGCGTTCAACGAGAGGATTATAGCCGACATCAAGCTGGCCCAGCTCGTAAATCAGCGTGACGCCGTTGTCCAGCGTCTGCCGGAAGATCGGGTATTCGCCCGCCGCCTCCAAATCGGTTATGCGGTCGTCCAGCGCGCGGTTTTCCGCCTGTGCTTCGGCAAGGCGTTCCTTGGTTCCGGCCAGCTCCTCCCGCAGAACTTCCAGCTCGGCTCGTATGATCTCCAGCTCGGACGACAGTCCGTTGCCGGAGCAGGCGCCCAGAAGCAGCGATACGCCGAATAGCAGCGCGGTCAACCGCACGAGCTTCCTTTTACTCATCTGCGGAGATCAACGGTCTTTTCATCGCGGATAAGCTCGTACAGCTCGTCTGTCATAAGCACGGGATTGGCCTGATCTTCGATGAACCCATCCGATGTCTGCACACAGTCAAATACGACGCAATCGTCCCCGAAAACCTCGAACGAACGGATTTGAAAGCCATCCGTCGCCGTATTGGTCAGCCGCAGGAGGGCGTCTGTCTCCGTATCGCACACGCACAGGTCGCCGCCCATCACAGTTGTACCGGACGCGAACTGTTCGACGAACAGGATATACCGGTCATCCAGCCAATCGGCGAATGCGGGCGTGTACATGTCGCGCAGGCCGTCGAGCGAAAGCTGCCGTTTTTCACGGGATTCAAAATCACACACCCAAAGCGTACCGGCGCCTTCCCAGGTAAAGCCCTGGTTGTACAGCAGCCGCGTTCCGTCCGGCGAGACCTCAACCGACGAAAGAGAGGTTCCGATTTCCGTCTCCGTACCATCCGCATAGCGGACCTTCATCTCGTCGGCCAGATGTTCGCTGTAAACCGGTCCGTCGGAAACGCCCGCTCTGTATATAAGAGTCGCGCCGTTAGCCAACGCGCGTTCGAGAAACGGTTCATCTTCGTTGTTATCCGGCGTTTCCGACCCTTCTTTTCCTTCCAGCGCGGCGGCAAGCGCATCCTCAAGCTCGTCAACACGGTCGGACAAGGCCTGCTTCTCGGTCTGTTCAACTTGAAGCAGCCGATTCATTTCATCCAGCTCCGCTTTCAATGCGCCGGCATGCTCCCGCGCTTCGGTAAGCTCCTGCACGGGCACTTGCGTCGATGAGGGATCGGCCGGCTCGGACGGCGTGTCCGTACGGTTCGCACAAGCGCCGAACGCCAGCAGCGCACAGAGCGGCAATGCGGTCAGAGTAAAGATTTTTTTCATTGATCATTGCTCCTTTCAGAATGCAAAAAGACAAGCTCGTAAAGACCCTGAAACGCAATTCAAGTTTTTTCAAACCGTTTGCGTTTTCGGATCTCGCCCGTTGTGCGGTGAAAGCCGAAAGCAAAAGGCTTGTACAATCCAGCTTTTCAACTTGTCTCCCTGCTCCGCAAAAGAAGGATAAGCAAGCCTGCGTTTCAAGCCGCTGTCATCCTTCTTTGACTGCATTCTACCATACGCTCCGCTGTTTGTCAATTCGACAGAAGGACTTCTTACAAATCTTTTGCATCAGTCCTTGGCGAGACGGTGATCTCGTTCTCTCCGTCCTCCAGTATGACGGGGAAGCTGCACGGACGCCCGTTGTGCGTCACTTCGCTGCCTGCGGCGGACACGATGCGCAGCTTTCCGCCGGGGAACGCACACTCGAGCGTGTATTCCATCGTCGGCTCGACGCGCACGCGGAGGAAGCCATCTGAAAAGTGCACGCCGAGCGCGTCCTCAAGCACCACACGGTAATACCACGCAGCCGCGCCGGTGTACCAGCTCCAGCCTGCACGGCCCTCATTCCCGCGCGCAGCGTAGATATCCGCCGAGAGGACATACGGCTCGCCGCGGTAGGCGGCGGCTGCCTCCGGGTCCGTACAGCGTGCGGCGGGATTGAGCGCATTGATGAGCTGCAGGCCGATATCCGGCCGCCCGATGGAAAAGAAGGCCTTTGCGCCCCAGACCGCCGCGTGGGTGTACTGCCCGCCGTTCTCTCGGATGCCGGGCGGATAGCTGCGGATATAGCCGACCTTCTGCCTGGTTTTGTCAAACGCGGGCGTAAACAGCCTGAGAATGCCGTGCGTGCGGTCGAACAGCTTTTCATAGGCGGTAAACATCGCCCGTTCGGTCTCGGGCGTTCTGCCCATCGTCATCGCTGCGAAGGACTGCGCCAGCAGGTCGATTTCACATTCCTCATTGCCCGCCACGCCGACGGCCGAGCCGTCGTCACAGAAGGCGCGGGCGTAGCGGTCGCCGCAGAGGGCGTGCTCGTCGAGCGCACGGAGCAGGCTTTCGGCCAGCGTGCGGTAGTGGGAAATGGCTTCCTCGTCGCCAAAGTGCGCCATCACGGGCTCAAACGCCCGCAGCGTGAGAATAAGGAAAAAGCTGACGAACACGCTTTCGCCTCGACCCTTGACGCCCATTGCGGAGAACGCGTCGTTCCAGTCGCAGGACCCGATGCGGCAGAGCCCGTGCGGACCGAACTGCTCGGCATACGCCAGCGCGCGCATGCAGTGCAGATACAGGTTTTCGCGCAGCGCGCTGCGGGCGGGCTGCTCATACCGCTCGTTCTCACCCTCGCGCAGCGGTTCGGATACGAGATAGGCTACCTTCGGCTCAAAGACCGACCAGTCGCCGGTTTTCTGCACATAATCGGCCGTCACGAAGGGCAGGAACAGGTAATCGTCCGAGCAGCGCGTGCGCACGCCGCTGCCGTTAAAGGGATGGAACCAGTGCATCACGTCGCCCTGCTCGTACTGGTGCGCGCAGCAGCGCAGCAGGTGGACGCGCACGGTCTGCGGGTCGGCGTAGACGAGCGCCAGACAGTCCTGCAATTGGTCGCGGAAACCGTAGGCGCCGCTGCTCTGGTAAAACGCGCTTTTTGCCAAAAAGCGGCATGCAAACGCCTGATAAGGCACGAAGCCGTTGAACATCAGATCCAGCGGCAGGCTCTTCGAATGCAGCCGCATCGGCGGAATCAGCTTCGCCGCGAAGGCAAGCGCCTTCTCCCGCTCGGCCTCGAACGCGCCCGGCGCGCGCAGCATAGCGGCGATGCGGGTGCATGCCGTCTCGCATGCCGCGCCGCCGAGGAAATAGACCGTCTCGCGCCCCGACGCGACGGTCGCAATCACGTCGCACAGCCCGCTTTCGACGCCGCGCGTCAGCTTCAGAAAGTCGGTCGCCCGCTCGGCTTCGCCTGCGCAGCCGGTGAAGCCGTAGCAGGCGCCGGAAAAGACCGCGCAGCCCTCCGCTTCGCGGAAGGAAAGGAAGGCTTCAGGCGCGCTGCCGTCCTCCGCAGCCGGACGGATGACAAGCGCGCTTTTGACGCTTTGCCCGTCCGCCATGCGCAGGCGGTACAGCTTCACGGGCAGCTTTTCGCAGACAAGCACCTCAAGCGTGTACGCCACGTTCCCCGCGACGCCTGAATAAATCGCCTCGCCGAACCGGTACTGCACACGCGACGCGCAGGCCGCCGCGTCGTAAACGTCCTCGCCTACGAACAGCAGCAGCTTCTCGCCGGCCGGAAGGACAGTCGTGTCGGTATCGAACGGCGTCAGCCGGCAGAGACGGCTGTTGGCAAAGAACGTATAGCCCAGGCTGTCGTCGCTGACCACGCTGCCGAAGCAATGTCCGGTAAGGACGAAGCTGTACGGCGCGCGGCCGTCACGCGGCTTGACCGTACAGAAGCCGTCGGCCGTGAAGGAACCGCCCGCAACGGACAGCACCGCTTCCCCGTTTTCCGGCTCGGACGGCGCGGGCAGGGTGCGGACGATGGGACGCAGCAGCGTGCGCGGCCCCGAAGCCTCCTCGCGCTCAAAGAGATAGATTTCGGAAAAATAAGAGCTGTGCGCGCGGATATAGGCGAAATCCGCGTCGGTGAACGCCTGCTTCGAGAAGACGAAAATGCCGCCCCGCCGGCCGATAAAGCCGTTGCAGGATACGCTGTTGATGAGCGACCAGACCGCCTTCTCGCGCGGGCGGTTGTAAAGGTCGTCCTCCTCGGTGATCAGCAGCAGCTCCACGCGCACGCCGCGGACCGACAGCGCGCGGAAGGCCATCAGATAGGCCTTGAGCAGCGGCAGATTTTCCTCCGCGACAACCAGCGCGACGAGCGGATAATCGCCCGAGATGCCGAACCGCCACAGCACCCGCCGTCCGCCCGGCGCATACACCGGCTCGGTACAGCGCGGGAAAAAGACCGCGTCCTGCAAAGCCTGCGTTTTGCCGCCGTCGGGAACGCGGGCCGGATGCGGCGGCGCGCCGTCTGCGGCCCTCTGCGCCGCCCGCAGCGCGTCTCCCCGCGTCTTGCCCAGCGCGACGATTACACATTCGCTTTTTCCGCTCTGCAGATCGAGCGTCAGCCGGCAGAGCGGGTTTACCGGCACGCCGTCGCCGCCGTCCTGCGAGGTGGCATAGCCGAAGGCCCGTCCGCTTTGCAGCCGCACGGCGCAGAAGGCGTTTTCCTCCCCCTCGCGCACACGGCGGCAGAAAATCAGCGTTTGCGAAGACTTGTCGTACTCCCAGTCGATGAACAGCTTGGAGAACGCGCAGTGCGCGAAGTAGTCCTGCCGCCGCGCCAGCATCGGCAGGAAGGAGAATTCGGCGCGCAGCTCCGGCGCGCCGTCGCCCCGGAGCATAAAGAGGAAGGCCTCTTCCGACGGGTGGATCCAGCAGCGCAGAGAAAGCGACAGGCGCTTGGAGTAAGCGACATAGGCCGCCGCGCCCTCCTTTTCCTCAAACAGCCGCCCGGCGCCGGGCAAACCCTCCAGCGGCGACAGATGCAGCGTCTCGGCGCCGTCGGTCAGCGACAGACGCAGGCTGCGTGCTGCCGAATAGCGGTCGTACAAGCAGACGTTGACCGACAGCTTGCCGCGCCGCAGCTCGATATGCCCGCTGCTGGTAGCGATGAGCGACAGCGGACCGCGCGCAAGCACCGCCACATGCGGGGAAAGGATGTCGTCGGTCGCGCCGCCGCGTTCGGAGCGGAAGGCGGGCTGCCGTTCGCGCTCGCGGCGTCTGGGCGGCTCGCCGCGCAGCGGAAGCTCGGTCGGGGAACGCTCCTCGAGCAGCTCCAATCCGGCGCGCATGCGGACGTCGGACATAAAACGGCGCACGAACACGTCGCCGAACGCGGCGTTGGCCAGCGCGACGATGCTCATTCCCAGATGGTGCGAGAAATAGGCGCAGACCGGCGCGCCCTCACCGTCGTAAGGCGGGGTGAAGTCGAGAGCCTCATAAAAGCCGTACTTCCCCCGCGCGCCGAGCGCATTCAGCCGCCGCAGATTGGAAAGCGCCTCGCGCGGGCAAAAGGGCAGCGCGAGGAAGGTCGAATAGGGCGACAGGATGGCCGGCTGCTCACCGTAGCGCTTGAGCGACAGGCTCTGGATGCCGCTGGCCTTGTACTGATAGTTCATTTCCGAATCGAACGCGAAGAATGCGCTTTCCGAGATACCCCACGCGCCGCCGAACAGCACCCGCCGCTGTTCGCGCAGCGCGAACTCGATGCTCTCGCGCACGAACGACCCGCGCGGCGCGGGCAGCAGGAGCTGGCTCATCAGATATTCGAACATGGTTCCCGACCACGACGCCATCCCCACGCTGCCGGCGCGCAGCCGCGGATAGCGCGAGAGCGTCTGCCAGTGCCGCTTGCTCAAAAGCCCCGATGAGACCGCGTAATACGACAGCGTGCGCGACTCGCTCATCAGCAGGTCGTAGTACACCGGCGCGGGCTGCGGGCGGGACGGCTCGATGCCGATATAGAAAAGCTGCTTCTTTTCCGAAAACAGCACGGAAAAATCGGTCGCGTCGATGAGCGCGCGCACCCGGCCGGCCAGTGCGTCAAGCGATTTCTCGCGCAGCAGCGTTTCCAGCGCGACGAGGCAGGTAACAAAGTTGCCTGAATCGACCGCCGAGACATACGGCGAACCGAGGATTTTCCCGCCCGGCAGCGTGTACCAGTTGTACAGGTTGCCGGCGTACTTATCCAGCCGCTCGACGGCGGAAACCGTCCGGCCGACGCGTTCGGCCAGCTCCCCGTCGCCGATGAATCCGAAGTCGTTCGCCGCGCAGACGGCCAGCAGATACAGCCCGATATTGGTCGGTGAAGTGCGGTCGGCGCGGCTTTCGGTCGGCGAAAGCTGGAGATTGTCAACCGGCAGGTCGCCGCTGCGTTCTCCGACGGTGTCGGCAAAGAAGGACCAGATTTCCCGCGCATACCCGACCGCGGCCGCGCGGGACGCCCCCTTCAGCGGCTCGGCGGTCCGTCGCGGGCGGGCCAGCACCCACGCCAGCACGGGGAACAGGAAGAACAGCGCGCCTGCGGCCTTATACGCGAACGCCGGCGCGAAAAAGACCAACAGCGCCCCGAACAGCGCGCCGGGCAGGAATTCGCGGATATAGCGGACAAGCCCGTTCGGCGCGCGGCCGTCCTCCTGCGAAGCCGTCACCCACTCGAGCAGCTTTCTGCCGCTGCCCATCCGCCAGACGGCGCGGCATATCGCGTCGAGTGAGGTGAAGGCCGTCTGTGCAAAAGCGACGAGGTTGTAAAGCAGGTCCTTGCCCGTCCGCAGCAGAAGGGACGAAAACTGCAATGCGAAGCTGCGGTAGCGCGACACGGACAGCCGTCCCAGCGCGCGCAGCAGTGTGAAGACCGCCGGCAGGAGCTGCGGCAGAAAGACGAACAGCAGTGCCGAATAGGGATTGACTTCAGTGCAGAAGGCAAAAATCGCCAGCGCCGCGGCGGCGAAAACAGCCGAAATATGGCCGATAAAATTGGAAAGAATCTTGAATACGCCCGAAAACCCCATTCCCTGCTTCAGGAACAGCAGGTTCTGCGTATCGCCCCGGATCCAGCGGTGCAGCCGCCGGTAGTAGGAGACGGCGTTTTTGGGCGTCTTGTCGGTGAAAGCGATGTCGGTCGCCATCAGCGTGGAGGCGTAGACGCCCTCCGGCATATCGTGCGAAAGCACACGCCCGTCGGGAATCCGGCCAAGCACGCACTCGTAAAACACATCTACCGACAGCAGCCCCTTACCGCAGAACACGCCGCTGCCGAACAGATAGCTGTACCGGTCGAACGCCGCCTGCTGATACAGCGACAGCCCCGCGCAGCCGCTGATGACCGCCGAAAAATGCGTGAGCGCCGCCGATTCGAGCGTCGTCTCCATCTTCGGCTGGATAATGCCATAGCCCGCCGTCACGCGGCCGTTCTCTATGCGCGGCCGGTTCTGCGGATGCGTGATGACCGACAGCAGCGCGCAGACGCCGCCCATCGGCAGATCGGTATCGGCGTCGAGCGTAAGGACATAAGCCGCGCGGCGCGCCTGCTCTCCGCCGATGACGGTGGAAAAATCGCTTTTCCCTTCCTTGATATAATGCACCAGTGCGCAGACGGCGCCCCGCTTGCGTTCAAAGCCGTGGAACACGCCGTCGGCCTTATTCTCCGCGCGGTCGCGCAGGAACAGGCAGAAACCGCCGCCGTATTTCGCATTGAGAGCCTCGATCTTCTCCTTCGCCTGCGCGACGACGCGCGCGTCGGACTCCAGACGCGCGCTTTTCGCGTCGGGCAGGTCACCGAGAATGCCGAAATACAGGTTCGGCCCGCGGTTGGCGATGCGGAACCGTTCCAGCCGCTCGAACAGCTCGTCGTCCCTGCCGGTCAGCAGCGTAGTGATGACGGTGAGCGTACAGTTTTTCTCGCTGACGTAATTCATTTGGTAGCGCGGGACGGGACGGGTCCGCACGAAGCGGTCAAATACGATGTCACAGACCGTATAAGCGCAGCCGACAAGCGTCGGCAGCAGAAGCAGCGTCCACCACGTGCGCAGCGCGCAGAACGCGCAGAGCGACAGCAGCAGCCAAACCAGCGCCAGCGCGTAGATGTATAACCCCCGCGCACGGCTGCGGCGGCAGACGTAAGCGCCCAGCGACCCATATGCCTTGCGCAGCCGCAGCAGCGCGAGGAATTCGCTTACGCCTTTGCGCCGCGCGTAGTCGTACAGCGCCCCGCGGTAGCGCGCGACGGTCGGTTCGTCGTAGTAAATGTAGCCCTCCTCAGCCGTTTCGAGCAGCCGTCCCGGCTTCCAGAGCGAAAAGAGCGCCGAGCTGTCCTCCTCGTTCCTGATACGAAGCAGGTCGAGCGCGTTGGACAGATGCGATTTCGAGTAAGGCAGTCCGAGCCGCAGGTTGCCGCAGATGCGCCCCAGCTCGCGCAGCGCCAGCGCGCGCAGCAGGACCGGCACAAGCGAAAGGAACTGCGAGGAGTAGACGTACCGCTGCCCGCGCAGATAGGCCAGCAGCTTGTCAAACGGACTGCGGAAGTCATACTTGAACAGAAAGCCGTCCAGCAGCGAGAGCAGCCGATCGCTGTCCTTTTCCTTTAGGAAGCGCCGGATCGCCTTCGACGACGCACATATATCGGAATAGCTGCGCTTGATGAGGTAAAAGTTGTCGTAAATCCAGACCCCGCCGCCCTCGGGCACGGCGGACATCGCCTCGATACTCGCATAAGCCTTTTTCAGCTCGGCAAAAAAACGCATTTCGGCACACCTGTCCTAACACAGATTTCTTGTACGTCTTATCTTGCACGCTGAAAAGGGAAAATATGTATGTGCGCGCGGATTTCGGTCGACCCGCGCGTTTTTCATATGCAGACGCATACGGTTTCGGAACGCGGCACCCTTCCGCCGCAGCTTGGCCGCAAAAAAAGACCGGCCGCCGCAGCCACATCTCCCCGACGGACGTCCGGCGCCGCCCTGTTTCCGCCGTTCAAACCCGCCGAGCGCCTGCGGATGGACACAAATGTGCAGACGCACAAATGTGCGCAACGCACGTTTGCGCGCAGGAAAATTTACCCATTTATATTTTGTGTCACATTTTAAGTCATATTTTGCAAATTAACCCCTTCGGTTATTATGTCAATGTCCGGCAACCAATCGGTAAAATATTAACAAAAATTGTCGAAAAAGCCTTTTTGCGCGTACTTTTCCCTTTATTTTAGCCCATTTTGGCGAAGAAAATATAAGGTTTCAAAATTTTTGTCGAATTTTGGCAGATAAATTGCCCCAAATTGTGCTGATATTTTTGTGAACCTATTGTAATTGAAAAATGACTATGTTAAAATATGGTCACAGAATAAACAAGCGCTTGAAACGACAAAATCATCTTCTCCGGATCGCGTTGTTATTGTAAACCAAAGCGCGAAGTTCGATGAAAAATTGAAAGGATGAAAACAGACCCATGGATAGTGTCAAAACAAGGCCGACAGTGATGATCGTTGACATGGATGCGGCTTTCCGCTCACAGTGCGCACAGGCGCTGAAAAAGCAGAATATTGAAGTCGTTGCCGAAGCGGACAACGGGCACGATGCCTATCTGCTCTCCCTGCGCACGAAGCCGAAGGTAATCCTCTGTGACCTGTACGTCGGCAAGATGGACGGCGTTCAGCTTTTGAAGGATCTGCATAAGCAGCTCATCGATGAAGAAACCGGCTTCATTATGCTGGCCAGTTTTACCAACCAGAACCTGTTTGAGGAATGCTGCAATGCAGGCGCAACATACTGTATGATCAAGCCGCTCGACTATTCGCTGCTCGCCGAACGCATTGAGCGGATTTGCGACAAAAAGCGCCGCCGCGCCGTCGTCAAAGCGCAGGAGGAAATGGAGGATTTGGAAGCGCAAGTGACCAAAATTATCCACCAGATCGGTGTGCCCGCACATATCAAGGGCTATTCCTACCTTCGTTCGGCAATCATTATGACCATCAACGATGTGGAGATCATCAACTCCGTCACCAAAGTGCTCTACCCCGCAGTCGCCAAAATGTATGCGACCACCGCTTCGCGCGTGGAGCGGGCAATCCGCCACGCCATCGAAGTCGCGTGGGACCGCGGCGATTTGGAGGTACTGGACTCCTTTTTCGGCTATACCGTACAGAACTCGCGCGGCAAGCCGACCAACTCCGAATTCATCGCCATGATTGCGGACAATCTGCGTTTAAAAAATCGCGGCGTAGCAATCTGAAACGCATCAGCCGTTCCCGCAAAGACGCCCAAAACGGGAAACGGAATTGATTTGTTTTCATCTCTTTTCTCCTCTTTTTCTCCAAAAGGCGGCGCGCACCCGAAACAAAAGGGTGCGCGCCGTCTTTCTTTTCCCCCGTTTCGGCCGATTCAGAATACCATGAAGGGAAAGGGGAATTTTGCCGAATTTCGCCGCACTGCGTAATTTTTTACTTCAACGCAGTTCAAAGTCCCGAAAACCTTCGCATAGTCAGAAGGCTGCGAAGCTTTTTTACCTTACGGCTTTCTTGCGTTTCCGTATTACAATCGGGCGTAATCTGCACAGCGGTGCGCGAAAAACGCACCGTTTTCGCGCCTCCCTGCGGAACAGGGCGGCAGACACACGGACGGCCCGACCGGGCGGAAAGCATCCCCGGACAGAGTTTTATTTGGATAAACGCTTTGAAGAGGAACCGGCGGAATCGATTTTTACATTGTCGATTTCGCCGTTTTCCCGTTCGAGCTGCCTGCAAAGATGCTCTGAGAGGCTGTGTACACTTGAGTCTCCCGCGCAGCAATGCAGCGTATTTTGTCAAGGTATTCGTCTTCGGTGTTGCAGGTAAACGGCGTTGTATTTGTGTACATGATGCATTCCCTTATTTTTTAGATGTATGCCAACGTAAAAAGTCTTTTCTGTCATTTTATGCTTTCCCGTTTCCGCGGTGTCATATGCTGGCACTTACATGTGCCGTGATTATAGTGTATTATAATGACATTATCAAGACTTTTTTAAGGGGGATTTTAATGTTTTCGGAAAGATTGAAGAAAACCGGAAAAGCGAAGGGTTTCACCGCGAAGGAAATGGCAGATTCTCTATACATAAGTTTACGGAATTACCGCAAATACGAAAGCGGAGATGCAAGACCGACTATAGAACGTTTCGTGCTGATTGCGGACTTGCTCGACGTTTCCGCTGATTATTTGCTGTGCCGCGATGCATTTCTCACAAAGCATGATCATTCAATTTACAAAATGAAGCAGGATAACAAATAAAAATCATTAACTTCAGAAAACAAAGACGTTATTTTTATATTTTGTGGGGTGAATCAAGATGAATATACAAATAAGGCAGTGTGAAATCATGGATGCAAAAGCCATCTATGAATTAAATGCTATGGAAATGGGGTATGATTATCCGATAGATAAAACCGAAGAAAAGCTGAAACAACTACTGAAAAGTGACAAAGATAAAATCTTTGTTGCTTTAATGGATAATATTGTTGTCGGATACGTTCATGCCAATGCTTATGATGTGACTTATGCTCCGCATTTAAAGAATATAATGGGAATTGCCGTTTCAAGTATCTATAAGAGAAAAGGTATAGGCAGAGCATTGCTGGCGGCAATTGAGAATTGGGCGCAAAAAGACGGTGCAATTGGCGTTCGTTTGGTTTCCGGAGCAATGAGAAGCGGCGCGCATACTTTCTATCGTCACTGCGGCTACAGCGGAGACAAGCAACAAATCCATTTCAAAAAAATGTTTTAGCCACGGATTTGTCCCCTCAGTGCCATACCGCCGTTCCCGATTCTGCAAACGCGCTTTTTTGACGTACACAGCGATTTTTTCTCAGAAAAAACAGTGGCCGCCCCTGGCCTGCGTCCATCCCAACGCAGACCTTGACGACAGACCGGCTGTATGGTATAATTGGAAAGTAAGGCTACAAAAGATACAATTGGACGGAGGGATACTCTTGAGCGAACAAAAAACGGCAAAACCGCTGCCGGCCTGTCCCGTAGAAACGACGCTGACCCTGATCGGGGACAAATGGAAGGTGCTGATCCTGCGCGACCTGATGACGGGGACAAAGCGGTTCGGCGAGCTGAAGCGGTCGGTCGGCGGCGTATCGCAGAAGGTGCTGACGGCGCAGCTCCGCGCAATGGAGGACAGCGGCCTGCTGACCCGCACCGTTTATGCGGAAGTGCCGCCGCGCGTGGAGTACACGCTCACGGCGCTCGGGCAGAGCCTGAAGCCCATCCTCGACGCGATGCAGAGCTGGGGCGAGGGCTATAAAGCCTCGGTCGGATAAACGCGGCGGGACGTGTGCCGCAGCCGGCTGTCACACACAACCAAACAGAAAAAACGCCTTGCCGGTCTTGTGAGCCGGCAGGGCATTTTCCGATTCCGGGCGTATTCGTTGTTACAGCCCGAAGGAACGCGCCCTCGACGCGGCGCGCTCGCCGCCGAAGCAAACACCTTTACGCCTGCACAAGCGCAAAGGCCGCATTTTCTTTTATAGGTTTGTCAACGGTATGGGAATATGAGTTCGTCAGTTAGGACGCGACATTGATAACAAAGGGAGTGCAGCGCACGACCAAAGCGATCAATGTTAGGCGGATTCGAGTTCCATGCGCGTCCGAAGCGGGGGTTTTGATTTCTCGATTCTGTTTTTTCGGTATCCGAGCCTGAAAAATACACAATGCAGCCGTTTATACGCCTTTTCCAAACGGAGTTTGTATATGCTGATGTTTGGATTCCGCCGCTGATAATTGCTGCTTCGTTTCCGTTCTTCTCCAATGCCCCACGCCGGACTGCCGGCGTTAGGCATATATACTTGAAATTTCCCGAATAGCATTATGCTTTCTCTATCCCCAACGTCCGCACAGCGGGCGTTGGGGATAGAGAAAAGACGAGCAAGAAGCTTAAAGAAAAAAAGAAGTCGGCAAAGTCACCCGCTGCCTAATCCCTTCGGCCTTTTCTCTCCTTTT
>CAJFRY010000003.1 GCA_904419545.1 Candidatus Woodwardiibium gallinarum
CGAATCCCACGGCGGCCTTGCTTGTCAAATTGATGGACGGCTTCACGGGCGGCGCTCTCGGCGCTGCCCGTGATATGGTCTGCGGCGTATTCATTCGGAGAATTATCCACAGAATAGAGACCTTGTTCCGCTTTGTCTTTGAAAAGATGCGTACCATATATTTTTTATATTTTAACATGATTCACGCAATACTGTTACCATGAATGTATAGATATTGCGTAAAATCCAAGTTGGAAATTTATTGGATTGTTTCGGGACAAGTAACTTCCGAAAAGATGCCGTGATGGCTTAGAGAGTTGATTCGCTTTGATATTACAATTATAGCCATAGAAAAAGGCGGGAGAATATTCGGATTCGGCACGTCTTTTTCTATGGCGTTTCAGCAAAAAATCCACCGGCCATGCTGGTGAGAAAAAACTTTATCTTACGTCGGCGTTTGGAGCTTCACGGCGCGCAGTCCGCTGCGCAGGATGAGGTTGCGCAGCGCCCGGTTGTACATAAACGGCGCCTTGGCCTGCTTGAGATACAGCTTGGCGCGCAGGGAACGCGTGGCTGTTCGGTAGCGTTTCGCGGCGTTTTCGGGTCCCGCAGCCAGAGCGTCGGCCAGCAGCGCGGCGCTGGTGATCGCCCAGCTGATCCCCTCGAAGGAGGTCGGACTGATGAAGCCCGCCGCTTCGCCGATGAGGAACGCGTCGTCGTGCCCGAGGCAGAATTGCCGCGTCCCCTCAGGCCGCAGCACGGCGCAGGCTTCCGTGCAAATCGGTGTGCGCAGGTCGAAATCGGGCTTCGGCAGCCGCTGCTTTTGGGCTTCAAAGGCTTCGCGGCAGCCGTTCGGCTCGAACACGCCGCCGTAGATGAGAATGTCGTCCTTCGAGATGGCCCACGAGCAGAAGCGGCTGGTGGCTCTGTCAAAAACACAGGAGTAGAAGGGCCGCTCGGCCGCTTCGCAAAAATGCTGCTGGATCGCGATATAGCGCTTCAGCCGCGAATGGGGATAGAGGAATGAACGCACCGCAGAGGCCGCGCCGTCCGCGCCGACGAGGATACGCGCGCGGATTTCTGTGTCCTTCGTTTTCAGAATATAAACGCCGCTTTGCCGCTCGACCGAGGTGCAGACGCCGCGGAAGACGTCGGCCTCGGCGGGGATGGCGGCCATCAGCCATTCGTCGAACCGCGCGCGGTCCATGTTCAGATAGCAGCGCTGGTAGTGCGCTGTGCGCCCGGTCTCCAAGTCCATCGTTTTGACGGTGAAAATCTGCGGCGATACGAGCACATCGGTCGGCAGCGTCATGTCGAACCGCGAAAGCGCGCGCTGCGCGTCGGGCGAGAGCAGGCCGCCGCAGGGCTTGCGGAAGTCTGTCGCCGTGCCCTTTTTGTCGACCACCGCCGTGGAAAAGCGATTCCCGATCAGCCGGGCGAGCGTAGCGCCCGCCGGACCCGCGCCGAGAATGGCGACGTCGTATATGTCAGGCATCCTCCGTTACCTCGACTGCGGCATTGACAATGGTATATTTGCCGCTCTCGAACGTCAGACCGCCCTGTATGTATACGCTGAACGGCTCGCGCAGCGGCGCGTCGGCCGACAGCTCGATGGACGCCCCCTGCGTGAACGTCCCGGCGGCCATAATCACCTCGTCGGCGTAGCCCGGCATCGCGTCGGGGACGGGAAGTGCGAACGAGTCGACCGGCGAGTAACGCTGGATCGCCTGACAGAACCTGACCAGCCGCTCGCGGTCCTTCAGGTAAAGCATCTGGATCACGTCATAACGCGGCTCGTCCGCCTTCGGTGACACGTCGAACCCCAGCGTTTCAAACAGCTTGGCGGCAAATACCGCCGTTTTCAGCGCCTGCGCGACCGTGTGCGGGGCGTAGAACAGCCCTTTGATGAGATTTTTATTCTGTCCGACCGACGAACCGGCCTCAAGCCCGATACCGGGGACCGTCATCCGGTAAGCGGCCAGCTCCACCGCCTTCGCGCTCCCGACCAGATAGCCGCCGCACTCCGCGATGCCGCCGCCCGCGTTCTTGATCAGCGAGCCGCAGAGCAGATCGCCCTTCGGCTCGCGGACTTCACAGAACTCGCCGTAATTGTTGTCGATGACTACATAGGCCTCGGACATCGATTTGACCAGCTCGTACAGCGCGTCGATCTCGTGTGCGGACAGCGTCTGCCGGTCCTGATAGCCCTTCGAGCGCTGCACGAACACGACTTTGACCGTCCTGTCGGCCGCAAGCACGCGCCTGACCTCGTCCAGATCGATTTCGGAACCGGCGGTCAGCGGCGTTTCGCGGTAGGCGACGCCGTAATCGGCCAGCGAGCCCTGTCCTTGGCCCGCGCCGCCGATGCCGATGACGCCCTCCAGCGTGTCGTAGGGCCTGCCGGTGACGGAATAGAGCGTTTCGCCCGGACGCAGCAGCGCATACAGGCCGATGGCGATGGCATGCGTGCCGGATGTGACCGAATGCCGCGCAAAGCCCGCCTCGGCGTCCATACAATCGGCGAACAGCCTGTCGCACAGATCGCGCCCGATGTCGTCGTAGCCGTAGCCGCTGCCGCTCGCGAAATGCGAGGCGGAAAGCCGGTTTTTTCGGAAAGTGTCCATCACCTTGGCGGTGACGGCCGCCGCAGTTCGGTCGATGCGGCGGAAGGGTTCGGCGAGCGCCCGCTCGCAGTCGTCCGCGATGCGGAGAAGCGTTTCTCTGTCCATGGTTTTTGTTCCTTCAGGTGTTTATTTGGTTTCCAGGCCGCGTTCGACGGCGGCTTTCAGCAGGCTGACGCAGGCTTCCAGGTCCTTGTAGTCGACCACCTCGACCGGCGAATGGACGTAGCGCGTCGGGATGGAGATCGCCCCCGCGAACGACCCCGCGCCCGCCGTCTGCATCGAGGACGTGTCTGTCCCGCCCGCGACGAGGACCTCGTACTGGTAGGGGATTTTGTCCTCCTCGGCCAGCGCGGTCAGACCGTCGATGACGACCTTCGAGCAGAGCACCGACGCATCCTTGATTTTGATGGCCGCGCCGCCGCCGAGCTTGACCGCCATCGGCTGCGCACCGATCATATCGCCCGTGTTGGTCACGTCTACCGCGATGGCGTAGTCCGGCGCGATGGCGTAGGCCGCCGGCTTCGAGCCGCGGCAGCCGACCTCCTCCTGTACGGTGAAGACGAAGTAGGTGTCGTAAGCCGGCTTTTCGCAGGTGCGGGCGACTTCCGCCAGCAGCGCGCAGGCGAGCCGGTCGTCGAACGCCTTGGCCGCATAGCGGTTGGAACCGAGCTTGATCAGCTCGGGCGCGACAGACAGGCAGTCGCCGATTTTGACCTTGCGTTCGGCTTCTTTTTTGTTTTTCGCCCCGATGTCGACGTACATCTTTTTGACCGCGACGTCGCCGAACGCCGTCCCCGATTCCACAACGAGCACGCCGACGGTTCCGTTTTCAAAAATCACCTTGTGGTACGCGGACGCCACCGCGTTGATGCCGCCGATGTTGGACACGCGGAGAAAGCCGCTTTCCTCGATATATGTGACGACAAAGCCGATTTCGTCCATATGCGCGGCGAGCATCAGCTTTTTTTCGCTGCTTTTGCCCTTTTTCAGCACGATCAGGTTGCCCATCGTATCTGTGTCCACGCTGTCCGCAAACGGACGCAGGTCGTTTGCGATTTTTTCGGCAAGCAGGCCCTCTCTGCCCGAGACGGAAAAGGTATTCAGATATTTCTTCATCAGATCCTTCATTTGTCAAAGCTCCTTTCGGCAAGTGCGTTTGCAAGTGCGTAAACCTGTTCGAGGTCGTCGATTTTGGCGACTGAACAGGCGGAGTGGATGTAGCGCACGGGCGCGGACAACGCCAGCACGCGCGCACCCGCGGCAGCGCGCTGGTAGGCGGAGGCGTCGTTGCCGCCCGCGACCAGCTCTTTGAGTTGCGCGCGGATGCCCTTTTCCCCGGCTGTAGCCATCGCCAGCTCTATCAGCTCGCGCGGATAGACGGTACCGCCGTCCATAAACGAGACAACCGCGCCCGCGCCGACACGGCAGGCGACCCGGCTTTTCGGCGCGCCCGGGATGTCGCCGGCCGTCGTCGCTTCGAGGACGATGACCGTGCCCGCGCCGATGGCCTGACCGACCGTCGCCGCGCCGCGGCAGCCGACCTCTTCCGCCGTGCAGAAGGCGAAATACGTGTCGTATTCAAGCTCGCTTTGCAGCAGCTTGACCAGCACTGCGCAGCCGAAGCGGTCGTCGATCGCCTTGGATTTGATGAACCCGTCGCCGAAAGCTTCGTAGTTCGGCGCAAAAACCGCGCAGTCGCCCACCGAAACGAGCGCTTTCGTATTTTCCTCCGAGATGCAGCCGATGTCGATGAACATCTCGTCCACCGGCGCGGGAACGCCGCGTTCCTCGGGCTTCTGCATGTGGATTGCCTTGGCCGCAATCACGCCCGGAAGCCGTTTGTCCCCGAGCACGACGCGCTTGCCCGCGACGACGCGCGGGTCGATGCCGCCGATCGTCCCGAAATAGGCGAACCCGTCCTCGGAAATATGTGTGACCATAAAGCCGACCTCGTCCATATGCGCGGAAAAAAGCAGCTTTTCCGTTCTCGGCTTTCTGCCTTTTTTGAAGGCAATGAGGTTGCCGCTGCGGTCGGTGCGTAGCTCGTCCGCATAGGGTGCGACGTCTGCGGCGATCAGCCCGCGCACCTCGTCTTCCATTCCGGAGGGTCCGAAGGCCGAGCAGTATTTTTCCAAAAGCGTCAGCATATTGCCGCCTCCTTTTCCGCATATGCGGCAGGGAAGTTTTCCATAAACGCACGGAGCAGCGCCGCTGTGTTCTCCGCGTCGTCGGCCGAAATGACCTCCGCGCAGGTATGCATATACCGCAATGGGATCGATACCAACGCGGTCGGGACGCCGCCGCGCGTGATCTGCAATACATGCGCGTTCGTGCCGGTCGCACCCGGCTCTCCGGCAACGGAATAGGGGACGCCCTGCGCCTTTGCCGTGTCGACGATCGTCTGCGTGAAAGCGCGGGACGTCGTGGCGGAATAGGAGATCACCGGCCCGCTGCCGAGCCGTACATCCTTCTTGTGGCGCGGACCATCGGGCATATATGCATTTGTCACGTCCAGCGCAATGGCGACGTCGGGACAAAGAGCGAACGCGGCCGTCCGTGCGCCGACATAGCCGATTTCCTCGCCGCCTGAAAGCAGCACGCAGATGTCGGTTGTCAGCCTTGAGCGGTCGACGGCTTCGACGGCTCGGAGGATGGCATATGCGCAGATGCGGTCGTCGAACGCTTTGGACGTGACCAGCCCGTTCGCAAGAAGCTGTGCGGGTGCATAGAAGCCGACTGCGTCGCCGATCGTAACCAGCTTGGACAGTGCTTCTTTATCATATCCCGTATCAATGTACAGGTCACGCAGCTCGATTTTTTTCCTGCTTTCGCCTGCCTCCTGCAAATGCGGGGGCTTGGAGGTGAAAACGCCGCGAATAGCTTCCTTGCCGTAGACCGTCACCTCGGAGGCCGACAGCACGCGCGTATCGATGCCGCCGACCGCTGCGGCGCGCAGGAAGCCGCCGTCGCAGATTTCGGTGACGACAAAGCCGATCTCGTCGATGTGCGCGTCGAGCAAAAGAAGCGGCGCATCCGCTTTTCCGCAGCGGATGATGCCGGCGAACGAGCCGGTCGGGGTGGTGATATATTCGTCGAACAGACCTTCGGTCTGTTCCCGTAGCTGCGCGAAGCAAGCGTTCTCCCGGCCGGAAATGGCCGCCAAAGCGGTCAGACGCGCAATGCGTGCAAAGGTTTCGTTCAAAAAATCCCCTCCGTATTGTTATTGCGGGCAATGCCCGGCACATCTGTGCAGCGGGAAATGTTCCGAAAATCATTTTTCCCGCAGCGCGCCGATTTTATAAAAGCGCCGCGCCGTCAGAAAACAGGCGGTGCACCGGCACATTGGAACTTCAAGCAACATAAATCCGCCGGAAAACGGAAAACTTCAACTCGGTTATAGCTCCCGGACGGCCGTTTTGAAGTCCTCCCCGCGTTCTTCAAAGTTCCTGTACTTGTCAAAACTGGCTGCGGCGGGGGAAAGCAGCACCGTCCCGCCCGGACCGGCAAGCGCGGCTGCGCGAGCGACTGCTTCGCGCATCGTTTCCGCTTTCGCGATGGGATAGGGGTAGCCGCTCTGCCCGAGCATTGCGCGCAGTTTCGGCCCCGTGTCGCCCATCAGCACACAGCCCGCAGTTTTTTCGGTGAAGACCTTGCCGAGCGTGTCCAGAGGGATTTTTTTGTCGTATCCCCCGGCAATCACGATCACGCGGCCAGAGAATGAACGCAGTGCGGCTGTCGAGCGTGACGGACTGGAGTCGATGGAGGAATTGTAAAAGCGGACGCCGTTTTTCTCCGCGACGAACTCAATTCGGTGCGCTACGCCGCCGAATTCCCGCGCCAAAGACAGCAGCGCGCCGTCCGCCAGCAGGTCGGCCGTCGCCGCAATGGCGGCGGCGTAGTTTTCGCGGTTGTGCGCGCCGACGAGCCTGATGTCGCCGTCCGCAAGCAGCAGTTTTCCGCCGCAGTGGATGCCGTCGCTGTCGATGTAGCAAAAGGCATCCTTGTTTTTCCGCGAAAAGAAGCGCACGCGGCAGCCGGCGTCCTCCGCGAAGGCGCGGGTGCGGTCGTTGTCGTAATTGAGCACCAGAAGCCCGTCCTTGGGCATCGAGGCGCAGATGCGCTTTTTCGCTGCGACATATTCGTTGAAATCGCGGTGCCAGTCGAGGTGATTTGGCGATATGTTGGTTACCACCGCCGTCGAGGGCGAGCGCGTCATTTTCATAAGCTGGAAAGAGGAAAGCTCCGCCACCGCGAAGTCGTCCGGACCGATTTCGTCCAGCCGCGCGAACAGATTTTTCCCGATATTGCCGCCGAGGAATACGCGCTTGCCGCTGTTTTCCAGCAGCTTCGCCGTCAGCGTGGTCGTCGTCGTTTTCCCGTCGCTGCCCGTGACCGCCGTGATCGGACAGGGGCAGAGTGCAAAAAATTCCTCCATTTCCGTCGTCACGTGCGTGCCGTTCGCACGCGCCGCGACCAACTCCGGCAGGTCGGGCCGGACGGCGGGAGAGAGGAACAGCAGAGGCTCATCGATTCCGTGGAGATAGTCTTCGCCCTCCGAAAGCGCGGCTCCGAGCGCGCGCAGCTTCTCCCGCTCGCCGTCCCGCAGCTTTCGGTCGCGGACAATGACCGGAACGCCGGCGGCGGCAAACAATTCAATGATCGGCATATTGCTTATGCCGGCGCCGACAAAGCCGACGCGGGCGGAGGCATAGGTCTGAATGTATTGTTGAAGCATAAAACCCTCGCAGTACGTACATAATCATTATATTGTATTATATAACTTTCCCAAATTATAGTCAACCGTTTGACAAAATAAAATTTTTATGCTAATATAACAATGCCAACCGCTCTGAACAATCGCGCAGTATCATACCGAAAGGTCATATTGTGAGGAAAGTCCGAGCTCCGCAGAGCAGGATAACGGATAACATCCGCCGAAGGCGACTTTAGGGCCAGTGCAACAGAAATAAACCGCCGTAGCGATACGGTAAGGATGGAAAGGCGAGGTAAGAGCTCACCGGCACACAGGCGACTGTGTGGCCATGTAAACCCTATCCGGAGCAACACCGCATACGGGGGCATATGCTTGCTCGGCAGCTCCCAGAGGTGGCAGAGAGGTGCATGGTAACATGTACCCAAGATAGATGATTGTTGTAAACAGAACTCGGCTTACGGGGGCGGTTGGCGCTTTTGAAGAAATACTGTCGGAATATCGTATACCGAAGTCTTGACAATTATTGTGAATCTTGCTATAATAACGAATGTAAGGGGAATTGTTTTGCTGATTAAATTGGAGCAGTCGATGCAGGATTTGAAAACGTTGGAGTCGGACGTCGCCGAGCTGGGCGATTCCATCGGCGCCGACGCACTCGGGCAGGAAATCGACACGCTGGAGGAAAAAGTCAATGCGCCCGGTTTTTGGGATGACCCCACCGAGAGCCAGAATGTGCTTAAGCAGCTCAAGAGCAAAAAAACGCTGTATGATCGTTATATCTCCTTAAAAAAGTCGACAGACGATGTCAAATCGCTTGCTCAGCTCGCGCTGGAGGGAGACGATGAGGAGATGGCCGACGAAATCATTGCCGAAATTTCCTCGCTGTTTGCCGAATATGAAAAGCAGAAAATAGACATCATGCTTTCCGGGGAATATGACGGTAATAATGCCATCGTTTCTATCCATCCGGGCGCCGGCGGCACCGAGGCGCAGGACTGGGCGGAGATGCTGTACCGGATGTATACCCGTTTCGCCGAACGGCGGAAATTCAAAGTCAAGGTGCTTGATTATCTCGACGGTGACGAAGCCGGTATTAAGAGCGTATCCATGCTCATCAGCGGAGAAAACGCATACGGCTACCTGAAAAGCGAATCGGGCGTGCATCGTCTGGTGCGTGTTTCCCCCTTCGACGCGTCGGGACGCCGTCACACCTCCTTCGCCTCGGTCGAGGTTCTGCCTGAGTTCAACGACGAAACGGATATTGAAATCAATGAGGCCGACCTGAAGATCGATGCGCACCGTTCCAGCGGCGCCGGCGGTCAGCACGTCAACAAGACCGATTCGGCCATCCGCATCACGCATTTGCCGACCGGTATCGTCGTCGGCTGCCAAACCGAGCGCAGTCAGGTGCAGAACCGTGAGACTGCAATGCGGATGCTCAAAAGCAAGCTGCTGGAAATCAAGGAACGCGAGAAGTTAGAGCGTATCGAGGACATCACGGGCGCCAAGCTCAATATAGAGTGGGGCAGTCAGATCCGTTCGTATGTGTTTATGCCCTACACCCTTGTCAAGGACAACCGCACAGGCTGGGAGACGGGCAATATCGCTGCGGTGATGGACGGCGAGATCGATGATTTTATCAACGAATACTTAAAAATGATATCCAAAAAGAAATAAACCGCGTAATTTGGGAGGATTTGAGAATGAAAAACACGAAGCTTTTTGTAGGTATTTCGCTCATGGTGCAGTCTGTCGCGTTTCTCGTATTGGCGCTGATCTTCTGGGGTAAGAAAAAGTCTCTGGCAAAGGCGTTTGCGGCCGTATCTGCCGCCGGCGGCGTTGCAAGTGCATTCTGTTTGGTTGCCGCAGGCAAAGAGCGGGCAAAATACGCTTCCGACTGCTGTGACGGCTGCTGCGAGTGCGACGGCGAGTATTTTGACGGCGACGATTTCGACTCGGATGATATCCTGTGCAATTTTGAGGATACCGACCTCTATGATGAGGAAGACGAGCCCGAGAGCGACGAGGTCTGAAAAAGGGCAGGACGGCTGTTTTATAGCGTAAAAAATGGGCTTTACAGCCCGTTTTTTGCGTTTTATTCAAGGTAATATGCAGAAAGGGGTTTTGTCAAATGGAAAAAGGTTCGCTTTCCGTACAAACCGAAAATATTTTTCCCGTCATCAAGCGCTGGCTGTATTCGGATAAGGACATCTTTATTCGCGAAGCTGTGTCCAATGCGGCTGACGCGATTACCAAGCTCAGGCGGCTCGTTTCGCTTGCTCAGACGGAGGTCGGGGACGACAATTTCCGCATCGACGTCACACTGAATCGGGACGCTAAGACCATCACTATCGCGGATAACGGCATCGGGATGACGCGCGAGGAGGTGGAGCGCTACATCAACCAGATCGCGTTGTCGGGCGCATTGGATTTCATCAGCAAGTACGAGGGCGAGGGCGACGCGTCGAAGGAGGGCATCATCGGCCACTTCGGTCTCGGCTTCTACTCGGTCTTTATGGTCAGTGACCGCGTGGAAATGAAAACGCGCTCTTACACCGGTGCGCCGGCTGTCTATTGGGTATGCGACGAGAACGGCCGCTACGAAATGGCCGAGGGCGATAAGGCGTCGCGGGGCACGGAGATCATCCTCCATGTCACCGAGGACGAGCTGGGCTATCTTGATACCGGGCGCTTCCGCGGAATTTTGGCCAAATACTGCGGTTTTATGCCCTATCCTATTTATCTTTCCGACGGCGGGGAAGCGGAGCAGGTCAATGATACCGAGCCTCTTTGGCAGAAAAATCCTTCGGAGCTGACCGACGACCAGTACGCAGCATTTTATAAAAAGGTGTTTGCCGATTACGCCGACCCGCTCTTTTATGTCCATATCAACGCCGACTATCCGCTCAACTTCAAGGGGATTCTTTATTTTCCCAAGCCGAAGGGCGTTTACGAGCCGGTCGAGCCGGTGGTCAAGCTGTTCTACAATTCGGTGTTTGTGGCCGACAATATCAAGGAGGTTGTCCCTGATTTCATTCCCTGCCTCCGCGGCGTGCTTGATTGCCCCGAGTTGCCGCTGAATGTGTCCCGCAGCTATTTGCAGTCCGATGCATATGTCCGCAAGGTTGCCGCACACATTGTTAAGAAGGTCGCGGACAAGCTCTGCGCGCTTTATAACAAAGACCGCGCAGGTTTTGAGCGCATCTGGGGTGACATCCGGCCGTACATTGAATACGGCTGTATGCGGGATGAAAAGTTCTATGAGCGCGTCAAGGACGTGATGCTGTTCAAGGATACCGACGGCAGTTTTGTTACCGTTTCCGAGTATCTCGACGGCGCGACTGAGGGTACGGTCTATTATGCGTCCGAGGGGGAAAAGCAGGGATATTATATCTCTCTGTATAAGGAAAAGGGCCGCCGTGTGCTGCTGCTGGACAAGCTGATGGATGCGCAGTTCATCCAGTTCATCGAGTCGAAGAATAATAAGCTGAAGTTTGCCCGCGTTGACGCGGACGTCGATGCGCTTGGCGAAAAGGCCGAAGACAATGCCGACCTGACCGCGCTGTTCCGGAAGGTATCCGGACGCGAGGATTTAACCGTGCATTATGCTTCGGTCGAGGGCGGCGCGCCTGCGTTTATCCGTGTGAGCGAAGAATCGCGCCGGATGGCGGATATGCTTCGGATGTACGCGCGCGGGGAAGGGCCGGAGGTTCCCGTCGGCGAGGAACTGGTCGTAAATTCCAAAAATGTCCGCGTCGCCGCGCTGTCCGCCGCGCTTTCGGATGAAAGCAGGGAAGGAGTCTGCGAGCTTGCCGCCAAGCAGATTTATCTCTCGGCGTTGCTGCTTTCGCGCGGTCTGACCGAGCAGGAACAGACGGCGTTTGCTGAGCTGAGCGACCGGCTGCTCGGACAGCTTATTCCGTAAAAAGACCTGAACTGCGTTGGATTGAGATTCTTCTTTCAGCGTATTTCAAAAAACGATCATTACCGCTTGCGGTGAAAACGTTCGAGAGGGAGCCTGACAACGGTTCCCTCTCGAAACATTTTATGATCCGTCCCTTGCCAAAGCGGAAAGCCCTTTTTACGCGTCTCCCTGTTCGGGAATCAGAAACGCCGCCGCGATGTAAGCGACCAGTCCCAGCCCGCCGAAGAAAACGGAAACGATGGCCGCCACGCGGATGATGTTCACGTCCAGCCCGAAGTAATCGGCCAGTCCGCCGCATACGCCGCAGAGCTTCTTGTCGTTGCGGGATCTGTACAGCTTTTTTGCCACAATACAACACTCCTATTCGCATGAAAATTCAATAAACCGTTTTGATCTGACAGATATGAAGTGCGGATTGAAGGGTTTGCTTCCGGACGCCGCCCGCATAAAATGCGGGGGATTTACCGTTCAGGCTCTGCTTTTTCTGCAAATCCGAAAGAACGGTTCTGCGGTTGATAACGGCATTACTTCTTCAATTCGCAAACCGTTACGCCCAAATCGCCTTCGCCGTAGCGGCCGCTGCGGTAGGAAACGACGCGCCGGTCGTTTTTCAGATGCTGCCAGAGGGCGGCGCGCAGCGCGCCCGTGCCCTTGCCGTGGATGAGCGTGACTGTTTCATATCCGGCCATGATAGCCGAATCGATAAAACGGTCGGCCATAAACCACGCGTCGTCTCCGTACTGCCCGCGCAGGTCCAGCTCGTTGCGGACGGCTGCGTTGCCGTTGGCACGGGAAAAGGAGGCCTTCTTCTGTTCTTTTTTCGGCTTCGCGCCCTGCACCAGCCGCAGGTCGGACAGCTTGACCTTGATGTTCCCAGCGCCGGCCTGTACATAGGCGTGCGGTGGGTCCAGCCGCGTGATCGTCCCTTGTACGCCGCCCAGTGATGCGACTGAAACGCTGTCGCCGTGCGCGAAGGGACGCGGCGGCGTATAGTCGCCTTCCTCCTCTCCGGGATCGGGCAGCCGGATGTCCGCGCTGCCGAGTGCTTCCTTGACCGAACGGCGGGATTCCTCCAGCGCCTTGGCCAGCGACTCGCGGTCCTGCTTCTTTTTCAGTTCATTGAGTTCGTTGAATACATAGTTGGCCGATTCGCGCGCGTTGGAAAGGATGCGCGCCGCCGCGTCCTGCGCGGCTTTCAGCTCGCGCTGCGCCTGCTCACGTTCGGCGTCGAGCTGCTTTTTTGTTTCATCCAACAGCCGTTCGGCTTCGGCACGCTGCTTTTCGGCGGCGCGTTTTTCCTTTTCCAGCGTGCTTTCCGCGCTTTCGAGCTTGGAGAGCATATCTTCAAACTGCACGCGTTCGGCGGACATACAGTGCTTTGCTTCCTCGATGATCGACGCGGGAATGCCCAAGCGCTGCGAGATTGCGAATGCGTTGGATTTGCCCGGCAGCCCGATGATGAGCCGGTAGGTGGGCTTGAGCGTGTCTACGTCGAATTCGCAGGAGGCGTTGCGCACGTGCTCATTTTCCATCGCGTAGGTTTTCAGTTCCGCGTAGTGCGTCGTCGCCGCGACCAGCGCGCCCAGCTTCCGCACGTGCTCGAGAATCGCCACCGCAAGCGCCGCGCCCTCGGTCGGGTCCGTGCCGGCGCCCAGCTCGTCGAACAGCACCAGCGTGCCGCTGTCGCAGATGTCCAGAATGGAAACGATGTTGACCATATGTGAAGAGAAGGTCGAGAGCGACTGCTCGATGCTCTGTTCGTCGCCGATGTCGGGCAGCACCGCCGTGAAGACCGGCAGCGCCGACCCGTCGTCGCAGGGGAGAAACAGACCGGACTGCGCCATCAGCGCCATCAGACCGATCGTTTTGAGCGTCACGGTTTTGCCGCCCGTGTTCGGACCGGTGATGACGAGCGCGTCGGTGTCGCCGCCGAATTCCACCGTGATCGGTACGACAGCGTTTTTGTCGATGAGCGGGTGTCGCGCGTTTTTCAGTCGGATGACCCGTCCGTCCGGCCGAATCACAGGTCGGATGCCGTTGACCTCAAAGGAATACTGCGCCTTGGCGAAGATCACTGCCAGATCGGTGATGACGCGGTAATTCAGCAGCAGGTCTCTTCCGAAAGAGGCCGCCGATGCTGACAGTTCGGACAGGATACGATCAATCTCGTGCTTTTCACGCCCGTGTAACTCACTGATGCGGTTGTTGAGGTCGAGGATGTCCAGCGGCTCAACGAACAGCGTGCCGCCCGATGACGACGTGTCGTGCACGATGCCCTTGATCTCCCCCTTGTGCTCGGCCTTGACGGGGATGACGAACCGGCCGTTGCGGACGGTCACAAGCCCCTCCTGCAAGTATTTCGAATACGAACCGGAGGTGTAGCGCGCCAGCCCGTCGCGCACGGTGCTCTCGCATTTGCGGATGCTCCGGCGGATGGAAAACAGCTCGTCGGACGCGTTGTCCGAAATGATGTCCTCCGCCGCGATGGCGCCGGAAATGGATTTTTCCAGAAAATTGTTTTCGGTCAGCAGGCGGAAGAATTCGCCCAATACGCCCGCACCGCCGCCCGCGCCGTATTTCTTCAGCGCGCTGACCGTGCGCAGCAGCGACGCGATGTCCAGCAGCTCGCGCGGGGTCAGCGTCGCGCCTTTGGCGGCGCGCTCAATGTGCGGGGTGATATTTTTTGCACGGCCGAACGGCGGCTGTGATTTGACCGTCATCATCGCGCGCGCGTCCTCCGTCTGCTCCAGCAGCCGGTTGACCGACGCGCAGTCGTCTGCCGGCTGCAAAGCGCGCAGCGCTTCCGCGGCGCCCTCCGTTGCGGCGAGCGAAGCGAGCTTCTCGGTGATTCGGTCGAATTCCAGCACTTTGCCGGCCTTTTCAAAGCCTTTCATAATCGTACGGTTCGCCTTTCTGTATCATTCGCTTGGGATTTGTCTGGTTGTTTTATAGAATTCCAGGGTGGGGAAGGTGCGTTCCAGTTGATTTTGCAGGTGTTTTTCGGCGATAACGCTCAAATCGCGCAGCGCGTCGTCGCTGATGCGGAAAGAAAAAATCGCCTTCGGCTTGGCGGTGCAGATGTAGGCGATCGCGGCGTAGACCGCGCCGGACAGCCGGTAGGGCGGCGTCTCTGCAGGCTGCGCGGCTGCGCAGTCGGAGCAGAGGATCAGCCCCTCCGTCAGGAAAAAGTAGCGTTCGCCCGCCTCGGAAAGCGGCCTTCCGCAGCCAGGACAGTCTCCGATTGTCGGCTCCAGCCCCGAAAGCGCGGCCAGCCGCAGTTCAAACACCGCTTTGATGAATTCTACCGCAAACAGGTTGCTTTTCAGCGCGTACAGCGCGTTCAGCAGCAGGTTGAGAATCTCGCCCTCGCCGTCGTTGGGAACAACCACCGCTGCGCTCGCCTCGCAGAGATAGGCGGCCAGCGCGAAGCAGTCGAGATTTTCACTCAGCGAAAAAAAGCTGGCGATCAGTCCGCCCTCGAGCAGCGTGTAGAACCCGTTTTTTTCGTACAGCGTCAGGTTGGAATAGGCGTAAAGCTGCGTGCAGCGGCTGAAGGACGCCGTCAGCTTCAGCGCACCCTTGGCTGAAACCGTGATGACGCCGCGGTCGGCCGTCAGCACGGTGATCAGCTTGTCACGCTCGCCGTAAGGCTTGACGCGGATAACAATTCCCGTCGTTTGCACCTGCATCGCGCTTATTCATCCTTATAGCCGAAGTTGGCCACGAGCGTGGGACGGTCGCGCCAATTGTCCTTGACCTTGACCCACAGGTCCAGGAAAATCTTCGTGCCGAACAGCGCTTCGGCGTCCTCGCGGGCGTAACTGCCGATTTTTTTGAGCATCTCACCGTTTTTGCCGATGATGATGCGCTTGTGCGATTCGCGCTCGCAGAAAATCTCGGCGCGCACCGACAGCAGCGTCTTTTCGTCCTTGAATTCTTCGATGACGACCGCAGTGCCGTGCGGAATTTCGTCGTCCAGCAGCCGCAGCATCTTTTCGCGGATGATCTCGGCGATGATCTGCCGCTCGGGCTGGTCGGTGAGCATATCGTCGGGGAAAAAGTGGGGTGATTCGATGAGGAACGGCTCCAGCTCGTCGAAAATGATGTCCAGCCCGTCCTTTTCCAGCGCGGAAATCGGAATTACGGCGCGAAACCGGTATTCGTCGCTCAGCTCGGAAAGGTATTTTGCCAGAAGTCCTTTGTTGATTTTATCAATCTTGTTGATGAGCAGGATGCAGGGAATATCGGACTTGGCAAAGCTGCGCAGCGCCGCCGTTTCGGACGCGTTGAGCGGGACGTCGCACTCGACGACGAAGAGGATGACGTCGGTGCCGCCGGCAGCCGCTTCCGCCGACTTCATCATATATTCGCCCAGCAGGGTTTTCGGCTTGTGCAGTCCCGGCGTGTCGGTAAATACATACTGTGTTTCGCCCTTTGTCAGAATACCGGTGATGCGGTTGCGCGTCGTCTGCGGCTTGCGCGATACGATGGCCACCTTTTCGCCCAGCAGCGCGTTGAGCAATGTGGACTTGCCGACGTTCGGCTTGCCCATGATCGATATGAAACAGGTTTTTTGTGCCATTTTCGGATTCTCCTTCCTTCAGCGTTCGATGCCCAGTGCGGACAGGACCTCGCGCTGACGCGTCTCCATCTGCGCGCGCTCGTCCTCGTTCTCGTGGTCATAGCCGATCAGATGCAACGCGGCGTGCGCGGCGAGAAAGCACATCTCCCGCTCGAACGAGTGCCCGTATTCCTCTGCCTGCGCCTGTGCGCGCGGCACGGAAAGGACGATGTCGCCCAGCAGCGCGGGCAGCTCAGGGGTGCCGAAGTCGAACATCGGGAACGAAAGCACATCGGTTGCGCGGTCGACGCCGCGGTATTCCCGATTGTAGCTGCGGATGGTTTCATCGTCGCAGAAGAAGATGTTCAGTTCAAATGTATGGTTGGGGTATTCCGCCTCAACTGCCGTGCGTATCGTTTTTTTTATTTTTTCCAAAAGCGTACGGCTGAATCGGATGCCGGATCTGTTTTGGGTATGGATGGCGATCATTTCGCTGCCCCTTTGTCGTCTTATTTTCGCTTGAACGTCCGCGCGGGCGTTTGCGCGCGCGCTTTCTGGTTCTTCTCGTAAGCGAGGATGATCTTCTGCACCAGCGGATGGCGCACCACGTCCTTGTGCGTGAAATGGAAAATCGCAATACCGTCGATGCCGTCGAGGATGTCCACCGCTTCAATCAGACCGCTTTTTTTGATGAACGGCAGATCGATCTGCGTCACGTCGCCGGTGACGATAACCTTGGAGTTGTTGCCCAGACGGGTGAGGAACATCTTCATCTGTTCGGGCGTGGTGTTCTGCGCCTCGTCAAGGATGATGAACGCATCGTCCAGCGTGCGGCCGCGCATATAGGCCAGCGGCGCGATTTCTATGGTGCCTTTTTCCAGATATTTTTGAAACGAATCGTTCCCCAGCAGCTCGCCGAGCGCATCGTACAGCGGACGCAGATAGGGGTCGATCTTGCTTTGCAGGTCACCTGGCAGGAAGCCGAGCTTTTCGCCCGCTTCCACAGCGGGACGGGTGAGTACGATGCGCGAAATCTGCTTCTGCTTGAGGGCCGTCACCGCCATGGCTACGGCCAGAAAGGTTTTGCCGGTGCCTGCGGGACCGACGCCGAACACGATCGTGTTCTTTTTGATCCTGTCCACATAATTCTGCTGGCCGACGGTTTTCGGCTTGATCGGCTTGCCGCGGCTGGTCAGACAGATGCAGTCGTTATAGATAGCCGAAAGCTCATCCTGCTTGCGTTCGGAAACCATTGACACCACATAGTTGACCGTGTTGATGTCGATATTGCCGTTGACTGACGAAATCCGCTCCAATTGCTCGATGACCGTCGCGGCCATCTGTACGTTGTCGGCGTTTTCGCCGGTGATAACAATGCCGTTTTCACCTGCGGCAATGCGGACGTTGAAGGCTTTCTCGATTGTGTCGGTATGCGAATCGAGCGCGCCGAACAAGGAGAGAACAAAATCTATCTGAAGGGATCCGAGTACCTTTTCTGTCATGTTTGTGTCCTTTCTTTTTATTTTCATCATATTCTTATATAGGAGGACGTCAAAAACAAGTTTCACGTGTGCGGTCCGAACAGGAAGGAGTGCTTCATAATATACATGCTTGCTTTTTCGGTAGCTTTAACGCTTTTGCTTGGATGGCTTTTCTGCACCGCCGATATGACAGAGTGCCGAAGCCTTGTTCGCACATATTTACTGCACCGTCGGTATGGAAGCAGCCAAAACGCGGCGCAGGGCGCAGCGTTTTGACAGGGGTGCCGAAGCCTTGTTCGCACATATTTACTGCACCCCTATTATACCACATTTATGTTAAAATGTATATAGTTTTTTATTTATCATTGACAAACAAAAATTTGTATGATATGATGAAATCAATAATTTCAACGGAGGGATTTCTATGATCAGTGCCAAGCGCGCGGCAGCCGTTTTGCTATCCTTGCTGCTGCTTCTATCCATGCTCGTTGCCTGCGATACCGGGGGAGATGAGAGCGATAGCTCCCTTGCATCGTCGGGAGAAACCTCCACTGTTTCTCAGGGACCGCTCGATCATATCGAAACGCAGGATCTCAGCCTGGTTCTTAACGTGCTTGTCGAAGGTGATTATCGAACGACTTATGCTTCAACAGAAGTGCTTGCGCATGAAAAGAACCCTTCTCTGCTCAATGAGATGATTGAGGAGCGGAACAATATGCTGGAGGCTAAGCTCGGCGTCACGCTCAACGAGATCCGTACCGCTGAATCGAGTACAATGACGGATCTGCTGCGCAACAATCAGCTCAGCGGAAGCATGCTGTATGACATCGTCATGCCCTATTTTCACGATGCTGCGCAGCTTGCGCCTGATGGTTTGTTTCTCAATTTGTATGATTTTGATGAGCAGATCAACTTCGATGCGCCGTATTGGGACAGCCGCTGTGCCGAGGACGTTTCGGTTGCAGGCAAGCTGTATTTTACAACCGGCGATCTTTCGCTGCTCACCTTTGATTGTACGCATTGCCTGATCTTCAATAAAAAGCTTATGCGCGACCTCGGTATCGAGGAAAATCCTTATCAGCTCGTACTGGATGGGGAGTGGACAATCGATAAGCTGCACGAAATGGCCAAGCAGGCTACATATGACAGCGACGGCGTCACCGGGATGACATATAAGGATACTTGGGGGATGTTTATCAACCAGAATTATGCAACAAGTCTGTTCATTGCATCCGGCGAGCGCCTTTCCCGCAAGGATGAGGACGATATGCCGATCATCACGGTAAACTCCGAAAACGCCGTGCGTGTGATGGATAAGATTGTGAGCTTGTTTTCCGATAAAAGCTCGACAATTTTAATCGAGAGTTTTGCTACGGAAGCGACTGCCGGCGGCGGCACCTGTTGGACGGAAGCAACCCGTGCCGTGGCCGAGGATCGCGCACTTTTCCGTTCGATGGCGGTCATCGACTTGAAGGAGCTGGACGAATACGCCGATTTGGATTACGGCATCCTGCCCAGTCCGAAATTTTCTGCCGATCAGGAAGATTATGAATGCTATGTTTCCACCGTTTACGCTTCGTGTATAGCCATTCCCGCAACTCCTGCCGCTGAGCCCGAGCAGATTGCTCTTGCGCTGGAGGTTCTCAATGCCGCCAGCAGCGTGACGGTGCATGATGCATATTACGAAACGATATTGAAAAAGCGCTCCTTGAAAGATGACGAATCCGAGCGTGTATTGGATATCCTTTTTGAAAATCGTGTGTACGACCTCGGCGCTATCTACGGCTGGGGGCAGACCACCGGCATTTTCGATGCGGACAGTCTGACCAATTTTCTCAACGGCATCGCCGTCAGCGGACAGAATACCTTTGCTTCCAAATGGGAAACCATTGAGGGAAAAGTGAAAACCGGAATGGAGCAGACCATCGCCGCTTATGAAAATATAAAATGATGTATTTTTAAGACGGAGGGCGCAAGCCCTCCGTCTTATATGTGCAGGAGGCTGCGGACGACGCACAGAGAGGATTTTACCGTATTATGTGAACGTTGTATGTTTCTGATTTTGACGGCACGCTGCCGAATCGGGATGAGAGGTCCGCAGACCTATAGGTGGGGACTGTAAATGCGTTACCGGCTGCCGGTATGCTGTCTACGTCGAGGTTCCTGAAAACCCCGCGCGTTGTGACAGCTGGACTGCGGATAAGACTTTCGATTCTTGTATATAATGGCGCAATGACGGCGGACGTTACAAACGGTTCATCGATTTCCGAATGTTTTTCAGTAAGGAGTGGTTTTAAGTTATCCCATACTGAAGCAACCAAATATGAAGACAGCAAAAAAGAGATTCTGAATCGGAAGCAATTCACCTGTTTTCAAACTTGTTTGACATGACAAATCCTCCTATGGCAGTTTTTTTGTTTTACCATAGGAGGATATTCTTATTGTTTTATTGTCTGTTTTTTGTAAACTTGCGCAATGACGTTCCCTCTGTTCTCCTTTTCTGAGTACGGTATCAAAAACATTTTAAATGTTTCATTCTTACTGTTTATCTGAAAATGCAATGGATTTGCCGATTACGGTATTATTGCGCGTCGGCTAAAATCTGTGCCATTTCGCCCACATTTTTCATGGATGACACCTGTTTCATTGAAAATTTGACGCCGAATTCATCCTCCACTGCAGCAATGAGCTGGATGTGCGTGAGCGAGTCCCAGTCCTCGATGTCTGCGGCTGTAGTTTCGGCGTTGACAGTGATGGAATCGTCGTCGAAAACCTCACGAAAAACTTCATTCAGGCGGTTATAGATTTCGTTCATTTCGTTCCTCCATTTACAGTAATGAACCGGTTTTTCTTTTGATAGCCGGCAGTTTCCAGCTCCCAGACGGTGCTTCCGTCATTGTCGGCCACCTTTGTAAAGCCGAAATCGGCGTAAAGCTCGCGTACCATCCCGTTTTTCGCGGTGGGGTAGTAATACCCGATCAGCTTTGTGATACCGCGTGAGACAGCCGTTTCGACCAGTGTGTCAAGCATCGCATATTCCATATCCCGCTTCAGTACACGGCAGGACATCAGCCACAGGTCGATGTGCAGCTCGCAGCCGCGGATTTCACCGATTACGACTGCTACAACGCCGTTGTCTCCGAATCGGTCGGTCAGTCGCCCATACAGCGTGATGTGCGTCGGGCTGGCGGCGACTGCCTCAATTTCCGCTGCGGTGTAACGCTTTGTCGTCAGGTTGAACTGATTGGACTTATTGGTAAGCTGTGCGATCCGCTGCATATAGGTCTGCGAAAAGGGAAGAATCTCACCCTGCATGTCCAGGGAGCGAAGATAATCGGAATAATCCGCAAAGCTCTGCCGCTCTGCTTCGCGCAGCGCATTTTCCTTGTACATCTCGTTGCGCCGCAGATCGTCAGCCGACAGGGAAGTGACTTCGAAGTATGCATTGCGGTCGAGAATGCGGATATAATTCTCCACTCCCTCCATTTCCGGAACTGCCGTCGACGGCAGCGAAGACGCCACGATATGCCGTTCAGCCGGATTGTCGTCGGCAAAGACAACCGAATCGGTCAAAAGGTTCAGTATACGCGCTGTTTCCGCAATGTTGCGATCCTTCGGCTCCCAATTGGCGCGGATGACCTGAAAATCTTCGGGCGAAAGTGCGGAATCGGGATGCCGCAGACCGGCCAGCGCGTTCTCCGGATCGTTTTTCGAGCAGACCGTCAGCAGTACGCCGATGTCCTTCTGCCGCTTGATATAGCGCTGGAACTCCAGGTAAGCCTGCCCGTTGGGCGTTTCTTCACCCAGCTCCAGCCCTTCCGGGCCGTCATCGCCGACCACGCCGCCCCAGAGAGTGTTGTCCATATCGAGCGCAAGCACCTTTTTATTCCGCCCGAAAATGGATTTGATGATTGATGCAACCTGATGCGCCAGCGACGGGATCGCTTCCAGAGCCATTGCGTATTTGTACATATACCATACCGATTGGTCGGTCCAGCGGTCCAGCCCGTAGCAGGAGGCGGTATAGTTCAGGTCGTGGATATACAAATGCTTCGTATTGGCAGCCGCAAGCTGGAAACGTGCGTTGAGCCGGTTGACGAAGTTCGTCTGGCCGTGTATATCAGTCGCATCGCGGTTTCCGTAAAGGCGGTAAAACGGATATTCAAAGTTGTTCTGTACAATTGGGCAGGCAAAGGCTGCGGACAGCTTCTCCCACATTTCGGAAAAGTGCCGTTCGGCCTCTGCCAGCCGCCCCTCGACGGCTTCCGCGCTGTCGTTGGGAAGCGGAAGAAACGGCCCGAGGTTCCGGAAGGTCGTGTGGATATAGATGACGTCCGGCGCAAATGAGGTCAGAGCCGGACAGCCAAACATCGCGTCCTCCCAATACTTTGCGTATTCGGATTGATAGAAAACCGGCCGGATGCCCTCCGCAAGCAAAAACAGTTCGAGCATATCGGCGATGTCGTTGGTCGTAGAGCCGCCGAGGATGGCAATCTTTTTTTCCACCCGCTCGCGGCCGTCGGCCAAAAGCGCCTTTTTCAGCTTCCGCCGTGTGCGGAGGAGCTCTCCGGCTTCAAATGGATAGGCGAGTGCGACTGCCGGATTGACAGTGGATTCCCGAATGTCGTCCATACGCAAACGTCCTTTCGTTTAATAGTTTAAAAGTTTTTCAATATCCTTGTACACGGAGCCGCAGGCTGTGTAGCCGCTCACCGCAAACACGACGTCGGTCGCGCCGACAGTTTGGACAAGCTCCAGTCCGTTCCGTTCGTACGAACGGATGTCGGCAATGTAAATGTTGTCAAATGCAGTGGCAACGAAGGGCGCAAGCGCGTTGCCATAGCTGTCCTTGAAAATGACAAGATTGCGGCCTGTGTCCAGCTCGGTTTCGATATGCACGAAATAATCGTCCGCGCCGAGGAAGGTGGCGTATTTTCCGCTCGTCGAGCCGGACAGGTCGAACAGACAACTGCTGCGCGTCATATCCGGAGAAGAAAGGTCATAATTGCCTTTGTTGTAGAACTTCGCCGTGTAGGAATTCTGCGGTACGTAGTAAACGAAATCCTCCGGGTTGTTTTTGAGCACCTCAGCTTTGGAGAAGGTGTAGAGCGACCCGACGAAGCCGCTCTGTGTTTCCTTCTGAAATTCACTTAAATCGGGATAAGGGACGCCTGCGATTCGGCAAAGCTCTCCCGTGGCGTAATATGCCGCCAGCGCATTCCAGTGATGCTCGGTACGCGGGTAGATAGGTTCGTCGGTATGTGCCTTCAACAGATTATAAATGTCGACGTTTTCCACGCCCTCCGGCAGATTGTCATAGATGGCGTCGAACGCACGTTGTCCGTAAGTCAGAAGATATGAATAGTTGCTCGGCGCATAATAGGAACTGGCATGCGGTACGACGAGGGAATAGAGACGTATATCGTCGTCCAACGCTTCACGCCATTTGCCCAGAAGCTGTGCATAGGCCGCAGCGCTGCTCGTGCTGCCGTAAAACATTTCCATTCCCATCGTGCCGGAAATCAGCACGCCGTTCACTTCATAGCCTTCGTCGTTCGTTCCGAGCGGCGGCTGCGAGGCTTCGCTGCTTGTTTCAGAGCTGACGTCCGTTGATTCTGCGCTGTCATTGCTGTTTTCTGCCGATGAAGCGTTTGTATTGTCCGTTTCGGAGGAAGCATTCGGCAGAGAAGCAGGGCCGTCACTTGCTGTTGGACGAGAGGAGGCTGCGGACGACATATCCGATGATTCGGAGACATCATCGTCCAATCCGCAGGCCAGCAGTGTGGTAAGTGTGATAAGGAAGGTTAAAAGGAGTGCAATGATTTTTTTCATTTTGGTTCTTTATTGATCCCAGGACGAATCCCATGCATATTTTCCGCCCGCTGTGCGAATGGTTTCGACATACTGATAATTCGAACCCATTGGTGTGAAGGCGCATACGGCAAAAAGTACGTCAGTCGCACCGACTTCCTGAATAAAGTCGATTGCATTGAGCGGGAACTTGCGAATGTCGATGGCGTAGATCGTTTCAAACGAGGATAGCAGCATCGGAACGAGCGCGTTGCCGAAGCTGTCCTTAAACACTACGCAGGTACGGCCGTTCTTGACGTCGGAATTGATTTTGATGGAGTAATTGTCGCCATCCATGAAAATCATATACCATGCGCTCGGCAGATCGTCCGATACGTACATATAGCAGGAGTCCTTGGTCCTGATCAGCTCCGAGTAATCATAGGAATACAGCTCCATTGTGTATTCGCCCGGATATTCATAGTAGAAGAATTTGTCGGGGTGTTCCTTCAGGATCTGCTGCTGTGTGGCGGAATAGAGCGACCCAAGGAAGGGCATCGGCGTGCCGTCCTCGTAAAATTTGCCGCTGTAAGTGTATTTTGAGAGGTCATCCTCAAACGGAACGTTTGCTATCTCGGCAAATTTTTTCGCCGCCCAATAGGCGCCGTACTGGGTCCAGTGATGTTCGGTACGGAAATAAATCTCTTCTTCGTCGTTCTTATGTTCCGCAGTGATGTCATAGATGTCCACCGGCGTTACGCCGTCCAGCCACTCGTACACATAATCGATTTTGTCCAATTGCTTGCCGCCATACTGGTCCTCATATTTCTCGGGCATATAATAAGCAGCTGCGGTCGGGATGATCATATTGTAAATATTGATGTCGTCGCCTAAGAAATGGCGGTATCTGTTGAGGTACCGGGCGAAAAGCTGCCCGTTTTCATAGAAGCCGCCGAAGGGTTCGACCGCACGGTAATCTTCCGTGAAAATGATGCCTTTGAATTCATACTCATTTCCGCCTCCCGTGGAGGAAGATGTGTCGGTCGTCCCGCCGTCGGATACGTTGGGATCGTCGCTCGGCGCACCGATGATGGGAGAACTGCCGTCCGTCGAAGCGGTACCGTCGGGTTGGGATTCGCCTGCCGATGCACCGGGCGTGGAGGTAGTGCCTCCGGGATTATTGCCGCACGCGGCCAGGATTGCGGACAGCGTGAGGGCGATAAGGAGAAGCATAGCTGCGAGTTTTTTCATTTTTGAATACCAATTACGCGTCGCACCGGGCGGACGCGCCCTTTCTTTTTATGGTCACTGTTTTATCCGTTGGCCAACGGGTCGGAAACCAGCCCGTCCGGCCGTTCGTCATCGGAGGGGTTCGGCGGTTTGACATCGATCACGCCCTCCTTCGGCTGGATGCCGAAAAGGGCACGGATCTCGGTTATGATGTTTTTGAAAGCATCGCGCCCGGGCGCCGTGTCGGTGAAATATTCGGTGATGCCGGCCGTATATTCGGCGTTAAAGTAGGATTCAAACGAAAACTCGGGAAACTTTGCCAGCTCTCTGTTTTCAATCCCCGAATATGTCGGACGCGGTGCAAGCAGCAGATAAGCGGATATCCCCAGTCCCAGCAGGCAGAGTACGACAGCGTTGACTGCCTTAATAACAGTCGGCGCATTGGATTTTTTGACTTTTTCCTCCATATAAGTGCCTCCTTAAAACCGGAAATAGAGAAACGGATTGTTCGTTGTGTCGATAAGCATAATCGAAGAAACCACCAGCAGCCCCACGTTCGTTACCGTTGTGATTGCACCTGCAACGGCCGCACGTGTGGTTGTTTGAGAAACGAAATTCTTAATTTTCGGCAGAATCGGCATCGAAAGCAGCGCTGCACCGAGTATGAGAAACATATTCTGCAGAATCGCTGTCTCCGAGACCGGATCCAGGAAGGGATTTCCGTTGGCGCCGACCAAACCCTTGAAAAAGAGGCCCAGGTCGGTCAGATTTTCAAATTTGAAAATGCCGAAACCGATGACAATGACCAAAAGCGAATACAGGTGCGCCAGTGGAGCGGGAATACGTTTCATCCGCTTTTTGCCGATAAGTGTTTCGAGAAAGATGAAGCAGCCGAAGTACAATCCCCAGAAAATGTAGTTCCAGCTTGCACCATGCCAAAAGCCTGTGCAGAACCAGACGAGGAACAGACTTACATATTTGCGGCGCTTGCCGAAAATCGGTACATACAGCAGATAATCGCGGAAGAAGGTGCCAAGCGAGATGTGCCAGCGCTGCCAGAATTCCGCGATGCTGCGGGAAACAAACGGATAGCGGAAGTTTTCATCGAAGTGAAATCCAAGCATCCATCCCATACCGATGGCCATGTCTGAGTATCCCGAAAAATCATAGTAGACATACAGAGCAAAACAGATTACGCCCACCCAAACGCCCGCGATCGAGCTGCTTTCCACATGCAGCACGCCGTCGCTGAGCCCGAAAAGCTTGTCCACAACAATAGAAAGATTGTTGGCGATAATCGCCTTCTTCGCCAGACCGACGATGAAACGCGTCAATCCGTCGGAGAAATCGCTCAGTGTGGTTTTGCGCTCCGAAACCTCGCGTTCGATTGTCTCATACCGCACAATCGGACCTGCAATGAGCTGCGGGAAAAGCGAAATGTACATCAGCAGATTGAAAAAGTTATGCTGCACCTGCACCTTTTCCCAATGACAGTCAATCACGTAGGAAATGATCTGGAAGGTGAAGAAGCTGATGCCGATGGGCATTACAATGTCGGGAACAGGGATTGAGGAGCCGAACAGCGCATTGATGTTCTCCACAAAGAAACCGGCGTATTTGAAGACTGCCAGCATCCCGAGGTCGAACACGAGCGTAAGTGCGACGATCACCTTACCGTGTGCGCGGTGGTTTTCTATGAGAAGGCCGGCGACATAATTGACCAATGCCGACAAAATAAGCAGAAAAACATAAAACGGCTCGCCCCACGCGTAGAAAAAGAGCGAGGCGACAATGAGCACCGCGTTTTTCCACGCGATGGAGCGTACAAGGAAATACAATATCAGCGTTGCGCAGAGAAAAATGTATATGAACAGCAAATCGGAAAAGACCATGCGGTGCCCTCCAAACAAATTTTGGCAGCCCGTTGCGCGCCGTAGATAGAATAAACCATTCGACGCATTCTGTCAACCGGGAAAGCCGAAAATATTATGTTAAATTTGATTGTCATTATGTAAAAGGCGATTATTTTGTCCGGCGGACATTCAGACCGCTCTTTTCTGCGAGAAAGGCAGCGAATTCCGATTCGTCTCCTATGGTAAAACACCCCTTTCGAAGCACGGCGTGACCGCCTTTGATGAGCAGGAAGAAATAGCGGTCGTTCTCTTTGATGGCGGTGATGTCGCTGTATGCGTTATCGTCCTCGCAGTAGGAGCAGCGGAAGCCGTCGTCGCGAAATTCGACCCACATATCGAACGGCTCATAATCGGCGGCGTATTTTTCCACGGAACGGCCCAACAGCCAGGGGTAGAGCAGCGTCAGCGCAACAAGCAGCAGGCCGCATACGGTCATTACGACGCCCCAAGCGGTTTCGCCTGTTGTCAGGTTGTACACGCCGAAGACCAGCAGAAGTGCGGCAAGTATGTAGTTCAGGATTGCGCGAACCGGCGAGAGTGAGGTGAAAAAGGCTCTCGTCAGCGCGACGTAGGTTTCCTTGTCGCTTTTGTGTTCGTTTTTGAAGCGTATCATTCGTTTTTATCCTTTCTTGTGCGTTTGGCTTTTTCTTCTTTGTATTTTTCAAACAGCTTATTGTTGAACAGAAGCGCGTTTACCTCTGCACCGAAGAAAACAATGTACATACAGGCATAGAGCCAGAGCATCAGGAATACCACTGTCGTCAGGCTGCCGTAAAAGGTCGTCGAAGCGATTCGGTCCACATAAACCGAATAAAGAAACGAAAACCCGATCCAGCCGATTGAGGCGAGCGTTGCACCCGGAAACTCATAGAGCAGCTTCGTTTTGCGTGCAGGCAGAAATTTATACAGCAATGTGAAAAAGACCGATAATACTGCCAGCGAAACAACGAACCTCATACTGATAACCACGAAGGCCAATCGTTCCAGCCGCGGAAATGTTTCGATCAGCCAGTCATAAATGCGGTTGCCGAACACGAGGACCACCAGCAGCGCGACGAGAATAATGAGAAAGGCAAAGGTGTAAAACAGTGCCAGCAGCCGTGTTTTGATATAGCTTCGTGTTTCCTTTACATCATACACAGAATTCAGTCCGCTGACGATGGAATAAACGCCGCGTGAAGCCGACCAAAGTGCGGTGACGGCTGAAATGGAGATGATGGCGCCCGAAGAAAGCACGGGAATCTCCGTAACCGTGGTCTGAAAAAAGTCGGAAAAGCTCTTCGGAAAAAAGGTCTGTGAAAAAACGAACAGCTCGTCGGTAGAAAAGGGAAGCTGCTTGAGAATGGCCGTCAGCAGCATCACAAAGGGGAAAAAAGAGATGATCGTGAAAAAACTCGCCTGCGCCGCAAACGCGCCTACGGCGTGATCATCGAATTTTTGGATAAAATACTGCACGACGTCATATAGAAAACGGATGACCTTTTTAATCGTTTCCACCTCCGTAATGGAACAGGATGTTACAGCGTATATTTTCGCAGAATATATTTGGCCAGCCTTCCCAGCGCCCAGAGCAAAACGGCGGCAAACAAAAGCAGCCCGCCGAGCAGTAAAAGCCGGGTGTACGAAAGTGCCGTCAATTCGAAAAAGCTGCCGGCAAAAAGGTTGAGCAGTATGAATGCCACTGCAACGGTGATCAGCAGCGCCGCACGAAGCAGGTTGAGCGGCCGGCACACCGTGTACAGAATCATGATTGCCGCTCCTCCGGTCACGGCTACGGCGATCGTTGAAAGCTCCGGCTGTGTTAAATGCAGCAGCGGCTTAAACAGGAACAGCACCGAAAGCGACAGGAAGATCGTCAGCGCGCCGGGTACGGCCTTGACGATGACGTTGCGGAAGAACGAACCCTGAATGCGGTCTCGGTTCGGCGTGAACGCCAGCACCATAGACGGCATCCCGATGGCCAGAGAGCCGATAAGCGTGGTCTGGATGGGCGCAAAAGGATAATGCATTCCCGGCAGGAACAATAGAAGAATGGCCAGCAGTGTGGAATAAAAAGTTTTGACCAGAAACAGTGCGGCTGAGCGCTGAATGTTGTTTACGCTGCGGCGCCCCTCGGCAATCACTGCGGGCAGCGGATCAAAGGCGGAATCCATCAACACGAGGTTTGCGACATTTCGCGCCGCGTCGCTGCCGCCCGCCATCGCGATGCTGCAGTCAGATTCCTTGAGCGCCAGTACATCGTTGACACCGTCGCCGGTCATTGCAACCGTATGCCCGTTGGATTTGAGGGCGAGCACAAGCGATTTTTTCATTTCCGGCGTCACTCGGCCGAACACGGTATATTTTCCGGCCGCACTGATGACCTCGGCATCGGTTTTAAGCGTGGAGCAGTCGATGTACTTTTCCCATCCGTGTACGCCGACGGTCTTTGCAATGCCCGCGACTGTCTGCGGACTGTCTCCCGAGATAATTTTAATGTCTACGTCCTGCGCATAGAAATATTGCAGCACTTTTTCCGCGTTCGGTCGGATACGGTCGCGCAGCAGTACCAATGCGACCGGTTCCAGGCCGTCGGGAAGATGGGATGCGCTGCATAAAGTATTTGAAAAAGCGAGCACAATTATACGGTAATCACCCGCATAGCGCCCGACAGCGTCCGCCAGCATGGCGGACGGCGAAGGGAAAAGGAATTCGCAGGCGCCCATCACATAACAGCCGTTGTCACCAAAGTTGGCGCCCGACCATTTCGTCTTGCTGGAAAAAGGAAAAGCCTCCGTTGCGGGCAGGCTTTCGCCATCCTGAAAATGCGCGCGGATTGCCTCGGCGGTTGCGTTGGTGTCGCCTGTCGCGGCACAGAGCGAGCGCAGCGCCGTCCCAAAATCGATTCCTTCCCGCAGCGGTACAAGGTCGACGACTTCCATTCTTCCCTCGGTAATCGTGCCGGTTTTATCCAGACAGAGCGTGTCGGTCCGCGCAAGCATTTCAATGGCGTACAAATCCTGCACCAGCACGCGTTCGCGTGAAAGCTTGACGACGCCCAGCGCCAGCGCACTGCTTGTAAGCAGCATCAGTCCCTGCGGGATCATATTGATGAGTGCGGCGGCTGTACCGAGGATCGTTTTCGTCAGGTCATGGGCAACGGAATATTCCTTGATAAACAGCGCAATTCCGAGCGGGAGAATGATAACGGACATAATTTTAATGATTCGCTTGAGTCCGGCAATAATCTGACTGGATTCTTTTTTGATGTATTTTGCACCGGCGGAAATGCGCGAAATGTAGTTGCCGTCCGCCACACGGTCGGCACGCGCGCGGCAGGCGCCCGAAACGACGAAGCTGCCGGCCAGAAGAAGGTCGCCCGGCTTTTTGAACACTGCATCCGACTCGCCGGTAACGAAGGATTCATTGACCTCGCACTCGCCGGTGAGCACAACGCTGTCGGCACAGATCTGGCTGCCGTTGGAGAAGGCCAGTACGTCGTCCAGCACCACCTCATCAATTGGCAGAGAAAGGCCTTCGCCGTCGCGGATGACCGTCACCTGTGCCTGCGAGAGGAAGGAGAGCTTATCGACGACCCGCTTGGCGCGGATTTCCTGAAAAATGCCGATGGCGGCATTGCAGAGTACGACGCCGATAAACAGCGCGTTTTTATATGCACCGACTGCCAGTACGGCGGCTGCCAGCAGCAGATTGATGATGTTGAACAGCGTCAGAAGGTTGTCGCTTAGGATGCGCGCATAGGATTTGGATTGTACGCTGGCATTTTCATTATTCAGCCGCTCCTCTTTGCGTCCGGCCGCTTGTTCTTTTGTCAGCCCGTGCGCGGGAGAGGGATTGTATCGATCCGCGGCCTGGGCGCGAAGCGCGAAGGGAGGGAGCTTGGCGTTGCGTTTCAACTTCCTGGGGGCACTTCCTTTCCGTTTCCTCATTATATCATGCAAAATCCCGCTTTGCAAGCGTAAATCCCGGAAATCAACTCTATTTCCGATTGTATGCGCGGGCAGGAAAAAGAACGCATTTTATAACGCGTTCTTTTTGTTTATTTAAGATAGATTCAGACTGATTCCCGTAAATGCGGCCTGAACAGGGTCGTACATCAGCGTGATGCTGTTGTTTTGACTCGAAATGTACAGCAAAAGCTCGCCGTCATAAGAGAAGCCGTCGTAGTTATAAATTTCCTCAAAGAACATATTCACGATTTGTGCACGGTATTCTGTGGGAATTCTGTAAAGTAAGTTGGTCAGTGCGTATAAAAATTGATCAACCATTCCCAATTTGCTGTTGTCGAACTCATAACCGTAGGTATAAATTTCATATACCACTCTTAAAAAATCTTTTCCCTCTCCATATGCGTCACCAAGTTCTTTATGTGCTTCATTAAGAATTTCATTCGAAGCAAGAATACGCTCTTTTGGAACGCAATGGTAATAAACGATATTGAAATCATAAGTCCGCAGCACGATGTTCAGAATATACTCGCGATTTTCGCAGCTTCGAAAGACAAGATCCTTAATGTAAATGAAAGCAGTGTCGGGAACAGATATTGCGGTGTCAAAAAACACATCGTCAGCCGCTTCGACCGAAGAAAGCATTTGCAAATAATTCTTGATCGTCCCATTAAAATAATTCCGCAGATGTTCGGCGCTCGCCTCGTCCAGATCGCTTGTTCTCACACTTTCGGAATATCGCTCGGAATCGTGGTCGGCGATTTTGTCCCACGGATAGAGCAGCAGCGGCTCCTTCGCGTCAACGAACAGCAGACGGCTGTCCGGCGCATCATGACGGACGATCGAGGCGTCATAGATTTTTGCGTTACGGATGAGGAAAAATGAGCCGCACAGTCCCGCAGCAAGGATCAAGAGGATCAGCAGATAAGGCAGGAGCAGGCGTAAAAGTTTGCGTATTTTTTTCATAATGCCGCTCCTTTCCTATCTTTTGTCCTTTGGCAGCGCAGGCTGACGGTGACGACCGTTCCCTTGCCGGGACTGCTCTTGACAGCCAGCGAAGCGCTGTGCCGCGCGGCGATCTCCGCGCAAAGCGAAAGTCCCAATCCGGCACCGCCATTCTTGCGCGAACGGGATTTGTCGGCCATATAAAACGGCTCGGCAATGTGCCGGAGCTGTTCGGGGTTCATACCCATGCCGTTATCTGTGACGGTGATGCGCAGGATGTCGCCGTCCGGAATAGCTTGCAGCATTACGAAGCTGCCCGCGTCGCTGGCCTTAATGGCGTTGTCAATTAAATTATACAGAAGGGAAGCGAACAGGGTTCGGTCCGCGCGGATCGTGCATTCGGCAGGATGGGCGGTGAACGAGATTTCCTTCTTGACTGCCATCGGCATAATGGTAACGCGAATATCGGCAAACAGATCGGGAATATACACATCCTCAAATTCCAGCGGAGCGTTTTCGGTCGTGGACAATTCCAGCAGCTTGGCGGAGAGGTTTTTCAGCCGCTTCGTTTCTTCTAAGATAATACCTGCATATTCGGTGCGTTCCTTTTCGGTCATTGTCTTCTTTACACGCATGATGTCTGAAAATCCAAGGATGGATGTCAATGGTGTTTTCATTTCATGTGCAAAATTATCGACAAATTGCTTACGGCCGTCCGCAATCGCCTTAAGCGCATTCACGTTTTCGTTGATGGAATCGGACATGACGTTGATGTTGCGCGCCAGCTCGCGGAATTCGTAGCCGCCGTGCTCCGGCAGCTTGAGGTCGTAGCTGCCGCCGGCAATTTTTTTTAGCATATGGTTGACGCGCTTGAGCGGAAGCAGTCGGTAAATCAGGAACGCGATGATCACCGCTGCGGCCACCGCTGCGCCAAAACTCACGATCGCCGCCCGCCGAAGTTCGGCATAATGACTATCGAAAATGCTGCTCAGGTCAGCCACTGTGATGATGATGTATGGTTCATTCTCGATATAGTTGCGCGAGCCGGTCAGCAGATAGTGCATCCCGCCGTCATTGAGCATGTAGGTGAGGACCTCGTTGTCGGATTCGCGCAGCGCGTCGGTGTATTCGGCACAATTCGAAAGCGGCTCAAAGCTGTCGGAACTGATGTTGCCGTTTTCGGTCAGCACGAGTGTTTTGCCGTCGACAATCAAAGGCTCTGCGGTCAGAGATACAATATGAGACTCCGCTTTCCCGGGCGACAGCAGCGGCACGTTGCTGCGTATCCGCTCGTACAACACATTATTTGTAATGGTGGATACAACGAAGCTGTGTTCGGACAGCCGCCGCTCGGTTTCCTGCCGAATAGAGGAACGGAAGTTGTTTAACAGCACCAGCAGTGTCGTACCGCCGGCAGCAAGGATAACGCAGGCGAGCGAGATGCAGAAAACTTTTTGCCAGAGTTTCATAAAATGAAATCAAACTCCTTTTTGTGCCGTCCGGCGCCGTTTCAGCGGCCTTTTTCCAGACGATAGCCGAGCTTGGGGATGGTAATCAGCTTGCCCTTGAGACCCATCTTGCGTCGAAGCTGCTGTACGTGGATATCCACCGTGCGGCTTTCGCCTTCAAAGCGGTAGCCCCATACCGAGGCCAGCAGCCGTTCACGGGTGAGTGCAATGTCGACGTTTTGCATAAAAAAGACCAGCAGCTCAAATTCCCGAGGGGTGAGGGTGATCGCCGTACCGCCTTTTGTGACGGTGTGGCGGTCCACGTCGACCACAATGTCGTCATAAGTCAGCAGGCTATTGCTTTTGTGTACGCGGCGCAGCACCACTTCGATGCGTGCCAGCAGTTCGACGGCTTCAAAGGGTTTGACAATATAGTCCTCTGCGCCAAGGCGCAGCCCTTTGACCTTGTCGGAAACATCCTGCAGGGCAGTGAGAAAGATGACCGGCGTTTCCTTGTGGCGCACCTGTTCCATGACCGAGAAACCGTCCTCGCCGGGCAGCATAATGTCCAGCAGCACCAGATCGTAGCCGCCGTACAGGATCATATCCACTGCCGATTTGCCGTCCGCACAGGACGCGAAGGTATGTCCGACAATGGACAGCGCCGCTTCAATCATTTTTGTTATATTTTCATCGTCCTCGACAATGAGAATTCTTGCCATGCCGTTTCCTCTCCTTTATCGGAATCTACCATAAAGCTCCGAGATGCTATGAGATGCAGCCGGTGCGCGGGCTCATAGCGTCTCCATTATATCACGTGAAACCGAAGAATGCAATCGGCGTATTCGGCTTCGGCGCAGCTTTTGCATTTCTTTTGCATTTTTATGCGGACTCGAAGCCCTGGCCGGCTTTATACTGATTAAACACAATGAAAATATTTCGATATCAGCTGCAAACTGCTTGCAGATATGCCGCGCCATATCTGTTTTTTTGTGCGGCGCAGCCGCATCGGCTGCCGGTTATATAACAACTGTGAAAAGGAAGAAGGATTCATATGAAAAAAATCGGAAGTTTTATCATTTTACTTGCGTTTGCAGCATTTGTTGGTATGGCCGTTTATTGGTGTGCGTATGATGCAGCAACAACCCGGACGACACTTCCGATTTTGTTGAACGTACCGTACATCAATCAGCGGGCGGATTATCCCACCGGCTGTGAATCGGTTTCCGCCGTGACGGCTTTACGGTATTTGGGGGTGGATATCTCCGTGGATACGTTCATTGACGACTGCCTCGATATCGGCGCACCCCCTCATTATGAAGACGGTATCCGTTACGGCTGCGACCCGTACGAGGCATTCCCCGGCGACCCGCGTTCTTCCAAAGGCTATGGCTGCTTTTCACCCGTGATTGAGCGCGCCTGTATCCGCGCAGTTGGCACGCAGCCTTACACGGTTGAGCGGTTGAGCGGACTAACGCTGGATGATCTTTGTATTCGGTACATCAAAAATGGCATTCCCGTTATTGTTTGGGCGACCATCGATATGACCGCTCCGTCGCCCGGCAGCACGTGGATTGTGCGGGAAACGGGAAGGACAATCCAGTGGATGACGCCGATGCACTGTCTGCTGCTGGTTGGCTATGACGATGAAAACTATTATTTCAACGACCCGTGGCGTGACGCAGCCGTCGCTTATTCGCGCACGGACAGTGCGGCCGCGTATGATGGCTTCGGGCGGCAGGCGGTGGTTATCTATCCGGCAGACGTATAGATTTCGGTTTGGTGTCCAAGAAAAGATGAACACTGTAAGAGATATGCGCCTTTATGCCGATGCAATCTTTGCATCAGGACTCTTTCGGACACACTGAAAAGATGCGAATTGTATGATACCATTGTGCCGCTGTATTTATTCAGCCGGATTTCGTTGGTTCGGGAACGCAGTCAATGCGGACTGAGCGTGTTTGCATACATTGGACAAAAGTGAACAGCCGTTAACGCGTTATTCATACATCCGTTGAAAGCAGATTCGGACGCTTCCAAGTTGTTTGAAAATGAAAAAACGAGACAGTTTGCTTGTACTCCCCTTGAATCAAAAAAAGCATGTCCGTCCTGTGCTTGAAAAGCAGGACAGGCATGCTTTTTTGGGTTTTATCGGACAGTTGCTGCTGTCCGCTTTTAAGCTCAAAGCTTATTCAAGTCAAATTTCAGGCTGATATCCAGTGCTTTCACCGAGTGGGTCAGTCCGCCGATGGAAATCAGATCCACACCGGTTGCCGCCACTTCCGCCAAATCGCGCTCACCCATATTGCCGGAGGCTTCCAGTACCGCTCGGCCGGCCGTAATTTTGACCGACTCCCGCATCAGCCCGCAGCTCATATTGTCCAGCATGATGATATCTGCGCCTGCTTCCAGCGCTTCGCGCAGCTCGTCAATGCTTTCGACCTCCACTTCGATTTTCAGCGTATGCGGCGCCTTCCGTTTTGCCGCGCGAACCGCCGGTGCAATGCCTCCGGCCGCCGCAATGTGGTTGTCTTTAATCAAAATGCCGTCTGAAAGGGAGAAGCGGTGGTTGACCGCGCCTGCCGTGCGCACGGCATATTTATCCAGTTTGCGCAGGCCGGGCATCGTCTTGCGCGTATCCGTGATGCGCGCCTGCGTGCCTTCGACGGCGTCCATCGCCTTACGGGTAGCGGTAGCAATTCCCGAAGCGCGCTGCATCAGATTCAGTGCCGTGCGTTCACCCATCAGAATCGAGGCTGCGTTTCCGCTGATCTCAGCAATGATGTCGCCTTTTTCGATGCAATCGCCGTCCGTTTTGTGCTTGATAAGAGAAACCTCGCCGCCCACCAGCTCAAACGTGCGTTCGGCGATGTCGATGCCGCAGATAATTCCGCTTTCTTTGGCACGGAACACGCCGGAGGCGAACGCGTCCTTTGGAACGGTGACTTCGGTTGTGATATCGCCGAACGGGGCGTCCTCTTGCAGTGTTTTTAGGATGATGTCATCAAATTCGTTATACATAGTGCTTCAGTCGGCAAGATAATGCGCGCCGACACTCTCCTTTCTGTCGATTGCGCCGCGGACAATGGCGGATGCATTCATATACATATTGTAGACCTTAAACGCATATGGGTCGGTCAGACGCGTTTCATCCAATTCGGCACCGATGGCGTCGAGAATATCCTTGGCTGCAGCAAGTCCGCGATGCGTGCGTACTGCGCCGGCATATTCACTCATTGTATGTTTGATCTTTTTCTCGGTTCCGGCATAATATTCGAGCGGGCGGGTAAACTTCTTTCGTTCGGTTTGCAGCCGCACAGTCTTACCCTCGGCCGTGTTCGGACGGAAATGCGCATTGATATGCCGCGCGCAGCGGCGTCCGAAAACAAGACATTCCAGCAGTGAATTCGAGGCCAGGCGGTTTGCGCCGTGGATGCCGGTTTCCGCGCACTCGCCGCAGCAGTAAAGTCCCGGAATATTTGTCTGCCCGTCCAGATCGGAGCGGATACCGCCCATGAGATAATGCTGCGCCGGGCGGACAGGAATCCAGTCTTCGGTCAAGTGTATGCCGCGGTTTTCGCATTCGCTGAAAATGGTAGGGAAGCGGTTGGAGAAAAATTCGCGTGTCATTGAGGACACATCCAGGAAAACGTTTGTGTCGCCCGTGCGTTCCAGCTCCTTAATGATTTCGCGCGTAACGATGTCGCGCGGCGCCAGATCGGCAAGCTCGTGTCGGCCGGCCATAAACGCTTCTCCGGCTCTGTTGCGCAGGATGCCGCCTTCGCCGCGCACGGCTTCCGAAATCAGGAACAGGCGCGACGCTTTGCCGGAGGAAATCAGCGTCGTCGGGTGAAATTGAATCAATTCCATGTCGCACACACGCGCGCCCGCGCGCGCAGCCGCGGCAATTCCGTCACCTACCGCGCCGAGCGGGTTGGTCGTGTATTCGTACACCTGCCCGACGCCGCCGGTGGCAATGATGATGTTTCTGCTGCGCAGCACTTTATAGTCGTCGCCGACGTGAATGAGCACGCCGGAGGCGGCGCCGTCCGCTGTCAGAATGTCCACGAGGTAGGACTCAAAGAAAAAGTGCAGGTTCTCCCGTTCCAGCGCCAACCGGCCGAGCTGCATTGTCGTCTCTTTGCCTGTTGCGTCACCGCCGCAATGGACGATGCGGCGCATCCGATGCCCGCCTTCACGTGTAATCTGCAAATCGCCCTCCGGATTGACGTCGAACGGGATCTGCATATCTATAAGCGTGCGGATGTTTTCCGGCCCCTCCTCGACAAGCACCTTCACCGCTTCCACGTTGCACAGTCCGGCGCCGGCCTTCAGTGTATCGTCGATGTGGTTGACATAATTGTCATCCGCCGTCATCACTGCCGCGATGCCGCCCTGTGCAAGATAGGAGTTGCTTTCGTCGATGTTGGCTTTGGTGACCAGCGCCACCTGAAGCGCCGGATCGACGTGCAGCGCCGCGTAAAGGCCTGCGACGCCGGAGCCGACGATGATGACGTCGAAATCGTATGCGTCGGCTTCAAAGTTGTCAAAGCTGCAAAGGAATCTTCTCATAATGCTAATCAACCATACCTTTCCCGCTGTTGTGCTCTACAGCAGCTCCAGATCATAGGGTGTGTTCTGGTACACGAAATAATTCAGCCAATTGGAATATAAAAGGTGCGCATGCGCCTTCCAGGTATTGACGGGAGGCAGCGCAGGATTATTTTCCGGGAAATAATGCTGCGGCGGCGGCGTGGCAGGGTTAATGGCGCGGTCACGCAGATATTCGAGCCGCAGCGTGTCGGTATCGTACTCGGGATGCCCGGTGATGTAGACCTCGCGGCCGTCGACGGAAGCGGCGATGTAAACGCCCGCTTCGGGCGAATCGGACAGCAGCAGCAGCGCCGGATTCGATTCGATATCGCTTTGGTTAACGTAGGAGTAGCGAGAGTGCGGCGCGCAAAACGTCTCGTTGAAGCCGCGCAGCAGGGGATGCGCGGGCAGCCGCGTGCGGTGGCGAAATACGCCGGAGAGCTTTTGCTCGAGCGGATGCTTGTCAATACCGTGGTTGTAATACAGTCCGGCAAACGCACCCCAGCAGACATACAGAGAAGTATAGACGTGCGTTTTGGACCATTCCATGATTGCACAAAGCTCGTCCCAATAATCCACATCGGCAAAATCCAGCCGTTCGACCGGCGCACCGGTAATAATCAAACCGTCGTATTTTTCCTTTTCGATGGAAGAAAAGGTTTTATAAAAAGTTTCCAGATGCTCCGCAGCGGTGTTTTTGGAACGGTGCGAGGCAGTATTCAGCAGCGTAATATCAACCTGCAGCGGCGTGTTGGAAAGCAGACGCAGCAGTTGTGTTTCGGTCACGACCTTGGTCGGCATCAGGTTGAGAATGGATATTTTCAGCGGCCGTATGTCCTGCGAAACAGCGCGGGCTTCGTCCATAACGAAGATATTTTCGCTCTCGAGGACCTCTTTGGCCGGCAAAGAATGCGGAATTTTGATTGGCATAGGTTGTTTTGCTCCTTACATTTTATCTATTATAGCATTTGTCGGCGTGCTTTTCAATAGAAAAAACGAATAAATGTTGCCAAAACGCTGGAAATCATACGGCAAAAGTGCTATACTATGCTCGTAATCGAAATCGGAAAGGCAGATCACGGTATGCAGACAAAGCTTTATACAATGACGGAGACGACACTTGATCAGACGGCGATAGAAGATTGCGCGGCTATCCTTCGCGCGGGAGGATTGGTGGCTTTCCCGACCGAAACGGTGTACGGGCTGGGGGCTTCCGCTTTCGAGGCGCTTTCCTGCGCACGGATTTTTGAGGTAAAACATCGTCCGGCGGACAAACCGCTGCTTTGTCATCTTGCCTCACTTGAACAGGCGGAAGAGCTTGCGTATTTGACCGATACGGCACGCGCGCTGATATGCCGGTATACACCCGGCCCGCTGACGCTGGTACTGAAAAAAAAGCCCTGCGTACCGGATATTGTTTCCGCCGGCGGCGATACGGTTGGACTGCGCTTTCCCGCCAACCCCATTTGCCGCGCGCTTCTGCAGGCCTGCGGGTGCCCGGTCGCTGCACCGTCGGCCAATCTCTCGTCGCACCCCAGTCCGGTTACGGCCACGCCGGTGATCGGTTCGTTTTACGGCGAGATTGACGCCATCCTTGATGGCGGAAAAACGGCGCTCGGTACTCCCTCGACGATCATTTCGCTGGCGGACGGCAAACCCGCGCTTATCCGTGCAGGTGCGTTGCCGGAGGCGGAATGGAAGGAGATTTTAACTCTATGAAGGTAATCGGCATCTGCGGCAGCAGCGGCAGCGGTAAAACCGAAGCGCTCCGCATTCTCGGCTCGGACGGTATGCCGGTGCTCAACTGTGACGAGGTTTCTCGGCAGGTGATGCAGCCCGGCAGTGCGTGCTGCCGCGAACTGTGCGAAGCATTCGGTAAGGATATTTTGTTGGCAGACGGCACGCTTGACAGAAAAAAGCTGTTTGAACTGACCTTTCATGATTCGGAAAAGCACCGTGCGCTCGGACACATTACGCATTTTTACATCCTGCGGGCCATCGACGCCTGGCTGGATGCTCATCAAGCGGCTTCGGCAGTTGTCATTGAAGCGCCGTTGCTGTTTGAGAGCGGCCTGGATAAGCGCTGCGACGGCATCATTCTCATTACAGCGGACCGCACCGGAAAAATCGCACGCCTTGCCGCGCGTGACGGGTTGTCCGCAGATGACGCGGCACTGCGCTTGTCACGCCAGTTGGATGATACGTATCTCGCTTCGCGTTGTGATTTCGTAGTCGAGAATAACGGCTCACTGGAACAGTTTGCAGAAAAGCTGCGCGAGGCGGTCGGGAAGCTGCTTGCGTCGCCGGAAGGGAAGAAATAAGCGTATGGCCAAACGGAAAATTGGATTTGTACTGCTGCTGGCGTTTGTGCTGTTGGCCGCGATTGTCGCAGTCAAGCTATATCTTGACCGCAAAGCGTCCTTCCCTTTGACCTATCGGGAGCAGGTGGAGGCGCTGTCGTCCGAATATGGTGTGCCGGCACCGCTGATTTTCGCAGTTGTCAAGGCGGAAAGCGGTTTTCAGCCTGAGGCGCGCTCTCATGCCGGCGCCTGTGGTCTGATGCAGCTTATGCCGGCGACCTACTGCGAGATTGCCGAACGGCTGGGGGAGCCCTGCGACGAAACAATGATTTTTGATCCGGAGCAGAATCTGCGCTACGGGGTGTATTATCTTGCGTATCTCTATCATTATTTCGGCGATTATTATACAGCGCTTGCCGCTTACAATGCCGGTATCGGCCGCGTAAGCGGCTGGGTGGCGGATTCACGCTATTCGGCCGATGGGGTGACGCTGCATTCGATCCCTATTGCAGAGACCGAAACATATGTCCAACGCATACGTGATTACGAGCAAACTTATACGGAAATTTTGGAAAAGGAAGGCTGAAAATGATATGATGACTGAAGAACAGGCAAAAGCGCTGTTGCTCAAGCAGGAAAGCGTCTATACCCGCGCACCGGAGCTTCGGGAAGCGGCGTTCGCTTACTGCGAGGGCTACAAAACGTTCCTGAATGCGTCCAAAACCGAACGGGAAGCCGTGGTATGGGCTGTCCGGCAGGCGGAGGAAAACGGCTTTGTTCCCTATGATCCGGCGGAAAGCTACCGGCCGGGAGACCGTGTATATCAGATAAACCGCGGAAAGAGTGTGACGCTGGCTGTCATCGGTACCGACGCGCCCGAGACCGGTTTTTCGATCGTTGTTTCGCATATTGATTCGCCGCGGCTGGACCTTAAGCAGCGTCCGCTGTATGAGTCGGCCGGTATTTCCTATTTCAAAACACATTACTACGGCGGTATCAAGAAATATCAGTGGACGGCGCTGCCGCTGGCCATCCACGGTACGGTTCTGACCGAATCGGGTAGGCGTGTGGACGTGCGCATCGGTGAAGAGGAAGGGGATCCCGTATTTTTCATCTCCGACCTGATGCCGCATATTGCCAAGGACCAGTATGACAAAAAGCTTGGCGACGCCATCAGCGGCGAAGGGCTGAATATCATCAACGGCTCATTGCCGCTTGGAGAGGGAAACGATGCGGTTAAACTTGGCGTCCTTGCATTGCTGCACGAAAAGTACGGCATCGCGGAAGCTGATCTGCGCACTGCCGAGCTGTCTGCCGTTCCGGCGCAGAAAGCGGTCGATGTTGGGTTCGATGCGAGTATGATCGCCGCTTACGGACAGGATGACCGCGTCTGCGCTTATCCTTCGCTGACAGCGTTGCTTGAGCTGCAAACGCCTGCTCGCACCTGTGTGGTCGTGCTTGTGGATAAAGAGGAAATCGGCTCTGAGGGCGTGACGGGCTTGCGCAGTGCTGCGTTGAAGCATTTTCTTATATCGCTGTGTGAAAATCGCGGCGCGGATTATAAGGTGGTTTTTGCGGCTTCCGACTGCCTTTCGGCTGACGTCGGCGGCGCTTATGACCCCTGCTATGCCGACGCGTATGAAGCGGTGAATTCTTCTTATATGAATCATGGCGTTGCGGTGATGAAATACACCGGCGCGCGCGGAAAGTCGGGTTCGTCGGACGCTTCCGCCGAGCTGCTGGCCAAGCTGGCGTCCATATTCAAGAAACATGGGATCGTCTGGCAGACCGGTGAATACGGCAAAGTTGATCAGGGAGGCGCAGGCACTGTGGCAACGGAGATTGCAATGCTGAATATCAGCGTGGTCGATACCGGTGTGCCGATCCTTTCGATGCATTCGCCGGTGGAACTGGCTGCAAAGGCGGACATTTATATGATGCATCGCGCGGTCAAGGCTTATTTTGCGGGCTGACCGTTTCGAACAAACCATTGAAAATGAAAAATGCCGTCCGTAGAAATACGGACGGCATTTGTGTTAAATATTGAGAAGGCAGTGAAGGGAAAATTGGTCATAGCGGCATTGGATGGAGGGAGGGAGTGGCAGTCTTGATATTTCGGAAAAACATTGTTTATGCGAACACAATTTCATTCCTTGTAAGCTTGACCGGAGTTCGGCATCTATACTGCGGCAATTGGGCAAAAAAAAGAGAAGCCGATTGGCTTCTCTTTTTTGTTGAGAAATTCGGGATTGGCAGATCAGCCGCCGATCTGGTTCGGGTCGCCGTTGAAGGCATAGAACTGTTCGGTAATCTTCTTTTCCAGCACAAAACGGAAATAAGGATGATCGGTCACATCGGTATCCGAATCTTCCGGTTCCTCCGGCTCGGTCGGTTCGTCTGCGGGTTCGGATGTATCGGATGACGTGTCCGAGGAAGCGTCCGAAGAAGTGTCTGACGAAGTATCAGAGGTGTCGGAGGTATCCGTGCTTTCTTCCTCTTCCAGGAAGCCGATCTCTGTCAGGATTTCTTCCTCGGTCATATCCAGCTTTTCGGCATTTGCGGAAATAAAGTCATCTATGGCTTTCTTCAGTTCGGCCTCGCATTCATCGAGCACGGTCAGCGAAAAGGCGGTGACTTTGGCCAGGATTTCTTCCTCAAACATCGAAAGCATCATCGTGTCGTAATCGGAAGCGATCAATGCCTCCAAATCGGCCGCAAACTGGCTTCCGGAAAGCAGCGCGTTCAGCTCGGCCTGATATTCCGCAGTTTCGGTAATGTTGCTCAGTTCCTCGTTCAGCACTGCGTCCAATCTGCGGTTAAACTGCTCGAGCGTTTCCGCATCGATTTCCTCACGATCCGTACGTTCAAGAACCTGTTCACGCATATATTCCGGATCGTCAAGCAGCTCGTTGACCCTTGCCGTGATTTCTTCATCGGTTGCGTCCTCACCAAGCTCTTCACGGAACTGCGCCGTGAGCTCGGTACGCAATGTGCGTTTGAGGGAGGTGGCGAGAGAATCCAGCGCAGCTTCCTCTGCTTCTGCCATCAACGCAGTGTAATTCGCGGTGCCTTCTTCATAAGAAGCACGGATTTCATCCGTATACTGCGTGGAGAGCATATCACTGTATTCTTCGGCAAGCTGTTCCCGAAGGGCCTGCCGGACAGTGGCGTCATTTTCCGCGCGGTACTCGTCGTAATCAAGCTTGCCGGCAATACCGGTCATATACTCGTTGTAATGCTCGGAAATCACCGACTCGAGGATTTGGATGTAATCCGGCTCCTGAATGGTCTCTTCATCAGCGGTGAAGGTGACATAGGTAAATCCGAAGCCGAGATCAACGGCAGAAACCGATTCCAGATTCTGCTTCTTCATCTTCTCCCACATCAGCGGGTCTTCGCCGACCATTGTATAGGTCTGGAAGGAGTTTCCTGTGTATTCGCGTCTGGTGATGTAATTGGAGCCCTCAAGCAATTGAACCTGGTCGTAGGTCTCGTTATCGTCGGCCGTATAGGGAACCAGCTCATAATGCTGCCCTTCGACGCCGTAAGTAAGGATGTTCTGTACTTCGGGGTCGGTTTCCAGCAACGCAAGGAATTTGACGACATTCGTCAAGTCGTCGGAGACGCAGTATTTGCTGATGCAGAACAGATTCTGCAGAGTGTTGTCCTCCGTGGCCGTCGGGAAGGCATATACGTTTGAGGTGTATTCATAACCCATTTTTTCCGAAAGCGCATCAATGTCCGACTGCTGTCCCTTGACAAAGGTAACGGCAAAGCGCTGGTTCTCGTCAACATCCTCCTGCAGATACCCGAGCGAATTGTATTTTGCAATCATTGCGTAGTAGGCGTTGAGCGCCTCATCCTCAAGAGAAGAAACCACGAATTTATTGTTTACATAGGCAGGAAATCCCTCGGAGAACAGGAAAGAAAATTCGGGCGAGGCCGAGGCCTTCTGCAGCGGTACGACATCCGGTTCGTTGGCCTTGATGAGCGCGAGATAATCCTCTAAATCCTCCATCGTTTTCATCGTGGCGGCATCGACGCCGTATTTTTCCAAAAGCTCAGTGTCAAAAACGATATACTCGTATTCACCGATGCCGGTATTCATCGGTACGCCGTAAATGCTCTTGTTGATCGTGGCGGCGTTAATAAATGTCGGATAAATATAATCGTTAAGCGTTTTGCCTTCGGCGCCGAGGTTCGTATTCAGCTTGGCAAGCAGACCGCGGTTGATGAGGTCCTGATACTGTTCATTGCCGCGGACAAGGAACAGGTCCAGACGCGGCCGGTCCGGTTCGATGTCCTGACCCTGGTCGAGCCTGTCAAGCAGCACTTCGCCGGTGAGCACCTCTTCGGAGGTCTCGGAGCCGGAGTTTTCGGCAGAGGAAGAAGAACTGCTGCTTCCTCTGTTTGCATCGTATTCGGCAAGCTCGGCGAGCTTGTCTTCGATAAGCTGGTCATACTCCGATTCCGGAACCATGACGAGCTTTACCATAAAGCCCAGCCGGTAAAAGACCACGCGGTTGAGCGCCAGCTCGGTCGCGCGGATACCCTCCTGCGTCGTGCCTTCCTCCGCAATCGTGTACAGCGTGTAGATTTTGGCGGGTTCACTTTCGATGGTCACTTCATCCGAACAGGATGTCAGCACGCCTGAGAACAGCATCAGCGTCACAAGCAGCAGCGCGATAAATTTCTTCTTCATCATTTGCCTCCGAATTTTTCTGCCGTAATAGGGCGGTGATCGATTAACGTTGTAATTATACACTAAAAGCGTGACTCTGTCAAGATGGTTTTGTGCAACCGATACAGCAAAAATCGGGGAAAGTTGTAAATTTTATTTTTCGGTCCTGTCTATTGCAAATCGGATGAAAATATAGTAAAATAATCGTTAAATGGGCGGCGCGGTGAAAAACGGCGCCCGCGGGAAAGCGGTTCTTTAAGCTAAGAAAGGGGCTTCGTATGAACAAAGGAGAGTGTGAGGAAATCAAGCTCAGGCTCGGCAAAACGGATATTTCCCTTATACACGAGGATGGCAGGAAGCGGCGATGGCTGCTCCTTATCCCGACAGTCGCGGCCGTGGGAATATTCATTGCGTTTGCTTCCGTAGATAAGGTAAACGACCGAGAAGACGAGGTTATCGCTACCTTCGGACTTGTGATGGGAACGGCTGAGACCGGCAGGCGTTTCAAGCCGTCTTTGGGTATACAGGACGTGCATATCACTGACGCACGTCTTGCCGAGGAAAAGACCGCCGGGGCCGAGCGGGGAAATGGGAATCTGCCTGTGCAGGCGTATGACACGCAGGAGAAGCAGGGGTTCTGTTCTTTTCTATGTGCGCTCGATGTGCTCGAGGCGCCGGTCACAGACTCGGAAAAGACGGTTATGATTGGCAGGAATTCGCCGTTGGCTGAGATTCTGCTCGGGGGCTGACCGATGGATACAGTAAAGCTCAGACGGGTATTTGCTTCCCTGCCGGTGCTGGAAACCGAGCGGCTGGTTCTGCGCCGCATTACGCAGGAGAATGCATATGATATGTTCGCGTATGCTTCTCTGAGCGATGTCACGAAATATCTGCTCTGGTCGCCGCACATCAACATTGATGAAACACGCGGTTACATTGAGTTTCTGCAGCAGCGTTATCGGCGCGGAGAGTATGGAGACTGGGGGCTCAACTGCAAAGCCGACGGGCGCTTTATCGGCACGGTGGGATTTGCGGATTTGATGTTTGCGCACAACAAAGGGGAGCTGGGCTATGTCCTCAGTCCCGAATATCAGGGAAAAGGGTATATGAAGGAGGCGCTCGGCGCTGTGATGGAACTGGCGTTCACGACACTGGGCCTGCACCGGCTCGAGCTGCGGATTATGGAGGGCAACGTTGCCTCCGAACGGCTGGCAGAGGCATGCGGCTTCCGTTACGAGGGTACGGCGCGGGAGTCGCTGCTCGTCAAAGAGGTCTATCGTACCATTCGCCATTACGGATTGCTGAAAAGCGATTTCCTTTCCGGCTGCCATTAAGCGACAAAAAGCGATACGGGCGCATACCATGGGAATAGAATTGCTTACCTATGGGTATGCGCCCGTATTTTATTATTTGAGAGGTTGAGAAATGAACTACGCAAACACACAGACGGAGAGGGACCTGCACGACGCGTTTCTGGACGAGGCGGCCGCGCATGTGAAATACAAGCTGTTTTCGCAGAAGGCGGCCGATGAGGGGCTGCGTGAAATCGCGGACGCGTATGACCGCATCGCCGGCGAGGAACTGGGACACGCTGAAATGTGGCTGCGCGAGATGGGCGGCGTGAGTGACACGAGAAATAATCTTAAGCAGTCCATAAGCGGCGAGATGGCGGACTATAAAACGTCCTATCCGAATTTTGCACATAACGCACGCAGCGAGGGCTTTGACGAATTGGCTGACCGTTTTTCAATGACCGGCGCGGTCGAGGAAGGACATGCACAGTTGTTCGGCGACATGCTGGACCGACTGGAGTCGGGCGGCTATGAATCGGCGCGGGAAGACATAGATTGGCGCTGCCGAAACTGCGGGCATGTTACTACGCAGCATCAAATGCCCGGCTATTGTCCGCTGTGCGGATACGACAGACGGTATATGCGGCGGGAGATGTGCGGAAACTGAAAAAACGAGAATTGACCCCGTCGGCGCGGTGTTCCGTGCCGACGGGGTCAATTGATTTGTCATATGCGGGAGAGGATTCGCCTTACTGGGCGCGGGTAACTTTCCCGGATCTCAGGCAGCGGGAACAAATACTGATTGTCTTGTTGCTGCCGCCGATATCGACTTTGACTTTTCTGATATTTGGCTTCCAGGTCCGGCTGGTTTTTCTGTTCGAATGGGAAACGTTGTGGCCGAACGTGACGCCTTTGCTGCAAATCGCACACTTCGCCATGTCTTAGCACCTCCAGTTTGAGAAAAATGCGGTCAGTAAATCTCAACACCTAACTATATACTATTTTTCGGTGTTTGTCAAGCCCTTTTTGCATTTTTGTCGTTTTTTATGATATCCCAGACGGTGTTGACATTTCCGGCGCCGATGAGCAGCACCGTATCGCCGGGACGGACGTTTGCCTCCAGATAGCGTGCGGATTCCTCAAGTGTCGGCAAATACACGCCGCCGGCCGCATCGGCGAGCATTCCGGCGTGCACGCCGCTTGTGTTGACCTCGCGTGCGGAAAAAACGTCCGTGAACAACGGCAGAGAGCTGTCTCCGAAGGAAGAAGCAAACTCGTCGAACAGGTCATGCAGGCGCGAAAAGGTGTGGGGCTGGAAAAGCGTCACCAGCCGGCCGCCGGCCGCCGTTTTTGCTGCGGCGAGCGTGACCTTCAGTTCGTCGGGGTGATGCGCATAATCGGTGAATACACGCGCGCCGTTGAGCTCGCCCAGATATTCGAACCTTCTCGCCACGCCGCGGAATTCCGACAGGCCGCGTGCAATCGCCTTTGCGCTGATACCCGACAGATGTGCGCATGCCGCAGCGGCCAGCGCGTTGGAAACATTGAAGCTGCCGATGACCGACAGCGAGGCTCTGCACAGCAGCACGCCGTAGCAGTAGATGTCGAAGGAAGCGAACCCTCCGTCGTAGGTAATGTTGCCGGCAAAAAAATCGGCCGTCGGGTCTTTGACGGAAAAGTAACGTACCTGCGGAAGCACGTCTTGCGCGGCCTCGACCGCGTCCGGCGCGTCGGCGTTGACCAGCGCGACACCGGATGCGCCGGCATTATTCATAAAGTGCGCAAATGACCGTTTGAGCTGTTCAAGCGAAGCAAAATAATCGGTATGGTCGAGCCGGACGTTGAGTACGACCGCAATACGCGGATAAAAGCTGAGGAAGGAATCCTTGTATTCACAGGCCTCGAAAATGAAATTGTCATCGCTGCCGATGCGGTAGGCTGCGCCGATGGCGGGCAGCGCCGCGCCGATGAGCACGGTAGGGTCGGCGCCTTCTTCAGAGAGAAAAATCTGCGCTGTCATCCCTGAGGTGGTCGATTTGCCATGCGTACCTGCAATGCCGACCGCGTTCGGGTAATCCGCCGCGATGGCTTCGAGCAGCTTGGCGCGCGTGATGACCGGCACGCCGCGCCGCGCCGCAAGGACCATCTCCGGGTGGTCGGGCGCAAATGCGACCGTGTAGACAATCAGTTCCGCACCGTCAAAATGCGATTCATCGGTCGTGTCGTAAACGGTGATCCCGCTGTTTTGCAGCATTTGCGTCTCCCGTGTGTGTGCGCGGTCATAGCCGCAGACCGAACAGCCGCGGCGCTTGAGGATCATTGCCAGAGAGGACATACTGCTGCCGCCGATTCCGATGAAATATATATGTTTATACTTTTGTAAATCTATCGAATCCGTATGGGTGTTCATTCAAACTCCAACCAGCCTTTCCTTGCGTAAAGTATAGCACAGACAGTGGTAAAAAACAAGAGATGTGCTTCTGAACGTTAGTTTTGCCGTTTTGCATAACCGCGTGCCGCCATATTTATGCCATTTTGTGATAACGGATATTGCAATTTTGGTGATTTTCGAGTAAAATAGTAAAAATCTCTCAGGAAAGGGTATGATGAAATGAAGTTGAAAAATGACAAAACGCTCAATATCGCGCTGACGGCGGTTTTCGCGTGTATTGTATTCGTTCTTTCGTATCTCGGTTCGTTTGTGCATATTGGTGCCATATCCTTTGCCCTGACGCTGATTCCGATCGTCCTCGGCGGCATTTATATTGGACCTTGGGCAGGCGCATTCCTTGGCGCTGTTTTCGGGCTGACCGTTTTGTTTACCGACGTAACGGCTCTGGCGCTTTTGTCCATAAACTGGTTCTATGCATTTCTTGGCTGTGTAGTTCGCGGCGTGATTGCCGGCTGGCTCCCTGCGTTTGTTTTTAAAATTGCCGCAAAAAAAAGCGAAACCGTCGGTGCGGTTGTTGCGTCTGTCCTTGCGCCAATCATCAATACGGGGATTTTTTCCCTGTGCGTATTTACGATATTCGAACCGTATTTTACGGATCTCGGGCAGACTTTGGGGTATTTGGATCTGGGACATTTCGTGCTGGTTGGGCTGATCGGCCTCAATTTTGTTTTTGAGTTTCTGACAACAGTGGTCATCACGCCAGTGTTGGCCAAGCCGCTGCTGGCGCTCAAAAAGCGTATGGAACGGTAAATCGCGCCGGCTTTCATACGGTCTTTTGACGTTCCCGGCAGAAAGCGGCAATGGAGCGGGGAAGTTAGCATAACGTTGAGAAGGGCCGTCCTGTATAGGACGGCCCTTCTCAAGTGTTAGGAGAGGCGCCGGGGCCTTGCGGCATGCGGACCCCGGCATTTACGAAAGAGGATTAGCATTTCCCTTTGCTGACTAAAGAATACCAGATAATGCTGAAATGAAACTTAAATCCCCGAAAAAACATAAAAATTTTTTTCTTTGTGAATGCACTGCCGTCTGCGCTGCGCTTTTCGTATATTTATATGCGGTCTCCGTTTTTGCCTCCGTATTGAAAACTGCAAAGAACGCCAAAAAGGAATTGACAAACCGGTTGCTTCATGCTATGATATAGGAAAGCGAAACGATTGAGGTGCGTTTTTCATCAGTAACGGCTGTACACCTGTCCCGATGCTTCCGGCCGCCGTGAAAGGGAGAAACGCCGAAAATGCCGCTGCCCGTTCGGGAGGGGCGCAGCGTTTGGGCCGTCGGCGGAATACGCGACGGACTGTCATCATGAAGATTTATGATGGAGTGCTGTCTGTTTTGGCTTGTTTGTGCACGGCATCTGCCGTTTGCACAAAGCTGCGGACGGCCGGGGAACAACCCGGCTTTTGTTATGAAAACAAACAGCCGGAATGTCCGCTGCGGCGGTTAGGAGGCAATGAACAGCTATGAAAAAGAAAGCGGTTTTCCGCGGTACGGCGACGGCGATTATTACACCGTTCCGAGACGATGCGATTGATTATGAGGCCTTTGGTGCGATTTTGGATAATCAAATCGCCTGCGGTGTTGACGCGATCGTGGTCTGCGGTACGACCGGAGAAGCGGCGACGCTGTCTGACCGGGAGCATCGTGAAATTGTGGAATATACGGTGGATAAGGTTGCGCACCGCGTGCCGGTGATTGCGGGCACAGGCTCAAATGACTGCGCATACGCTATCGAGCTTTCGCGTCACGCGTGCAGCGCCGGCGCGGATGCGCTGCTGCATGTCACACCTTATTACAACAAGACTTCTCAGCGCGGTCTGGTACGTCATTTTGAAAAGATTGCCGATGCCTGTGATAAGCCGGTAATCCTGTACAACGTGCCATCGCGCACGGGGATGGCCATTTCACTGGAGGCATATAAGGCGCTGGCCGCACATCCAAACATTGTTGCAACCAAGGAGGCGAGCGGCAATCTCAGCTTCATTACCGAGCTGCTGGCCTGCTGCGGGGATGAATTGTATGTGTACAGCGGCAACGATGATCAGACAATTCCGCTGATGTCCATCGGCGCTTCGGGGCTTATCAGCGTGCTTTCCAACGTGATGCCTGCCGAGGTGTCACGGATGACGCGTCGTTTTCTGGAAGGCGACTTAAAAGGGAGCGCTGCCGATCAGCTTCGGCTGATTGAGATTATGAATGCGATGTTTATGACCGTCAACCCCATTCCGGTCAAGACGGCGATGGCGATGCTGGGCGCCTGCTCAGTTGAAATGCGCCTGCCGTTGGCGGAAATGAGCGATTCGGAAAACGGAAAGCTTGCCGCCGTGCTCCGGAAATACGGTCTTTCGCCGAAAACGGAGGGATGGACATGACCAACGTGTTGATTTGCGGGATTCTCGGCCGGATGGGCAAGCAGCTTGTTGAGTCCGCCGCAGGCACCGACGTTCGCGTCTCCTGCGGGGTGGACATACAGGCGGGCGAACTATCCGGTATTCCGGTTTACGCTTCGTTTGATGCGGTTCGTGAGCGCGTCGATTGCATCATCGATTTTTCCAACCACGCGCTGCTGCCCAAGATATTGGAGTATGCGCTGTCCAAGCGCCTTCCGGCGGTCATCGCGACCACGGGGCATACCGAAGCAGAACGCGCGTTGATGCGCGAGGCGGCAGAGCGCATTCCCGTATTTTCATCCGGCAATATGTCGCTGGGGATCAATGTCCTTATCTCTCTGGCGAAAAGTGCCGCGGCGGCGCTCGGGAACGATTTTGACATTGAAATTATTGAAATGCACCACAACCGCAAGCTGGACGCGCCGAGCGGTACCGCGCTGATGATTGCGGACGGAATCCGCGAGGTCCTGCCCTATGAACCGGAATATGTGTACGACCGTACGCAGCGCCGCTGTGAAAGAAGCCGTAATGAGATCGGTATCCATTCCGTCCGCGGCGGTACAATTGTCGGCGAACATGAAGTGATTTTTTCGGGTCGCGGCGAGGTGATTCGGATTTCCCATTCCGCACAGGGGCGCGAGTTGTTTGCTCAGGGTGCACTGGCGGCGGCCGAATATATCAAGAATAAGCAGAACGGATTTTATTCAATGAAGGAGCTGTTGGCGGATTCTGCCGTCGGAATGAAATAAGCGCGCTCTTTAGAATTGCAAAAAAACGAAAGATGAAGAGGGAAGGGATGTCCATACATACCTTCCCTAACTTTTATACGGCTTAATTTATTTTGCCGAAACCCTTTATTGCAACACGCCATAGCGCGGGCGGCTCTCTGCCTTGCCTGCAAGCGGCCAGGCGAAAATGAAACATCGAAAAAATATTCTTGCAAATATATTGACAATCGCGGCCGAATGTGGTATCCTATAACACAGACAGTCCATAGATACACCGAAAGGCGGATGCAGAGCTTGGAAAGAGAAAACGAATCAGCACTCAACGAGGCGCTGAAGCCGTATTGTGACGATTGCCGCAGGCAGCTCACAATCCCCGAGGACGCCTATAAGCAGTATGACATTAAGCGTGGCCTGCGCAATGCGGATGGAACCGGTGTGCTCGCCGGTGTCACACGCATCTGTAATGTGCATGGTTATATATTGGAGGACTCCCAGCGTCGCCCGACAGAGGGCAGGCTGTTTTACCGCGGTATTGATATCCGTGATATCATAGAAGGCTGCACTGCGGAGGATCGCTTTGGGTTTGAGGAAGTCGTGTGGCTGCTGCTGTTCGGCTATCTGCCGACAGCCGAACAACTTTCCGGATTTACCCGCCTTCTCGAGCAGCACCGCGAGCTGCCCGAGGGCTTTATAGAGGATATGATCATCAAGGCGCCGTCTCCGAATATTATGAACAAGCTGGCCAGAAGCGTGCTGGCGCTGTACAGCTACGACGAGCTGGCGGAGGACATGTCGCTGGAAAATATCGTTCGCCAGTCCATTGAACTCATTGCGCGCGTTTCGACAATTATGGTCAATGCCTATCAGGTAAAAAAGCGCTATTACGATCATGAAAGTCTGTTTTTCCATTCGCCGATCGATGGGATGTCGTTTTCAGAGAATATTCTCTCCACTTTGCGATTTGACCGGCAGTTTACGCGCGAGGAAGCCAAGCTGCTGGACATCTGCCTGATTCTTCACGCCGAGCATGGCGGCGGCAACAATTCCACGTTCGCCTGCCGCGTGCTTTCTTCTTCCGGTACGGATACATATGCGGCTATTTCTGCGGCCATCGGCGGCCTGAAGGGGCCTCGCCATGGCGGCGCGAACATCAAGGTGATGCAGATGCTCGAAGGGATGAAGACCGCCATTCGGGACAGCGGCGACGATGAGGAAATCACTGCATATCTGAAAAAACTGATTGCCGGCGAAGCGGGCGACCGCTCGGGCCTGATCTATGGAATGGGGCATGCGGTGTATACCAAATCCGACCCGCGCGCCCGCATCCTCAAGGCAAATGCGGAGGGGATGGCGATTCGCAGCGGCTTTGAAGAGGAGTTCCGCCTCCTGGCTTCCGTCGAGCGTCTCGCGCCTGCGCTGCTGGGCGCCAAAAAAGGCGGCATAGACGCCGTCTGCGCCAATGTAGACCTCTATTCGGGGCTGGTTTATAAGATGCTGGGCATTCCTGACGAGCTGTTCACGCCGCTGTTCGCGGTTGCACGGATGGCAGGCTGGTGCGCACACCGCATCGAAGAGGTGATGACCTGCCGCCGTATTGTACGCCCCGCATATAAAACGATACAGGAGCCTGCGTCGTATGTTCCGCTGAGCGAGCGGAAGGGCAAGGGCGACTGAAAGAAGAAACGGAAAGGAACGGGATACCAATGGGAATGACAATTGCACAGAAGATCATCGCCGCACATCTTGTCAGCGGCGAGATGACGCCGGGAAACGAGATTGCGCTGAAGATCGACCAAACCCTTACACAGGACGCAACGGGCACGATGGCCTATCTCCAGTTTGAAGCAATGGGAATCGAACGCGTCAAGACCGAGCTTTCGGTGGCGTACATAGATCACAACACGCTTCAGAACGGCTTCGAGAACGCTGACGACCATCGCTATATCCAGACCGTTGCCAAAAAGTACGGCCTGCGCTTTTCGCGCCCGGGCAACGGCATCTGCCATCAGGTGCATCTCGAACGCTTCGGAATCCCCGGGAAGACACTCATCGGGTCGGACAGCCATACCCCGACCGGCGGCGGTATCGGGATGCTTGCCTTCGGCGCCGGCGGCTTGGACGTCGCTGTGGCGATGGGCGGCGGTGCGTACTGTATTGAGATGCCGCGTATTCTCCGCGTCAATCTCACCGGCAAGCTCTCGCCCTGGGTTTCGGCCAAGGATGTGATCCTTGAGCTGCTGCGCCGTTTGTCTGTTAAGGGCGGCGTCGGGAAAATCATTGAATACGGCGGCGAGGGCGCAGCCACACTTTCGGTTCCCGAGCGCGCGACCATCACGAATATGGGCGCCGAACTGGGCGCCACCACGTCGGTGTTCCCGGCGGATGAGGTCACGCGCGCGTTTATGAAGGCACAGGGCAGGGAAGCCGACTTCATTTCCGTTACCGCCGACGCGGACGCCGTGTATGACGAAGTGCTGGAGCTTGACCTTTCAGCGCTTAAGCCGCTTGCGGCCTGTCCGCATTCGCCTGACAACGTAAAAGCAGTTGCGGAGATCGGGCCGCTCAAGATCGATCAGGTCTGCATCGGCTCCTGCACCAATTCGTCGTATGTGGACATGATGAAGGTGGCCGCCATTCTTAAGGGGAAAACCGTCGCGCCGAACGTTTCGCTCGCCGTCGCCCCGGGTTCCAAGCAGGTATTCAATATGCTTGCCGCCAACGGCGCGCTGGCGGATATTATTGCAGCCGGCGCGCGTGTTTTGGAGTGCGCCTGCGGGCCATGCATCGGTATGGGCCAGTCTCCTAACTCGGCCGGCGTCTCGCTGCGGACCTTCAACCGCAACTTTACCGGACGCAGCGGCACCAAGGACGCCGGCGTTTACCTTGTCAGCCCGGAGGTCGCCGCTGTCAGTGCTCTCAGCGGTGTTCTGACTGATCCGACTACCTGCGGCGACTGCCCGCAGATTGAACTGCCAGAGGCGTTTCTGGTCAATGACAATATGATTATCCTGCCCGCTTCACCCGAGGAGGCGTCTTCGCTTACGGTCGAGCGCGGACCGAATATCAAGCCCTTCCCGCTGTCGGAGAAACTGCCGGAGTCGATTGAGAAAACCTGTATCCTCAAAGTGGGCGACAACATTACCACCGACCACATCATGCCTGCGGGCAGCAAGATCCTTCCCTACCGTTCGAATATCCCGTATCTTTCTAAATTCTGCTTCGCGGTCTGTGATGAGAGCTTTCCTGAGCGCGCGAAGGAGGCGGGCGGCGGTATCGTCGTCGGCGGATCGAACTACGGTCAGGGCTCTTCACGCGAGCATGCCGCGCTCGTTCCGCTCTATCTGGGCGTGAAGGCCGTTGTCGTCAAGAGCTTCGCGCGTATCCATAAGGCGAATCTGATCAATTCCGGCATTCTGCCGCTTGTATTTGCCGAACCGGCGGATTACGACGACATCGATCAGGGCGATGTGCTCGTGATGCCCAACGTCCGCGAAGAGATTGCTGCCGGAGGCGATGTGACGATGGTAAATAAATCGAAAGACCGTACCTATAAGCTGTCCTGCGAGTGCTCTGCACGGCAGCGTGAAATGCTGCTGTACGGCGGTCTCATCAATATGATGAAGGAGAAGAACAATGGCTAAAATTCAAATGAAAACGCCGCTTGTAGAGATGGACGGCGATGAAATGACCCGCATCATCTGGAAAATGATCAAGGAGCAACTTCTTTTTCCGTATATCGACCTGAAAACCGAGTATTATGACCTCGGACTGGAAAACCGTGACAGGACCGACGACCGCGTCACCGTCGAGTCGGCGGAAGCGACGAAAAAGTATGGCGTCGCCGTTAAGTGCGCCACCATCACGCCGAATGCGCAGCGCGTGGAAGAATATAAGCTCAAGGAGATGTGGAAGAGCCCCAACGGCACCATCCGTGCAATCCTGGACGGCACCGTGTTCCGTGCGCCGATCCTTGTCCGCGGCATCGAGCCGTTTGTCTCCACCTGGAAAAAGCCGATCACCATTGCCAGACACGCGTATGGCGACGTCTATAAGGCTTCGGAGACGGTTGCCCCGAAGGGTGCGCGCGCCGAGATTGTCGTCACGGATGAAAATGGCACGGAGATGCGCACGCTTATCCACGATTTTGCCTCCGGCGCGGGCATCGTACAGGGGATGCACAATATCGACGGGAGCATCGAAAGCTTCGCGCGGAGCTGCTTCAACTATGCGCTGTCTACCGGGCAGGACCTTTGGTTTGCGACCAAGGACACCATTTCCAAGAAGTACGATCACCGCTTCAAGGACATTTTTGCCGAGATTTACGAAGCGGAATATAAAGCGAAATTTAAGGAAAAGGGCATCGAGTATTTCTATACGCTCATCGACGATGCGGTTGCCCGCGTCATCCGCTCGGAGGGCGGTTTCATCTGGGCGTGCAAGAACTACGACGGCGACGTGATGAGCGATATGGTCGCCACTGCCTTCGGCTCGCTTGCAATGATGACGAGCGTGCTCGTCTCGCCCGACGGTATTTACGAGTATGAAGCAGCGCATGGCACCGTCCAGCGTCACTATTATGCGCACCTGAAGGGACAGCAGACCTCCACCAACTCGATGGCCACGCTCTTCGCGTGGACGGGCGCACTGCGCAAGCGCGGCGAGCTGGACGGGATTGAGGAGCTGTCCGCGTTTGCCGATAAGCTGGAGACGGCCGCCATCCGTACCATTGAGGACGGCGTGATGACAAAAGACCTCTTCCTGCTTTCCAAGGCGGAGAACAAGCGCGCGGTCGATACCGAGGCGTTCATCCTCGCCGTACGGGACAATCTGGAAAAATTGCTCTGAGCAAAAAACGGCGGCGCCGCTTCCCGGAAAGCGGCGCCGTGACCTTTTTGGAAAGAGGGGGGAGAGTATGCAATGGAATCCGTGGCACGGCTGCCGGAAGTATTCCGAAGGCTGCCTGCATTGCTATGTGTACCGGACCGACGCGCAGTATGGGCGTGATGCGGGCTGCGTTGTGAAAACAGCCGAGTTCGATAAGCCGCTGCGGAAAAAGCGGGACGGCTCTTTTTTGCTTGTCGGAGATGAGCCGGTGTATACCTGCTTTTCCTCCGATTTCTTTCTGGAGGAAGCCGACGGCTGGCGGCCGGACGCGTGGCGGATGATACGTTCGCGGTCCGATCTCTCGTTTTTCATCGTCACCAAGCGCATCCTCCGCTTCGCCGAAGCGATACCGTCGGACTGGGGCGACGGGTATGAGAACGTGACGATCTGCTGTACTGTCGAGAACCGCCGCCGCGCGGCAGAGCGTCTGCCGTATTTCCTTTCACTGCCGATTCTGCACAAGCAGATCATCTGTGAGCCGCTGTTGGAACGCATCAATCTTCTGCCCTGGCTCGGCCCGCAGATCGAGCAGGTGCTCGTCGGCGGGGAATCCGGCCCGGAGGCGCGCGTGTGCGACTACGATTGGGTGCTTGATCTCCGCGCGCAGTGTCGAGAACGGAGTGTAGCGTTTTGCTTCCGTCAGACAGGCGCCAGTTTCCGCAAGGACGGACGGGTGTATGCCATAGAGCGCCGCGAACAGCACCGGCAGGCGACAAAAGCGAATATTGATATAAAATAAAGCCCCTCTGCATAAAATGAAGCATCATTCTATGCAGAGGAGCTGTTTTGTATGAGACGGAACAGGGAACAGGAACCGATTATGAATGTCTATTCACCGCCGAGCGAGCCGTCTGTCCGCACGGCTGAACCGGATTTTGTGCCGCACTCACGTTCGGTGCCGCCCCGCACCGGCAGGGCGGACCGTCTTGCGTTCGCACAGCTTGCCGCGCAGGGTGAGCAGATCGGAACGGGCGCACAGCTTCGGCCCGTTCTTATTTCCCGCAATCCGGCAGACTTTGTCAGAACCGACAACTCCGGCGTACTGACGCTTGCCGGCGGCGTGTATTTCGTTACCTTTTCTCTGTCGGGACGAGGCGGCGCGGACAGTGTGTACTTCGAACTTCTGCCGTATGACGGTGAAACACCGCTTTCCTTTGCCCGCCAGCGCAACGGCCTTGTGCCGCCGCACGCATTCGGACTTTTGACGCATAGCTTTCTGTTCGAGCCGCGGAACGAAGCGTCGCTGTACTTTGTGCCGTCTGTGGATGACGGGGCGCCGTTTATCGATTACGTGTTTTCGCTTACCTTGGTGCGCCTTCGTTGAACGAGTCAGTTTTTCAGCGAATGGATGGGGGCGGGTACGCGGCCGCCGCGTCGGATGAAGGCGGCGGGAGAGACGTTGTTGACCGGCATCACCGGCGCTTCGCCCAGCAGGCCGCCGAACGAAAGCCGGTCGCCCGCCCGCTTTCCGACAGCGGGGATGATGCGCACCGCCGTCGTCTTTGTATTGGCCACACCGATGGCGATTTCATCGGCAATGATGCCGGAGATCACGGCTTCGTCCGTGTCGCCGGGTATAGCGATCATGTCCAGCCCGACCGAGCAGACCGCCGTCATCGCTTCCAGCTTTTCCAGCCGGAGTACGCCGGCGTTCACTGCGGCGATCATTCCCTCATCTTCCGACACGGGAATGAACGCGCCCGACAATCCGCCCACGGAGGATGATGCCATCACGCCGCCTTTCTTGACCGCGTCGTTGAGGAGCGCCAGAGCCGCTGTCGTGCCGTATCCGCCGCAGGTGCCGACGCCCATCGATTCGATGATGCGCGCCACCGAGTCGCCGACGGCGGGCGTAGGAGCGAGCGAAAGGTCGACGATGCCGAAATCCGCTCCCAGACGGCGCGATGCTTCGCGTGCGACGAGCTGTCCTACGCGGGTAATTTTGAAGGCAGTGCGCTTAATGGTTTCCGCCAGCTCGGTCAGGTCGCAGTCACCTGCTGCGGTGATGGCGCTGCGCACCACCCCGGGACCGGAGACGCCGACGTTGATGACACGGTCGCTTTCGCTCACGCCGTGGAACGCGCCGGCCATAAACGGATTGTCTTCCGGCGCGTTGGCGAACACGACCAGCTTCGCGCAGCCGATGCAGTCCCGCTCCGCGGTCAACGCCGCGGCTTTTTTTATAATCCCACCCATTGCGCCGACGGCGTCCATATTGATGCCCGCCTTGGTGGAGGCGACGTTGACCGACGAGCAGACCCGTTCGGTCTCGGCGAGCGCCTGCGGGATGGCGGCGATGAGCGCACGGTCGGCCGGCGTTGCGCCCTTCTGTACCAGTGCCGAAAAGCCGCCGATAAAGTTCACGCCTGTCGCATCGGCGGCACGGTCGAGCGCACGCGCGGCTTTCAGCATCCCGTCTCCGCGCAGCGCGCCGCCTGCAACGGCGATAGGTGTGACGGATATGCGCTTATTGACGATGGGGATGCCCAGTTCTTTTTCGATTTCCTCGCCGACCGGAACGAGCCGTTCAGCGCTCTTGGTGATTTTGTCATAGATGCGCGACGCAAAAACGTCCGCGTCATCGGCAGCGCAGTCGAGCAGTGAAATGCCCATCGTGATCGTGCGTATATCCAGGTGATCGGTGTGGATCATCCGTATCGTTTCGAGAATGTCGTTTGTGTTCAGCACACTGCGGCCTCCTTTTATATTCTGTGCATCGAGTTGAAGATGTTCTCGTGCATCGTGTCGATGCGCAGTCCGTTGTCTTTTCCGAGCTGCGACAGCTTATCGACAAAGGCCCCGAACGTGACGGTCAGCTCGCTGACGTCCACAAGCATAATCATTGCGAAGTATTCGCTCAGAACGCTTTGGGAAATGTCCACAATGTTCCCGCCGTATTTGGTGCATTCGGCTGAGACCTTGGCAATGATGCCCTTGCTGTCTCTGCCCGTAACCGTAATAACTGCTTTCATATCCGCCCTCCGAAACTTTTTTTCCATTATATATCATAAACGCGACTTTTGCAAGAGGATTGTGTTGACATCGGCTGTAAAAGCAAGTATAATTTCGGTATAAGCGTATCCGCGGATGCGCAGGACTGAAAAAGGAGAATGACATATGCTGATTCGAGAATTGAGGGACGACGAGCTGTACAAAAGCGCCAAGCTGTCCTCGCTGGCCTTTTCCTATGCCGTGAATATTGAGGAAAAAAAGAAGGAAGGCCTTAAGGAGCATACCTACGGTGCGTTTCTGGACGACGGCGAGACGTTGATCGCACAGGTCGTTGCCATTTGCTATGCATCGTATCATAACGGCGTATCGGTCGGCGCGCTCGGTATTGCCGGCGTCGCATCCTCGCCGGAGCATCGCCGGGCCGGGGCTGTCCGCGCGATTTTCAACCATTTGTTTTCCATAGCGGGCGAAAAGGGCTGGGAACTGAGCTATCTGTATCCGTTTTCTTTCCGTTATTACCGTAAATTCGGTTACGAGCGTGCCGTTCGCCACCGCACGCTGACCGTCGCGCTCCCGGCGCTGAACGGCATCCCGCGGAACTGCGGCGCAACGCTTATGGAAGGCGACGCCAGCCTGCCTGAGCTGCTGACGCTTTACAATCGCTTTGCGCAGCGTTATAACGCTTGCTTTGCACGAAAGGACGACAAATATTTTCCGCTCGACCCTTATGGGACGCAGACATACTTCTACCTCTGGCGGAATGCCTCCGGCGAAGCGCGGGGCTATTTCAAGGCCAAGCCGAACGGGCGAACGCTCGACGTACCGGAACTGGTATATCTTGACCGCGAATCATTACTCGGCCTGCTCGGCTTCCTGCGGATGTTTGAAGGGCAGTTCGACAGCGTCTGCTTCAATCGGCTGGAACAGGGCTCGCCGGTCGAGCTGGTCATCGACTGCGACCGCAGCACCTCCTTCGGCGCTTATGACGGTGCGATGGGCCGCGTGCTCGACGTCTCGGCCTGCCTGTGCCGGATGCGCGCCGAATCCGGCGAAACGCTGACGCTGCGCATCACGGACGAAGCCTGCCCGAAGAACACCGGCATTTACCTTCTTCGCTTTACGGACGGGGAAACGACGGTGGAAAAACGTTGCGACGGCGATGTCGACGCGAGCTTAACAATCAACGCTTTTTCGCTGCTCGCGCTTGCGGGCGCTTCTGATGCCGAGCTGGATTATGTTGACGGGCTGACGATTTACGGCAAGCGCGCACTGCTTGCGAAGCTGTTTGCACGCCGCCCGGTCAACCTTTTTGAAGAATTTTAAAAAAATATTGCCCCGGCCCCTTGACAATCACGTGACCATATGATATAATCAAATCACGATGAATGAGGGGGTGGGATCGTGAGATCGGTCTTGCCGGGAACGACCATAGAAACGAAGCTGACTGAAAAAGATGTTGCCAAAACGTTTTTGGACAATATCTTTATGGCAGGCGGGCTGATGTTGTCACAGGTCGTCTCGCTGACGGGAATTGAGCCTTATGTCATACAGAACTGGGTGAAAAGAGGTTTTTTGCCCAGACCCGAAAGGAAGCTGTATACAAAAAATCAGTTTTGCCGTGTCGCCATCATCGGCGCGCTCCGAGAGAGCATGCAGATTGACAGGATTACCAGATTGCTGTCGTATATCAATGGCCATTTGAACGACGAAAGCGATGATCTTGTCAGCGACGCCGAGCTGTATAACGATTTTGTCAACCTCATCATCGCCTGCGGCGGCTTTCGGTCACCCCGGGATGTGAAAATCGTGATCGAAGCGCTGACCGCGGATTACAGAGAACCGTATGCCGGCGCACGGAGACGCCTTTCCAAGGTATTGGAGGTCATGCTCTATGCGTATACGGCCGCCGAGCTCCGCCAGACTGCGGAGAACCTGATGTCCGATTTTGACTGAAAAAGGAACGGCGCCTACGGCTGTAACAAGATTTGAAAGGACGGTTGTATTTCCATGATCGAATGGTTTGAAGCGTTGTCGGTCGCCGGCAAGGTTTTTGTCTGCGTCGCCATTCCGTCCACGCTGATTCTGGTCATCCAAACGGTGATGACGTTTTTCGGTTTCGGTGACGGCGGCGACGGCACGGATATGCCTGACCTTGACGGTGACGGCGTGCCGGACGGCATTTTCGGCAGCAACGACGCCGGGGAGACGGACAACTTTGAAGTTGCTGAATCGAGTGGGCTGCATATGTTCTCCCTGCGCGGGATTGTGGCCTTCTTCTGCATCTTCGGTTGGCTTGGCCTGACAATGGTCTCCAACGGCACGGAGGAATGGCTGGCCGTACTCGTAGCGTTCATCGGCGGTTTTCTTGCGATGCTCGGCGTTGCATTTTTGCTCAAAGCGCTTTCCAAGCTGCAAAGCGACGGTACGATGAACATCCGTTATGCTATCGGTGCCAGCGGCAGCGTGTATATTACCGTTCCGCCGCAGCGCCGTTCGAAGGGCAAGGTAAACCTGCTCGTACAGGGAAAGCTGGAGGAGCTGGACGCCGTTACCGATGAAAAAGCGCCGCTGCCTTTTGGGACGGAGGTTGTCGTCACCGGTATATCCGGCGGCAATACGCTTATTGTTCGCCGCAAATAAAATAAAGAATAAAGTTAGGAGAAAGAGGTAACAAACAATGCCAGTTGAACTGATTGTAGTCATTGTAGCCGTCTTGGTCGTGTTTTCACTGGTGATGGCGATGCTGTCGCGGGTCAAAAAATGCCCTTCCGACAAGGTTATGGTCATCTACGGTAAGGTCGGCAAGAATCCGGACGGCTCGTCCAAGAGCGCGAAGTGTATTCACGGCGGCGCGGCTTTCGTACTGCCGCTGGTGCAGTCCTATCAGTATTTGGATCTGACCCCGATTTCGATTCAGGTGGATCTGACCAACGCGCTTTCGCGTCAGAACATACGCATCGATGTGCCTTCCCGTTTTACGGTCGGTATATCAACCGAGCAGGGGATTATGCAGAATGCGGCCGAACGCCTGCTTGGCCTGCAATTGAGCGAGATCCAGGAGCTTTCCAAGGATATCATCTTTGGTCAGCTTCGTCTCATCATCGCTACAATGGATATCGAGGAAATCAATACCGACCGCGATAAGTTCCTTGAACAGGTCAGTCGGAACGTAGAGACCGAATTAAAAAAGATCGGTTTGCGTCTGATCAACGTCAACGTGACGGACATCACTGATGAATCGGGCTATATTGTCGCACTTGGTAAGGAAGCGGCAGCCAAGGCCATCAACGACGCCAGGAAGAGCGTGGCTGAGCAGGAGCGCGAAGGCGCCATCGGCGAAGCCAATGCACGGATGGAACAGCGCGTTAAGGTTTCCGAAGCGGATTCTATCGCAATTCAGGGTGAAAACAAGGCACGAATTGACGTGGCCATGTCCAATGCGCATCTGCGTGAGAAAGAAGCAGAGGCGTCGCGTATTGCCACCACGGCTGAAAAGATTCAAAATGCGCGGGCACTTGAGGAGTCCTACGCTGCCGAACAGTCGGCGGAGGCCGCTCGATTTGCGAAGGAAAAGGCGACCCTCGAGGCCGACGTGATTGTGCAGGCCGAGATCAAAAAACGTGAGATTGAGCTGCAGGCCGAGGCTGAGGCCGAGGAAATCCGTCGCCGCGCCAAGGGTGAGGCGGATGCGCTCTATGCCAAGATGGAGGCGGAAGCCAAAGGTATCGAGACCGTGCTCAAAAAGCAGGCTGCCGGCTTTGCCGAGGTGGTCAATGCGGCGGGCGGCGATCCCAATGCTGCGCTTAAGCTCTTGATTGCGGATAAGCTGGAGGATTTGATGCGGATTCAGGTCGATGCGATCAAGAATATCAAGATTGACAAGGTTACTGTCTGGGACAGCGGCAACGGCGCTAACGGCAAAAGCTCGACCTCGAATTTTCTGTCGGGCCTGATGAAATCGGTGCCGCCGTTGGAGGAGGTTTTTGCACTCGCCGGCATGCAGCTCCCGGAGCTGCTTGGTAAGAAACTGGAGGAACAGACGGACACGTCCGCTGCAGATAAAACGTCCGACGGAGGAGAGCCGGCATCGGATGCCGGCGCGCCTGAAACTGCAGAAGCTGAATCTTAAAAGCAATTGAAGACCGGCGCCGCCGATTTCGGCGGCGCCGGTTCGGTGCGTCAATGAGAAGGAAAAGAGGAAGGGTTTATGGCAGAAGTAAAAACGAAATACGACCATATGTCGTCATTTGGCTTTTCGTTTTGTCTGTATCTCATCGTATCCGTCGTTGCTCGCGTCGTGCCGATACTGGTGCGTACGCTGTTGTCACTGTTTGTGCATACGCCGAGCGTGAATGAGCTGAAGGCGGACGGCTCATATCTTTTTGACGTGATTTACCCGCTGTTCGGTTTTTTGATGCTTGCGGGCTATTTTGCAGCGATGTATTATTGCTTCCGCTTTGCCGCTTCGAAGGTCGCATACCGCACGCTCAAGCAGACCTCTAACTTTCGGATTGTGACTGAATTGGCGCTTGTCCTTTTTGTCGGACTGGCGTTTGATATCTATCTGATGTTCGGGATGGAGCTGCGCAGTGAATTCTGGTATGCGGCGGCGCTTATTGCCTCGTTCACCGGTATAGTGGACAAAACGAACCTGCTGGCCATCGTTTCCGAACGCGACCTGCAGTTGAACTATTTTACACTCGAGGGCCTTACACCGCATATTCTTGGCATCGGCGTCGCAGTGACGCTTGTGCTCACTGCTGCCGCGTTTTTTCCGGCCTATTACGGACGGCGGCATGGAGAGGCAATGGGCATTGGCGCATATAAAAGCGATAAGGAGGCGTTTCGTCAAAGCCTGGGGATCGAATCCGCGAAAGAAGAAAACGGGTCTTGACAAACCGGTGCTTTTTTGCTAAAATAAAAAGGTCAAGCGGCTTTTGGAGCGCAGAATTTTGACAAATTCTGCGCTCTTTTCTTGTGACAATCCATTGGTTCGGAGGAATTTTATGAACGCAGCAGAAAGCAGCAGCCTCGGCACGGAGAAGCTCTCCAAACTGATGCTGAAATATTCCATTCCCTGCGTACTCTCTCTGTTGGTGAGTGCACTGTATAATATCGTTGATCAAATTTTTATCGGCAACAGTGAGCTGAGTACGCTCGGCAATGCCGCGACAGGCGTTGTGTTCCCGTTTTTTATCGTTGCACAGGCCTTCGCATGGTGCTTTGGGGACGGCTGTGCCGCATATCTGAACCTCTGCTTAGGCAAAAAAGATATGCAGAGCGCGGATAAAGCGATCGGCACCGGTATAACCGTCACATGCCTGACCGGCCTGCTGCTGGTCGTTCTGGGGTATCTGCTCAAAGCTCCGCTCCTGACCTTATTCGGTGCTTCGGAAAACAGTCTCGGGATGGCCATTGAATATTTGGAGGTGATTTTGGCTTTCTTTCCGTTTTTTATGCTGTCCAATATGATGAACTCCGTCATTCGTGCGGACGGCAGTCCCACGTGCTCAATGGTTTCTATGCTGGTGGGTGCGGCTATCAACCTTGTTCTTGATCCGTTGTTTATTTTCGGCTTTCATTGGGGGATGGCCGGCGCGGCTTGGGCGACGGTGATCGGACAATTTGCATCGTTCCTGATCTGCGTCTGGTATTTCTTCCGAACCAGGACCTTTCGTCTGCATCCGCGGAGCCTTCTGCCTGATTTTCGGGCTTTTGCCGGTGCGCTGAAGCTGGGGCTTTCCTCCTTTGTTACGCAGATGACAATTCTTGTCATTGTTCTTGTCAGCAACCGGATGCTGGTCCGATACGGCGCCGTATCGCAGTATGGTGTGGACATTCCTATTGCAGTAATGGGCATTGAAAACAAAGTGTTTACGGTGGTCATCAATATCGTTGTCGGCATCGTGCTCGGATGTCAGCCGGTAATCGGATATAATATCGGTGCCAGGAACTATGCACGGGTCAGACGTCTGTTTCGTCAGATTCTGCTGTGTACGACTATCGTCGGCGTTGCGGCTACACTTTTGTTTGTACTGGCTCCGCATATGGTAGTGCGTATGTTCGGCGTGCCGACGAATATTCCCAATCCCGATGATTATTGGCTGTTTGCTGAAAAGACCTTCCGTATTTTTCTGTCCTTGACCACCTTCACATGCATCGTGAAGGTTTCGTCGATCTTTTTTCAGGCGGCGGGGAAACCTGTGCGCGCCGTCGTTGCTTCGATGGTGCGCGACATTCTCTGCTTCATACCGCTGATTCTGCTCCTGCCGCGTTTTTTCGGCATCGAAGGGATCCTGTACGCCGCACCGGCCGCTGATATGCTGGCAATGCTTGTGTCCGGTGTGCTGATGATCGATTATTTCCGCCGTCTGCGGAACGACGCACCGGCCATTGCGCTGGAGTAGATGTTCTTCTGTGATCTGCAAGGGGCTGTACAACGGATTTTTTATAGAGAAATAAATACGGGCGAATGGATTCCCGCAATTTTAGGCGTTTGGCCGTAGCCGAACGCCTATATCTGTTAAGTAAATGTTTTTTATGTACAGCTCTCTGCCATGTTTCTTCGCTTGTAAGAATTTCAAACTGAAGGCGTTCGATAATAGGCTCTAACGGCTGCTGCCGGTACACCTAAAAGAACAGCGTTTCAACTCGTGCCTATTTCCGAAAGAGGGAAAAGCCCTTTTTTACATAGGGTTCAGAATGAATGCTGCGCACTGTATAACCGGTTGATTCGATTACGGCTTTGAGTTTTTCACTGTCGAGCGGCGACTCTGCAAGAATTTCTGTTTTCTTTTTTGTATAAGAAGAAGAGACCTTCTTGACCGCAAACGCTTTTCTGACCGCGTCGTTGATGTGCGCTTCGCACATTCCGCAGGCCATACCGTCTATGTCCAGTGTAATTTTAACCATGACTCATACCTCCGAGCTTAAAAGTTAGTTTCGACTAATAAAAGATGCTGTGAAAAGCGGAGATGATGTGATCCGCTGCCTTTATTATAACGCGTCGCCGTCGTTTTGTCAATTGCTGAATCAAATTTTGTTTTCAAGGCAAAATGCTTAGTCGCAGTTCCATCGGATTTACGGGAACCCGGAAATGGAGCAGCAATTCCTCTCGCTTTTTTCTTCGCGTTCGGCTGCGGCTGTATTTCCTATCGTCCGTGCGCTGCGGGAACGGATTATGTCTCTGCCGTTTTTATGTCCTTTTTTAATCAATGAAGAATGCCGGAGAAGCAGATTTGCATCCTCCGGCATTTTACATTAAAAAGACACAACAGTGTGCAGTATATGCTTATTCGACAGTTATCGTTACGGCAGTCGCCTGACTTTCTCCAAGGTGATTGTCGATGACATAGGTAAAGCTGTCGGTGCCCGTAAACCCGCTCTGCGGGTAATAGGTAAACGTTCCGTCGGGCGTCAACGTTACGGAACCGTGCGCGGGAGAGGTCTCTACATGATAGGTCTGTGCTGTCGAGCCGCTTTCGTTGAACGTGCCGCTGAGCGGCTTGCCTGCTTCGGCAGTCAGGCTGCTGTCAGGCTCCCGTTCGGGCGATGTGTTCAGCTTGCCCTTGATAAAGTCGTAGGTGTAGGTATAGACCAGCCGCGCCATATCGTCCTCGGCATAGCAGGCATTGTAATACGCGAGGATATCCTGATAGTACATATGCACCGTCTCGGTCATATATCCTTGCGTGATACCTTCGGTCAGATAGCCCATATACTTATCAAAATAGGTCTTATCGGTCAGCGTGGCGCCCATCAGCTCCATTTCCACACACATCCCGAGCCGTTTGGCCATAATCGCGCAATTGGTGAGCTGGTTTGCGCCGACATTGGCATCAAACGCATAGTTCGGCTGCATACAGGCGATGCTGAAGCCGTATGCATGCCAAGCGTCAAAGCCGGACGCTTTATAAAAGGGGATCCAGAACAGCTCATAGCCTTTTGACCCGACGTAATCAACAATTGTGTTGATGAGTGCATTGTCGTCTTCATTCTCGTTCATAGATTCGTGCTGCCAGTAAAAACCGGCAAATTCGACGTTTTCATACGTTTGCCGGCCGACAAGCTCCAGAACCAGGTCGGCTCCCCAACGCAGTGCTGCAATACGGTCGTCGAGTGTTTCGAGCTTGTCGTCCTGTCCGTCGCCGTCCAGATCGCCGAACAGCACATTCACGCCCGGATAGGCCAGCGGGAGGTAATATTTGACCTTGTAATCGTTCAATCCCAGCGCTTCCTTCAATTGTCCGACGGCCTCGTCGAGTGCTGCGACATCGCGTCCGGACGCAAAGGTCTTTTCGTACATATCGCGGATTTCAGACATATTGGCATCTGCATAGAAGTGGCCGCCGTCCTTGCCCGTGCCGGTCGGGCAGAAGAGGAAACCGTCAAACATTGTGTCGACGATATTGCCTTCACGATCCAGATAGGCAACGTAGGGGAGAATCTCTTCAAGCTGATAACCGGCATCCGTTTTCCCGGCACGCTCATCATCCGCCGAATAGTTTGGCATCAGAACGATGTCGTTTGCACCGCCGAGGTATGTGTCGCGTTCGGCATAGCTGCCGACATCCAACGGCCGCGGCTCAATGCCGGATTCGGCCAGCGGAACCGAATCGTTGTCGACCCTTTTTGTGCCCCATACCTCCAACTCGTCGCAGTATGCATTGGGCCATACGCGGAAGGAAAAGCGCGCAAACCGCGCCTTATAGGTCTCGTCGAGCGTGTAGTCAAAGCGCAGGAATTCCGTATCCTGCTCCGACGGCAGTACCGCAGCTTTGACGGCGTACCAGTCTACGCCGTTTTCCGACAGGTAGAACAGCACGCTTGAAATACTGTTGATTCCGACCGGCGTTTCGCGCAGGAAGGAGAGCGAAAAGCCGTCCACCGTTGCCGTTGCCCCGAAATCGAAGATCACGTCGCGTCCTTCGCCGCTGCCGAATTTGAAGTAAGCGCTGTCCGTATACGAAGGATTCGCCGCACGCTTGCCGTCGGTCAGCAGCAGGCTGGATTCGGCCGTGTTGCCGGCTGTTCCTGCCGGGAGCGGACAATAGGAGTATATAGTCTGTCCGAGACCGGAAATCAGATTGATTCGGTCGTTGTAATCGCTGTCAGTCGAAGGGAAAAACGTTTCGCTCTCAATTTTTCGGATCGGTTCTTCACGATAGAAGCTCTGGAAGCTGCTGTCAGCCGCATCGCGGTAAGCAAATACGGACAGTTCCTCCAGCATCAGCGACCCTCTCTCCTGCTCAGGGAACGTAAAGCGCACCTTGCGCGCTTCCACCGTTTCCGGCAACGAGAGGGAATAGGTGAAGGTTCCCTCGACGTCGTTCATCGGGGCGTAAATGCGGCCGATTTTGGTAAATTCGTCGTCAGCCCCGGCCACCGAGACATCCACATAGACGGGCAGCAGCACACCCAACGTGGCGTTGGAATACATGGATATTTCAAAACGGGAAATATCCGTTTGCATACTGCCGAGATCCAGCGTGACGTCCAAGGCTTCATTGCCGTCAAACCCGACATAATTGCCTGATTCATAGGTGGAGCCGGTCTGTTTGCCATCGGTTAATCTGCCGCCGTCGGGAAACTTGGTGCCCGCTGTACGCGAAAGCTGATAGCTGCGGCCGACAGAAAGGGAAGTTTTTGTCTTATCGGGTGTCGGCTTGCCGGTTGAAAGGGCCGCAAGCGCACCCGCATAATCGTATTCATCGGAGGCATATGCGTCCTCAATCTGCTCGGCGAGCGCGCCGGCGCCGTCCGCAGGGGCGATGTCCGCAATGACCGAAAGCTCATCCAGGAACAGATTTGCGGCATAATGGCTCATAATAAAGCGGACATAGCGCGCCGAGACGCATTGTTCCAACTCACCGTAGACGCGGTAGGCGCCGGTTTCCTCGTCCAGCGCGCGGGAGATGCGCAGATAGTCGTCCCATGTTTCTCCGTCGACCGACCATTCCACGCGCATAGCCTGCGGTGTGCCGATGCCGGGGCCGATCTCGTGGTAGTAAGAAATTTCAAACATATAAATCCTGTCGACAATCTCGCCAAGGTCAATCGTGAAGGTCAACGGATCGGGCTTGCCGTAGTCGGACCAGCGCGGGTCGGAATAGCCGAGGTCCCCCTCTGCGTACAGCCCGTCGGTCAGTTCGCTGCCATATGTGTCCGGATAGCTGTCGACTGCCGTGGAGCCTGTATACGGCTTTCCACGGGAGACGACGGTGCTGTAGGCGGGCTCGAACGGCTCCTCGGAGCCGCTTTCCTCAGGCGCGCTCGATTCGACGGCAGGCTCGGAGCCGTCCGGGGATTCCGTCGCGCTCGATTCGTCTGCCGCAGGCGTACAGGCCATAAGGCCGAGCAGCAGCGCCAGCAGCAGACAAAATAGGGATTTTGCTTTCATGACGTTTCCTTTCTTTCCTCATTTTCTTGTGATATATAATTTTCTATGTGGGTTTTAAAATTTAATCGGGACAGGTGTACAACTCGCCATAGCTCTCGATGAGGATGTCTGCGTTATGGGACAACTCCTCCTCTCCGTCAGCGTAATGCTTTTCGCGGATGCCGACGACGAAAAAGCCCGCACGCTTCGCTACGCCGGCAAATTTCGGATGGTCCTCAAATACAGCGCATTCGCCGGGTGAAAACCCCAGCCTTTCGGCGCAGAAAAGATAAATGCGCGGGTCGTGCTTGTCCGAGCCGATATCTTCAGGCGATATGTAAAACGAACAGCCGCCGCTGATGCCAAGCCGCGTATAACAGCCGTAAGAGCAGGATAACGGTGTGTGCGAGGCAATGCAGAAGGGGATGCCGCGTCGCCGGACTTCGTTGAGGAATGCGCCGGCGTCGGCTTTAAAGCAAATTTCGTTATCGTATTTGGTTTTCATATATGCAAAATACTCTGCGGGACCGCAGCAGGCGCGTACCTGTTCGGAAAACCAAAAGCCCATCGAATCAACCAGTGTGCCGTCAAAATCGAAAATAAATGCTTTTTGGGAAAATATGCTATCTTTCGTCAATGTGCTCCCTCCAATTTGTGCAAAAATTATCATAGCAGAAAGAATGTCGTCTGTCAACACAAATGCAAAACAAAAAATATTTCTTTTCATTTTTCTTTCCGTTATTCGTCTTGACACCGGATTCAAATTCCATTTTTGCACGATGGCGGCGGAAAAAATTCAAAAATTGCGGAATCACTATTGAAAAAAAGAAAAATCGTGCTATAATATCATAGAATAGCCTGTAGAGGCTGCGATCCGAGATTATCACATAGAAAGGGTAGGGGAATCATGTCCGTAAAGAAAGGACTTACCTCGGTCAGTGCACTTTACCGCGACGCGGAGCGCTTCGGCGGCCGGACCGTCAAAATCGGCGGCTGGGTGCGCACAATCCGCTCTTCCAATGCTTTCGGCTTTATTGAGCTGAACGACGGCACATATTTTGCAAATCTGCAGGTCGTCATTGAAGACGCGCTGCTGTCAAATTATAATGAAATTACCAAGCAGAACGTCGGTGCTGCGCTGCTGGTTGAGGGAACGCTCATTCTTACACCGGAGGCGAAGCAGCCGTTTGAACTGAAGGCTTCGGCTGTTACCGTCCTCGGCGCTTCGTCGCCTGATTTTCCGCTGCAGCCGAAAAAGCATTCGTTTGAGTTCCTGCGCACGATTGCACACCTTCGTCCGCGCGCCAATACTTTTAATGCTGTTTTCCGCGTGCGCTCGGTCGCGGCACAGGCCATTCATGCTTTTTTTGCCGAACGCGGCTTTATTTACGTACACACGCCTATTATCACTGCCAGTGATGCGGAGGGTGCAGGTGAAATGTTCCGCGTCACCACGCTGGATATCGGCGATCCCCCGCGCACCGAGGACGGCGAGGTGGACTTTGGCAAGGATTTCTTTTCGGCGCCTACCAATCTGACCGTTTCCGGCCAATTGGAGGCGGAGTGTTTTGCGCTGGCATTTAATAATGTATATACTTTCGGGCCGACCTTTCGCGCAGAGAATTCCAATACGCCGCGTCACGCCGCCGAGTTTTGGATGATTGAGCCTGAGATTGCTTTTGCCGATCTCGAGGACGATATGCAGCTTGCCGAAGACCTGACCAAATACGTCATCCGTGATGTGCTGGAAAAGTGCCCGCGTGAAATTGCGTTTTTCAATCAATTTGTTGATTCCACGCTGAAGTCGCGGCTGGAAGCGGTGATGAATGCCGATTTTGTTCGTGTGACCTATACCGAAGCCATCGAACTTCTGAAGCGCTCGGGGCAGAAGTTCGAATTCCCGACTGAATGGGGCGTGGCGCTGCAGTCCGAGCATGAGCGCTATCTGACCGAAAAGGTTTTTGGCCGTCCTGCGTTTGTCACTGATTATCCAAAGGAAATCAAAGCTTTCTATATGCGCCTCAACGACGATGGCAAAACTGTTGCCGCAGCGGATATGCTCGTGCCCGGTATCGGTGAGCTGATTGGGGGGTCGCAGAGAGAGGAGCGGCTTGATGTGCTGGAAAAGCGTATTGAGGAGCTGGGTCTGGATAAAAAGGCGTATTGGTGGTACCTCGAACTGCGTAAGTATGGCGGCGTCAAGCACGCCGGATTCGGCATCGGCTTCGAGCGGCTGATTATGTATATAACGGGGATGGGCAACATCCGTGATGTGGAGGCATTCCCGAGGACCGCGGGCAGCGCGGAATTTTAATGGTGCGGAGAGAGACGAAAATCATGCAAACAATCGAACAGTGCAAAGAAAAATACGAACATTATAAGGCCTCCGGCCTCAAGCTCGATATGTCCCGCGGGAAGCCGGCCGTCGATCAGCTCGACCTTTCCCGCGCACTGCTGTCTTTGCCCGGGCAGGATGACGGCTGTCTGCTGGAGAACGGCGTTGACTGCCGCAACTACGGTCTTCCTGCCGGTTTGCCGGCCATGCGCGCTTTGTTCGCCGAAATTCTCGGCGTTCAACCGGAAAATGTGATCGCCGGCGGCAATTCAAGTCTGAATATGATGTTCGACACCGTGGCGCAGGCGTTTTCCAAGGGAATCTGCGGCGGCAGACCTTGGTGCGGCGAAAAGGTCAAATTCCTGTGTCCCGCACCGGGGTATGACAGGCATTTCGGTATCACCGAATATTTCGGCATTGAAATGATCAACATCCCCATAGGTGCAGACGGGCCGGATATGGATATCGTCGAGCGCTATGTTGAAAACGATGCGTCGGTCAAGGGCATCTGGTGCGTGCCGAAGTATTCCAATCCTACGGGAATCACCTATTCCGATGAGACGGTCCGACGCTTCGCAAGGCTGAAGCCGAAAGCCGATGATTTCCGTATCTTTTGGGATAATTCCTATGTCCTTCATGATATCAGTAATACGCCGGATACACTTCTCAATTTATATGATGAAGCGGAAAAATGCGGCAATGCGGATATTGTTTTCCTGTTTACATCCACTTCTAAAATCACGTTCCCGGGTGCGGGTGTGGCTTGCGTCGCCGCTTCGCCCAAGAATGTCGAGTGGCTCCTGAGCCGTATTCAGTATCAAACCATCGGGCCGGATAAGCTCAATCAGCTCCGGCATCTGCGTATGCTGCCCGATCTGGAAGCGGTTCGTGCGCAGATGGCACGCCACCGCGCCATCATTCAGCCGAAGTTTGAGATGGTGCTTTCTGCGTTTGAGGACGGGTTGAAGGGACTTTCCGGTGTTTCGTGGACAAAACCAAACGGCGGCTATTTCATCAGTCTGGACCTGCCGCGCGGATGTGCCTCCAGAGCCGTCGCTTTGGCGAAGGAGGCCGGTTTGGTTCTTACGCCGGCCGGCGCCACCTTCCCGTACGGGCGGGATCCCGAGGATGCCAACATTCGCGTTGCGCCTACATATCCGTCGCTTCCTGAGCTGGAAAAAGCTTTGGAGCTGATGATTTGCTGCGTGCGGCTGGCCTTAAATAAGATTGAGTTTAGCGATTCTGTAAATTTTGGCCAAAGACTGCAAAAATACCAAATTCCGACTTGAAAAAGTGAATCTGTTGTGTTATAATGCCCATAGTCAGAATCATACCGACTTGAGAGGATGTGCAAAATGGCTTTGAAAAAGAGCTTTATCGTACTGATCCTTTGCCTGGCGCTGCTTTCTGCGGCGTTGGCCGCCTGCTCCAACGGCGGGGAAGAGTCGGCCGTTCCCTCCGGCACGCAGTCCGACTTGAGCGGGACTGCCGCCGATGCCTTTCCGTATGAAGGGAATTTTGAAGGGCAGACCGTTCGGATCCTTACCGTCAGCAGTGACCGTCATCTGTATGGGGAACAGCAGTTTGTCGCCGATGAAGAGCTGTCCGGCAATGTCATCAATGATGCCGTGGCGGAGCGAAACAATTTGATTGAACAACTGTACGGCCTTACGATCAAGGTGGATTCTGCGCAATATCCTTCGGAGGAAATGCAGAACTATTTCCTGAGCGGTGATGCAAGGTATGATTTGGTTTGTGAGTCCGTAGACCGTATGGTAACACAAGTCTCTGAAAATCACTATTGGTCTCTTGACGACCTGCTGAACCTTGAAGATCCGTGGTGGGATCAGCGCTCGGTGGATATCCTCTCGCTGGACGGGACGAAGCACTTCTTCGTTTCGGGCGACGGGATGCTGACCAACGTTGATCATATCTATCTGACGCTGTTCAATAAAGACCTTTATGATACCAACGCAGACGTGAAGGCCGAGTTTGGCGACCTGTATGAAATGGTTGAAAACGGCACCTTTACCCTTGACAATTTTTATGCCATTTCGCGCGCCGTCTCCGTAGCGGATGAAAACGGCGACTGGGGGATAGATGCGACCTTCGGTAATCTTTCGCATGCCTACGGTGCCACGATTATGGTGAACGGCGCGGGGATGGGTATGGTGGAGAAGGACGGCCAGGGCGGTTTGACCGTCACCGTCGGCACCCAGCGCGGCATCGATGTATTTCAAAAGGTGTATGACCTGATGTCGAATAAAAATGTTACCCAGCGAGCGGAACTGATTGCGGGACAGGGACCCAATCCGAGTACATATGGCTTTGCGGAACTGGAGTATATGTTTGTCAACGGGCACGGTCTGTTCTACAATACAACTGTTTCCTCGATATCGATTTTAAAGAATTCCAGCGCTGAACGGAATTTTGAGTTCGGCGTGCTTCCCATCCCGAAGTATGATGAGGCACAGGATGAATATTACTGTGCCGTCAACCGTTATCAGTCCAGCGTGCTGGGCATTCCTACAACCAACACGGATAATCTGGAGGCCACGACGTTCCTGATGAACGCGCTCGGCTACTACAATACGCATATGCCCAGCGGCAAGACCGTGATGGACGCGTATTATGAAACCACGCTCAAATTGCAGGCGACCGATACCGACGAGGATGCGCGGATGCTTGACATCATTTTTGACAGCGCCTTCTATGATCTTGGCTCCATCTTTACGTGGGGTACGCTTTCCGGCCTGTACGGCAGCGTCATCAGCAATGACGCTGACAATACGCTCGTTTCCTCGTGGCAGCAGATCGAGTCTGCAGTCACTGCTGCGATGGAGGAAACGGTTCGGCAGTATAGAGAAAGCATTACTTGATGAGGAAGATTCTTATGGCTAAAAGACTGTTGGCGTTGCTTGTCTGTCTGCTGCTGGTTTCTGCCGCGATTCCGGCGGCCGCAGCGGAGGAAGAGACAAATATCGCGCTGGGGAAATCCTATACTACGTTTACCGAAGCTGCAATTGAAAATGGGTTTCCCAAGCAGGTTACGGACAACAACGGGGAATTGACCGATGGAAATTCTGCTTCAAATGTAATTGGCGATCCCAACTGGGTGCAGTTTTATCGGGGTGTTTTTACCGGTGTGACCATCGATCTTGGTGAGGAAATGGCTGTGTCCGGCTACGAGATGGGACAGCTTTCCGGGGTGGGCGCAGGCGTCTATCTTTCTCGTTATATCGAATTTTCGGTGTCGCTTGACGGTGAGACTTTTTACCTTGTCAACCGTTGGGAAGACCAGAAGATGATTTCGAGTACGCCAAACGGACGTGTTGTCCATTCCTATAACGGCGACCGGTACAGAGCACGCTATGTGCGGCTGATCTTTTCGTCCGATGTCAATTGCTTTATCGATGAGATTAAGGTGTTCGGCGGCGCGGCTGACGGCGGCGAAAAAACAGCCGATGTCGAACAGAAGATTGAATACCGCAACGCTTATGCGCCGAATGATATTGAAGCGCTCGGCGGTACGTCCAACAGTATTCTGATTTATAACAATGAATATTATAACGGCTCGGTTTCGGATATCGGGAAGAATACATATGATGAGCTGTTGCCCTATATTGCCTATGTCGATAAAGATCAAACAGTCTTGGACACGATGTTCGAGTCGGCGCTTTTCCTTCCGCTCAATCCCGGAACGGACGGCGAGCATTCACTGATGAAGCAGTCCGGCTGGGAGCATTATCTTGAAAATACCATCGGCGCGGCGGAGGACATCAATATGACCGCGCTTGACCGCCTGGTCGGCGACCTCAAGGAGACGCTGGCGTTGGGTGACGATTTTCTCTATCCCGTGATTATGACGGTGCCTTTCACAAATGTATCTGATGCGGCCTTCGGTACTTTGGACGGCGATGTTTCGATTGATTTAAGCACGCTGGATAACTGCAAAGCGGCTGTCGAATGGTTCGTCGATGAATCCATTGCCGCATTTGAGGGCGCGGATTTTCAGAATCTTACGCTTGTCGGTTTTTATTGGTATGCTGAGCTGGTCAACTATGCCGCAGCGGATTTCAGTGAGGAACTGGTTGTTTCGTTCAATGATTATGTGCATAGCAAGGAGCTCGGTACGATGTGGATTCCGTATTACTGCGCGCCCGGTATGGAACGCGCAGTTGAGCTCGGTTTCGACGTCGCCTGTGTTCAGAACGGCTACGCGTTTCCGGACGAGGAAAGCGAAAACGGATTGGTGCAGCCGGGCGTTATAGCGGATTCGCTGGATATTGCATATAAATATGGGCTTGGCGCGGAAATCGAACTGCAACTTGTCGAGGATTTCTATGACCGTTATTCTGAGTATATTTCCGGCAATTATTCGGCCGGCGTGATGACGGACAGCTATACGGCATTCTATCAGGGCGGCGGTCCGGGCGCGCTGTATACCTGTGCATACGGCAACAATACACAGCGTGCTTTGTACGATATGACGTATATGTACCTTAAAGGGACTTACGAAGAATTTGCGCCTGTAATCGAACAGGACGGCCCCGTTTATTTTTTGAAGGACTCTACCAAAAACAGCGGCACGCTCCGTGTGACGGACGGCGATACGCCCCGTACTGAGTTGACCATCGCTTATCTCGAAGAACCTTCGCATGGCAAACTTTCCATTGATGCGGACGGGTATTTTCTCTATGTGCCCGATACCGGTTATACAGGTGATGACAGTTTTGTCATCGAACTGACCGACGGAAGGCATTCTTCCGGCCGTGTGACCATTCAATTGAAAATCGTGGAAACACTGATGCCGCTGAGCAAGGCCGGCAGTGACCTTACCGGTACGCGCATTGTGCGTATTGCAGATAAGGCTTCGACGCAGACGGTCGGCGACGGAATCTATGAAGTCGCTGTCAGCGCGGAAGGGAAAGTCATTTCCGCCGCGTATGCGAATGATACCGCCATACCCGACGGCGGTTATGTCATTGCGGCCATCGGCAGTGAAAAAGTGAATTGGCTCAGCACCTATGCTGTCGTCGGCACGACGGCGATTTATGACGCGGTGACCAATTCGATCGTTTTTGAGGCCGTCCCTGACGGCAGTGACGGCGAAAGCGCGAATCCTACGACGACAATCGTTATCATCTGCGCCGTGATTGTGGTTGTAATCGCAGCAGCGATTATAATAAGCATTATGCAAAAACGAAAGAAAAGGGGACAACAAGCATGAAAAAAGTAATTGCCTCAATTTTGGCCGTTGTGATGTTGCTCTTCCTCGTTGCTTGCGGAACGTCTGAAGGGGACGAAAGCAGCACTGCTGCTTCTTCCAATCCTCCTGCGTCCACAAGCCGAGATGAGAGCAGCGCCACTTCCACCGAACCGGACGACGAGTCGTCCGCCGCTTCTGAGGATACATCGTCCGAGGAAAGCGATCCCGGTCCCGAGCTTCCGGCGTATCTGGCGAACTTTGTATCGTTTGCAGATACTCTTGGCGTTAATTTGAGAGCAACGGACAACACCTCTATCCGCTTGACGAAGATTAACGAAGCGCCTGTCGAGGGCGATATCGTGCTCTTCAATGCCGAGTATGGCGATACAATCGCTGCCGGCGACGAGACCTATGCCGACTTCACGATCGTTGTGTTTGAGTACGATCATGATGTGTTCACCTATGTTGAAAAGTCGCGTGCAGATGTGGGCGAGGATGACACAAAGGCTGACACTGCCATTCCTGCGGACGGCTTTGTCCTTGCCATTTCCGAACTGCAGACGCAGGCGCTTGCCAATCTGGAAAATCTGAACAGTGATAGCGTTGTCCATGTGCACGGCGTGCCTGCGCTGGCGCCTGATGCTGTAGATGAGAATAATAATACCTACGGCATCACGGTTCAGAAGATCGACACCGCTCCTACGATCGACGGCATTGTCGACGAGGACGAATACGGTGCTCCGGTCTGGGTCGTGAACGAAAACAACCACTTCTGGTCTTATGCCTCCTTTGAAAAGGATCAGTATTATGCCACTGCGGATATTTACGCAAGATGTGATGACGAAAACCTTTATTTTGCGGTTGTCGTAGATTCGCCGTATCACTACTGCCCGCTGGATCAGAAAGGAGCCAGCGGTATGTATGACTATGAATGCATTCAGGTCGACATACTGGATCAAAGCCCGTCGAGCGATTATATGCTTGAGCATTTTGATTGGTTCAGTAGTACCAATGCGGTTGCATCTCAGGAAGGCCATTTCAGACAGTACGGCTTTGCGGTGAGCAGCAATGAGGGCAACGAAACGCTTTCCTGTGTTTGGGTTTCCGCAGGCGGAGACGCAGCTGCGTTTACCGGCGAATGCAAGGTTCTTCGCGACGACGAAGCGCAGACAACAACCTACGAGGTTTCGATACCGTGGGCGGAGATCGGTATTGAAAACGTTGATGCCGGCACTGAGTTCGGCTTCTCCGTTTCGATCAACTCGACCAATGAGGAAGACGATGCTGCCGGTACCTGGAAAAACATCACGCTGCGTGACGGCGGCGGCATCATTGGCCGCAACGACCTTTCCAAGGTTCCCGTAGCGACCATCGAAAATTAAACAACATATCGGAATGGGGGAGCAACCCTTACGGGCGGGTCCCCCATTTCCTCTGCTGTTAAAATCAATTAGAATGTCGAAAGGAAAACAAACAGTTATGAAAATCGGAGTTAGCCTGTACAGCTTCCACGCGTATGCCGGAGAAGACAGCCTTGGAATGAAGGGCTGCATCGCCAAAGCGAAGGAGATTGGCTGCGAAGGCGTTGACTTTGTTGAAACACAGCACGAATCTCAGGAGGCGTACCTTGCGCATGCGCGTGAAATTGGCGCGTATTGCCGCGAAATCGGTGTGGAGGCAGTCTGCTTCTGCGTCGGCAGCGACTTTCTCAACGGAAGCGGCGGCGACGTCGATGCCGAGATTGCCAGAGTCAAAGGCAGAGTGGATATCGCTGCGGCTTACGGCTGCAAGCTGATGCGTCATGACGCTACGCCCGGATATCCGAATGATAAAAAGTTCGGCCGCAGTTTCGACGCGGTGCTGCCGATCCTCACAAAGGCATATCGTGAAGTGACTGAATATGCGGAGCAGAGGGGCGTCAAGACCTGTATCGAAAACCATGGCTTCTTCGCACAGGATGCCGAACGCGTAGAAAAGCTGATCAACGCCGTTGGGCATCCGAATTTCGGCGCGTTGGTGGATATCGGCAACTTCGCCTGTGCGGATGAAGATTCGGCCCGTTCAGTCGGCATTATGGCGCCGTACGCCTTCCATTCGCACGCGAAGGACTTCCATAAGAAGAACGGCAGCTTGGACAATCCGGGTGAAGGCTGGTTCCAGTCTCGTGCATGCAATTATTTGCGTGGATCGATCATCGGTCACGGCGACGTTCCGGTCAGACAGTGCATCAACGCTCTCAGACGCGGCGGTTATGATGGCTATATGATGATTGAATTTGAGGGAATGGAGGATCCTGTCCGCGGCATTACCGTCGGGTATAATAACCTCAAACGTTTTATCGGCTGATTTTGCTGCAGCGATGCAGGGGGTCTGTAAGCGTCCCCCTGCATCAGCATGCTTGGATCGGAGCGCATATCATGGATAAAAACAACAGAAAGAATAAAATGCGTAAGGCTCTGCTCATTGTCGGTATTGTCACGGCGGTGCTGCTGGCGCTTCTCCTCTGTGTGCAATTGATTTCACAGGCTTTGATCGAGAAGGTGGATACCTATGTCCGCTTGGACGGTATTCGCTTTGCGCAGGCTGATTATGAGTATAATATTTTTGACGATGTGTTGTATAACGCCAAGGAGCACGATATTTATTACTCCGAATATGGTTCGGGTGAATTGATTGAAAACGGTGCGTATGAGCAATATGGAGATCAGGCCGTATTCTTCCGTAAATATTTCGACTGTGTGATAAACGGCCGTTATGACGAATATCCGAAGTTGTTTACAGATGATTTTTTCAAAACGCATACGATACCTGAGCGTTTCACGATGCAGAAAATTTATGATATCCGCGTCGATTTGAACGATAAAAAATCGGCGGAGGTGGATGGGAAGCAGACCACCTTGTATTGCTATATGGTTTCGTATAAAATAATGAATAATAACGGTACGTTTCGCGGTGATGTCGGCAGTGATACTGCAAAACCGTTGTATTTTGAAATTTGTACTTTTGACTCGAATGACACCAGAATTCATACGTTAAGTTTTGTAAACCACGCATAGAAAGGCACGCATTATGGCAAAACAATTTCAATGGGACACTTCTTATTTGATGAAAAAAGCTGAGGAAGCGATTAATGCGGGACGAAGAACGGTCGCTGACATTGCATATGAGGTACGCGCCATTCGTGACCGGGACCCTGCCGCGCGCAGCAACGCGGAGGTTCTGCTGCTTTATCCCGGCCTTCATGCCGTGCTCGCGCATCGTGCGGCGCATTATCTGCACGGAAAAAAACACTTTTTTGCTGCCCGTGCGATCAGCCAGATTGCGCGCGGCCTGACAGGAATTGAGATTCATCCTGCTGCAAAAATCGGCAAGGGCGTTTTCATCGATCACGGCTGTGCCGTTGTCATCGGTGAAACGGCGGAGGTGGGCGATAACTGCACTATTTATCAGGGTGTGACACTCGGCGGTACCGGTAAACATTGCGGCAAACGCCATCCTACGCTGGGCAATGACGTGATGGTCGGTGCCGGTGCGAAGGTGCTCGGCCCCTTTAAGGTCGGGGACCATGCAAAAATTGCGGCAGGCGCCGTCGTGCTCAAAGAGGTACCGAGCGATTCCACCGCTGTCGGTATACCCGCCAAGATTGTTAACAGTGCCTCCAAAAGCGGCGCAGAAAATCTCGATCAGATCAATATTCCCGACCCTGTTGCGCAGGAACTGACGGCACTCAAGGAGCGTGTCGCTGAGCTGGAACGGAGGCTTGCGGCGGAATAATGCCGTTTTATGATGTTTAAAATCCGAAAAAATTGGATAAAGGAATCAATAAATGACTATGAAACGCTCAACCTTGGCCCCTGCAGCTGTAATTGCCGCTGTTATCATCCTGCTTTCCGCTGTATTGATTACCATAGGAATCACATATGCAACGGAACAGGAGCCCCCTCTTCCTGATGCTTCTTCATCTGTCTCTGCCGGCTCCGATGCGAGCGGGATGCTCTCCGAACCGTCACAGCCGTCGTCTGACAGCTCGGCGCCGGATGATGAAAGTTCTGATGCCGGCGAATACGAGGAAAGCGCAGATACTTCAAGTGTTCCCGAACTGGGACAGTCGATCCCTGCGATGTCGGCCGGTACATTCAATAGTGTCGATACACAGTATTGTATTTTATATGATGTCACACACGACGCGGTGCTTTATTCCAAAAACAGTACCGAGCGTGCGTATCCGGCCAGCGTAACCAAATTGCTGACTGCAGCAGTTGCCAGCGATTATTGCGATCTGGATACGCCCTTTACGGTTGGTGATGAACTTGATTTTGTACAGCCGCATTCCAGTCTTGCATATCTTGAAAAGGGGCAGCGGTTGACTTTTGAAGGTTTGCTGGACGCAATGCTGTTGCCCTCCGGGAATGATGCCGCATATGTGATGGCCTGTGGCGTTGGACGTATCGCTGCGAATGATCCTTCGCTTTCTGTCATAGACGCCGTTGCGCTGTTTGTTGATTTGATGAATCAAAAAGCAAGTGAGCTGGGGTGCCTTGATAGCCATTTTTCGAATCCTGATGGATATCATCATGATGATCATTATACAACCGCATACGATATGGCGCGGATTGCAGTTGCATGTTTGAAAATTGAGCCTGTTGCCAGATCCTGTGCCAAAACAGTTGGCAGAGCTGTCTTTTTGTCGGGTGAAGATATTACATGGTCTTCGACCAATAAATTGCTCGGTTCCTATCGCTATGCGACAGGTTTGAAAACCGGCTCCACTGACGAGGCCGGGCCCTGCCTTGCGGCATCGGCTGAAAAGGACGGTACGACATTGGTCGCTATTCTATTCAATGCGGCTGACTCGTATTCGCGGTATGACGATGCTACAACGCTGTTTACTGAAGGATTTCAATATGTAGAGACATTTTTTCCGGCGCAATGATCCATTGTAAATTGTAGAATCTGCGTCGGTTTGTGAAAAAGCCTCTGTGCACGCATTATTCTGTAATCATTTTGGATAAAAATAGGAGAACTGCCGCTGAATGGGTGCGGCAGTTCTCTTTTGCGGACCGCCGCAGTCGGTAAATCATTGGATTTGTACAAATATGGAACGGGTTAGCATCTCGTCTTTTTTAACGGACATAGGGCAAACACCATTTTTTAAGTCAAAATATGATACGCTTATTGGCTTGGTATAAAAAACAAGTGCCCGAATTTGTTTTCGGGCACTTGTGATTTTTATTTGTGCAACTGCTTTATAGGTTGGGAAGTATAGCCAGCAGAACAAAGTTCAAAATAAACAGTGCGGTCGAAACCCAGAGAATCGGATGAATGTCCCTGATTTGCTTCTTGCAGATTTTAGTGATGCAGTAGAAGATGAAGCCTGCCGCGATGCCGTAGGAAATGCTGTAGCAAAGCGCCATAAATACACCGGCGAAAAACGCAGGTACCGCTTCATCAAAATCGTCCCACTTAATTTCTTTGAAAGCAGACATCATCATAATACCGACGACAACCAGCGCGGGAGCCGTTGCAGCAGACGGAATGGCGCTTACAAACGTCGCCAGAAACGCACTGGCGGCAAAGCAGAGGGCGACGACCACACTGGTCAGACCGGTGCGTCCGCCGGCGCCGATTCCCGCAGCGCTTTCTACATAGGTCGTCGTATTGGAGGTGCCGAAAATCGCACCGATTGATGTGGCCGTGGCGTCTGCAAACAGCGCTTTGTCCATTTTGGATTTAAAGCCGGGCGTCGTTTCCATCGCGCGCTCGTCTTCATCGCTGAATATACCGGTGCGGCGGCCCGTACCGATAAAGGTGCCGATTGTGTCAAACGTATCGGAAACACTGAATGAGAAAATGGTGACCAGTACAAGCGGAAGTTTGGAAATGTCGGAGAACAGTGAACCCAGCCCCTCGCTGGTAAAAATAACGCCGAAGGTCGAGGGGAGCTGTTTGCATGCTTCCGCAAAGCTGATGGTATCCGTCGTAGCCGTCACTTCCATCGGAATGCCGATCAGAGCCGTTGCGACGATGCCGATCAGAATTGCGCCCTTAACCTTGCAGACGAGCAGAATGATCGTCAGCGCCAAACCGATCAGGAAGAGCCAAAGTGACGGGGAATCCAACCTGGCAAGCTCGGGAACTATGCCGGACGTATTTATTGAAACTCCATCCTCAGAAATCGCTGCACCGGTAAAGCCGATGATGTCAATATTAAGAAGACCAATATAGGCGACAAAGATGCCGATACCGCCGCCGATGGCGTTCTGAAGGCTGCGGGGAATAGATTTGATGATGTATTTACGGACTTTTGTAACTGTGATGAGAATGTTGATCAGGCCGCAAATGAACACCATTGACAACGCCTGTTGCCATGTAAAACCGAGTGTAAAACAGACCGTATAGACAAAAAACGCGTTTAGTCCCATACCCGGCGCCTGTGCATAGGGAACATTAGCCACAAGGCCCATAATCAATGTGCCGATAATAGCTGAAATGATGGTCGCCAGAAAAACGGCGCCCCATTCCATACCAGACGCACTCAGCAGCGTCGGGTTCACGGCGATGATATACGCCATTGCGAAAAATGTTGTGAGTCCTGCGATTACCTCTCTTCCTACCGTAGTTCCGTTTTGCTTGAGCTTAAAAAAGCGATCCACAAATTTTGCCCTCCTTTTGTTTTTCCGCTCCCGCGGTTGATCCTCTTTCTGAAAGCCAAACAATGCTTGCGGAAAATCCGCAACAAGCATTTTCTGTATTTTAGCACAAAAATAATAAAAACACAAGATAAATTAAAAATTTATTTCCGATTTCCTGCGAAATTTCCGTTTTAAGGAAGTTTCGGCAAGCATTCAAGTGGTTGTTTCCTGCTTTTTCAGACGTTTTTCGGCGTTCCGGTGATGTAAATGGATTATAAGCGGAAAGAATGTGATTTTGCGCTGTTCAAAAGCCACCGCATAGTATATACAGACTCTTTTGTTCGCTGTAATTGTTTCCGACTGTCGGTAAAGCGCGGGCAAAAAGATTGTTTTAAGCCGATATTGCAGCCTGCATCAAGAAACAATATCTGTATAGCAATTTGGCCGCCGGTCACGGAATAGCCCCCATTCCAACCGCTTCATTTGAAGTGTATCCATATCGAACTCCGCGCACAGGATTGCTTCGCCGTCGCGTCCGGCAGAAGTGAGGAGAGCGCCTGATTCGTCGGTGATGAACGAGCTTCCGTAGAAGGTCAGTTCCGAATGCTGTCCGCCGTTTTCCGGCGACGGCTCCACCCGCTCGGCGCCGTAACGATTGGCGGCGAGCACAGGAATGAGGTTCGCCGCTGCGTGTCCCTGCATACAGCGCTGCCAGTGTCCCGCGCTGTCTACGTCGAGGACGGGCTCCGAACCGATGGCGGTGGGAAAAAACAGCAATTCCGCGCCCTTGAGTGCCAGACAGCGCGCCGTTTCGGGGAACCATTGGTCCCAGCAGATGCCGACGCCGATGCGGGCGTATTTTGTGTCCCAAACGCGAAAACCTGTGTTTCCGGGTGTGAAATAAAATTTTTCCTGATAATAATGGTCGTCGGGGATGTGTGTCTTGCGGTATACGCCCAATAGGGTGCCGTCCGCATCGATTATAGCGACGGAATTATAAAGGCAGTTCCCGTCACGCTCGTAAAAACTCACCGGCAGCACAACGTGCAGCTTTTTTGCCAGCGCCGACATACGGCGTACCGCCGCGTTTTCGGTTGCCGGCATTGCGTAGCGGTAATAGCCGTACCGCCGCTCCTGACAGAAATAAAGGCGCTCAAACAGCTCGGGCAGCAGAATGATCTGCGCGCCCCGGTCTGCGGCCTGCCGGATCAGACGTTCGGCTGTATCGAGGTTGGTTTCAACGTCCGGTGCACACTGCATCTGGACTGCCGCTGTTATGACTTTTCTCATAAAGTCGGAACCCCCTTCGGAATTTGTTGCGTAATACAGTGAATGTTGCCGCCGCCGAGCAGAATATCGCGCGCATAGACGGGGATGACCGTCCGCTCCGGGCAGAGCGCGGTGAGAAGCTCGACAGCGCGCCGGTCGGACGCTTCGTTTCCGTTGCCGAACACGGGCAGGATCAATCCACCGTTGACAAACAAAAAGTTAACATACGAGGCAGCCAACCGTTCGCCCGGTTCGCGTGTGTCCTCGCCCGGCTCAAAGACATACGCTTCGCACTCCTCCTGCGTTACGCAGACGGGCTTATCTGGAATGGGCAGCTTATGGACAGTGAGACGGCGGCCGCGGGCGTCCGTCTGCATCCGCAGGTAGTTGAAACAAGCCTGTGACAGCGGAAACTGCGGGTCATTTTCGTCATCCGTCCACGCGAGGACGACCTCGGCGGGACGGAGAAACGCACACATGTTGTCAACGTGCTCGTTCGTCTCGTCGTTATAAATGCCGCGCGGCAGCCAGAGCACTTTTTCCGCACAGAGGTATTGCTTGAGCTTAAGCTCAATCTCGGCTTTCGTCAGTGACGGATTCCGCCCTTTGCTGAGCAGGCAGGACTCGGTGACCAGCAGTGTGCCCTCACCGTCGCTGTGAACGGCGCCGCCCTCCATAACGAAGGGAGAAGCGTCGTAGCAATCCACGCCCACCGCTTCACAGAATGCGGGCGCGAGGGCATTATCCTTATCCCAGGAAGCGTAAAGTCCGTCGACTGAGCCGCCCCAAGCGTTAAATTGCCAGCTTATGCCGCGAAGACGGCCTGCGCCGTCCCGAACAAAGGTCGGCGCGACGTCGCGTGCCCACGAGTCGTCTGCTTCGATTTCCAATATGCGGACCGCATCGGGCAGCGCATTGCGCGCCTGTTGGATATAGGCCGCCGGTGCGAGCATCAGTACCTTTGCAAAGCGGTTGATTGCGAAAGCTACGCTGCGAAATGCTTCGATTGCCTTTGCGGGATCAGCGCCCCACGAGCCTTGACGGAAGGGCCAGATCATGACCACCGCCTGCTGTTCATCGAATTCGGCCGGCATACGGAAGCCGTCGTCTGCTGGCAGGGTATGCAGAAGCGCCATCTTCAGGACAGCCTCCCTTTGAAATCTTCATAGCCGAAGCTTTTCACCAGTTCGGCTTCGCCGTTTTCGCGCAGCAGTGCAATCGAGGGAAGCGGCATTCCGTTGAACGTGTTGTTTTTTACCATCGTATAAATTGCCATATCATCAAAAATTAAACGATCCCCGATTTCCACTGGCTTGTCGAAGCTGTAATCGCCGATGCTGTCGCCTGCGAGGCAGGTGCGCGCAGCCAGTCGGTATTCGTAAGGCTTTTCGCCCGGAAGTCCTGCGCCGTGCAGCGGCGGGCGGTAAGGCATCTCCAGCACGTCAGGCATGTGGCAGGCGGCGGAGGCGTCCAGAATCAAAATGGATTTGCCGTTTTCCACGATATCCAGAACCGTAGTGACAAGCCGGCCCGCGTTAAGTGCGACGGCTTCGCCGGGTTCAAGATATACGGTCAGGCCGTATTCATCGCGGATATAACCGATAAGCCTTTCCAGTGCGGTGATGTCATACCCGGGGCGCGTGATGTGGTGACCGCCGCCAAGGTTGAGCCATTTGAGCGCACGGAAATGACGGCTAAAGTCCCGTTCCAGCACCTTGAAGGTTTCGACCAGCGCGTCGGAATTCTGTTCGCAGAGCGTGTGCATATGAAAGCCCTCTACGCCGGCGGGCAGCTCGGCAGGGAAGTGCTCGCGCGGGATGCCGAGACGGGAAAAAGGCGCGCAGGGGTCGTAAATCGCGCCCGACTGCGTGGAATGGCAGGGATTGATGCGCAGCCCCGCGCTCACACCGGAAAGGCGCGGAAAAAAAGTCTCAAACTGCCTGATGGAATTGAAAATGACATGACTGCAAATCCTGCAAAGCTCGTCGATTTCATCCGCTTTATAGGCAGGGGAGTAAACGTGGTTTTCCTTTCCCATCTCTTCTAAGCCGAGCCGCGCTTCATAAAGCCCGCTGGCTGCGGTGCCGCTGATATACCGGCCGATGAGCGGGTAAAGCGAAAATGCCGAAAACGCCTTTTGTGCCAGCAGGATGCGGCAGCCGCTGCGCTTCTCAAGTTCAGACAGAATCAAAAGATTAGCCTTCAAACGTGCCTCGTCAATCACATAAACGGGCGTGGGCAGCTCTTGGAAACGCATGCCGGTTCAATCGACGAGGCGGGGATTTTCATCCACTACCCAAGGCAAGCCGAAGCGGTTGAGCGCGTCCATAAACGGGTCGGGATCGAACTGCTCGGTGGTGAACACGCCCTTTTTGTTCCAAACGCCCGAGATGACGAGCGCGGCGCCGATCATCGCCGGGACGCCGGTGGTGTAGGAAATGGCTTGCGAGCCGACTTCGCGGTAGCAGGCTTCGTGGTCGCAGATGTTGTAGATATAGATGCTCTTTTCTTTGCCATCCTTGACGCCGGTAAAGATACAACCGATATTCGTTTTGCCTTTTGTCCGCGGTCCGAGCGTAGCCGGGTCCGGCAGCAGCGCCTTGAGAAACTGAATCGGCACAATCGGGCGGCCTTCGAATTCGACGGGCGTGGTGGAAAGCATTCCTACGTTTTCCAGACACTTCATATGCGTCAGGTAGCTTTGGCCAAACGTCATAAAAAAGCGGATGCGCTTCGCTTCGGGAAAGCTGGCCGCGAGCGATTCGATTTCCTCGTGATGCAGCAGGTACATATCTTTTTTACCCACACCGTCAAAATCGTATTCGCGCTTGATGGCCATCGGCTCGGTCTCGACCCAATGACCGTTCTCCCAGTACGACCCGTTAGCGGACACCTCGCGCAGGTTGATTTCGGGATTGAAGTTGGTCGCGAACGGATATCCGTGATCGCCGCCGTTGCAGTCAAGAATGTCGATGTAGTGGATTTCATCAAAATAATGCTTCTTGGCGTACGCGGTGAATACGCTGGTCACACCAGGGTCGAATCCGCTTCCCAGCAGCGCCGTGATGCCGGCCTTCTCGTACTTTTCGCGGTAAGCCCACTGCCATGAATAATCGAAATAGGCGGTAAAGCCTTTTTCGCGGCAGCGTTTCTCGTAAACCTTCCGCCACGCGGGGTCGTCGGTATTTTCGGGCTCATAGTTGGCTGTGTCGATGTAGTCGGTGTGCGTTCGGAGGCAGGCTTCCATAATCGTCAGGTCCTGATAGGGGAGGGCGACATTGAGGACCGCTGCCGGCTGATAATGCCCGATCAAATCGACGAGCTGCTGCACGTTGTCGGCGTCCACCTGTGCGGTGGTCAGCTTGACGGAGGTCGTCTTTTCCAGCTTTTCCTTCAGCGCGTCACACTTGGATTGGGTGCGGCTGGCGATGCAGAGCTCGCTGAACACGCCGCTGTTCTCGCAGCATTTGTGGATGGCGACCGAGGCGACGCCGCCGCAGCCGATGACAAGCAGTTTGCTCATAATTTTGCTTTTCCTTTCTGTACGGTCAGTTTTTTTCTTCTTCGATCAGAAGATCCTCTACATATTTCGGAAGCATGAACGCACCCATATGCAGATTGGTCGTATAATACCACGTTTTGATGCCGCGGCGGTTCCAACGTGCCGCATCAAGATCGATGAGGGGATGATATTTTTTGGACGCGAAGCCGAACAGCCAATAGCCCGCCGCGCATGTCGGAATATGTGCCTGATACACGCGGCTGATGGGGAAGGAGCGGAACGCCTTGCGATGCATCGCGCGGCAGGGTTCTTCGTCCTCGTCGTAGAAGGGGCTGCCATGCTGGTAAACCATAATCCCGTCGTCGTGCAGTGCCTTGTAGCAGCTCCCGTAAAACTCCTTGGTGAACAGGCCGGCCGTATGACCGAGCGGGTCGGTCGAGTCGTTGATGATCAGGTCATACGCGTCCTGCTTGGTTCGCAGAAAGCGCAGTCCGTCCTGATAATATACGGTAACGCGCGGGTCATCCAGCCCCTTCGCGTTGTCGGGGAAGAATTCTCGGCAGACGTCGACGAACATTTTGTCCGGCTCGACGACGTCGATGGCTTCGATTTCGTCGTAATAAGATAGCTCGCGCGCCACGCCGCCGTCACCGCCGCCGATGACCAGCACACGCCTGACGTTCGGGTGAACGGCCATCGGCACGTGGACGATCATCTCGTCGTAGGTGAACTCGTCCTTTTCCGAAAAGATGATGCTGCCGTCCGAGGTCAGAAACAGCCCGAATTCGGGCGAATCGAACACGTCGATGCGCTGAAAATCACTTTGCGCGCCGAAAAGCTGACGGTTGACCCGAATAGAGATTTTTACATTGTTTGTATGCATTTCGGAAAACCAGAATTCCATCAATAGCTTCCTTCCATCAGTACGTTCAGGCGGCAGACCGTCGGATCCTCCGTGCCCTGCATCGAGCAGCCTTTTTCCTTCGCGTATTCAATATAATCAATGATGTCCTCCGTCACAACCTCGCCCGGAGCGAGGATCGGGATGCCGGGGGGATAGCACATCACGAATTCGCTGCAAACCCGTCCGCGGGTCTGGCGCAGCGGCAGCGATTCTTTCTTGGCGTAAAAAGCTTTCTGTGGGGTGGTGACCACCCGAGGCGCAATGTATTCGTTTGACAGCATGCCTTTGGTATCCTTTGCGTACAGCCGCTTGATGTCCGACAGCGCGCCTACGAAGCGTTCGATGTCTTGAATGCGGTCGCCGATGGAAATATAGGCAAGGATGTTGCCGATATCGCCGAATTCGATTTGGATGTCGTACTCGTCGCGCAGCAGATCGTAGACCTCGATGCCCGCCAGACCGATGTCGCGGGTGTATACCGACAGCTTGGTAACGTCGTAGTCATATATGCTATTGCCGTTGACCAGCTCGCGGCCATAGGCGTAATAACCGCCAATGCCGTTGATCTCGCTTCTGGCGTACTCTGCCATTGCCGTAACCTTCTCAAACGACGCTTCCCCCCGCAGCGCAAGGTTACGGCGGGAAATGTCCAGGCTGGACATCAACAGATAAGAAGCGCTGGTCGTCTGAGTCAGATTGATGATTTGGCTGACATAGCCCGCACTCACGTTTTTCCCCAGCAGAAGAAGCGAGCTTTGCGTCAGGCTTCCGCCTGATTTATGCATTGAGACCGCCGACATATCCGCTCCGGCGGCGATGGCCGAAATGGGCAGATTTTTTCCGAAATAAAAATGCGTGCCGTGCGCTTCGTCTGCCAGCGCAAGCATTCCGTGTTCGTGCGCCAGCCGCACGATCTCGCGGATGTTTGAGCAGATGCCGTAGTAGGTCGGGTTGTTGACTAAAACGGCCACGGCTGTCGGATTGTCCAAAATCGCGCGCTCTACGTCGCCAAGCTCCATCCCCAGCGAGATGCCGAGGCGGTTGTCTACCTTCGGGTTGACGTAGACCGGCTCGGCACCGCAGAGAACGAGCGCATTGATGACGCTGCGGTGCACGTTCCGCGGCAGGATGATCTTGTCGCCCGCTTTGCAGGCGGACAGCACCATGCTCTGAACCGACGACGTGGTGCCGCCGACCATAAAGAAAGCGTTTTCGGCGCCGAATGCATCGGCTGCAAGTGCCTCCGCTTCGAGGATGACCGAAACCGGGTGACAAAGATTGTCCAGCGGCTTCATCGAATTGACGTCCATACCGACGCATTTTTCACCCAGCAGCTCTACCAGCTCGGGATTGCCGCGTCCGCGTTTGTGGCCGGGAACGTCAAAAGGGACGACCCGCTGCCTTCTGAATTTTTCCAGCGCTTCATAAAGCGGCGCTCTTTTTTGATTGTTTAGATTCATGCCAACACTCCGCGTTCTCCGCATAAAATCCGCCGGTGCGGACCGGCGGGCAAAAGACAAAAAAACAGGCGATGCCTGTTTTGCGCACCACCTGCATTCATACCGTGTCGGCAACCGCATAAAGGCACGCAGCATAAGGCGCGCTTTGCGGGATGAACCGATAAGCCAAGGGATAGTATGATCGTTCGTTTCATTCAGAGCTTAAATAGCAAATATACTGTTACTACTCTTATTGACCGTTTCACAAGTGTGTGCACTCGCACTGATTGAAAAAATACAACTTATAAAATTTGAGCTTCAAACTCAATCAATAATGTGGTCTCTAACCACGCGCGGCAGTTGACCGGCCTGTCCGTAGGCTTAACCTTTCAAATTGCTTTTTGAAAGTGGTCATATATTTGCATGAACGAAGCGATCTTACAGCTATTCATGTCTTGTATAGGATATCACAATCGTGTCCGACTGTCAAGAGTTTGTGCAAAGAAAGTAGTAAAAATTCCGTTTTCGCCGAAAAAACGCAGATTGAAAAAGCCGTTTTGTCGCGGATTGGGCATTCGGCTCGCGATTTGTCACTTGAAAATGCCGTAAAATTATGCTATAATGCCATTTGTTAAAAAGGCTTACAACCATTCGGCAATTTGCCGCCACTCAGCGACCAGCCGCTCGAAGCTGCAGGCGGCGTTGGCCGGGCTCGTCGAGGGGAGGACTATGGCCGGCCGGCCGGTTTCCGGCTGAATTCGTTTGACGTAGAGCACGTATGCGGTTTTTCCGTTGGTGAAAATTTGGCGAATGTCGCTGCCTGCCAGCAGGGGTGAGATATCGTTCGGCAGTGCGTTCCGGATGCTTCCGTCGGCTGAGCCGGCGATCTCACAGCGCCCGATCACATCCCAGACCGCAATGCGGTTTGAAAGGAGGAAGCGTTTTTTCTCCTCCGTACTTTCCGGCTTTTCACGGCCCAATACGGCGGCAAGCACGCGCCAGAAGCGGTTCTGCGGATGGCCGTAGAAGAAATTGGTCTCTCTGGATTTGACGGAGGGAAAACTGCCTAAAATCAGGATGCGGGAGTTTTCGTTCCAAACCGGTGCAATGGGATGAAGCTGTACGTTGCGTTGAAGCTCGGCCATAACAAGGATCCTTTCGGGGTTTTTGTTTATTTTACGCGCTGCAGCGACGTTTTGCAAGGTCTTTGCGTAATATTTTTTTCAATGAAACGGGGTGAACCCTACGGACGACTGCCTTCTCAAATCGCTGTTGGCTGAAAAGCGGCTGTCTTACGGAGGCGGGATTTATCGTTATACACAGGTCGCATTCGCTTATCATTCCTGTGCGATCGACGGCGGCGAGCTGACCTATGAGCAGGTTGAGTCGCTTTATGACGCCTACACCGTGCCGACGCAGCAGGGCGACGTCGTTTCGGTCGGCGACATTATGACAGCCTTTAACCATTTTGCGTTGTTTGATGTGATGCTTGAGGGTGCAAAGGGGCCGCTTACCGAGGAAGAAATCAAGAATTATCACTCCGTCCTCAAGCGGGGAACGATAGACGAGCGGCGGCGGTGGTTTGCCGTCGGGGATTACAAAACCGTGCCGAATGTGCTCGGACCCGGTTTGGTCGAGACTTCGCCGCCTGAGAAAACCCAGTCGGATATGCGCAGACTGCTCAAGCGTTACGCGGCCGTCCGTACGCCGAAGCTGGAGGATATTCTTGACTTTCACTATCGTTTCGAGGTGATTCATCCGTTTCAGGACTGCAACGGCATCATCGGCCGCATGCTTGTTTATAAGGAATGCCTCAATTATGGGCTTGTGCCGTCGTTGCCCGACTGTGAGCGGCGGGAAACGTATATTTCGGGACTTGACGAATACCACAGAAATAAGAAGAAACTTTGGGAAGAATTTGTTCGCTGCCAATCGCTGTACGGCGAAGTATGTGAAGCATATTTTGAAAAGAAGAAAAATACGAAAACAGAGTCTGTTTTCTCCGAATACATATGAGTTGGAAAGGGAGCGTGCGTTTGCTTGTCGGATAAGAGCTTCGGCTACCGCACTGTGGAGGCGTTGATGCGAATATACGGTACCCGACGGATCACGGATCGCAGCTATGAGGGTCTGCTGCGTTATGCAAGGCTTCGTGATGCCGTTCTTTCCGGCCGCCCGCCTCGTTTAATGTACGCTCGATATGAAATTGCGCCCTATTCCGTTGCGGGCTGCCCCGGCTATCGAATCGGACCGAAGGGGAAATGTGCGGAAAAGGCTGTGCTTTTTCTCCATGGCGGTGCGTTTGTGCTGCAAATCACACCCTTTCATTACCGCTGGATTGCGCATATGATCGATATGCTCGGCGTATGTGTGTATGTGCCGCTGTATCCGCTGGCGCCGCGGGAACGCTGCGACCGCGCGCTGGACAATCTGCTGTGCTACTACAAGCGCATCCTCCAGACTTATGGGGGAACTGATATCACGTTTGCGGGCGATTCTGCCGGCGGCTCGCTCTGCCTTTCGCTGGCAATGCTGGCGCGCGACCGCGCGCTCCCGCTGCCGGCACGGCTGGTGCTGCTTTCGCCTTGCTGCTCGCTCTGTGCGACGGAAAAGCAGCTTGAAGCGATGCGGCGGATCGAAAAGTGCGACGTAATGCTGTCCACCAAAATGATTCACACCATCCCGCGGCTGATTGCACAGGATCTGGACCCAAAGCATTATCTTGCCAGCCCGCTGTACGGTGATTTTTCGGGCTTGCCGCCGATTCATATTTACAGCGGCACGGCGGATATCCTGTTCGTTCAGGCGCTGCTGCTGGTGGATCGTCTGAAAAAATACGGCGCGCCGTATACCTTCCGTGTTGCGAAGGACAGGATGCATGTCTGGGCGTTGACGCCCTGCCGCGAGGGCCGTGCCGGACTGCTTGCGCTCATACGCGCCGTCGCCGGGGAATGGGATCGGGAGGCGGAATCCCGAAGGGGAGTAGGTGTGTCTGCCGCAGGTAAAGAGAAAACGGTCAATCACGGACGTTAACAGTAAATAAGTACATTTTCGTTTTTTTGCCAGACCAGTGGCTTTTGCTGTACCGTTCGTGCGTGTCGAATGATATGGATTCGCTGCGAACGATGCGCATACGGGGTGTCGCCATTTTGGACAATGACATAATGGCGTGGCGCCCTGCGGCGAAAGCCGTGATCAGGAAGGGTGAATCCAAGACGGCGCGGTTTTCGGCGGGGATGAAGTTCTCGTGTTCCGGTTTGTATATGGACCGATTGTGTTGAAGATGCAGGGAGATTTGTTAGAATTCCCTGATTATTACAGTGCTTTTTGCAGAAAAGGAGTTTTGTTATGCCCGTATTCCTGATTGGAATGGTTCTCTTGCTCGCCGGAGCAATCGTTTATGTCGGCCTGCGCGCGATTCGCTGGCTTCGGACGATGTTTGATTTCAAGCGCACCTATATTCTCTGGGTGGTGCTTGTGCTGCTGCCGCTGCTTTTTGTGTTTGGTGACATGCTGTCTGCATCGGCATTTGCCCGCGCGGTCACCATTACCGGCGGTGTTGCGATCGGTGTGTTTTTGTACATATTGTTGTTTACCGCTGCGGCGGATCTTATCGCACTGCTGTTGCGGCTGACGCCGATTTCCCGAAAACCTGCCTTCCGCAGTCGGAGGACGCTGCGTGCTGTCGGATGTATCGTTCTTGCGTTGGGTGTATGTGTTTCGGCTTACGGTGTCATCAACGCCGCAACGGTGGACCGGACGACGTATGACGTTTCGTTGACCGGGAGCAGCACTGATGGGCTGAAAATAGCGCTGATCTCTGACCTGCACCTCGGCAGTGAGATAGGCAGTGCACAGATGCGGCGTGCAGTCGATGAGATCAATGCTTGTAAGGCGGACGTCGTCATCATCGCGGGGGATGTTTTTAACGCCGATGTCGAGGACTGCTACGATCTCGACGAGGCTGCGGCCGAACTGCGCCGTATAGATAGCCGGCTGGGTGTATATGCCGTGCTCGGTAACCACGATCCTGCGCCTGACTATCCGCCGCTGCAGGCGTTTTTTGAATCGGCAGGCATCCGTCTGCTGGATGACGAGGCCGTGTCCTTTCCCGGTTTTACACTCGTCGGCCGTGCCGAATCGGCTTCGATGCACGGCGACGGCCGTGGGACTCGAAAATCGCTGGAGGAGCTGTTGGACGGCTCTGAGCGCGGCAAGCCTGTGCTGGTCGTCGACCACCGGCCTGCCGGTGTGGACGAAGCGGTGGCCTTTGGCGCAGATCTGATCATGTGCGGGCATACGCACCGCGGCCAAATTTTTCCTGCCAATCTGATTGCAGCCTGGACGCATGGCTCGGGCCGGAATTACGGGCATACCGTAGAAGGAAATACCGATGTCATTGTCACAAGCGGTGTCGGTTATTGGGGGCCGCCGCTGCGGACCGCCAGCGACGCCGAGGTCGTGCTCATCCAAACCGACCTGCAAGACTAAAAATAAAATTCAAACGCGCTCCGTGCAGGCACGGGGCGCGTTTTGTATTGCTCGGTGAAAGACGCTGCTTTTTCATGCAAAAAACGTTATTTTTCTGAAGAGTAAGGGTGCTTAACGCTTATAAAGAGGAGCAATTCATAAAGCTGTATGCGGACGAAACCGTTTTGCCGCCGTAATGAAAATGCCGCAGACGGTGATCTGTTGCGGATATGTTTATATCCTTCAACTTAATGGTTCTTATTGGGGTGTGTTCTGTTTTTGGCGACTTTTTCAATTCAGTCTTATAAGAAATTACCGGGCGAAAGATGTTTTGCAGTTAAGCACACTGCAAACGGGTGAGGTAATTTGAAATTGGTTTTCTTTGCAAAGTTTTGTGTCGGAATGATGCATAATATTCGGGTGGTCAAAGCAACGAGCTTGTCCCCCTTTGCATTTTGGCGAAGGGCAGGGGAAAAGCATGAATGCTTTCTGACCGGTTGAACGCAATCGGTGTTTGGACATTATAAATTAGCAATCCGAAAAACAACGGTTGCTGCAAAGAAGTAAATGCATTGGGCGGTGCTGCATGCGGTCGGCGTTCACGGGCGACAAATACCGGTTTGCGCAGCGTCCGAGCACACATAGCTTTTGCCGTTTTTCATCTTACCAGAGTATGGACAAATCGCTCCATGGTATGGACGAATCGCTTTGTACAAATTGCGCTCTCTTGCGCAATGCAGTTTGCATCAAAGGGCAATATCTGCGGTTTCCCGTTTGTTCGCCGCTTTTTGTCCGTTCTCGCTGCTTTTTTGTGAAAACTGCCGAAGGCTTTCTGCCGCTTTTTGCTGCGCGCAGACGATTCGACAGCTATTTTTCGCTTCCCACTATATCTTGCGTCTGTCGGGGCGAGTTTCCACCACATTCAGCGTCGGTTGATATGGTTTACATAACGCTATTTACGTAATGTATGGGCATAATAGCCAATTTTTGAGATTTGCTTGTTTTGCTCTTGAAAAAATCCGCCGTTTGTACTATTATAAAGAGGCAGTGAGGCTTCAAACCGCTGCCTGCGCTGCAGGCAGAACAATTCGCGGAGCTTGGCTTCTGCGGTTTTTTTAATATTGTGTAAGGAGATGAACGGTATGATGCGGGACGACGCAGCGGCCCGCTGCTGCAAGTACGGCTTTATCGGTGTAGGGAATATGGCTTCTGCGCTTATCGCAGGGCTGATAGATACGGGTGCGGTCAAGCCGGATAACATAATGGTTTTTGATATCGATGCTTCGCGTTGTACGCCCTTCACGGCACGCGGTGCGTATGCCGCGGAGAGTGCCGCAGAAGTGTGCGGATCATGTGCTTACATATACTTGGCGGTCAAGCCCTACCAGATGCGCGATTGTTTGGCCGGTATTAAAGATGCCCGCTTTTTTGATGAGGCGATTTTGGTTTCGATTGCCGCTTCTGTGCCGACGGATTTCATCGCTTCTCAGCTTGGACGGGAAGCGGGCGTGATCCGCGTGATGCCCAGTACGCCGATGCTGGTCGGTAAGGGTGCGTCAGCCGTGACGGCGAACCGATTCGTACCTGCTGCGCGGCTGGACGAATTCGTGGCTGACTTGAAAAAAGTGTCGGTTGTCGAAGTGATGGACGAATCGCTTCTCAATCCGGTCATCTCTGTAAACGGTTCTTCACCTGCTTATTGCTATCTCTTCATCAAAGCGCTGCTGGAGGGCGCCGTCGCGCAGGGGATTAAGCCGGAGATTGCCCAGCCGCTTCTTTTGCAGACAATAGAAGGGGCTGTCGAAATGGTCCGCCGCGCCGGAAAACCTATAGACGTTTTGATTCGTGAGGTCTCGTCTCCCGGCGGGACAACCCTGGCCGCGCTTGATTCGTTTGAAAAAAGCGGTTTTGTGCAATCCGTGGTGGATGCGATGCGTGCCTGCACGACCCGCGCCGACGAGATCACCGCCGAGTTGTGATAACTCGGACGGCTGCCGAATACAGTGTAACGGAACCTCTCGACGATTCAAAGGAGTGTTGTGTTATGCAGTCGATGCAGCCGATTCCCATTGAACGCGCGCTCGTGCCTTTGCCGGCGGTCGAGTTGTCGCACAAACGTAAGACGAGCGCGCTGTCGCTTGCCTTTTCGGAGCGAAAAAATCTTTATGCTGTGTTTTTTGCAATCTTTTTTGTCTTTGCTGCGGCCGGCGCGTTTGCTTTTCCGCTGTTGAACGCTGCGTCCGAACGGCAGGCGCTGACCGTACAGATGCAGGAATCGCTTCGGTTTTCCGGCGACGCGACGCTGGCGAATGCCTTTGCGCTATCCCGCCGGGAGTTGGTGCTGGCTGCTGTGGCCTTTTTCTGCGGCTTTACGGTGTTTTCGCCGGTCGCGGCGCTGCTTTATGCGGGAGCAAGATCGCTGTCGCTTGGCTATTCACTGGCAATATGCGCATCGTTTGCGGAAACGCGGACGCTTATCTCCTGCGTGGCGGGGACGGCGCTGAACTGCTTTTTCGCACTTCTCTTCGCTGTAGAAGTGTTTCGCTATGTTCGGATTTCGGTCAACGGTGCTGCCGAAATGTTTAAGGCGCGCCACTCTGTTCCGTATTTTTTAATTCTTTTGCTATATATTATCTCACTTATATTGGTTGACTATTTTTACCTACTTATGGTATAATAAAAAGGACGGTTCTTACGATGGCCTATTTGCAGACAAGCCCTAAAATGGAAGCCTTATATGAGGACTACGTTGTATATCTGCAGCGGGAAAAGCATTGCTCGCCCAACACGCTTTCAGCGTACCGGCGCGATATGCAGAAATTCTTCGATTATGCAGAGGAGTTCGGCATTGCGTCTTTCGACAGAGTGACGGCGGCTGACGTTTCGTCATATAAGCAGTATCTGCTGCGGAGGGGGTTGTCTGCCAGCTCGGTGAGCCGGTCACTGTCCGCGCTGCGCGGCTTGTATCAATACCTCATTTCGGTCGGCGCGACGGATCATAATCCCGCCAGAGAGATTCCGAATGACAAGGTTGCCAAGAAGGGCCCGCAGGTGCTGACAAATAAGGAGATCGAGCTGCTGCTTTCTCAGCCGTCGCCAAACGATCTCAAGGGCATCCGCGATAAAGCGATGCTCGAGCTGCTGTATGCAACGGGGATTAAGGTCAGCGAACTGGTATCGCTGGATGTGGATGACGTTAACCTGTCGCTCTCCTTTATCAAGTGCGGCAACGGCGGCAAGGAGCGCTTCATCCCTGTCTATCCGCTGGCGCTGAAGGCGTTGACAAACTATTTGGAGTTTTCGCGCAGGCTACTGGTCGTCCATCCGGACGAACGTGCGCTGTTCGTCAACGTCAACGGTGATCGGATGACCCGGCAGGGGTTCTGGAAGCTGCTGAAGCAATATGCCGAAAGCGCAAAAATCTATAAAGATATTACGCCCCATACGCTGCGTCACTCTTTTGCGGCGCATCTTTTGGAAAACGGCGCGGATATCCATGATATCAAGGAAATCCTCGGACATGCGGACATATCCTCTACACAGCGTTACGCACAGTTCCTGAAGGATAAGATGAAAAACAGTTATATGAAGTTTCATCCGCGCGCATAGCCGGGTTCGCCGCGCGGGGAAGGCGAGAGGTTCGGTTTGGCAAAGATATTCGACTTTTTCTCTTCAGGCACCAATAAAAAGGATAAGGGCTATACAAAAGAAGAGCTGAAGGAGGATAAGAATTTCGGCTCACGTTATTTCTTTAAGCTCTTTAAACTCAATTTCGGGAGACTGACAAGCACAAATCTGATTTTTTCCATTTTTATGATCCCTGCGGTGTTTATCTTTATATCTTTTGCGGGAACGCCGGACGGTTCGCTGCCCACGCCGCAGAACGCATTGTATCCGCAGATTTACGGCATTGCGCAGTATGAGCCGTCCTCGCCGGTCGTGCAGGCATTAACCGGCATTTTTGGAATCAGCACAAAAATCGCCATTCGCGGCGTTTGGAGCAATGTGCTGATGTATGCCGGTTTGCTGCTTTTTCTGACCTACGGCGCGGCAAATGTGGGCATGACCTATATTCTTCGGGGGATGGTCCGCCGCCAGTATGTTTATCTCTGGCACGATTTTATACAGGCGATTAAGCGTAATTTCAAGCAGGCGCTGGTGATGGGTGCGATTGATTTGGCGGTTATGGCGTTGCTGGCATATGATTTGCTTGTTTATCGCGCCAATGATGCCAATTTCCTGTACAATCTGTTTTTTTACGCGATTCTGTTGTTTACGTTCCTGTACTTTATGATGCGGTTTTATATTTACCTCATCATGATCACCTTTGACCTGTCGCTCATCAAAATCATTAAAAATGCGCTGATCTTTTCGCTGTTGGGCATTAAGCGCAACTTGATGGCAATCCTCGGCATCCTGATTGTTGTGTTTGTGAATTTCACTCTGTATTATCTTGTTCCGTCCGTCGGCATTCTGATGCCGTTTATTTGGACCTTTTCGTTTTCCTCCTTTATCTCTGCCTATTGTGCGTATCCGATCATCAAACGGTATATGATCGACCCGCACTACGCCGAAGAGGGCGGGCAGCCGGAGGAGGACGAAGAAACCGAGCGCGTATTCACCGACAGAGGCTGACTGACCTGCCGGTTTGTGATACAATATAAGTTACAAAGGAAGGATCCATCATCATGACGAAAATGGAAAAGGAAATCCTCGAACAGCCCAAAGTACTTGCATCCCTTAAGGGGGTCAACGAGGTCACCATCAAGAATCTGGTGTCCGATATCAAACAGAGAGATATCCGTATGGTTTATTTTGCGGCGCGCGGCACTTCTGATCATGCCTCCATATATGCCTCTTACCTCATCAGCACTTACGTCGGCGTCCCTACGGCTCTGGCGCTGCCTTCGGTCATTACCGCTTATGACGGCAAGCTCTGCCTGAAGGATGCGCTGGTCATCGGCGTTTCCCAGTCGGGGAAGGCGGCCGATGTGCTTGCTGTGATGGAGAAGGCGAAGCAGTGCGGCGCGTTGACTGTTGCCGTGACAAACGATCTGCAGTCTCCGATGGCGCAGTTTGGCGATTATCATCTCTACTGCAATGCCGGCCTGGAGGAAAGCGTAGCAGCCACCAAGACCTTCACCAGCCAGATGTATGTCCTCGCGATGCTTGCTGCCGTCTGGGGCGATAATGCGGCGATGCTTGCGAAGCTTGATGAGGTTCCCGGCGCTGTCGAACAGCTTCTTTCCTACATTCCGCATGACATCGAAAAGATCATCCAGAGATACAGATATATGGAGAACGGCTTTGTCCTTTCCCGCGGTACCAGTATGGCTATTGCCTTTGAGACGATGCTCAAGCTGCAGGAAACCAACTATGTCAAGATGAAGGGATATGCCGTCTCCGACTTCTGGCACGGTCCGCTTGCGCAGGTGGATGAGGGGACCTTCGTCATTCTCTACGCGCCGGAAGGACCTGTGTTTGAGAATTGCAAGGAGATGCTTGCGAAGCTCGATGAAATCGGCGCTGAGGTTGTTCTCGTCTCGGATAACGAGGACATTGTTGCCGGCCGTCCCTTTTCCTTCCTCGTGCCGAAGCTCGGCTGTGACTGTGTTTCTCCGTTCCTTTTCGCCGTGTTTGCACAGATGTTCGCCTGCAAGCTGACGACTGTAAAGGGCCGCAATCCCGATGCGCCCAGAAATCTGAACAAAGTTACCATTACGAAGTAAGATCAATCGTATACGTCAGGAAAAAACGCTCTTATGAGCGTTTTTTCTTGGCATACGGTTTTCCGGAGGTTTTTGTTACGTGTCGACGCTTTCACCGTTTTCGCTTTTCCGCTACCTGAAGCCCTATTGGGTACAGTGCATCGTCGGCCCGCTGTTTAAGCTGGCCGAAGCGGTGCTGGAGCTGTATATGCCCTTCCTGCTGGCACAGGTTATTGACCGCGGCATTGCCACGGGGGACTACACCTATGTCCGCCGGATGGCGTTTGTGCTTGTCGGTATCGTCGCCATAGGACTTGGTATGGCGTTGGTATGCCAATATCTGGCGAGTAAGATATCTCAGGGCTTTGGAACCACGCTCCGTAATGAGTTGTTTGCAAAAATTATGGCGTTCTCACACAGTGATACGGATCGCTTCGGTGCACCTACACTTGTCAATCGGCTGACAAACGACGTCAATCAGCTTCAGTTTATGGTTGCTATGCTCATCCGCCTGGTCATCCGTGCGCCTTTTTTGTGCGTGGGCGGGATGATTATGGCTTTTGTGCTTGATTGGCGGCTGGCGTTGATTATTGTCGCCGTCATTCCGCTGTTTATTCTCACGATGACGCTGATAATGAAGAAAAGCGTGCCGCTGTATAAGCGCGTCCAGACGCATTTCGATGGAATGTCACGTATTATCCGCGAGAATATGTCCGGCGTCCGCGTGATCCGCGCCTTCGGTAAAACACAACAGGAAAATGACCGCTTCGCCGGCGAGTTGGATGAGTTCACAGCTGCCTCCGTGCGGGTTGCAAAAGTCTCGATTCTTTTGAATCCGATTACACAATTGATTATGAACGCTGCTATCCTGCTCATTCTCGCCGTGACCGGCGTAACTGCACATAACGACGGAGACGTTTCCACCGGAACCATCGTTGCGCTCATCAATTATGCAAACCAGATTTTGGCGGCGTTGATCGTCGTTTCCAACCTTGTCGTTACTTTCACAAAGGCGTATGCTTCTGCCAACCGTGTCGCCGAAGTTCTGAGCATTGATACCGCCGTCGCAAGCGGAAATTTAACTTATGCACCCGTGTCCGGCGTACCGCAGATCGAATTCCGCAGCGTCTTTTTTACCTATGGCGACGGCGAAAACGAACTGGAGGACATCTCCTTTACCGTGCAGCGCGGCGAGACGGTCGGTATCATCGGCACCACCGGCGCGGGGAAAACGACGCTGATCAATCTGCTGATGCGCTTCTATGACGTTAGCAGCGGTGAAATTCGGATCAACGGCCACGATATCCGCGACTATGACCTTTCTTCACTTCGCGGCGCCGTCGCGGCCGTACCGCAGAAGGTGCAGCTTTTTTCCGGCACGGTCGAGCAGAACATCCGCTGGGGCAAGCCGGATGCGACTGACGAACAGGTCGTACGCGCCGCACGGGCCGCGCAGGCTGACGGCTTCATCACTGCCAAGCCCGAGGGCTATCAGGCGCAGATTGAACGCGGCGGCGTAAACTTTTCCGGCGGACAGCGCCAGCGCCTTGCGATTGCGCGCGCACTGGTGCGGGATTTTGATATCCTGGTTCTCGATGACTCCTCCAGCGCACTCGACTATTCGACTGATGCGGCGATTCGCAGCGCGATTCGGGAGGAATACGCGGGAAAAACGCTCATCATCGTGTCGCAGCGCGTCAACTCGATTATGAACGCCGATAAAATCCTTGTATTGGACAACGGCAGGCTTGTCGCGGAAGGTACGCACGAGTCGCTGTTACGAACGAGTGATTTCTATCATGAAATCTGTGCGTCTCAGCAGATCAAAGGAGGCGCGGCGTAATGAAGAACAATACTATAACGCGCCTGCTGGTTTATGTGGGCAAAAGTAAAAAAACGCTCTTTTTTGTCTTTGCCACCGTGCTCGTCGGCAACATCAGTCTGCTGCTGGCGCCGCGCTATATCGGCGATGCGGTCGATCTGCTCGCAGACGGCGGCGAAGGCTGGCAGAATGCTTTCGTATCCCTGTTGGTTCTGATTGCGGGGCTGTATATCGTTGGCTCGTTCCTTCAATGGCTGAGCGCGCGCGCCGGGAAGCTCGTCGCCTTCCGCACGACCAACACTATCGTGCGGGATGCATTTGCGAAGCTGGGGCGGCTGCCGCTGTCCTTCTTCGATACGCATAAGCACGGCGACGTCATCCATACGCTGACCAACGACGCCGATATGGTGGCTGAAGGCCTTTCGCAGGGAATTATTCAATTTATTTCCGGAATACTCTCCATCGTCATTTCGCTCGTGATGATGCTGCTGCTGGACGTGCGGGTAACGCTCGTCGCTGTGTTCGTTACACCGCTTTGCTTTTTTGTCGGGTGGGCTATCACGCGCTACGGCAGCAAGCGCTTCCGCGCGCAGGCCGGTACGCTCGGCGACTTGAACGGCTTTGCCGAGGAGTATATCAGCTCGTTCCATACCGTAAAATTGTTTTCCTATGAGCTGAGCGCGATTGAGAACTTTGGCCGTATCAACGCTGAATTGTATCAGAGCGGCTACCGGGCGCAGTTTGCATCGGCGCTGGTAAACCCGACGACGCGATTTGTCAACAATATTGCATATGTCCTTGTCGGCGTGTTTTCAATCCTTTCCGTGCTTGACGGCAACCTGACTGCCGGCGGTATTACGGCTTTCCTCGCATATACATCCCAATTTTCCAAGCCGTTCAACGAGATCACTGCCATTACCACGCAGATACAGAATGCTACGGCCTCCGCCCGCCGCATTTTTGCTTTGCTTGACGAACAGGAGCAGCAACCCGAGCCGGCGGATGCGGTCGTGCTGAAAAATCCGCAGGGCAGTGTGGAATTCCGCGACGTCAGTTTTTCATATAGCAGGGAAAAGCCGCTTATCCGCCATTTCAGCTTTTCTGCGTCACCAGGTGCGACCGTCGCCATCGTCGGTCCTACGGGTGCGGGGAAGACGACGCTGGTCAATCTGCTGATGCGTTTTTATGAGCTGGACGGCGGCGCAATCTATGTGGACGGAAAAGAAATAACTACACTTACGCGTGACAGCCTGCGCCGCTCGTTTGGTATGGTCTTGCAGGAAACATGGTTGTTTGACGGCACTGTGGCCGAAAATATTGCCTATGGCCGGCCCGACGCTTCCATGGAGGAAATCGCCGAAGCGGCGAAAGCGGCGTACGCGCATAGCTTCATCAAGCGTCTGCCGGAGGGCTATCAGACGATGATTGAGGATGGCGGCGCCAACCTCTCCGCCGGACAGAAGCAGCTTCTGACCATTGCACGCGCGATGCTGACCGACACCCCGATGCTGATACTCGACGAAGCGACAAGCAACGTCGATATCCTTACGGAGATACGCATTCAAAAGGCGTTCCGCAGTATTATGGAAGGGAAGACGACCTTCATCATCGCACACCGGCTTTCCACCATCCGCGACGCGGACGTTATTCTTGTAATGGATAAGGGCGATGTTGTTGAGGCGGGAACGCATGAGGAGCTGTTGCAAAAAGAAGGGATTTATAAAACACTGGTGAGAAAATCGATGGAAAACCCATCGGAAATGTAGGAAGAAATCGTTTTCGGATGCGGTCAAAGGACCGCGTCCGGGAACGGGTCAAAAAATGTTCCGCTCGGAAGCAACAAATTTCCTGTTTGCACTTGACTTTGACACGGGAATGTATTATAATAAACAAGTACGTGTGAGACGCGGACAAAAAATGGAATAACGGGGTGTGGCTCAGTTTGGTAGAGCGCTTGGTTCGGGACCAAGAGGCCGTGGGTTCGAATCCCGCCACTCCGACCAGCGGTGAGATGCCGCAGGCAGACCGCGCACGATTATAGGTGAGCGGTTTTCCTTTTATTAACACTGCGTTACGCTATATATTTTTTTGCAATCGTTTTTCGGCGAAGCGCCGGAATCGGCTCTAACGGATTCGGCGCCGTTTTTGGAATGGGCGTGCATCTTAATTGCGGCAACGCATGAGGTGCCGAGAACCTGCCTGTATACAGGGATATCCGAATGTATCGGTTTTTTACGCGAAACCGGTTTGTATTCCGTTTTACGGACGATTTTTGGCAGAATGATCATTGCCGGAAGAAGAGGTATGGTCCTTCTTTTGTTTAGTCATCCGTTACTGAAAAAAGAAATGAGGCGCGATAACGATGGAAACGACTCCGAAGCCTATGACGGCCGGCGGCTTCCTTTTTAAGCTGCTACAGGGAATATTAATTGGTTTGGGCGCCGTGCTGCCCGGCATTTCCGGCGGTGTTCTGTGTGTCGTATTCGGCGTTTATGCGCCCATTATGGCATTGCTCTCTAACCCCTTCCGCGCGTTTAAGAAATATGCGCTTACGCTGCTGCCCATCGTCATCGGTATGGGGATAGGCTTTTTGGGGGTGTCCAAAGCGCTGGGCATTTTGCTGAAGGCCTATCCCGATGCTTCGGTCTGCCTCTTTGTAGGTTTAATTATCGGTATGCTGCCTTCGCTTTTCCGCGAAGCGCGGTCCAAGGGGTCTGTGGAAATCAAGGATTATGCCGCAATGGCCATTGCTTTTGTTGTGGTATTCAGCTTGCTGCTCTTGCTGAATGAGTTTTCCGTCCGCATCACGCCGAACTTCGGCTGGTACCTGTTCTGCGGATTCTGTCTTGCGTTAAGCGTGATTGCACCCGGTATGAGTTTTTCGACGCTTCTAATGCCGCTCGGCTTGTATACGCCTTTCGTGGAAGGAATAGGCAACATTGATTTCAGTATTCTGGTTCCCGGCGGTATCGGCGCTCTGTTGACGGTCATCCTTCTGGCAAAAGGGATGAATTATCTGCTTCAGAAGCATCATTCCACGGTGTCCCATCTTATCATCGGCATCATTATCGCGGCAACGCTGCCGATTATCCCTTATGCCGGTTTCGTGAGCAGCGTACAGAGCGGCATTACCAATGCTTTGTGTTTGATTTTCGGTTTGGTTGCGGCATTGCTTTTGGACCGTTTTAACCGTAAGGTTGAAGTTCCCGATTAAGCCATCCGCAAGCGGGGGAGTCATTCAATAAAAAAAGACGTGTAGAGGCACACTTCGTAAGGAAGTAAGCAGAGCATATAAAAATATTTCTCATAAGGATATCAAAGCCGATAGATTCATGCTTAAATCTATCGGCTTTACCTTATTCCTTTATACAAACGAAAATATGTGCAAATTCTGTTTCCATACAATTCAACAATATCAGACCGGACTTTATAATGTATGCCTTTGTGTCGGTAGGATTATCCGGATAAATCTCTATTTTTCTGTCTCCATAATCAGCTTACTAAACTCAGCGCAACCGAATATCACACGGCCAGCCGTATATCACTGTAAAGCAATATCACTCGCCGCGGGCGAATATAACTGGGGCACACTTCCTTACGAAGTGTGCCTCTATACACGTCTTTTTTATTGCCCTTGCAGCAGATTTGCAATTTCCTGTCTTTTTAATTTCCGGTAGAAATAGAGCGCCGCAATCAAGGATATCGTGTCCACAACAGGCTGGACTGCCATACAGCCGTATAAAGGAACCAGCCGGTCCAAAAGAAATAACAGCGGTATGTCGAGCACGCCCTTGCGGAGCACAGAGCAGATGAGCGACGCTTTGACATTGCCGATGGCTTGAAACTGGATGATCATCGGGTAGCATATAGACATCATCGGCATTGCAATTACCATAATGCGTAAGAAAGAGGCACTGTAGGAGACGGTAAGCGGGTCATTGATGAACAGACCGGTCAAAATAGGCGCAAACAACTCATATGCGGCGACGCACAGTAGAGAAAAACCGAACGAGATGCAGCAGCCGAACATAAACGCTTCATGCCTGCGCTTTTGGTTGCCTGAGGAGAAATTATAAGCCAAAATCGGGAGCAATCCGTTGGCTACGCCGATAGAAAAATAAAGCGGAAGCTGATCCAGTTTTTTAACAATCCCAAGCGCAGCAACAGCCTCTGTAGCGTATCTTGAAACAAATTTCGAAATCGCAGCAATCGAAATTACGGTCAGCGCATATTGCACGGCAGATGGAACACCAACGGAAAGAATTCCTTTCATATGCCTTTTTGCATATTTCAAGCGGGCAAGTGAAAGATTGACAATGATGGATTTGCGTTTTACTGCAACAAACAAAAGGAAAAACAATGTGGCAAAAATATTGGAAATGGCAGTCGCCACGCCTGCTCCGACCGCACCCATATTCAGAAAGCGGGGGAGAACAAAAATTGGATCCAGTACGATATTGCAGATTCCGCCTAAAGAGACGCCTAACGCGGCGGTGAATGCGTCCCCTTCGGCGCGGATGAGATTGGCCAGCAGGACATTTAATACGGTACCGGGGCCTCCGATCATGATGACCCATTTCGCATAGCCGAATGCAAGCTCGTACGTGGCTGCTGTCGCACCGCAGAGATATAAGAGCGGGGAGGAGAGACTCCAAAAGAAAACAGAAAACAAAACCGAAGTGACAAGACCGCCCCAAAAGGAAACAGCACATATTTGTTTGGCTTTTTCATCGTTGCGTTGTCCCAGTGCGCGGGCTGCAAGACTGGCGCCGCCGATTGCGAACAGGTTGGACACGGCTGTCAGCATTGTGAAGGCGGATGAGACAATGGTAACGGCAGCCGTTTGCTGCGGTTCGTTTAATAATCCTACAAAATACGTGTCTGCCAAGCTGTAAATCAGCACAATCATCTGGCTGATAACGGATGGAAGGATTTGCTTGAGCACAGCTTTTTTTACCGGCATTTGCTCAAACAGAAATGTTTTATCTATGGCTTTTGCCATATGCAAATCACCTTTATAAACATAAAAATACTTAAATTTTCGGCGCGAATATGCAAAATCAATTTTTCAATCCCTGCATTTTATTATAATTCTCGTTTTTCCTTTTGTCAAGAATAAGTTAAGATAAAATGGGATGTCACCAAATTCGAGATGCCCTGCAACTGTAAACCGATTGATACGTATGTGGGGCAATCTATGCGCAGAATTCGTCCAAAAAGACGATCCCGCTCTGCAAAAAAAGCTAAAAAGCGAAGTGTACCGGCCACCCCATCTTTTTGCACAGCGATCAGGGTAATCGGTACACATCGGCAGGTTACCAAGCCTTATTTAGAGAATATAACGTGATGCATGCCAAGAGCCGGAATTTCCAGGGATTCCAGGGATAACGCTGTCTTGGAATGCTTCTTCGGCCGCTTCAAGGTTTCGTTATTCGTTATCGGGAGTGCGGCAATCAATCTGAATTTCGTCATCGATCAAACAGTTCATTACGGTAAACCACCTATTTAATTTAGAATAAAACAGATGGTTTAGTTCGCTTTTTTCTGTCTGTTATCTTTTGACCACTTCATATGTTCCGAGCTGCCGGCTTATTCTTATTTAAGGCTTGACGTCAATTTTTGGTTTGTAATGAAATTGGACGACCATCTTTTTTTCGAAAGCGGGACAGAACTGCGTCAAGCTCATCGGCGGATAGAAGGGAAAGAAAAAAGGTTAGTGTCACGGCCGAAAACTCGGCTTCTCCGTTTTCCAACGCTTCATAGTCTTCTGGCAAAAGCTTAAGATGCTCTGCCATTTTTTCCAGTGTAAATCCATTGGTAAAACGAAAATCTCGTACACAGATTCGCATCAGGCGCTGCATACGGGCGTTCGGCGATCGCATAGGTAGGGTTCCTCCTGATATAGTTACAAATATCTCCAAATATAAGTGTACCATTGCGTGCGTTAAATGACTACGAAGCGTACTTCAATTTGCAAAACTTGCGTATGAAGATACGTAATCTCATCATAAAGATTATGCGCGATTTTGACGGAGACAATTATACAAAATAAAAATTTTGTTCAATTCAGGGGATGTGCGAATGGAAATCATTTACCAATGTATACTTTTGCTGGCGTGGTTCGTCCTCGTTTTCCTTATCATCGCATACCGTGCTCGCAGCCGTGCCAGACGGAAGCTGCATGAAGATATGCTGATGCAAATGCTCTGGTACTTGGGCACTGACGAAGATTACGAACCTTTCAGGGAGCGCCGGCAGCTTCTCGACCAGAACATTTTCCGGTTTTTCTTTGATGAGCGCCGGAGGCGGTGACGTACAGTGCAAAAAGTGATTATGGCCTTCGTATCCATCGCCCTTATCCTTACGTCGCTTTGTGTGTCCTCCTATGCTTCCGATTATGAGGTTATAGGTTATGCAAGTGCTAATCCTTTTGTAACTTTTACGTATGAAGGTGTTGTGCAGCCTTCTTTGAAGTATAACGTAAATGTTTCTTCGGTCGATTATTACTCGGATACCGTTGCACAATTTAGCGAGCCTGTGCATTTTGTTCGGCGTGTCGAGCTTGAACAGAATGTATTTCAGGATTACAGCGGATTGATGGAGTTTTATTTTCACCAGACATTGGATCCGATACCTGCTTTTGAGGTTGCCGACGATGAATTTGTGCGGATTGGGTTTGCATTAGCCGTTCTGGAATTGAATGCCGATGGTTTTAACAATCTAAGTCAGAAAATATCGATAGAGAACGGATTGAGCGATTTGGTTTTTGAATATTCCGCATATACGATAGAGCCTTTGATTGTCGGACAACAGCCCCGTGGGTATATGCTGAATTTTTATGTTCCTTCGGATTCTTTTCTTGAGCCGTTAACACCCGGTGAGCCTAATCAGGGCTACAGCCTTAAAGTCGATATCGCTACAGAATATGTATGGGCGTATAACACTTCGCTGACTTTTGATTTTTCGGAATTGCGTTTAAAGGTTATGTCTGCGACTGATGTTGTAACGGATGCGATTAACAATAATACGCAGCTGATTATAAACAGCAATTCGGAGAATGCCGATAAGATTATAGACGCTATGCAGGACACATGGTCAAATCCCGCGATCGATGACATGTCCAACGAAAACGCCGGTGTGCAGTCCCGTGCCGATGCGGTGCTTGATGGCCTTGACGTCGGCGATATCGTGTATTCGACTCCCGATCCCGTTGTCTATGATACGAACGCTTCCGGTGTTTTGAACTGGCTTTTTTCAATCGATTTCGTCTGGACGTTCATTCTGACGGCATGCGGCCTGTGGCTCACGAAGGTTATTCTCTACGGTATCGGTTAAGGAGTGATAAGGAATGTTCGGCGGTATTGTCAATGCGATAAAAGGGTTTTTCGACCTTGTAACTACGCTTGTCGAATTTGTGTTCGGCTTCCTGCAGGATATGGTCAATTTTGCGCAGCAGCTTGTGCAGGTCCCGTTTACCGTCGCAGCTGCGTTTGATACCTTGCTGCCGGCACAGATTATGTCGTACATTTCCGTTCTGATCGGCGCCGTTGTGGTCCTTCGCGTTCTTGGGAGGGATTGAAATGCAGACAGTGTATAACAGCTTATCGGAAGTGTTTGAGAATATTCAGACGTGGCTGCATGATATGGGTACCGCTGCCGTCGGTATCGACATGTGGTCGTATATGATTTCGTTTGCGATTCTCGGCATCTGTTTTTCGTTTCTGATCTCCCCTGCCCTGTTCGGCGGCGCCGGAAGTGACAAGGCTGCCAAAAGCAAAAGGAGCAAACGCAAATGAGCAATATCTATTATCTTCTTGTCATCGCATTGCTGGTGATGATTTACTGGAGGATGCCGCATGATTGATTTTGTGATAGACCTCGGCGGCGCGTTCTTCGGTTCGTCCTTTTGGCTTACGTATATCATGCCCGTTCTGGTTATCGGTATGCTGATTTTCGGCCTTGTCCTTATTCTGGATATGTGCCATTATTACAGGTGGTGATACGATGTATAACATAGTCCGTCAATTGCTGGATATTGATATATCCGGCTCGTATAACTGGGAATCGTATGTGGTATATACCACCTGCGTGCTTGCGATTGTGCTTACAATCGGTGTTTTCCGTGTCCTGATCGATTTTGTCAAGGCCTTCAGAAGACGTTAGGCGCGGTTTACATAGATTTTTGAAAGGTGATTAAAAAGTATGGAAAGTGAGGCTGTATCTACTGGAATGGATATTGTAGAATGGACTGCTGATGGTGTAGAAGCCGTTGGCTCTTTGATTACCGCTATTTTCGGTTCTTCCGGAGCGTGGGCGGCTCTTTTGCCCGTAATCGGTCTCGGTATTGGCTTCTGGGTCATTTCCCGCGGCATCGGTTTTGTGCGTAGTTTGGTTTCCGGTTTCTGATCCCGCAGCACTTCCCCGCCCATCGGCGGGGAAGTATCTTTTTATGAGGTGTGTTTATGATCTCGTTGTATTTCGGCCTTCCCGGCTGCGGCAAAACAACGCTGCTTTCCAGTATGGCGGTAAAATATATTTCCAGAGGCTATACGGTGTACGGCAATATCGATTTGGCCGTAAAGGGCTATATCAGGATTGATAATGAGTGTGTCGGCAGGTACGACCTTCATAACTGCATTATCCTCATCGACGAAGGCACGCTTTTTGCTGACAGCAGGGATTTCAAGAACCGTTCTGCCGATATGGTTCAGAAGATTTCTTTTTTTCTTCTTCACCGGCACTACAAAAGCGACATTATCATTTTTACCCAGCAGTGGGACGGACTTGACAAGCGGATCCGTGTCATCACTGACCGCGTGTACTATGTCTACAAGGGTGCGTTTACCGGCATGTGGTTCACAAGGTATTACCGTGTCCCGTATGGCATTATTATCCCCGACCCGAAGAAGTCGGACAGCGAGAAGCTCGGGGAGATCGTGCAGGGATATTGCAAGCCCCGGTTTTTGCAGCGCGTCTTTGGCGGCTGGCTTTACCGTCCGAAGTATTACAGGTACTTTGACAGCTGGGAGCGCCCTCCCCTTCCCCCGCTGCCGTCACGTTACAAGCCCTGGGACGGCGAAAAAGGATAGCGGCACGCACGGTGCGCCGGATCGGCGCGCCGTGCGCTTCTTTTTCGGCGTTAGGGTTTGTTCGGGTTCCAGTTTTTTTATTTTGATGCTCTGCCTATGAAATAGTCTGCGCTTTTCTCAAAAAAATCGCATAGTATTCCGAGCTTTTCAAGGTCTGGTTCGAGTTTATTTGTTTCGTACTTTGCGATAGTACTTATTGGTATTTGTGTGAATGCCGCGACTTCTCTTTGAGTGTATCCTGCTTCACTTCTTGCTTTTTTTAATCTTGATGGAAAAACTTCTCTGTACATTGGTTTTACCTCTTTTTTTGCATTATTATAGCATATTGCACAATAAAAATGCTTCAAATTTGGTATAAATGATGCTTCAAAAAATGGATATTTTATGCTATAATTGAAGCACGACAAGGGAGCCGTCCTCACTCCTTGTCGGTCCTCTGACAGAGCTGGAGCATGTGGGTGTGCCGGTGTCAGTTCGGTCGGATGTGAGGCATGCAGTGGTGCCGATCAAAGCCAAATTCTTTCCTTCTCCTGCTTTTGGGCGGGGGTGTTTTTTTATATCGTTGGTGCGTTTTTTGAAGAAATTTGCATAAGATACCGAGTTTTTCGAGGTCTGTTTGAATTTGACGTTTCAAACTTTGCAATTGTGCCTGGTAATATGTTTGTTCGTTGACATCTTTTTAAGTATATCCCGTTTTACTTCACCCATTTATCAACATTGCTGAAAAGGCTTCTTCATCGAATTCGAGATGTGCGCCTGTACTGTTTGCCGACCTATCGGGAATGGCACAGTAGACCATTTTGCATCAGCTTCAGATCCTAAAGGATGCCGTCCTTGTCGGCAACCGTCCAAAAGGCAAAACGGCTTACTGCTTCCTTTCTGACGACCTCGCACATATATCATTGCACGAGGAATCAAATGAAAGACGAAAGCAATCAGGCAAGCAGCTTGAGCAGATCGAATACACTGCGGATTGGGATGATTTCCACGCCTTCTGTGTTGGCTTTGAGCTTGTTCATCGCCCTATATGGAATGGCGATCTTTTTAAAGCCGAGACGTCTGCTTTCGCTGATTCGGATATCGATGCCGGTGACGGCTCTGCATTCGCCGGAAAGACCGATTTCGCCAAAAGCGATCAAATCCTCACGCACGGGAAGATCCCGAAGCGTGGAAATCAGTGCAAGCGCCGAGGACATATCGGCGGACGGCTCGTCCAGACGCAAGCCGCCTGCTACGCTGAGATACACATCCTGTGTGGAGTACTTCAGACCCAGCCGTTTTTCAAGTACGGCCAGCAGCAGCGAAAGACGGTTATAGTCGATGCCGGCTGACATTCGCCGCGGAGACGGATAAACGGTCGGCGATGTAAGCGCTTGAATTTCGGCAATGATCGGGCGGCTGCCCTCAATAACGCAAACGGCACAGCTTCCGGAAACATCAGCTTGCCGCTGCGCCATCAGCAGTTCGGAGGGATTTTCCACTTCAGACAATCCATCGTCGAGCATCTCGAATACGCCGATTTCGTTGGTCGAGCCAAAACGGTTTTTCGCTGCGCGGATGATGCGGAAGATGTGCTGCTTGTCTCCTTCAAAATATAAAACGGCGTCGACCATATGCTCCAACACCTTCGGACCGGCAATTGCACCGTCTTTATTGACATGGCCGACAATGACGATGGTGATACCGTCAGTTTTCGCCTTATGGATGAGCTGCATCGCCGTTTGTTTGACCTGTGTGACCGTGCCCGGTGAGGAGGCGACCTCATCGTCGTAGATGGTTTGGATTGAGTCAATGACCACGACCTCCGCGCCGTTGAGGTCGATCTCGGGGATGATCTTGTTCACATTGGTTTCTGCCAAAATGGATAAACGGCTGTTATCGACACCGAGCCGGCCTGCCCGCAGCTTGATTTGAGAGGGCGATTCTTCGCCGGAAACATACAGGATTCGACTGCCGGCATCTATAAACTGGCAGATTTGCAGCAGCAGCGTCGATTTTCCGATGCCGGGCTCACCGGACAGCAGTACGACCGAACCCTTGACCAGTCCGCCGCCGAGAACGCGGTCAAACTCGCCGATGCCCGTAGAAATACGAATATATTGCGGGAACGCGACCCGATCGATGGGTACGGCATTGCTTCTTTCCGGAAGCGTATAAATCTTTTCCGTGCGCTTGGGCGCAGCCGGACGGCCAGAAGCAGAAGCAGAGGTCGGTGCGGCACATTCCTCCAAAGTGTTCCATTCGCCGCAGTCCGGACATTTGCCGAACCATTTGGCAGTAACACTGCCGCAGTTTGCGCATATATAATTTGTTTTTGGTGCCAATTGCGCCGCCTCCGATTTCATGGTTTTACCGGTTAAGCGTTTGTCCCGCTTTCGACCAGATAGTCTGTAATGCCCTTGAACAGAGAAAAAGCCACTGCGTTCTGATAGTCCTCCTGCTGCAGAAGGTAAGCTTCACGCTCGTTGGATAAAAAGCCGCATTCAACAAGCACTGCGGGCTTTTGAATATTTTCCAGAATATAAATGGTGCCGTTTTCCGGCTTGATGACCCTCGTATTATCCGGCGAAAACAATTTAGTCGCGCGCTGAACACACTCTGCAAGCATCAGACTGCGCGCATCGTTTTCCGAATAGAAGGTCTGCGGACCAAAATAGCGTTCGGCCGTGAATTTATTCATATGGATGCTGATGAACACCGCATTTTCAAAGCCCTCGGCAAAAGCGAGCCGGTTTTTCAAATCGTACATCTTTTTGCTTTTCGCCTGCTCCTGTGTGTACAGCAGCACGTCCTTGTCGCGTGTGAGTACGACGTTTATGCCGGTCAGTTCCAGAAAATCCTTCAGCTTTTTCGCAATCGACAAATTGATGTCCTTTTCTATGGCGCCGTTGGCTACTGCGCCGGGATCTTCCCCGCCGTGGCCGGCGTCCAGAACAATCGTAAAACGGTCCTTCTGCGCCGTCGTCTGCTCAAACGCTGCGACGGCGCTGTTTGCGACCGCCGTCTGATAGCTGTTATAGCCCACCGACGTAATGAAGGAAGCAATAAACATAAAGATTATGACGATGGCAAACAGCACCAGTGTCACATACAACGAGATTTTGGATTCACGTGTTTTGTCCATAAGCCAATACATCCTCCTGCGGAAATGTATATGGCACTGTGTCAGTCTTTATTCACTTTTACCTTAAAGCCGAGGATACCGCGCAGCGTTTTATTCGACGCACCGACAGCATACCCGAGTAAACAGGAGAGCAGGCCCGGCAGCAGCGAAAGTGCAAGCACGAGAGGCTGAAGAAAAGGCATCGTGTCGGAATGCACGTAGGCAACCAGTCCGCTGTACATCGCGTGGATGACAAAATTCAGCACAGAGGAACAGACCATATAGCCGCCGCCGAAATCTATGGCGAAAAAGAGAAGTGCAAGCACGACAAACAGGATGGTCGGCAGATAAGCCAATAATCCGAGCTTAAGGCCGGCCAGCTTGTCCGGCGGACAGCCGCCGTGGATATTTTTCGTTGCATCGCGCGCACCGCGCTGGAAAAATACGTCATATTCCAAAAAGCAGAAAAACCCGCCTGCGAACAAGGTGGCCAGAACCAATACAAAATTGTTTTCATCGTTTGAGCCGACAATCGCCATACAAGGCCACGTGATCATTACGCCGAATACGGATATAGTGAACTGGTTGATCCAGAACTTCCGCATTTCCTTCATGTTTTGGGTATACAGGGACAGGAATTTTTTCACTTCTTACTTTCCTCTCATTTCTTTGCGGAATTCGATTTGCGCCGTCTCATACACAGCAGCGCCGTTATGAGAATGACGGCAACCGAAGCACAGCAGATAATGATCTTGACCGTATTGTCTGCGGCAATGGGCAGATCGGCTGCGCAGCCTCTGCCGTAAACCGTTTCGCCAAGATCGTTGAGTGCAAATGTACTGTCGCCGCTGTAGATGCGCAGCTCGGTCGCCGTCCCTTCCCCACCCTTTACAAGGAAGCGCAACGTGGCGGTGATCGAGCCTTCGGTCACTCCTTTGCCGGGCCGTCCGTCGTTGGCAAAGGAAAGGAATACCCTTCCCTTTCCGTCCGCGCCGACCTCCGCACGAGTCAGGTCCTCGTTGTCGCCGGTCCATACTTCGGGAAACAGCACTTCGGTACTTTGGTATTCCAGAACGGAGGGATCGTATTCGATTGTGGTGTCTATGGCAATCAACCCGTTGACGTCGGTAATGCCGTACACGTTGCATTCCACCGTTACGACTTCGCCGACAGCGGCTTCGTCCGTGTTCGGTGTCAGCATTGTCTCAAAAACATAATCGTCGGAAGCCGAGACGGACAGAACCGCCGTCAAAACGAGCACAGCGGCGCACAAACATGCGGAAATCCTTCGCATAACAGGTTCCTCCCTTGGATGTTTATATAAGTATAGCACAAACAAGCCCGGCAAAGCAAGGCGGCAGTTACAAATTTTTATTGCAAAACGGAAATCGTCTGCCCGTCGGAGGTCACTTTCACGCTGCCGTTGCGGGTAAGATATACCCTTGCGCCGACTGCTTCAAGCGCAGCGACCGTGCGTGCATCAGCGGGGTTTTTGTCTGAGCAGGTAATAACGGCATAAGTCGGGGAAACCGCTTGAGAAAAGGCTTCGACGCCTTCGAAATAGTCTCCATGATTGGAAACCTTCAAAAAATCGTATTTTCCTTCATCAAGCGCCGTAAATTCCCTAAGACGTTCGGTGAGTGCGTCGCCGGCAAACAGAAAACGGTTCTCACCGTGGGTAATGCCGACAATCAGCGAATACTCGTTGTCTTCGTTGTTCGGATAGGAGGAACGAGCCGGCGGATAAACCGTATACTGCGTTCGGTCCAGCTCAAACGTCAATTTTTCGGTAAGCGCTGTCGGTTGTATGCCGGCGGTTTCCATCGCGGTAGCGAAGCGCCGATAGGTTGAACTTCCCTTGGTGTACGAGGGAATAAGCACCTCCCCTACTGCGGCGTAATCCAGCAGCGCAGCGGCACCGCCGATATGGTCGCTGTCAAAATGCGTGATGATCAGCTTGTCGACCGTTGTAATCTTGTGTTCTTTCAGATAGCTGACAATCTCGGCCCCGTCATCCTCCTCGCCGGCATCTATGACAACCGTATGTGAAGCGGTCCGAAGAACAATGCAGTCGGCGCGCCCGATCTTAAAAACCTTGAATTTCAAAGTGCCTACGTTGGCGGCCGGTGAATAATCGCAGGCGGACAGCGCCAACAGCAGAACAGTCAGCACAAGAGCGGCTGCTTTTTTTATCATGATAGACCGTACCTTTCCACGCAAATCGGCAAAATGACCTTTTAGGCGGATAATTATGCAAAACGGCAGCAAACTATACGTGATCGTCTATGCTTCTATAGCGCAGCGTGCGCAGATGGGCTTTATGTGCATCCGGCACACGACGGCTTTCGAGTGCTTTCTGTATGGCTTTGTTGTGTGTCCAGGGCGCAAGTCGTTTTTCGGCGATATAGAGCAGCGCCGCATCGTACTGCTTAGCCAGCGCGGTCGCAAAAAACCATGCAACCATCATTCGCAGATAATAATTCTCTGAACGCACCGAAGCAGCAAGTTCAAGTACGAACGGTGCAAAGCCGTCGTCAAGATAATGCGCCATCAGCGTTCTCAGTCCGAATCGGATTGTATATGTGCGGTCGGTTTCCAGCCAAATGCAAATTTGATCGATCAGGGCTGGCGGCCGCCGCTTGAAAACCGGCGGCGAAATCATATCACAGGTTGCCCAGTTATCGATATATGGCAGCAGTGCTTCCAAGCCTTCAATCACGGCCTCATAGCTGCGCCGTTTTTCAATCAGGCAGCCATGCAGATTGTATTCCTCGAAGTAGACATGCGGCAGCGTCCGGCAGAACAATTCCGCTTCGGGGGTCCCGTATAATTCGGATGCCAGCTTTCGCAATGCGAGCATTCGAATACCGATGACGGTTGCAGGATCGACGGTCGGCATCAGCGATGCGGAAAAATCACGGTAGGAAGGCTCTCCGAGAGCAAGCAGCTTTTCGGTGATGATCGACGTATTTTCCAAGCGGTGTGCCTCCTATTCCTTGTCCTTCTTCATACTTACAGCTTATAATACCATAGTTGACGCGAGAAGTCAATTAAAATGGTGGAAATCCCAAAGCAAATCCAAATGATTGTGAGGTGAAGGTATGCGATCCCGTCAAACGGTTTTCAAACGATTCCTGAATGTCCGCTTGCGCAAATTTCGTTATTCGCGCGGTTATACACAAGAGCGGATGGCCGAGCTGCTGCACATTTCCACACGCGCATATTCCGATTTGGAACGCGGAAAATACAGTGCTTCGGCATTGACGCTGCTGTTTTTCATGTCTGAGCTGAATGAAGCGGAGGCGCTGGCACTGCTGAGCGACTTTCATAAGTTGATGCTCTCGGCGCTGTCAGCAGACGAGTCGTAGGGGACAAAAGAGGACGAAACGATTTGCGTTTCCGTCCTCTTTTGATTATTCGGTATGCATTTTGCGTTTTTTTTCGATGCATCTTGATATTCCATACATAAGCCAAAAAGGCGGTACAATATGTATCAGCAACATACAAACAGGAAAGAGCTTGCCTGTAAAACGATATACAAGCTCAACAGGCGTGCCGGGAAAATTGTCCGAAACGAACATGAGATTGGTGCCGAGTATGCTGTTTAAGATATAGGCAAGGACGCCTACGACCAACACCACGGTTCCGTATGGGATCTGATCCCTTACGGAGAGCGCGACATAGCCTCGCATCAACACCAATATGCCAAGGTATATCATAATGGAATGATACAGGAAGCTTTGTAAGGAAATATAATGAAAAAACGGATACATCGGGAGAGAAGTGTTTGGACAGAGCAAAAACATAATGCCGCCGATTATGGAGCCAACCGCCAAAAAAGAATCCCCGCAACGCTTGACAAAGCCTTTTCCGAACACACTCATAAAACCGCAGTATAAGGTCAAACTGCAAAAATACAAAGGGACATAATGATTGGGCTCGCCGGGTCCGTTCACAATAAGATTGAACACAATTTTGACGATTTCAAAGACCCAAAGCACAATGGTACAGAGCAATATCGTTTTGCGAATCCGGGAACAGGACATATTGCGGGAGATATAAAGCGCCGCGATGATGAGCGCAATGCTCGCCAGTAAAAGAATGAGATGCTCGATTCCAAACAAACCGCAGGGCTCATAAACCCCGGGCGGCGAAAAAAATCTTTTCATATCTCCGCTTTGCCCCTATCCTTCGTTTTCCTCGACCGTTTTATATGAATTCTTATTATAGCACAACATTAGAGAAAGAGCAAGCAAAAATGAAAATCCGTTTATGGATTGCCTGTAAAATATTATATGACGGTAAAGCCTGTAATCCGAACGGCCGCAATCCGGGTTATGGAGTATGTATATACCAAGTGATGAGATAGTCAGGATCAACGATTCTTTTACCGGTTGTCCGCAGACGATATTCACCACGCGGCGCGGCCTTTGGTGAGGATAAGTCCGGCGGAAGTGTCAGAATGTCGTTGTTTTCCTGCCGGATCCGAATGGCTCTTTCATTGGATTCGATACAGAAACCGATCATATGCCCAAGTATATTCGTACAGAGCTGGCTGCCATTCGATTTTTCCACAAGCGTTTAGGAAGTAAGAACAAGTTGCCTACCAACAAGCAACTTGGTATTATGCCGAATGATGACTACAAGTACAACCGCGCTTTTCTGCCCAACGAATTTAAGGACATGATACAGGTTGCCGTTTCGATGAAACGATAACTGTCGCTGCCGATGTAGCGTTTATCCTCAATGATGCGTTTCAGACGGGCTTTGTTCCAGCCTGCCACCTCGGGCAGATATTCCACTTGTCGTTCATTCAGGCTTTGTGCAATCTTTAATAGGGATTGCCCGTCCAAATAATCGGAAAATATAGCTTGAACCGCTTGGCTTTCGGTTGGGTGAAAGATGATTTTGCCGTTCTCCATTGTATAGCCGATGCGCTCCTTTCCTCGAATTTCTCGGTGAGCGTCAGTCCACCGGCGAGGCGGAAACGCAGCGTGTTCCTGCCGATTACGGTAATACTCTCCACGATTTGTCCGAACAAGTCCGCATCAAAGCTGTCTGTTGGAACGTATTCGGCAATGGTTTCGTTTAATTCTTTCAGAGATTCGATGATTTCATCATCCTCATCCTCTGTCAAGATGCGGCGGCGTTCTGAACGAAGCTCGCTGACCTTCCGGTCAAGCTCGCCCGATCTTGAGGCATACTCGGCATGATTGAGAACGCCGTTTTTGTAAAGCTGGGCAACCACAAGGCTCTGCGCATTGACATCTGCGATTTGGCGATTGAGCTGATACACCTGTTCTCCGCTTGTACTGGTTCGGCTCTGCAGCTTTTCAAGCTGCCTGATTAAATCGCCCAGCAGTTCTTCTCGGTTTTGCGCGAGCTTATCGCTCATCCGTATGAATGCGGACATCACGGCATCCTCCCGGACTCTGTCACCGGCGCACTCTGTTCTGCCTGCCGCTTTGTATGAGCAGAGCCAATATGCTGTTCCGTTCACTACCTGCCTGCGGTAATTGTGACCGCAGACCGGACATTTCAGCATACCGCTGAATGGGTAACGGTTTTTCGAGACATGATTGCCTTTCGATTTGCTTTTTTGCAGTTCCTGCACTGCTTGGTAGGTTTCTCTGCTGACGATGGCGAGATTGCTGTTTTCCACATAATACTGTGCCTTTTCGCCTCGGTTTCTCTTTTTGGTAAAGGGCAGGCTTTCGGTGGTGTAACTCTTTTGGAGCAGGCAGTCACCCATATACCTCTCGTTGTTGAGGATATAGTTACCTCTTGTGTTCGGCTCGATGGGGCGGGGATCATCGCCCATCTGTAAAAGCATGATGCGTGTGCCGGGCGGATAGTTATCCTTCATACGCTGTGTAAAGCGCCGTTCTGCTTCAAATTTGTTCATCTCATTCCCTCCATTCCAAATAATTCTTCCGGCGACCAAGTAAAGCTAAAATTTACTTCCTCTATATTGTCACAGTAATCCGTAAGGAAACTGCTGCCGGATTTAAGCCGTGAGGAAAACTGCTGAATATCCGAATAGGATGGTTCGCTTGGTTCTCCCTCGCCATAGAGGTAAGCATCGGCATGAACCAACACTTCTGTTTCTTCATCGATATATTTTAGAAAGTCATCGAATTCATCCCAATCCTCCAAATCATCGTATTCTCTCGGAATTCCTCCAACGAGAAAACTTACTGCGTCATTTCCTGCCGTTACAGTTACCTGAGAAAAGAGTAAGGCCATATCTCACATTCCTCCAATCTGCTGTTATTCGAAGCTATGATTTTCAGACATAACGCACCTCCGTATTATTTAAGACTGCAGTATCAAAGTGGGCGATAGCTGCTGCCTGCACAATCAGACGGAAGGCGTTGTCGGAGACGATACCGTTGTCCGCCAGCTCGCACAGCGATATTTGTTTCTCGCCGGTCTGCAGCTCCTTAACTGCTTTCCATAGGGCGTAGCTGTCTGTGGAAACATTTCCGAGACGGACGCTTTTTAAATCCACTTTTCCGTTTGAAGTGAATAGGTGTTTTGTTTTTATCCACAGTGTATGGTCAGCAGTCAGCAGATACAAAACAGCGAGAGTCTTTTTGCCGGGCTTTCGCATAGATAATCGCTCGGCTTCAAAAATCTGCTTATGCCGGTTGTTTTGAAATATCATGGTTGCATCATCCTTTCGGTGGTATATTTGTGACAGGCGTTTTTGGAATGCTGTATTTTGGGCGTCTTTGAAAACAGCTTTTACCGCATCTCCAATAGTAGCCGCGCCGCATCCAAGCCGGATTTCCAACACAGGACAGAGCGTCAAGGTACATCCATTCTTTTTTCTGTAGTAGAGACAAAGTCTGCAATCGCAGTCTTTCTTGGTGTATTGATACAATCTGCGAAACCGACCTCCGCCTTTCTGTGTG
>CAJFRY010000004.1 GCA_904419545.1 Candidatus Woodwardiibium gallinarum
TTCTTGTTCCGGCTCAGGGGGTACGCCGCTACGCGGCGTACCCCCTGAGCTTCTGCATTCCCACTACTGCCTGCGCCGCAAAACATGCAGGCCGTAAAAAAGAAAAAATTCGCTAAACATACCCTTCTGATGCCCTGCGCCGGCTTTGCCGGCGTAGGGCGTAATAAAGAAAAAATACGCAAAACATACTCCTTTTAACGCCCAACGCCGCGCAGCGGCGTTGGGCGTTAGGAAGAAAGAAACACAAACGGCAAAAACAGCGTTCACATTCTGTTTATGAACAAAATATTGCGCTTTGCGGCTGAAAAAGATATATTTCCTATCATACATCCGCAAAAACCTTTTCTTAAATCCCATATTTGCATTTTTTGTCGAATTATGTCGAGCAAATACAGCCATTTCATTCCCGCAAGCGGAAACCATCCAACACCATTGCGGTTTGCGGCGGTAAGACGCATTCCGCTCTTGACAAACGGCCCTGATTGTTGTATACTCATTCTCGGCACAGGACCACACAGGGATATAGCCAAGCCGGTTAAGGCACAGGACTTTGACTCCTGCATTCGCTGGTTCAAATCCAGCTATCCCTGCCAGCGGCAAGCTGCCGCCCCAAGACGCGCGCCCCACAAAAATGGGGTGCGTTTTGTTTTACGCCCGCATGTTCAGCGGACATCTTTTTTGTCAATGCTTCCCGGCGAGGCGCCCCTCTCCTTTTTTAGAGGCACAGCGTGATCTGATTTGATACAGAAACACAATTCAAAACCGCACAAAAAACCGAGCATAATCAGATTTTCGATGGCTTTTGCCGAACGGAATCTTATATATTAAGAAGTATGCGAAGGTTTCTTCCTTACCGTTTTTTGTGTTTTCGTATAAGCGCAAGCATCTTCTTCGCAGCTTTTTCCGTCCGGCGCCTCGGCACGAAATTTGCGCGGTGCTTTTTCCGTCTTTTTATTGGTCAAATTTCCCCGAAGGCCTTGCGCGGCGGCAGAACGCAAACCGGCTCGGCCGAAATTCCGCAGCCAAGCGCAGACATTCCGTTGTCCCGCAGGCGCAAGCGCTTTTCCGCACACGGCGGCAAAGTCCGCCCGAAAACGCCGGTTTTTCAAACCCTCATCGTTTATCCGCGCGCTTTTGCGGCAACAATAGAATAAACGGGCGTATGGCAGACAGGCCGCACAAGGGCAGGAAAACAAAAAAAGAAGTCCCGCGGCTGCGGGGCTTCTCTGCGCTGGTGACCCGTAGGAGAGTCGAACTCCTGTCTTCGCCGTGAGAGGGCGACGTCTTAACCACTTGACTAACAGGCCTTACACATCATATAGTATCATAAAAATCTGCGTTTGTCAATATCTTTTTAGAAAAGGCGGGGGTGTTTTTCGTTGCTGCCGAAAGAGGGCTATAAGAAAATAGCGGTGATCCTGTTCTACCTCGTCGTAGGGCTGCTGTTTTTATACCTGTTTTTCAAATATCTGTTTTCCGCGCTGCTGCCCTTTCTCATCGCGTACATCATCGCCTTCGCCTTGCAGGGGATCATTGCGTTTCTGCACGGCCGGCTGCACATCCCGAAGAAGCTGGCCTCGCTGCTGTTGGTGACGCTGACGTCGGGGCTGTTTTTCCTGCTGGTTTATCTGATCGTCGCCCGCGTATACGAGGAGCTGAGCGCGCTGACGATCTCGGTGCGGAATTTCATCGAAAATCTCCGCAGCGATCCTGATTTCGCGCGCACATGGATCGACCGGATCAACGATGCCTTCCCCTTCTTCGACATTGAGCAGCCGCTGACCGATTTCTGGCTCAACATCGACGCACGGCTCCAGCAGCTTCTGAGCGTGCTGGCCGAAAAGCTGTCCGGCGCGGTCATTCCGCTGCTGGGCGGCATCCTGACGGTGGTGCCGAACGCGTTCCTCGGCATTTTTATCGTTATCATTTCGTCTTATTATATGGCGACCGATTTCACGCGGATCAACCGCTTTCTGCTGTCCCTGTTCCCCCGGAAGCTGCGTGCAGACATGAAGAAGGCCTATGGCGACGCCAAGCAGACGGTGTTCAAGCTACTGAAGGCGTATTCGCTGATCATCGTCATCACATTTGCGCAGCTTTTCGTCGGATTCCTGCTGCTGGACGTCAAATATGCGTTTCTCATCGCGCTGCTGACGGCGTTCGTAGACATCCTGCCCGTGCTGGGGACGGGCACGGTGCTGGTGCCGTGGTCGGTATGGCTGTTCGCGGCAGGGGAATACCCCCGCGCCGTCGGACTGCTGGTGCTGTATCTGATTATTTCCGTGCTGCGTCAGATTCTCGAGCCGAAAATCGTGGGCAAATATATCGGCCTCTATCCGCTGGCGACCCTGTTCTCAATGTATGTCGGCCTGAAACTGATGGGCGTGCTCGGCCTGCTGCTCTTCCCGCTGGGGGTGATGGTGGGCAAAAGCGTACTTGACCGCCGCAGCGCCGAAAAAGACGGACATCCGCCCGAAACGCCGTAATACGGTTGACTTTCCCGCCGCAGTATGGTAAAATTGTGCCAAAGAACTGCGAAAAAGGAGGGAAAGCGGCTTGGATGCCGACAAAAATCTGCATAACGGACATCGGCAGCGTCTGAAAGACCGCTTCCTCACTGACGGGCTGCGCAGCTTCAATGAAATCAACAAGCTGGAGCTGCTGCTTTTCTACGCCATCCCGCGCAGGGACACCAACCCGATTGCGCACCGGCTGCTCGACCGCTTCGGCAGCCTGTCCGCCGTGCTGGAGGCGGAACCGGCCCTGCTGACCGAGGTGGACGGCATCTCCGAGCACAGCGCGCTGCTCATCAAGCTCGTCGCAGCGCTCGCCTATGACTACATCAACAGCGCCCGCTCTGCCGCCGAGCAGATCCGGTTTGCCGACCTGGACGAATTGGGGAAGTATGTCGCCAGCCAGTTTATCGGACTCAACCGCGAAACGGTGATGGCCTTCAGCCTTGACGCCTCCTGCCGGATCACGGGACGCAAGATCCTCTTCTGCGGCTGCTTCCGCGACGCAAAGGTATCGGCCGCCGATCTGAGCCGGTTCGCCATCGCCTCGGGCGCAGAATTTGTGGTGCTTGCGCACAACCATCCGAGCGGCACGCTTGTCCCGTCAAATACCGACCTTTCAACGACGCGGCGGCTGTTTCACGCGCTGCAGGCCATCGGCATCCATCTGAGCGAGCATTTTATTATCGCAGGCGGCAAATATATGCCCACGATGTACAACAGCTCAAATTACAACGGCTACGAGCGTATCCCGTTTGAGAAAGCGGATTGAAAGCCCTGCCGGACCGGCTGTCCCTGCCGCTCATGATTCGGAGCGGAACCCTTGCGGCTGTCGCCTCAAACGGCCGGTAACGGCCGTGCTCCGTTCGGTATTGTTCGGGATATGCCGATATCGGGAAAACGTTTACGGCCGCAGAACAGAACCGTGCAAAAGTTCATAGAAAGCGTAAATGCCTGTCTTCTTACGCCCCACGCCCGCACAGCGGCGTTGGGGATGCGTGTAAAACGGAGCTTGTTTTATTGTGCGCCGTTCTCCTCAAATGCCCCACGTCGGCTTTGCCGACGTGGGGCATAAAAGGGGGAGAAAAGCCGAAAGGAATTAGGCAGCGGGTGACTTTGCCGACTTCTTTTTTTCTTTAAGCTTCTTGCTCGTCTTTTCTCTACGTCCAACGCCCGCTGCGCGGGCGTTGGACGTAACGGTGACATAATGTTATCCGAAAATTATGTCCTACTCCGGCAAAGCCGGAGTAGGACATTTGCACAAAACGGAACTTATTTTATTGTACGCCGCTTTTCCTCCAATCCCCGACGTCGGCAAAGCCGATGTCGGGCATTGGAGGAGAGAAAAGGCATAATGCTATTCGGGAAATTTCAAATATATATGCCTGACGCCGGCTTTGTCGGCGTTAGGCATAGGGAATATACGAAAGTTTGCGATTCCGCTTTTCTTTTTCGAGCGTCGTCCCGCTGCGCGGGACGACGCTCGAATTCAAAGGATAACACAGTAAACGGGTTTATGTGTATGTCCAACACCCGCGCAGCGGGCGTTGGGCATTCGCGCAAAGCGGAACTTATAAAACAACGTTATTTTCATTCTACGCCGTACGCCGGCAAAGCCGGCGTACGGCGTAGGAAAGAGATAGCATTGAATCGGTGGAATGTTGGTTGGCTTTGGCTGCGTTTCTTACCCTTTTATACCCAACGCCCGCGTAGCGGGCGTTGGGGCAGCCTGTCGAAAAAGGGGTTGCGGAATTTCACCCATGCTTTGCTTACGGGCGCTCGCCTTTCAAAATCCTTTTTAACAGAAGTTTTTGAGGATTTTCAGGGAACTTTTTCCAAAAAGTTCCCTGAATGGGGTTTGGGGCAAAGCCCCAATCGAACTTTTTTGACAGTCTGACGCCCAACGCCGCACAGCGGCGTTGGGCGTCTGTTCTGTTTTCGGCAGACAGGGAATCGGCCCGAAGCCGATTTCCTGTTTGGCGCTCCGCAAACATGCGCGAAACCGATCATTCCATACCCGTTTTCCGCCGCTTCGGAACGGCATGAAAAGGCGGAAAAGCACATTCGCTTCCGCTCTTGTCTGTCCTTCCCCATAACCAACACCGCAGGCAAAGCGCGCAATATCCCTTCCCGCAGGCTACGCCCTGCCGCGCGCCACGGCTGCGGCGGCGATCGCCAGCGCCGCACGGACGGTTTTCCGCCGGACCGCTTCGCGCGTGCCCGAAAAGCGGAAGCCGTACGCCTTGGCGCGTCCCCCGAACCAGACGCCGACAAACACCGTTCCGTCGTCCGGACGTCCGCGCAGGAGCGGCGTCTTCCACGTCCGCGCGCCGGCAAGACCTGTTACGGAGACGGCGAGATCCGCGCCGGAGAGTGCCGCTGCGCCGCGCGCCATCTCCCGCGCGCAGGGGGCGGAAATCTCGGTATGCGCGGCGAGCGTCCTGTCGGACACGCCGAGGAAGCGTTGCTTCATCACGTTGGAATAGGTACACAGCCCGAGCGAAAGCACCTCGCTGGCGCCCGGGACGGCGGTGATCGCGCCGGCGATCAGCCCGCCGGTCATCGACTCGGCGGTCGTAACGGTCAGGCCCCTTTCACGCAGCAGGCGGACGAGCCGTTCGGCGGCGCTCATTTCCCCTCCAGCCGCAGCGTGCGGCGGGTCTCGAAGGCGCGCGCGGCAAGGGCGTCGACGTCGACGCGCGACTCATTCTCCAGAATTTCTTCCAGCGTCGGCCGCGTATTGGGGTGACGCGGCGTAAAGACGGTACAGCAGTCCTCGTACGGCAGCGACGAGATGTCGAACGTGCCGATCTGCCGCGCACGGACGATGATCTCCTCCTTGTCCAGCCCGATGCAGGGACGGAACACAGGCAGCGAGACGGCTTCGTCGGTCACGCCGAGCGCGGACATCGTCTGCGAGGCGACCTGCCCCACGCTTTCGCCGGTGACGAGCGCCGCCGAGCCGGTAAGCCGCGCGGTCCGCTCGGCCAGACGCATCATAAAGCGGCGCAGGAGGAGGGTAAAGAGCTTTTCGTCGCACTTCTGCATCAGCGTCTCCTGAATCTCGGTGACGCTTACGGTGTTTAAGTACATCCGTCCGGTGTAATTCGCCAGCGTCTGCGCGAGCGAAACGACCTTTTCCCTGGCCTGCTCGCCGGTGTAGGGCGGACTTTCAAAATAGACGCCGTCGATCTCCACGCCGCGCTTTGCAATCATATATCCGGCGACGGGGCTGTCGATCCCGCCGGACAGCAGCAGCATCGCCCGGCCGTTCGAGCCGGTGGGCATCCCGCCCGCGCCCTTCTCGCCGCCGCCGTGGACAAAGGCCGCGCGGTCCCGGATCTCAATCGTCACGCAGACCTCGGGGTCGAGCACGTCGACGGTCAGTCCAAGCCCGAGCGACAGCAGCAGCGCGCCGCAGTCGGCGCAGATTTCCGGCGAACCGAGCGGGAAGCGCTTGTCACTGCGCTTGGCGACGCACTTGAAGCGGGTCGCGCCGCCCAGCAGCTCGGGCGCGTGCGCGGCGAGCGTCTGCCGGATGGCGTCCATATCCTTTTCGCACTCGTAGCCCACGCAGACCGACGCGACGCCGAACACCTTCTTCATCCGCGCGGCGACCGCATCCATATCCGCGCCCTCACCGCCGCGGATGCAGAGCGTGGACTGCGCGTAGTCGGTCTCATAGGCGCCGCCCATCCCCCTGAGCAGTGTGCGCACGCGGCGCAGCAGCAGGTTGTCGAAATAGCTGCGGTTGAGTCCCTTGAGCACCAGCTCGCCGTATTTGAGCAGCACGATTTTTTTCATCTGCATCTCCTGACCTCCGTTTTCATCTGTTCAAGCGCCTCAGCCAGCGCTTTTGCTTCCTCCTCGGTCGTGAAGCGGCTCAGGCCTACGCGCAGTGCGCTCTCGGCGTCCTCGGGCGAAAGCCCGAAGTCCGCCAGCACGCGGTTCTGCTTCTTTTTCGTCGAGCAGGCGCTCGAGGCGGACAGGCAGATGCCCTTTTCGGCCAGCCAGTTGACGGCCGTTTCGCTTTTATACCCGGGAACGCTCAGCAGCAGCACGCTTTCGAGGTGCTGCGGCGGGATATGCAGCTTCGCCTTGCCCTCCAGCGCCGTACAGACGGCCGCGTAAGCTGCCGACAGCGCGGACGCGCTCTCGGGCCGGTCGATATCCGCGCAGGCCGCGCCGAAGGACGCTATGGCCGGCAGGCTTTCGGTCCCCGGACGCAGCCCGCGTTCCTGCCCGCCGCCGTACAGCAGCGGAACCACCGTCAGCCCTTTGCGGACGAACAGCGCCGCCGCGCCCTTGATTCCGCCGATCTTGTGCGCGGAAAACGCCGCCGTGTCCGCGCAGCGGGCGATCACCGACGCCTGCGCCGCCGGCAGCTTGCCGAAGGACTGTACCGCGTCGACGTGCAGCAGCGCGCGCGAACGGTGCTTTTGCAGCAGCGCACGGATACGCCCGACGTCGTACAGCGCGCCGGTTTCGTTGTTGCCCTGCATCACCGAGACGACGGCCTCGCTGCCGTCGAGCGCGTTCTCGAGCGCAGCGTAATCGGGGACGCCGCCCCGGCAGGAGAGCCGCACCACCTCGCGCCCCGACTGCTCAAGCGCGCGCAGCGGCTCGTAGACCGACGGATGCTCGCTCTCGGTGGTGATGATGCGCCCGGAACGCCTGCGGGACGCGTGGGAATGCAGGGCGATGTTGTTCGCCTCGGTGCCGGTGGCGGTAAAGACAATCTCCTCCGGCGCGCAGCGCGCCAGCACCGCGACGGCCGCCCGCGCGTCCTCCAGCATCCGCCGTGCGCGCGTCCCCGCGCCGTGCGGCGAGGAGGGGTTGCCGAACTCGTCGAGCGCCGCCTCCAACGCGCGCCGCGCCGCGGCGCACACCGGCGTCGTGGCGGCATTGTCCAAATAAATCTGCCGTGTCATATCGTGTTTGCTTTCGCCCTGCGAAAGCTTCCTCCTTTTGAGATGCAAACCGTGCGTCTTTCGGGCGGAAAAGACCTTTCCTGCCGCTATCCGCCGGAATTCAGGGAACCGCAGAAGCCCTGACCGCCCTGGTCATAAAGAAAAGGTCGGTGATGTCCTCACCCTGACATTCCGCGTACCCGAGGATTGCAAAGCCGCTCGCGAGCTGCCCGCCGAGATAATCTTCCATCGTGTGGCCGAACTCCACCCAGTCCCCCTGTCCGGGATGCGCCGCCGAACGGTACGGCATCCGGTTGACCGCCTTGTAATAACCGCCGTTTCCGTCCTCCGCATAATCGCACACATATGCGATGGGACAAGGCGCCGCCAGCAGCAGCTCGCCGCCCGGTCTGAGTACGCGGCTGCATTCCCGGAAAACCGGGCGCACGTCCGGCACATAGCAGAGCGAAACGGGGTTGATTACGCAGTCGAAGGCTCCGTCCGCAAAGCGCGACAGGTCGGTCATGTTCCCCTGCTCGATTCGGAGGGACAGGCCGTATTGTTCAGCCATCCGGCGGTCTTTTTCCAGCATCTTCTGCGACAGGTCCAGAACCGTCACCCGCGCGCCCGCAGCGGCCAGAAGCGGCGCCTGGAGCCCGCCCGCGCCGGCCAGACACAGGACCGCGCGGCCCGAAACGCCGGCAAGCCAGTCGGAGGGCACGGGCTTGTCTATCCCGAGCGACAGCACGAGCCTGCCGCGAAACGCTGCTTCCATCTGCTCCCGCGAAGCGCATGCCGACCACCGGACATGGCCGTCGGCAAGCCGGTCTATCTGCCGCGCGACGATTTCGTAAATGTTTTCCATTCTGCGCAACCTTTCCCTGAAAATGCAAGGGGCTTTTCGAGAGGGGACCTTTTTGAAAAAAGGTCCCCTCTCGAGCTCTCCTCCCAAAAACTTTTCCTGTTTTGTCAAAAAACAGGCGGTGAAAGCGGGCGCCGTGCTTTGCACCGCCGTCGTCAGCGTCCTGTAAAATTCAAGCGCTTTGCGTCGGAACTTTATTTCTGCTGCCTTCAATGCAGGTTTTGCCGAAGGCAAAATCCTGCAAAGTTCAAGCGCTTTGCGCTTGAACTTTATTCCCTCTGTTTTCAATGCAGGTTTTGCCGAAGGCAAAATCCTGCAAAGTTCAAGCGCTTTGCGCTTGAACTTTATTATACTGCATTTTCCTCCCCAAGTCAATCAGGAGTATAAACATATATGAATAAAATGCAAATTTTGTTTGTTCCAAACGGAAAACCGCTTTACAAAGGCCGTTTGAATAGTATATAATATTTAACATCGAGTGTTTTTCGATTTTATATAGAGGTATAGAGATAGAATAATGGCTATACATGACATTTGAATTGAAAAGCATAGATTCGAAAAATTGCAGAATCGTTAGGAGGAGAATCTATGGAGATCGTAATCGCGATCTGCGCCGTGGCGGCGGGCATCGTGATTGGTTTTTTTGCCGGCTTCGTCTACCGCAAGCGCGTTGCGGAAAAGGCCATCGGCTCCGCCGAGTCTGAAGCCGGACGGATCATCGAAGATGCGAAGAAACAGGCCGAAACCAAGCGCAAAGAGGGCGTGATCGAAGCCAAGGAGGAAGCGCTGCGCATTAAAAACGAAGCCGAAGCCGAGCTGAAGGAGCGGCGCAACGAGGTGTCCCGTCTGGAGCGGCGCGCCATTCAGAAAGAAGAAAATTTGGACAAAAAGCTGGAAAGTTTGGAGAAAAAGGAGAACACGCTCGAAAAAAAGATACGTGACAACGATGCGCTGCGCGAAGAAATCGAACAGCTCCGCCAGTCGCAGGTGGACGAGCTGCAGCGCGTCTCGGGTATGACCGTGGAGGACGCGCGCACGACCCTGCTGGAGCGGGTCGAAACCGACGCACGCCACGAGATGGCACAGAAGCTCTCTGAAATCGAACAGCAGTACAAAGAGACAGCCGACGAAAAGGCCAAAAACATCATCACCCTCGCCATCCAGCGCTGCGCCGCCGACTCGGTATCGGAGGCGACGGTCTCAGTCGTCGACCTGCCGAATGACGAGATGAAGGGCCGCATCATCGGCCGCGAGGGCCGCAACATACGCGCGATTGAAACGCTGACCGGCGTCGACCTGATCATCGACGACACGCCCGAGGCCATCACCATTTCCACCTTCAACCCGGTGCGCCGCGAGATTGCGCGCATCGCACTCGAAAAGCTGATTTCCGACGGACGCATCCACCCCTCGCGCATCGAGGAAATGGTGGAAAAGAGCCGCAAGGAAGTCGAAAATACGATCAAGAAGGAGGGCGAACAGGCCACCTTCGAGGTTGGCATCCACGGCATCAACCACGAGCTGGTTAAAATCCTCGGCCGGCTGAAGTTCCGCACCAGCTATGGGCAGAACGTGCTCAAGCATTCCATAGAGGTCGCGCATATCGCCGGAATGATCGCCAGCGAGCTGGGCGTCGACGCAACGCTGGCCAAGCGCGCCGGCTTGCTGCATGACATCGGCAAGGCGATGAGCCACGAGGTCGACGGCAGCCATGTGCAGATCGGCGTCGATCTGGCGCGCAAATACAAGGAAAGCAAGGACGTCATCCACGCCATCGAGGCGCACCATGGCGACGTCGAGCCGACCACGCTGGTCGCGATGATCGTGCAGGCCGCCGACGCCATCAGCGCCGCCCGTCCCGGTGCGCGCCGCGAGAATCTGGAAAATTACATCAAGCGCCTGCAGCGGCTTGAGGAGATCGCCAACTCGTTCGACGGGATCGAGAAATCCTTCGCCATTCAGGCGGGCCGCGAAATCCGCATTATGGTCAAGCCCGAGCAGGTCGGCGACGACGATATGCTGTTCCTGTCCAAGGAGATCGCAAAAAAAATCGAGTCCGAGCTGGAATACCCCGGTCAGATCAAAATCCACCTCATCCGCGAGACACGTGCCTACGAATACGCAAAATAGGTTCCGGATTGCCGCGTGTGCTTTTCCGCACGCAGGAAACGGGGCTGTACATAAGGTCCGCACACCGTTCTCCGGCGGCAGCGCTGCCGCCGGAGAATTTTTCTGTATTTCAAGCGCCGCTTCGAAGGCTTGCCGCCCTTCACATCCGCATCCGCACGCAGAAAATCTGTTTTTTCGCGCCGTCCGCGATTGACCGGCCGCCAAACCGGCCGCGGCAAAAGGCAAAGGGCCTTTGGCGCAGCGCTTCGGAGGACTTGCCGGAATCGGAGTTTTCTGCTGTGCCCGTTTCAAAGCTGAGATGATGCGGCGCAGGCCGCCCGCCGCGCTTCCCCTGCCGCAGCGCCGCCTTTGGACGCGGGGAGCACCCGTGACGATTGACAACAAATTCAGAAAGAATGCCGTTCTGCGCGTTGCGCAGAAGGTCCTGCGGTATGCGGCGTTTGGGAAACCGAGCGTAAAAGTTCAAGCGCAAAGCGCTTGAACTTTGCAAGATTTTGCCTTCGGCAAAACTTGATTCGAAAGAAACAGGGTAAAAAAGTTCAAGCGCAAAGCGCTTGAACTTTGCAAGATTTTGCCTTCGGCAAAACTTGCTTCGAAAGTAAAGGAGATAAAGTTCAAGCGCAAAGTGCCGGATCTTTGCAAGGTTCTGCCTTCGGTAAAACCTTGCATCAAAAAATGGGGGGGTACGTCCGATGCATACGATTCCCGAGTTGTTCGACCTGTCCCGTCCCTTCGTGGCGCACGCGCCGCAGACGGCAGAGCTTCTGCTGGGGCTGTCTATCCTTGCCCCGACTGTCGTTCTGCTCATGCTGGCCGTCCCGGCGGCCCGCCGGAAATGGGGCAAGCCCCTGCGGGGCTGGCTGCTCGGCCTGTCCGCCGGGCTTTCCCCGCTCGTCGCTGCTCTCCCGTTTATGAGTCTGCGCGCATTTGGTGCGGGCATTGCTGCGTTTTTCGGAACGACGCCCGCCGTCCGGGATACGCTCGGCTTCCCGTGGAACGCCGACCTGCTTGCGCTCGAATTGTTTTGGATTGCCGTCATCTGCTTTTATCTTGCCGACCCTCTCCCCGGCCGCCGGCGGACGGTCACCGTGAGCCTTCTGGCCGGTGCAATCGCACTCGACGTCCTTTACGGCCGTTATCTGCAGGCCCGTCTGGATGCGGCGGAAACGGTACAGTATGCCGAAAACACGCTGGGGCTGCATGTCGATCTGCCGTCCGTTTTGTTTGTACTGCTCAATCTGACCGCTCTTGCGCTTCCGCTTTGCAGTACGCTGCGCAATAGAAGCGCGACGGCGGAACCAGGTCTGCTGCTCAGGCGGAGGAAAGATTAGAAGCGCCAAAAGTTCAAGCGCAAAGCACTTGAACTTTGCAAGATTTTGCCTTCGGCAAAACTTGCTTCGAAAGAAATAGGATAAAATGTATAAGCACAAAGCGTCTGCGCTTTGCAAGGTTTTGCCTTCGGCAAAACTTGTCCCTGCTTTCGAACCTGCCTGCGTTCTCCGTTCGCGGTCGGACCGCTTCCGCTTACCCTCGCCGCCGCGGCGGACATTCTGCGCATCGATTCTGTCCATGCCCCGAGCACAGAAACACAATTTGGCAGATTGTTTTTACGGAAAACCCGCTCGGCCTGTATGTCGACGCGCTGTTCGTGATCTTCACGCTCCTCAACCTTGCCGCCGCAGCTCTGCCGCTTTGGGACGCGTTCCGCCGCATGCCGCGCGAAGAAAGTGCCGCGCCGTCTGCAGGCCATCACGAATCCGTTTGATTTGTTTCGCCCTTCGTCATACCCCGATTGCCCGCTTTCGGCAGACTGCGAATTTTCCGCACTGCGGGGCTTTGCCCGCACGGCAGCATGGGAAAACCGGACTTGTGCATTCCAAACCGTCATACGGTCCCGGCGCTGCGCGACTGCCCGATTTGCCGTTCGCAGCGCACGCGGAACGTGCCGTGCGATGCATTCGTGCACATCCGCGGGAAAAAGCACGTCTCCGAAACAGGCCGGGCCAAACGCCCTCTCCACCGCTTCCATATGCGTCAGACGGGACCTCGTCTGAAGGCATCCGTCTGACCGAACGGCGATGTGCCGACGGGAACGGAAAGCCATTTCGCTGAAAGGAGTTTTTACGATGCTGTATGAAACCCTGCGCGGCGTAGAACCCTTAAGGAAGCTGTACCACACCGCCATTTATCGGAATGCCTGCGACGTCATCCACGCGCCGGCTGCGGAGGCCGTCCTGCGGCTTCTGATTCGCGAGCTGCTGCGACGGGAAAACCGAGCAGCTCCGCAAAAAGGCACCTTTGAAAAAACCAACCGCGCACCGCACCGGCTGCGCGGGAAAGGAACGACGCACACCTTATGAAAAAGATTCTCTTCATCACCCCCGAACGCTTTCGGGAAAGCGACCTGATCACCGTGCTCCGCCGTGTCGGCTGCGAGCTGACGCTCGTCCCGAAAACCGACCTGCCCGGGCTGGACGCGTCCGGCTACGACGCGATCGTGCTGTCCGGCGGCACGGAAAACGAGCCGATGACCTTCACCCCCGCCGAGCGCGAGGCGGCCGACCGTCTGAGCCGCTCAGGCGTGCGGATGTTCGCCGAGTTCTGCCAGTACCTCGGCTCGATCAACTGCCCGAACGTCGAAAGCACACGCTATGCGCGGCCGATCGCGCGCTTCCGCTACGGCGAGATCACCGAGGGCGACATCCTCGACGAGCAGTGCAACACCCGCGTCGTGCATTTCTATGCATCGGCCGACCGGCTTCCGCTGTTGAGCTACCGCTCCAACCCGGAGGGCTTCTATTCGCTGAAAAACTTTGCGGAGGCCGAGTTCCCCGCCTCCGCCGACGCGCTCTGGACCGAGCACGAAACGCTGCTGTTCTGCACCTTCCGGCTGGCCGACTTCGCCAAGGGCTGCTTTGCGCCCAAGCGGAAGTGGTTCTCGCTCGTCGGCTTCATCCTGCTGTGGCTGACCGGCGAGCGGCACGACCTCTCCTTCCTCGACGCGTACTACGCCGAAGCCGCCTATTCGACCGTTCCCTGCGAGGGGACCGACCTCGAGTTCGCACAAACCGTCGAACGCGCGATGGACTGGCACGAGAAGGGCGGCTTCCTGCTGCCGCCTGACGGAACCGGCTGCCGCGCCGTCCTTGAAGGCGTGGGCGCCGCCGTCCTGCCCGACGGGACGCACAGCGCGCTGCACAACTACACCACCGTTTCCACCGGTGAAACGGCGCTGGCCTATTATCTGAAATCCCTCTATACCGGCGACGGGGCCGCGCGCCGCATCAGCGACGAGCTGCTCGCATCGGGGCGGCTGCACATCGCCGACGCGGCGGACGCGACCGACGGCTGGGGCCGCAGCGGCGACAACGCATGGTGGAACGTCTGCTATCAGGACGACGACGCGCGCGGGCTGCTCTTCCCGCGGCTGCTGCGCGCGCTCTACGGCGACGAGCTGCCCGACGAGGACGCCGTCCGCCGCAATCTGGACTTCCTGCTGCGCACCACCGGCCGCGACGGGCTGCGCGTCGCGCGCACCGAGCTGGTGGACGACAGACGGCTGCTCATCCAGACCTTTGAAATCGAACCCGACGCGGCCCGTGACGGTAAATGGCGCTGGGGCGGCGGCCGCACGCTGCCGATTGCCGAACTGGCCGGTCAGGACGGCGGCTCGCCAAGCGCGCACTACAACGGATACTACCTCGCGTCGCTGCTGCTGGCATACAAGGTGCTGGGCGACGAAAAATACCGCGACACGGCCGTGCGCGGGCTGGAGACGATCATGGCACACTTCCCGAACACCGCGCGCGAGCACAGCGAAACGCAGGAGCTTTGCCGGCTGATTCTCCCGCTGTCCTACCTCTACTGGGTCACGGGCGAGGAAAAGCACCGCGAATGGCTGTACGCGGTCACGCGGTCGCTGCTCGAGAAGCAGCATGCCAGCGGCGCCTTCATCGAATGGGATACCGGCTACAACGCCTGCTGCGCGGGCGCGAAGGACGGCGAGTCGAGCGTGCTTGCGGCCAACGGCGACCCGGTGGCGGATATGCTGTACTCGATGAACTGGCTGCCGTTCGCGCTGATTCAGGCGTATTTCATCACGCACGACGACATGTTCCTCATCCTCTGGCGGCGGGTCTGCACATTTCTCGCTTCCATCCAGCTGCACAGCCGCGACAGGCTGATCGACGGCGCGTGGCCGCGCGCGTTTGACGTCGAGCAGCAGGAGGTCTACGGCGTGCCGAACGACGTGGGCTGGTCCCCGTGGTCGATCGAGTGCGGCTGGACGATGGGACAGATCCCCATCGGCTTCTACTGCGGCCTGCTGCGCGACCGGCTGCTGGCGTTCTACGGAAGGCCGGGTGAGGCGCGGTGAAGCTGCTGGCACTCGGCGACGTGGTCGGCGCCTACGGCACGCGCGAGACGGCCGCCCTTCTGCCCAGACTGCGGCGCGAGACGGGCGCGGACTTCGTCGTTGTCAACGCCGAGAACGCCGCGCCCGGCAACGGCACCGACCCCGCGTCCGCCGAGCTGCTGCTGGAGTCGGGAGCCGATGTGCTCACCGGCGGCAACCACACGCTGCGGCGGTACGACTTTTTCGACCTGCTCAACGAGCACGACTGCATCCTCCGGCCGCTCAACTATCCTGCCGCCGCGCCGGGGAAGGGCTTTACCATTCTGCGCGGGCCGGAGGGGCTGCGCATCCTGGTGATGTCGCTCTGCGGACAGGTATTTATGGGACCGGCAGACAACCCCTTCACCGCAGCCGAGCGGCTGCTGGCCGGGCAGCGCGGGAACTACGACATCGCCGTCGCCGACTTCCACGCCGAAGCGACGAGCGAAAAACTGGCGTTCGCCCACCGGTTCGACGGTGAAATCCAGATCATGTTCGGCACCCACACGCACGTCCAGACCGCCGACGAGCAGCTTCTCGACAAGGGCAGCGGCTACATCACCGACCTTGGGATGTGCGGCGATACAAGCGGCGTGCTCGGCGTAAAAAGCGAGTGCGTCATCAGCGACTTTACGACGAAGGTGCATATGCGTTTCGAGGGGGCGGAGGGGCATTTTGCCGCCTGCGGCGCACTGTTCACGCTGGACACGCGCACCCGCTGCGTGACCGAAGTCAAACGCATATGTACTTGCAAAACCGAAACGGGTATGATATAATGGGTCTGTGACCGGAAACCGCAGCTCCATTATACGAGTTGCGGCCTGCGGCCCCGGCTCGGGGTGTTTCCGCGGCAGAGCCGTGAAAACGTTCCGGCTTTGTACGGTGTTCCGCTTATGAAGACAGCCGTCCGGCTTCAACTCGGCCCCTGCCCGGCTTCGTTCCGGCAGGAAATCAGTCCGTTCGGCCGGCTGCGGATAAAAGCGTTATCCTTACGGACACGCCGCTCAGGCCGACCGGCCCCGATTCCCGTCCCGAAATATTACGACCGAAAACAGAAAGGACAAACAACATCATGACAACCTTCTTCAAGCTCCTCGACTCCGCAGCGGACGCAACTGCCGAACAGGGCGGCTGGCTGAGCACGCTGCTGACCTTCCTGCCCTTTGTGCTGCTGATCGTGGTCTTCTACTTTATGCTCATCCGCCCGCAGAAAAAGCAGCAGCGCGAGCTGGACGCGATGCGCAGCTCGATTGCCAAGGGCGACATTGTGACCACGAAGGGCGGCATCGTCGGCATTGTCGTCAACATCAAGGACGACATGCTTCTGCTCCAGACCGGCGGCGAAAAGACGACCATCCAGGTGCAGAAATGGGCCGTCGCGACGGTCGAATCCCGCCACGAAGAGAAAAGCGACGAAACCGAAAAATAAACGCTTCCGTCCGGAACGGGAGCATGCCTGCATCCGGCTGATGCGGGCAGGTGCTGCGGTCAGTCAATCGTATAAGTAAGAGCGTCCCCTGCCGCATACGGCAAATCCGGCATTTGCAGGAGATGCGGACTTTGACGCCCGAAATTCCGAAAGGAGTCATCAGGTATGACAAAAGCATTGATGAAAAAATATGCGCGCCTGATTGCGCGCGTGGGCGCCAACGTCCAGAAGGGACAGGGCGTGATGCTCTACGCCGAGACGGCACAGGCGCCGTTCGCCGCGCTGGTGGCCGAGGCCTGCTATAAAGCCGGCGCCAAGTGGGTGGAGGTCAACTGGTCCTACCAGCCGCTGACCAAGCTCGATTACCGCTACCAGAAGCTGGAGACCCTCTGTAACGTCCCCAAATACAAAGAAGAAAAATTCAGGATGTATGCCGACGAGCTGCCCTGTATGATCCATATCCTCTCCGAGGACCCCGACGGGCTGGCGGGCATCGATCAGGAAAAGATGCAGAAGGCCGGCATCGCGCGCCATAAGGTGCTCAAGCCCTACAACGACGCAATGGAAAACCGTTACCAGTGGACCATCGCCGCCGTCCCCTCGCCCGAATGGGCGCAGAAGGTGTTCCCCGGCGAGACGAAGGCACGCGCCGTCGCTTTGCTGTGGGACGCGATCCTGCAGACCGTCCGCGTCAGCGCGGACAACGACCCCGTCGCCGCGTGGAAGGCCCACAACGAGACCTTCGCCCGCTACGCGAAGGCGCTCAACGACGCAAAATTTGACACGCTGGAATATAAGAGCGCCAACGGCACGGATTTCCGCGTCACGCTCAACCCGCGCGGGATCTGGAAGGGCGGCTGCGACAAAACGCTTGCGGGCGTGCAGCACAACCCGAACATGCCCACCGAGGAGATTTTCACCACACCGCTCAAGGGCAAGGCCGAGGGACGGCTGGTTTCGACCAAGCCGCTTTCCTATCAGGGGCAGCTCATCGAGGACTTCTCCATCGACTTCAAAGACGGCAGGGCCGTCGCGTGGCGCGCGGCGAAGAACGAATCGCTGCTCGGGCAGATGCTCTCGATGGACGAGGGCGCGCCCTTCCTGGGCGAGCTGGCGCTCGTCCCGGTCGAATCCCCTGTCAACCAAACGGGAATTTTGTTCTACAACACGCTGTTTGACGAAAACGCGAGCTGCCATGTGGCGCTCGGCCGCGGGTTCGCCGACTGCCTGGAGGGCTTTGAAACGATGTCCAAGCAGGAGCAGACCGACGCCGGCGTCAACGACAGCATCATCCACGTCGATTTTATGGTCGGCGCGAACGACCTGTCTGTCACCGGTTTTAAGGACGGCAGGGCGGTCAAAGTCTTTGAGAACGGCACGTGGGCCGAGGGCTTCGGCGGCTGAAGCGCCGCCTTCCGCGCGGATTTGAAAATTCCGCCGCGATGCAAATTTTATCCGACAGCAGCCCAATCGGGCAAAATCAGCGCTTTTGAACCGCTGTGCCCTACGGTCAAGAAAGGATAGTCATAACAATGAAAAAGCTGCTTGCCCTTTTCCTGCTCTGCGTGCTGCTGACACTGTCCGTCACAGCGGCCTGTGCGCGCCGTACACCGGCCGTCAGCACCCAAACAAACGATGAGAGCGGGAACGCCGAACGGGAGTCCAGCGTTTCAGCTATGTCGTCGAACGCGGCCGAGGTATCCCTGGCCGACTCCTTCGGCGAAACCGGCATCAGCGACGGCGCCGTGTCCGCACCGGGCGATGCCGAACCGGAAACGCCGGAGGAGCTGCTGCTCTCGCAGCTCGGCAATATGGATCTGGGAGGTTTTAACTGCCACATCCTCGTTTCGGCGGAACAAGACCTTGCAGGCCAGCTTGCCGCCGAGGAGAACAAGCCGGACGTTTTGAACACAGCCGTTGCGGAAAGGAACGAGTTGCTCGAAACGCTCTACGGGTTCACGCTCAGCGTCCGCACCGTTGAAGGCTGCGATGAGCTGCTGGATGCGGTCCGGACAGATCTGATTGCAGGTCTGCAAACCGTCAACCTGTTTGCAGGCGGCGCCCATGCGGTCGGTTTTTTGTCTATCGAAGGCGCGGCCTATGACTTCGCGGCAGACGAATTCGACGCGGGCCTGCGGCTCGACGCCCCGTGGTGGGACGGCGCGCTCCTTGACGCGCTTGCCGTCGGCGGCCGCGCAACGCTGCTTTCCGGCGACGTGATGCTCTCGTCCGCCGAACGGCTCGAGGTGCTTTACTGCAACCAAAGCCTGCTTCGCGAGCACGGACTGACCGACCCGTTCGCCCTTTTTGAAGGCGGCGAATGGTCTCCCGAAGCGCTCATCCGCCTCTGCCGCGACGCATCCGCCGCCGGGCTGACCGGAATGGTCGGCAACGAGAGCATGGTCGACGGGCTGATGACCGCCGCCGGAGCGCCGATGCTGCGGCTGGCGGAGGACGGCACGGTCGAGCCGTCCGAGGCCGAGGTGCTGGCAGAACGGTTTGCGGAACTTTTTTCGCTGCTGTCCGATGAGAGTGCCTGGCGGTATTCCCGGGTGTATGACTACAGCTTCGGCTGCGATGCCGACGCTCCGCTTGACGCGCTGTTTTACGGCGGAGAAGCGCTGTTTATGATCATGCCGCTCGGCGATGCCGACGCGGAAGCGCTGCGCACGATGGAGGACGAATACGCGATCCTCCCGCTGCCGTCAGGGGACGGAGCGAATCTTTCCGCGCCGATTGACAGCCACGGTTACCCCGTTATCGCCCTGTCGGTCGGAGCCCCGCTGGACGATCTTCCCAAGGCCGCAGCGGTGTTGGACGCGCTTGCCTGCTACAATCATTTTTATATCGAACCGCAATACCGGCGAGCGATGCTGAAACGCTTCGGGCTCGAAGCTCAAGCGGCTCTGATCGATGAGCTTTTGGATGCGCAGACGGCCGACCCTGTCGGCGTGTTCGATGCGGGAAGTTCGCCCCTGCGCTTTTTCTCCGAAGCGCTCCTGGATCTGGAAGAGCGCGAAAACGGCTTGTCAAACGGGGACGATTTTGATTTTGTGCAGACCGCCGCAGACCGCATGGCAGCCTTCGCCCGTATGGCTGCGGACGACATCCAATACTGCATCGATCTTTACAACGATTGATCAGCCGGCAGGCCGCCGAACAAACGGGAACGGCCGACACGATGCGGGTGTGCCGCACAAGAGCGGTGCGACCGCCGAAAAAAACAAATCCGCAGGACGGCAGGGCCCAGGCCATGCCGTCCTGCTTTTTTGCCGTTCTGCGGGAACGCCGTGCCGTCCGCCGGCGAATCCCGAACTCTCGGCCGAGCCGTATGCGTTCTCGGCCCGTTTCGGGTACAGACGCAGTGTTTCTTATACGGAAACGCAATTCAAAAATGCACAGAAAATCGAATATAAGCAGAGTTTGCAATGCCTTCCGCCAAGCATAATCAAATTATGTGAAGCCTTGCCGGGCAAAATCAGATGATACGAAACATAATCTTAGATATATGGAATATGTGAGGTTTTTCCGCCTTACAGTTTAATTGCGTTTTCGTATGATGTATTACTGCGCGCACGTCCGGTCCCTTGCCGCCCGTATATGCTTTCGGGTCATGCTTACAGACGATTCTGGTCGCCCCACGCACACATCCCATCCAAAATCGGAATCAGCGACTTGCCTCGTTCCGTCAGGCTGTACTCGACTTTGGGCGGTATCTGCGGGTATTCTTCCCGATGTACGAGCTGATCCCGCTCCAATTCCTTCAGCGCAGAGCTCAGCGTCTTATAGGAAATGGAACCGATGTACTTTTTTATCTCATTGAATCGAACCACGCCAAACTCCATAAGCGTATAGAGGATCGTCATCTTATATTTTCCGCTGATCAACGACAAAGTATAATGGAAGCCCGTTGTGCTGAGACATGCGTTTATTATATACACCTTTTTCCCATTTTTGCGCTCTCCTTTGGGTAAGTATATGAATTCATAATCGTATCGCACCGAAATGTGCGTACTTGTCTTTTTTGAATTCCGATTATACTATCCAGGACGGAAAAAGTCAATTCCGCAAACAGAAAGGGAGGAAAATCGATGACAAAGAACTTTGGTGCAAAACCCTATTTGTTTCCCATGCCGACCTATATGATCGGAACCTACAACGAGGATGACACCGTCGATGTGATGATGATGGCATGGGGCGGGATCTGCGCGGAGGATATGGTCGCGCTGAACCTGGAGGCCGAGCACAAAACCGTGGCCAATATCAACGCAAGGAAGGCGTTCACCCTCGCCGTCCCGGGGACGGATACGCTCAGAGAATCCGATTTCTTCGGAATCGCCACCGCCAACAGGACGGCTGACAAATTCGGGCGCAGCGGACTCCACGCAGTCAAAAGCGAAAGCGTAGACGCGCCGGTCATTGCGGAATATCCGATCACGCTGGAATGCGAGGTCATCGAAATGCAGACGCAGCCTTACGGCCTGCGGGTCCTCGGCAGAATCGTCAACGTGGTCGCCGATGAAAAGGTCTTAGATGCAGCCGGAAAGATCGACGCCGGCAAAATCCACGCCTTTGCCTTTGACCAGATGCAAAACGGCTATTATGCCATCGGAGAAAAAATCGGTCAGGCCTGGAACAGCGGCGCTGCTTTGATGAAAAAGCAGGATAACGGAGACGGGAAAGCTAAAAATCCATAACCGTACGCCTTTACGCGGAACCGCCAAAGCGCAGAGGGCATAATTCGACCTTCGCGCACAGCATTTTGTAACCAATGCTTGCGGCGCGCCGGGATTGCGTCCGGCTTTTTCACCCCCCCCGCCGCCGGACCCGAGGGAACGGCGCCGGCACCCCTGCTTCGGACGCATCTCTCCTTTCAGCGCAATGACCGCCTATACCATAACGAAGCGGCTGTTCAACAAAACAGCGCTGCCGGCCAACCAACGCAAACGGAAAAACGGATAGGAAGCCTGCCGGCTTCCTATCCGTCCGTTTGCATTTCCAGCCGCCGTATCTCGCCGGCGCGGCCACCGCTTCCCCTCTTCTCCCGCCGGACCCGAGGGAACATCGACCGCCGTCTGCGTATGCCTCCTGCCCGACGCCAAAGCTGCGGGCTTACGGACACAACGGCTCCGTTTCCCGCAGCTTTTCCGGCTTTCTTTTCTACACAAAAAAAACAATTGCAGGACCGCGCGCCGCCATCGGCCTTTTCTGACCGGTGTGCAGAGACATGCGCCCGCTTACAACCGCTTTTCCATAATGCTGCGCTGGACGGAATAGCCGTTTTTTTCATAGAACGCGATCGCCTCGGTGTTGAACGCCCATACGTTCAAATCCATGTTATAGCAGCCCGCTTCGCGCGCGAATGCCTCCGCCTTACGCATCAGTGCGCTGCCCACGCCCTGCTTCACGCACGAGGGGTCGACACAGAGATCCTCAACGTACAGCGTGCGGACAGCGCGCAGCGACGGGTTGGACGGCGTACTGCGCAGACGGCAGATGATATAGCCGACCACCCGCCCCGAGCCGTCATCCGCCACGAACACCGGCGAGCTTTCATCCGCGAACAGCGCGAGCACCCCCGCACGGTCGAATTTCGCACCGCTGCCGATAAACAGGTCGGGCCTGCCTTCGCGGTGAAGCTGCGCAATATAGGCCAGCAGCTCCTCCACGCGGCCGGCGTCCGCTTCGCACGGGGTACGGATGATAAGATCTTGCATATTGTATTTCGCCATCCTTTCATTTTGTCGTATAGATTATACCACCGGCGACGGCCGCTGTCAACCGCCGTAACGCCCCCTTGCGGGAGGGGCAGGAAAACCGATTGCGCAGACGGTTGTTTTGCAAAAAAACTCTTGACAAATCCCGCACACTGTGCTAAAATAACTAAGCTTACAGCAGAAACTGAATATTTTGCGGAATTGTGTAATGGTAGCACGGCAGACTCTGACTCTGTTTGTGAGGGTTCAAATCCTTCTTCCGCAGCCAGTCGAGAGCCTCGACACGCAACGCGTTCGGGGCTTTTCCTTTTCCAAAGCTTTGATGCCCGCGTCGGAGCGGCTTCTTTTTAGTCCCCGGTTACATATGAAAACGCCATTCGCTTCTGAATTCTTAGGGTAATGGCGTTTTTGTTTACGCGTTACGCAGATTCCCATATTGCAAAAGCGGCAGAATCGTGCTTCTATATACAAAAAACGCATGTGTATTTATTCAAATAAATAGCAATATGTAATTCGATTTGCCTATTCCTATGTTGTCGTAATGTTAGGGGTGGATTCAATGAATATATCCAGATCTATCGACTATCTTCTTGAAAACGGAGGGAATCTTCTTCGCTACAGACTGCACCGGGATGTTTTACATGACCTTACTCCTGTGGAAGAAGAAAACCATCTTGAGGGGCTTCGCCAGAGTGATGATTATAAGTTGTTGCTCTCGCATATTCATGAAAACGGATATATCGGACGCGGAATGCATTCCTGGGAAAAATTCAAGACTTCACACTTGGACGATGGAGAATCGGCTGCACGCTATATCGCCAATACAGGTATCCCGGCAGACACTCCGTTTGTTTACAACTTTGCAATGGCCCTGCGCAACGATGACGTATTGGAGGAGGAATTTTCCTATTATCATCCCGAAAAAGTGCGGTTTGCCAATCGGAATTGCGGACTAAACAGCGGTTCATCTTTGGGCGTAACAATCAATACTTGTCAGGCATTGATTGGTTACGGAGATGACGACGAGATAAAGCCGTTTGTCGATATATCCTATCGTGCATTCACAAGTTTATTGGAACTGAATTCCGTCTATGATTTAGTGGAGTTTAACCCTAATCTAAAACGAAAATATAATTACCCGACGATTACCCCGGAAACCTATTTCCCGTGTCAATACCATCTGGAAACGCTTGCCTGTACAAATTCATGGCGAACTTCTGATTCCGTTGAATTGTTGGCAAAGGCAATCAATTACCATGACGAGATCTGTACGGATCATTTTTCCTTTGCAGTAAAGATGAACGGAAAGCAGGTCGGACCCGGATGGGCGTATATGCAGCCCTTTCACGAGTTGTCCTTTCCAAGCAAGGCGCCAAATCATCGAAAAACCTTAACCTGTCTTGCAAAGGTCGTTGGGGAAAAGGCGGATGTGGTTAAGCGTTCCAGAAAAATACTTGAAGAGATGCTTGATGCGGACGGGGTCCTTCGTACAACTTTTGATACGCCATATCAGAAAAAATGTTTTAAGGATAACTTGCGAATCGCACATCCTTATGCTGAAATCGGATTGGAACCAAATCACAGGAAGGATTGTGCGATTTGGTGTGAGCTAACCTTTTGGGCAGTTCAATATTTATATATTCTTGGGGCTGCGGAGTGGTAATGCCTGCTTGTGTTGCTTGTATTCGGTGCGTGTGCAGGAACGCTTAGACCGGTTCAGGTTCACCGAATGAAAATCCGCCGGCATCTCATTCGCGCGCTCTCGGCAAACCGGCAGAAAAGCGCCTTTTGCAAGTCGCGCACCGCAGGCCTTTTCAAACCGCGTGGCTCGCGTCTAAGCCGAGCTTTTTTGTATCCCCTTTCCAAGCATGACGCTGGATCCAATTCATTTGGGTTCAGCGTTATTTTTTGACTTAGAGGCTGTCCGTGATCGTTGCCTCTTTACAGCGGCGAGTCGCCGCAGGCAGACCGCGCACTGCGTTGTGTGCCCGGTTTTGTTTTTCCGCCCGCGTTTAGGCTGCATTTTTTCATTCCGGCTTGACAGGTCTGCGGCCGGCCAATCGTAATGTGTTGCCGACTGCTTCCTGCTGCCGGCCCTTGCCTTTCCATGAAAAAAGCACAACGGTTGGATTTTGTTGTGCTTTCACAAATCAATGCAATTAAATCCACGAACGCCGCATTTCGGAGACGCCGCCGTCCAATCGTTTATTCGGGCGTGGACCGCAAGTCTCTGCGGGCGCACTTTGCATCAGACGTGCCGAACCCCTTTCCGCCGCTTTTCGGGAGAGGGCCTTAGGCCGGCGTGCACCTGACCGAGCACCGCCGCGCCGCGAAACAAAAGCTTTTCCGTACCCATCAAGGCGCCGGATTTTCTGCGCAGAAAAAGGCCCGGGTCGCCGGCCGGCGATCAGGCCTTTTTCTCTTGAACAAAACGCTTCGCCAAGCGGTTATCTCAATTCAGCAGATATATCGAAAGGTTCAAATATCCCGCGAACGCCACCCATAGTAAATAGGGGATCATCAGGTACCCCGCCGGCTTTGAAATTCGGAAAAACAACACGGTTGCAGCCAGAATGAGCAGCCACAGCAGCACGAGCCAGACGAACGAGAACAGATACGCCTGCATATTGAAGAAGAACAATGGCCAGAAAAAGTTGAGCAAAAGCTGCACACCGTATACGAACAGCGCAAGCCCGTTCGGCTTTCCGGAAGTCAGCACCAGATAGGACGCGATTCCCATCAGAACATACAGCACCGTCCAAACCACCGGGAACAGCCAGCCGGGCGGCGCCAGCGGCGGCTTCGCGATTGCCTCGAAGGTCTCCATGCTGCCGCGTGTCAGCAGCGCCGAAAGTCCGCCGACCGCCAGCGGGACGGCCAGGCAGACGATGAGCTTTTTCCATTGGATTTTCATAAAAGCAACCCTCGCTTTCGCGCAGCGAAAGCCTCCCTTCCTGAAAAGTTTGTTGTGCGGCGAACCCCTTTACGCTTACTATATGCGCAAAAGCGTACCCATATACAAAAAGCGCAGCCTTCCCCGCCCGTTTTTTCGCGTACAGTGTGTTCCTGCAAGACGTTAAGCGGCCCGCGGCAGTTCATGCGGTTAAGCAGAGAATCGCTGCGCAAGGGCTTTCCTTCTACGCATAAAATCCGCAACGGGTTTGCCGCACAAAAGCAGAGCTGACCGGCGGGCTAACGGAAAAGGCGCCGCGCAGCCCGCACGTCTGTTTTTACACGGTCAGCACCCGCTCTACGGCACTCTGCCCGTTAGCAAAAAACACCGCGTAAAAGCATCTGCTGTACGCGCGTCATAGATGTGCGATGCCCAACGCACGGCGAGCAAACCTCTCCGTTCCCCCATACGGGAACACGCGCCGCACCTCTCCGCTCTTCCGGTTCCGTGACTCCCGTCCGCGCCGCCGGAACGCACCGGCTGAAAACCTGCCGCGAACATTGCTTTCGCCCGTTCTTCCATACGTATCAGGCCCGGGAATGCGAAAAAGCAACGTACAAAAGGCCGTTTTCTTTTATGCATGTGCTCAAATGCCCAACACCCGCTGTGCGTGCGTTGAGCATAAGAAAAAATCAGCCGGCGTTTAACCGCTTTGCCTTAATCTCCTTTTTGTATATCGCCGCTCATAAATCCGTGCATCGTCCCGTTATATGGGACAGTGCATGGAAAGCAAAAAACGGAATCGCGGGATTTCGTATAAATCATATGGATTCTTTTTATATACAGGAAACCGCGCTTATTCCCTCGGTTTCTATCCCCGCCGCCCGCAGCACGGACAGAGCGTGCGCGACAAAACCGGAATGAACCCCTCTTTTCAGCCGTTTTCCTATGATGTTCATTGAAGTGAAAACGAAATTCAGGTCCCCGCAAAACGGGCGGCCGGCATAAAACGCGGAAAGAAACAACCGGAAATCCGCCGTTTCGGCTCCGTTCCCCTCCGTATGTCCAACGCCGGCAAAGCCGGCGTTGGACATACGGGCATTGCTTATCCCCAAACGCAATGCAAAACTGTACAAAAAACGAGCATAATCTGCTTTGCGAAGGCTTTTGCCAGGCATATCCTGAGCATAGCTTTTATGCGAGGGTTTTTCGCCCTGCAGTTTGATTGCGTGTTCATACGTACTCAGCCGCTTTTCTGCCTTGGCCGCCGCCGAAAAAAGGCCCTCCGCTTCCGCGCGGACGGCCTTTTTCGTTCCCGATTTAATACGCCTTGCCCCAGTAAACGAGGTGCTTGGCTTCCTTCCCGCAGCAGACGCAGCGGCTGCCCGGCGCAAGCGTCTCGCCGAAGGGGATGCAGCGCGAACTGACGCCGGTCTTTTCCTTGACTTCGTCCTCGCAGGCCTCGTCGCCGCACCACGGCGCGCGGACGAAGCCGTCGCCCCTGGCTTCGAGCGTTGAAAGGATTTCCCCGACCGTCGCGCAGTCGTAGGTACGCGCTTCGCGGTTGGCCAGCGCGGCGGCGTACATGCCGCTGCGGACATCCTCGAGCGCCTGCGCAAGGGAAGCGGAGACGGTCTCGAGCGGAACGGTGCGCTTTTCGCCGTTATGGCGCAGCGCCAGCACGCACTGGCCGGCCTCGATGTCGCGCGGGCCGAGCTCGATGCGGACGGGCACGCCCTTCATTTCATACTCGGCGTACTTCCAGCCGGCGGAATTGTCGCTGTCGTCCAGCTTCACGCGGAAGTCCTTCGCCAGCGCCGCGCGCAGCTCCCCGCAGCGCTCGAGAACGCCGGGCTTATGCTGCGCGACGGGGATGATGACCGCCTGCACCGGCGCAACGGCGGGCGGCAGGACCAAGCCGTTATCGTCCCCGTGGGTCATGATGATGGCGCCGATGAGCCGTGTCGTCACGCCCCACGAGGTCTGGAAGGGATAGGTCTTGACGTTTTCCCTATTGGTATATTGGATATCGAACGCGCGGGCAAAACCGTCGCCGAAATAATGGCTCGTACCGGCCTGGAGCGCCTTGCCGTCGTGCATAAGCGCCTCGATGGCGTAGGTCGCCTCGGCGCCGGCGAACTTGTCGCTGTCGGTCTTGCGGCCGCGGATAACCGGCATCGCCAGCGACTGCTCGCAGAAATCGGCGTAAACGTCCAGCATACGCTCGGTTTCGGCGACGGCCTCTTCGGCGGTAGCGTGGATGGTATGCCCCTCCTGCCAGAGGAACTCACGCGAACGGAGGAAAGGGCGGGTCGTCTTTTCCCAGCGGACGACGCTCACCCACTGGTTATACAGCTTAGGCAGGTCGCGGTAGGAATGGATGATGTTGGCGTAATGCTCGCAGAACAGCGTCTCCGACGTCGGGCGGATGCAGAGGCGCTCCTCCAGCTTTTCGCTGCCGCCCTGCGTGACCCACGCCACCTCGGGCGCAAAGCCTGCGACGTGATCTTTTTCTTTTTGCAGCAGGCTCTCGGGGATGAACATCGGCATATTGACGTTCTCATGCCCGGTGGCCTTGAAGGCGGCATCAAGGATGCGCTGGATGTTTTCCCAGATCGCGTAGCCGTAGGGACGGATGACCATGCAGCCCTTGACGCTGGTGTATTCGATCAGCTCGGCCTTTTTGACGATGTCGGTATACCAGCGGGCAAAGTCCTCGTCCCGGCCGGTGATGGCCTCGACCTGTTTTTTTTCTGCCATAGATTACTACCTCCGAAATATGTAAAATACCGCCGTTTTTTCGTCCAAAATGCGGGAAAACGCGCGCGGAATTATTCACAAAATTGATATTGCTTTGTATCAATGAAATATATTATAATGAGCGTAGGTACATCCCCGGTGCTTCGGGGACGTTCCGTTGCATTATAGTAAACGACATAAATTTTCTTAACTTACCCCGGCCACAGATGCAAAAATCACGGCATTTGCAGCCTGTCCAAGTGAAAATTTGAATGTCGTTAACTATAAGTATAACAGAAACGGTTCTGGTTGTCAACAGCCAAAATGCACGGCGGAAAGGACGTTTTTTTCAAATGCAATCGAAAAAAAGAACGGTTTGCCTCCTCGCCGCGCTCCTTGCCTGCGTGCTGCCGCTGTGCGCCTGCTCGGCGGTGAACAGCGCGCTGGAGGGGCTGGGGCTGGGCGAGCTTGGGCAGAAAATGGAACAGGCGTGGGACGAGTTCGGACGCGACGCGTGGAACGACATGACCGACGATGCATGGCGCGAGTTCGGATTCGGAAAATTGCTGGAGTGGCCGTCCGAGGGGCCGGGCGCCAAGCTGCCGCCGCTGCGCAGCGGCGAGCTGAGCGCTCATCTGGACGAGCCGACGCGCGGCTTCCTGCGCGTCACATCGCTCAAGGCGTCGGACTATGCCGCCTATGTTGACGAATTGACCGAGCTGGGCTTTGCCGCAGAAAACGGATTTTTGCAAAACAACGGCGTGTGGGTTGCGCTGCACTATGACGAAACGGCGCAGGCGCTGCTGCTGTTTTACGCCGACTCTGCCTCGTCGCTGACCGACCTGATCGAGCATCCGCCCTCCGTCTCCGAGGCGGAGGATACAGTCGCCGAAAGCTGACGAAGCCGCTTTAGATTCCGACAGAAAGGAATGTAAACTTAAACGTTATGAAAACGCACATTCGGATTTTAACACTGCTGCTGGCGTTCTGCCTGCTGCTTCCGGCTGCGGCTGTAGCTGCGTTCGGGCAGGAGGACGAAACGAGCGGGCAGCCTCAGACGGCCGATGAGGTCGTCCTGCGCGTGGCGCCGTACACGGGCGGCACGGTTACGGTTACAGGCGCGCTCGGCGAGCCGGAAACCGAAACGGACGGTACATACGCCTACCGCTTCGCGGCGGGCAGCGCCTTTACGCTGACGCTCACGCCCGAGGAAGGCAAAGCCGTTTCCGCAGCCACGCTCAACGGGACGGCGATTACACTTATCGGCAGCGGCAGCACCAAGACCTATGCCGGCACCATCGAAGCCGATTCGACGCTGGCTGTGACCTTTTCCGACCCGCAGCCCACCGTCACGCACCGCGTGACGGTGACGGTCATCAACAGCTCGAACAAGGCCGTACTCGTGCGCGCGGACGGCGAGGAGGTGCTCGGCAGCTTCGCAGCCGACGAGGGCAGCACGCCGAGAATCTCCATCGAGACCGAAACCGGCTGCGCCGTCAGCAGCGTTACGCTGACCGATTCGGCCACCGGCAAGCAGACAACCATCCCCTACACCGGCGACCCGTTTACGCTTCCGGCGGTCACAGCCGACTGCACGCTGACCATCCTGACGGCCAACGCTTACTTTATCACCGTATCCGCCGCCTCCAACGGCAGCGTTTCGCCGTCGAGCGGGTATTACGCGGAGGGCTCCACCGTCGAACTGACGCTCACACCGAATGCGGGCTATGTGGTGGACTATCTTCTCGTCGACGGCGAGAAGGTGGAGCTGACCGGCAACACCTATGCGCATAAGGTCACGGACAGAGCGGTCATCACGGCCTACTTCAAAAAGGCCGTCGAGCAGGTTGAGGTTACGGTCAAAAACGACGACACGGCCGGCAGCGTCTCCGCCGCAGGCTATACCATCCAAAACGGCGCCTTTACGGTCGAAGCCGGCTCGCGCGTGACCTTTACGGTCACACCGAACACCGGCTATGTGCTGGACAGCGTGACCGTTGACGGCACGGCGGTCGAAGTGACCGACAACACCTTCGTCGTCCCGGTGCGGGCGGCAGCGGAGGTCGTCATTACCTATAAGAAGTCCTACCGCATCACCGCCATTGTGTCCGACCAGGGCGGCGGGCGCATTACGGTCGACGAGCCGCACGTACTGGAAAATATGTTTGTTTACGTGCCGGAGGGCGACCGCATTACCTTCACCTTTACGCCCGATATGGGATATGAGATCGATTATGTCCGGGTCGACGGCACGCAGGTGACGCTGACGTCCGACAACAAATATACCATCACCGACGTGAAAAAGACCCACACCGTTTCGGTCGTGTTCAAGCATTCCGATACAGGCAGCACAACATACTCGATCTATGCAAGCGCAGGCGCCAACGGCAGCATTTCGCCGTCCGGCCGTCAGTCGGTTGCAGAGGGGACGAATCTGGTTTTCACCATTACCCCGAATGCCGGATATGAGGTCGATTACGTGCAGGTCGACGGCAGCGACGTTTCGCTGACCGACGGCAAGTACGAATTCAAAAACATCGCGGGCAACCACACCATCAACGTGTACTTCAAGGAAGCCGGCACCGTCAGCGCCGGCGCGATCACGAAGGAGGACGTCGACTGGACCAAGTCCCCGATCGAAATCTCGTTTGACACGACCACCGTCATCGATAAAGGCGTGTTCGATACCATTCTCAGCGAGCACCAGACGGTCGAAATCGTGATGAAATCGTCCGAATACGAATACTATTTCCCCACCAATTCGGTCTTTACGCTCGACGGCTCGTCGGCGGACATGAAGATCCTGCGCAACGGCGGCAGCAATTATTCAGCCATCCTCGCGCTGCTCGAGCGCAAATCCATCACCGGTGAAAACTGCGTGCTTTCCTGCCCGCAGACCATCCGGATGCCCGAGGGCACAAGGCTGCGCGTGTTCATCGGCGCCTCGCTTGCCAAGCAGACGGTGCAGCTTTACATATACAAGGATGAAGATCTGACCCCTGTCAGCGGTCTGCTGACCGCCGACACGAGCGGCTGGGTCACGGTCGAGAACTATGGCGGCGGCGACCTGGTGTTCGTCCGCACCGACGTCGGTTCGTACACGGTAGCGGTCATCACCGGTGAAAACGGCTCGGTCGAGCCGGGCGGGAACGTTACGGCGGTCCGCGGCGAATCGCTGGAATTCAAGGCCACGGCGGCCGAGGGCTATGTCGTCGATTCCATCAAGGTCGACGGCGTGTCGATGGACATCGAGCGCGGCAAGGCTGAGCTGACCTACACGCTGAACGTGCTGTCCAACCACACGGTAGAATTCACCTTTACCGAGGGAGAAGCAACCGACGGCGGCGGCTCGAATACGGGTCTGATCATCTCGATTGTAGTCATCGTGCTGGTGCTGGCAGGCGGCGGCGTGCTGTTCTACCTCAAATGGCGGCAGTCGCGGTTCTGATGCGGTAAGCAACGGAAGATAGGCTCTCCGGCGGGGGAGACCGAACAAAAACGGGTTTCGTGCCAAGTGCACGGAACCCGTTTTTTATTTGTTCCGCGTCGCGCCCCGGCGTTATGGGAATCAGCCGTTCCCATATGCGTGCAGTCGAAGCGCCGGGGACCGGCATATAACTTTCCGGCGGATGTGCTCGACATAGAAGCCAACAACCTGTTAAAGGGCGAAAGGAAAGCAACACTGAAAAACAGATGCATGCCGTTGTTTTCTGAAAATAAAAACGCCAATCCTCCCTTCGCCCAACGCCGCAAAGCGGCGTTGGGCGAGGGAGAAGGATTCGCTGTTATGGGACTGAAAGATGCGTGACAGACTGCACATCGTTAGAAAGCATGAGAAAAACAGGCGCGGTGGGAAATCGAATCGGCTGAAATGAAAGATAAAGGCTCCGCGTTTCTCTGTCGACGCTGTAAGAAAACGGAGCTTCTCCGGAAATTACCGATGCGATGCTTCTGTTTTCCCCAAAAGCAGAGGCGGCCTTGCAGCTTTTGCTTATAGAAAAAATAATCCGTCATCGGTTTTCAGGACAGCACAGCTTTCCCCTTTACACCCATCGCCGCTGCGGCGTCGGGCATTGCGGAGAGACAAAAAAACAGGGGAGAAAATATGCCGACAAACAAAATATGTTTTTTGAAAACAAGCGCATCTGTTTGAAGACAGGCTACACGGCGAAGCGGGGTGGCTTGTCCTCGGAAAAAAAGATGCAATAAAAAATGGCACATCTGTTGCGTCAAGCAGCCGCTTCGCCGCCACTTACCCAATTCCAAAACCATTTCCCCTGTTCAGCACGGATATGCCGCTTTCGGTATATCCGCACCGGTTCTGTTCCACAGCAAATGATATCCGCCCCCAATGGCCAGCTGTGCCGCAGCGAATCATAGTTAGACAGAAAAAATTGCTGAGTGAAAAAGGGAACAGAAACGGGAATTTAAGAAGAAACGCATGGCAGCCGCTTTTTGTCACGTATGGATACGCCGTTTTTACAGCGCTGCAAAACGATGCCTTTTTACAAATTCTGCCCAACACCGCGTTGCGCGGCGTTGGGCATAAAGGGAGGGAGGAAGCGGCCGTCGCCCGTCAGATCATAAGACAAAATCCATCCATCTCACTCCGACGGCCTGCACCGCCAAGCGGCGCAGGCCGTTCGTGGGAAGTCCAAGAGCGCATATGCTTCCATTGTCCCCCATTATAAAAGCCGTTTTTCCCCTACGCGGCGTGGATATGCCGCACAACGGCATATCCACGTACCGCAACGCATTTCAGGTTTCCAAAACAACGTGCCGCGCCGCGAAGCCGCAGAACGGATGGGAAAAGCAGCGCCGCAAAAAACGGATTCCGCAATTCCGAAACCGACAAAACGCTTTACAGGGACGGAACTGCCGCTGCACGCAAAACATCCCCCTCCGGCGCGCGTCCCCCGCTCCCGCCGACGGGCAAATCCACACCCGTGCATCTCCGAATCCACAGCGCTCTGCCTTGTTCTTTCACGAGATTTCCCACAGTTGTCCACATTGTCCACCGGGTTATCCACAATTTGCGGCCGCTTTGCCACCTGCACCGGTGCAAAAAGCCCACAGCAGTGCACATCATTTGCCTTCAGGGTGCCCGTCCCCCGACTCGTCCTTCCGCAGCGACTCGCCGACGAAATCGCACAGCTCGGCGGCGACTTCGCTGCTGACCGCCTCCGCGACAAGCCGGAACCCGCCGTGGAAAAGCGGCGAGACCGTTACGGTTCCGCGGTCGGTGCGCACCCGGACGCGCCCGTCCTCGACGCCGTGCTTTTCGGCCAGCGCGGCGATGCGCGCGCTCTTGCGGTCCTCGTCGTAGTCGACCGTTTTCGTCTTAACAAAGAAGCGGGGCAGCAGTGCGGGGACATCATCCGCAGAGATGTCGAGCGTCTGGAGCGCAGCAAGAAACTCGAGTACGAGCGTCGGCCCGTCCAGCAGCCACGGGAGACGTCCGGCGGCGGGCCGGTCGTTTCCCTCTCCGGCCTCATCATAAAGCACGACGGTGCAGCCTCGGTCCTTCAATAAGTCGCGAAGCGCGGCGGGACAGGCGTCGGGCAGCTCGAAGGCGGTCCGGCCGCGCGCCTGCTCAGCGAGCAGGACGGTTCCGGCGAGGTGCCAGAAGGACAGAAACCCGTTTTCGAGCGATGCGCAGGCGGTGCGCCCGTCGTCGGAGACGAAAAACCGCGTTTCGCCCTCGGTTAGATCGCGGGTGCGCGTGCGGCGCAGGAGCGCAGTTTTCAGGAACATAGACGGTGCGTTGTCGGTTTCGAGGATCGCGCCGCGCCAAAGGGGGATGGCGCGAAGAAGCAGGTGGCGGAAATAGCCGTTTTTCAGCTCACAGCTCAAATCATGCGCACGCTTGATCGAAACGGCGGGCGTCTCGCGGGCGAAAAAGAGACTCTCCAGCCGGCGTTCCGCGGCGCGGCAGAGCGGCAGCCCGCGGCAGTTGAGCAGGGTCAGCCCATCGGCGGAGGCGAAAACGGCCAGCGCGGGCGAAAACAGGCGGCAGGCAAATGAGCAGAGCGAATAAAAGCCGTCCCCCAGTAAAATCGGGGACGAGCCCGCAGCCGAAGCGCCCAGTGCCGCCGCGCGGGCAAGCGCGTCGCCGAGCGGGCTGCCGTCGTGCATGAAAGCCACACCGCGCCCCTTTGCGTACACGCCCGCGGCCCCGCCCAGCCGCAGCGCGCGGGACAGCGACGGCCGGCCGCCGACATGGCCTTCGTCCTCAAATACATGCTGTTTTTCGTCGGCGGAATAAATATTTTCCAAAATAACTGCTCCCTTCCCTATCTTCACACCCGGCGCGATGCGGACATTCTCACCGATTTCCGCGCCGTCGCCGATTTGCACGCCTGCGCCGACGACTGCGCCGTGTTTCACCTGCACTTCACTGCCGAGGGCGGCGTTTTCGCAGACGACGCAGCCCTCCAGCAGACAGCCTTCGCCGGTCCGAACGCCGGAGAACAGCACGCTGCCCAAAGCGCGGCTGCCCCGTCCGAGCAGAACATTTTCCCCGCGCACCGTCTCGCCGCCCGAAAAGTGCAGGTTGCAGTCGCGGAACGCGGCGGGATTCCCCACGTCGCACCAGTACCCGTCCGCGGTATGGGTGCGGATGGGCACGCCTTCGCGCAGCAGCTCGGGAAACAGGTCCTTTGAAAAATCGTAAAACCGTCCGGGCGGGACGCGTTCAAGCGTGCGGCGGCTCAGAAAATAAATCCCGCTGTTGACGCGGTTGGAAAACGTTTCGCGCCACGCGGGCTTTTCGGCGAACGCCGCTACGCAGCCGTCCCGGCCAAGCACGACGCCGTATTCGGTCGGGTCTACGGCGGTGGTAAGGACGATGGTCGCCTCCGCACCCGAATCGAGATGCGCGCGGAGCGCACCTTCGAGCGGAAAGTCGAACACCGCATCGCCTGCGAGGACGGCGACGGTATCGCCCAGCCAGTCGAGCGCCTGCCTGACCGAGCCCGCCGTACCCAACGGCGACGTTTCGCGGAAATAGCGGACGTCCAGCCCCGACGGACGCAGCGCCTCGATCTGCTCGGGGCGGAACATCGTCGTCACCGCAACGCGGGTGATCCCGCAATCGCGCAGTGCGTCAAAGATACGCTCAATGGCGGACCTGCCCGCAATCGGCACGAGCGGCTTGGGTCTGGTTTCGGTTATGGGAAACAGCCGCGTTCCCATTCCACCGGCAAGAACGGCGGCGGACAGCCCGGAATGCATCATCATATCCATCTCCATTCGGCCGCCTTGCGGCGGCGCCAAACTCCGTGTCATACCGCCCGCCGGCAAAAGCCGCGTAAAACGAGGATTGAAGCAGACCTTGGGCAAAATGTCCTCCGCCTCTTGAAGCGCCGAATTCCGTTTCGGAATCCGTCAGGGATACAATCCTCTATGGATTCCTTTGCGCGGCTGAAAAGGACACACCTCTTATTGAAAAGTGTATTTCATTAAGCGCTTATCTGCGCCATACTCCTCAAAACGGCATTTGCGCCGGAGCGGCGCACGCGGCATCCAAAAGGAAAAAATGCGCGCGTTATGCCGCTCCGCTTCGTCGAACGATGTTTCAACGTCCTTATTTTTCCCCGCTTTGCATCCGAAATATGCCCGCAGTTGTTGACAAAAGACGAAAATGGTTGTATTATAAAATCGGCGGCAAAATTTTTGCACACTCCATATATCGCTCCGTAAATGTTTTTGCATCATTCTCATTCAGTACGGTTTCAGTACAGCCTTGATTCAATGCAAGGATTAAGAATAAAGCAGGGCGGTGCGGCCAATGATACAGCTTTTTTATTTACTTGTCATTTTGGCAATTTATTTGTTTTTTGATTCCAAATACAAAAAAACTGAATATTACCTGCAAACAAAAAACCCTTTTCTGCACACGCATCTTAACAAAGGAAAAAAAGGAGAATATCTAATCTTCAAAAATCTGCACCCACTGGAAGGCAAAAAACGGTTTTTGTTCAATTTATATATTCCGAAGCGGAACGGCGACACGACTGAAATTGACGTTGTCCTCCTGCATGAATCCGGGATACACATATTTGAATCCAAAAATTACAGTGGTTGGATTTTTGGGTCGGAGGCGAACAGATATTGGACGCAGGTGCTCCCCTTGGGGCGGAGGAGGTCGCAGAAGAACAGATTTTTTAACCCCATCCTCCAGAATAAAACGCATGTAAAATGGCTGCTTTCGTATCTTTCGGATTCCGGTTTGCACGCTTACTCCTACGCAGTGTTCAGCAATCGCTGCACATTTAAGGACATCACGCTGACAAGCGGCAAGCACGACGTTATACATCGCCGCAATATTCTCCCCACTCTCCGGCATAATGCGGCCATGGCGGGCCGACGGCTGACCGATACGCAAATAGACGCTCTGTGCGAAAAGCTGTTCCCGCTTACGCAGGCCGACGAGACAGAAAAGTTTCTGCACGGCGTTTCCGTGCGTGAAAAACAGATTTCTCCGGACGAAAAGCCGGTTTTCCGGCACAAACAGCCTCCGCGTCCCGCGCGGGAGACGGCGCAGCCGGATATCGGAACACTTTGTCCGCGCTGCGGCGGCAGGCTTGTCGTGCGCACCGCCGCAAAAGGCGAAAGAAAAGGGCGGCAGTTTTCAGGCTGCTCCGACTTCCCGAAATGCAGATACACGCAAAACATACCAAAAAATCAACCTTGACCGGGGTATGAAAACCTGTTTCCGAAAGGTATGCGTTCCCCCGATCCTTAGCAGAACCGATTTGGAAGGAAGATTCCGTTGAAGATCATCACAGACAAAGACCTCCCGCTTTCGGGGCGGACGGTGCTGACCATCGGCGCATTCGACGGCGTGCACATCGGGCACGCCTGCCTGCTGCGCTCGATGTGTGCCGTCTCGGGCGAAAAGCAGCTTCCGAACGTGGTCTGGACCTTTGCCGAAAGCCCGAAAGCACTGCAAAACGGCGCAAAATACATAACAGGCTCACTCGAAAAAATGGACGCGCTCGAAAAACTGGGCGCCGAACAGATTTATTTTGCCGACTTTGAGCGCTGCCGCTCGCTGACGCCGTCGGAATTTGTCGAAAAAGCGCTCATCGGCGATTTTCATGTCGACACCGTCGTCTGCGGCTTTGATTTCCGCTTCGGCGCACAGCGGGCGGGCGACGCGGAGATGCTCAAAACGCTGCTCGCGCGCGCGGGCGTAAGCTGCATCGTCGTGCCGCCGGTCAAGGCGGGCGACGAGACGGTCAGCTCCACCCTCATCCGCCGAAAACTGACGGAAGGCGACATCGAGGGCGCGTCCTTCCTGCTGGGGCGGCGCTACAGCTTCCTGCTGCCGGTCATCCACGGACGGCGGCTGGGGCGGACAATCGGATTCCCGACCATCAACCAGCGCTTTCCCGACTACCAGGTCGTGCCGGCCTACGGCGTATACGCCTGCCTGTGCGAGGTGGACGGGCAGACCTACCGCGGCATCTCCAACATCGGGGTGCGCCCGACCGTCTCTGAGCATGAGGATGCGCCGCTCTGCGAAACGCATATCTTTGACTTCTCCGAGGATCTGTACGACAAGGAGGCGCGCATTTACCTCTGCCGCCGCATCCGGCCCGAACGACGTTTCGAGTCGGTCGAGGCGCTGCGCGAGCAGGTAGAGCGGGACAAGCAGGCCGCGCGGGATTATTTTGCGAACTTTTTGTAAAGTGAACGCCTGACCGCTTGCAAGCGGCGCGTGCGTCTGGTACAATAGAAGCAGGAATCCGCCGGAGGGAGAAGGGGTTTTTATGAAATACCGTATTCTGCGCACGTTTTTATGCCTTTCGCTGCTCTGCCTGCTGCTGCTCGCCTGTGCCCTGCCCGCTCTTGCGGAGGAGGAAGGGGAGGAGCCGCCCGTCATCACATCGGGCAACAGCATCGTCATTTACAATGTGGAAACCGATACCTTTCTTTTTGAAAACGACGGCACGCGCAGCCTCGCGCCGACCGTCGTATCCAAGCTGATGACGGCGATGATCGCCGCCGACCATTATGAAAGCCTGTCCGCCAAGGTGACCGTCGCCGCAGAGGCGCTGCGCGACATCGGCGCGGCGGGAGACATCTCGGCCCCACGGCTCGGACTGACCGCCGGGTCGGAGATGACGGTAGAGGACCTGCTCTGCGCCACGCTCGTCAGCTCGGCCAACGATGCGGCCTGCGCTTTGGCCTATGACATTTCAGGCGGCGATATGGCCGCCTTCGTCGAAGAGATGAACCGCCGCGCCGAGGCAATCGGGGCATCCGACACGCACTTCACCAGCCCGGCCGGCGTCTACAGCGACCGGTCGCACACGACCGCGCGGGATGCCGCGCGCATCGCGGGCGCGTTTTACAATTACAACCGGCTGCTGGAGATTTCCTCGCTGCCCTACTACCAGCTCGGCAACACGATGCATACGAAAAATTACCTGCTCAGCGAAGCGCTGATGAAAGGCTGCACGCTTGCGGGCGTGAAGGGCATCGCAGCCGGACAGGCGAAGGCCGACGGAGAATACTGCCTGATCACCGCCGCCGAGTCGGAGGCGCTGACTTATATCTTCGTCGTGATGGACGCCGCGGGCGAGAACCGCTACAACGACGGCACGCGCGATTTTCCGGCCGAAAACGCATACAACGACGTCAAAAAGCTGCTCCCGTGGGCAACGAGCGCCTTCGGTTATTCGATGCTGCTCTCGACCGAAGAGGTTGTCGGAGAGCTGCCGGTGCGCCTGTCGGCCGACGCGGACTTTGTCACCGTCGTTCCGTCGGAGCCGATCGAGGTGCTGCTGCCCAAATCGACCGACCTGACCGGCGTCGAACGCCGGATCGAATACACCGCCACCGAGCTGGAAGCGCCGGTGACACAGGGGACGGTCGTCGGCTCGGTCTCGGTCTGGCTGGACGGGCAGGAGCTGGGACATGCGGACCTGGTCACGCGGCTTTCTGTCGAACGAAGCGAGCTGATGTCGATTTTTGACAAAGTAAAGAACTTTTTGTACGGGGACACGATGAAAACGATCATCCGCATCCTGCTGATCATCATTGCGCTGTTCATCGTCTATGAAGTCTCGTTCTTCATTTACCGGCTGGTCAAGCGCGCCAGGGGCGGAAAATAGCAAAAAAATAAACGGGGGACGGCCTTTTTGTCGTCCCCTCGCTGTCAAAATGCCGTTTTTTGAAAGAAGCGGGCTGCCGCAGCTTTCGTCTGCGTGATGCCTGAAAACAGGATCGGGAGGTACCGTTATGCTGTCCCAGTCCGTCACTGAGGATATTGTACTTATATGTGCTGCCCTGCAGCCCATCATAACCGCATTGTTCTGGTTCTTTCAATGTATGGGAATACAGGCAAAAACACTGCGTTTGCAAGCTGTTCGGTGTCTGCTGTTCACACTGCTTCATCTCGGCTTATACACAGGCGCCATGCTGTGCCTGGCGGAAATTTTTCCGATAGACGGATTGGGCGGTCATGTTGCGCTGCGATTCGCCGTTTCGCTTTCCTGCATGCTCGGTCTCCTTTGGAATTCCTTTACGGGTGAAACGCGGCATCTGCGCTCGGCAGCGGCGATGATGCTGCTGCTTGACCTCGTGGCTGTGTTCGGCTTTGCTTTGTATTTTGACTTTCAGGGGCAGGAGGATGCGCTCAGTTATTGGACCTTGCTGATTCTGTCGCTGCTGAATTATATATGCTTTTATTCGATAACGGTACGGCGTTCAGCACGGGAATAAGTATGTGAATCCATTCGCGTTCCTTCGCGCTCTGTGCGGAATCAGCAAACAATAAGATGCGGACAAGGCAGTAAACAGGGGACTTTCAGGGCAGCAAGCCTTCACAAAGGAGAGAACATATTATGTTTCTTACTTCCGGCCTTTTTCCGGACATCCTCTACGCATTTAACAGCATATTGGCGGGCGTGATCACGGGCGTGTTTTTGCTCGCATCCCTTATGCAAACCGGCCGCCTCCGCAAAGCCGTATATGTGTCGTGCGGAATCGTTTCGCTTATTCTTATATCCCCTATCGCCGTATATTACAGCTTCGGCAAACCGGCGGTGTGCTTGCTGGCCGGAACACTTGCTGCGTTTTTCTTTTGGTCGGCGCTCTGCTACAAACGTCTTTGCCGTCAAAACCGTGAGCTTCTTTTTTGCCTTCTTGCGCTGCTGTTGATGCTCGCGCAGCTTTCTGTCACCTGGCTGCCGGTGTTCCTGCCGGATATTCTTTCGTTTTTTTTCCATTACGAACTGGAGATTTCGGGTTCGCCAATAATCTTGTTCTACCTTTCGCTGTCACTGGGCATTCCGCTCCTGTTCGCGTCCTATCTGCCGCGGCGGGACATTCTCCGGCGGACGGACAGGGCGGCGGTCGTTGTATCGGCGGCAGCATTTGCCGCAGTTGTCTGCGGACTCGTGCTGAGCTTTCAGGACCGGCTTGCAGACGGTCTGCTCGTTGCGCTGGACCTCACCGTCTGTTTGCTGACAGCGGCCGCCTATGTGCTGCTCCTGCTGGCCGGAAAGAAGACCGACAGCGACCTGTCCGAGTCGCTGCCGGAAACAACGCCGGAGCATGATTCCGCCGGCTGACCCTCCGCCTCAGGATTGCCGCAAAGAGATTCTTTTACAGGGTATATACAGGCCGAAGATAAGCGCTGAAAAGCATACCGACAGCAGTGCCGCTCCGGCCGGAGCAGCGTCAGGGGAAAGTCCGAAAGCATAGGAAGGCAGAAGCCTTCTTTCGGCGCGGCAGCGCCGCCTGCATACGGCCGGCCCGCATTCCCGAAAACGAAGCTTTTTCGTCTCACAAAACGCTTTGCCGTCTCCAAAGAAAATAAAAGCCTTTGCGCCTGATTTCCGATAAGCCGTTTTTTGAAAGAAGCGGAAAGGGAACGGCAATGGCCGTCCCCTTTTGCTCGATTTTTATTTTCCGGGCTTTTCGTATTCGCCCTCGCGGATACCGGGATATTTTTCATCCAGATACGCCTCGCGATAGGGGTTGACCCCGCGCGAGACGTCTTCGGGCTTGTTCGGCAGCAGCCAGCTCTTCTTTTTATAGAAGCGATTGCGGAAGCGGTTCTCGATGCGGCCGGACTTTTCGAGCACGTCCATGCAGGCACGGATACAGCCGCGCGCGCCGCAGATGGCAAAATAGCCGGTATGATTGAGAATATAGTTGTAATATTCCATCACCGCGCCGCTGCCCGGCTTGCGGCCCCACTTGGCGTTGGCGATCGAATAGCAGAGGATATAGGCTTCTTCCTCCGTCATATCGGTGTTCCGCACGTCGAACGCCATATTCGGGAACTCCTTCTTATGGAACGGCGAGCACTCGTTATTGAAGCCGTGATGCGAGAGGGTGCAGCGGCCCATCTGCACATCGCCGAACCAGACCTTCTTCTCGCCGAAGTCGACCTCAAGCCGCCGCTCGGCGTCCTTGACGGACGGGACGGCGTTGCCCGGGCACTCGCGCTGGCAGGCGCCGCAATGGAGGCAGATTTCGCCGGTATCGAGGATAGGGTCGGGCTCCAGCTCGCAGTCGGTGAAGATCAGTCCCAGCCGCACGCGCGGGCCGAATTTCTTCGTGAGGAAAACCTTTGAAAATCCGATTTCGCCCAATCCGCAGCCTGCTGCGATGATGCGCACGCTGCACACGACGTCGGGCGGAACCTTGCCGGGCGCGACCGGTTCGCGCGTGGTACCGTTCCCCTCGGGGACGGCCGGATAGTGCGCGACCGCTTCCCAGCCATGGTCCTCGATGAAACAGCAAAGCTCGTACGACTTGATCGGGCGGAAAAGCGAGTTGAGCTTATTGTAGGAATAAAACGTATAGTTGTGCCAGTGCGTGCCCTCCTCGATGCCGCGGTAGGTTCCGCGCGGGATACGCATCGCGACGGCGATGACCGACTTGGCGTCGGGGAAATAGGTCAGCGGCGACATCAGCTTCGGCGCGCCCTTGAAGCGCTCGATGTTTCCGATGGCGATGCAGTCGATGCCCAGTTCGGCCGCCCTGGCCTTGATCATTTCAGACGTCAGCTTCATTTCGCACCCCGGTTCCCATCCTTGCTGAACACGCCGCCGAGGACGTTGGCCACGTCGGGGTTGCGCTCGGCATAGCTGCCGGATTCGTTCAGCGCCCACGCATCGTGCTTACGGAAAGCCTGTTCAAAGCGGTTTTCGGTCCGCTGCCCGGCCTCGAGATGGCACAGACAGGTGCGGTTGCAGAGCGCGGCGACGCGGTCGGGCTTTCCCTTGGGGGTGAAGCGGTTGGGACATGCGCCGTTTTTACAGACCCTGCATTTGTCGTAATCGATGACGGCAACGGTCATTTTTTTGCCGCAGATTTCAATCTCCTCGGTTTCGTCGGCGTGGATGGCGCCGAGCGGACAGGCCTTGGCACATTCGCCGCAGCGGTCGCAGACAGAGCCCTCCATGATCGGCGTCGGCTCCAGGACCGCATCCGTCACGATCATATGGAAGCGCTGGCGCGAGCCGAACTTTTCGGAAAACGGGATGCGGTTGAACGAAATCTCGCACAGCCCGCAGGCGACGGCGGCATAGTCAAAGTCGGGATAGAGATTCGGCGCAAGCCGCCCGTCGGCCACCGGCACGCCGGTCGGCTCGTTCCCGTCGGACGGGTTGGGGAACAGCGGCATCGCCTCCCAGCCCTCGTCCTCCAGCGCATTGGTCAGGCCGTAGCAGGCCAGCGAGAGAAACTCATCCTCCAGCCAGTTTTTGCCGAACAGGTTGTAATCGGAAAAGTTGGTGCCCTCCTCAATGCCGCGCAGCGAGCCGCGGCAGATGCGCTTGCCGAGCATAATCACCGTCTCCCCCTCCGGAAAGATGGAGAACGGGTTCTTCTCTGCGGGCAGCGCGTCGAAGCGCGACTTGGGTGCAAAGCCAATCAGGTCGATGCCCTCGCGCCTGACGGCGTCCTCGATTTTCTTTTTCAATGCGTCCATAGCGTATTCAATCGTTCCTTCCTATATGTAGGTTATACGGTCATTATACGCGCATAGAGCTCGGTTCCGCAATAACAAACCGCAACCGGATTATCAAAAACCGAAACCGCGCGAAAGCTGCGTCTTTCGTCCGGCTGTATCCGTTTGCTTCGGAAAGAAGCGAAAAAGGGAGACTTTTTTATGTTTACAGCACCCCGCATCCTCGTCTCGTCTCTGTCGGTTTTCGATGCGTCATTCGCCAAAGCCGGCGAAGTGACCGTGCCGCGGCGCGACTTCCATGCGCTGTCCTTCCGGCTGTCAGGCCGGATTACGGTGGAGACGGAAAACGAACGGCTGCTCTCGTCCGCAGGCGAGCTTACGTTCGTGCCGCAGGGGATATCCTATCGTACCGAAATTCTGGAGGACAGCCGCATTTACGTCGTCCACTTCAACACCGTTGACAGCTATCCGAAGCCTTCGCCCTTTGTCGTCGCTCCGCCTTATCCGGTCGTGCTGCGCAATCTTTTCGCGGGGCTGTTCTCGCGTTATCGCGTGGGAATGGAGCATGACCTGACCTGCCTGTCGATGTTTTACGAAATTCTCGCGGAAACGGTTCGCGCGCTGCCGGCGTCCGGCGAAACGGGCAGCGATTCGCCAAGGCTGCGCGCGGTCAGAGCGCAGATTGACCGTCATTTCGACGACCCCGGTATGACCGTCGCCGCGCTGGCCGCGCACGCGGGCTGGAGCGAGGCCTATTTCCGCCGCGCGTTCCGCAAAGCGTTCGGCGTCCCGCCGCTGGAATATATCCGCCAAGTGCGGCTGGAGAACGCCAAAGCGCTTTTGCGGACGGGATATTACTCGGTCACGGAAACGGCTATGCGCTGCGGATTTGACAGTGTGAGTTATTTTTCCTACACCTTCCGCAAAACGGTGGGCGTTACGCCGAGCGCGTACAGAGAACGGTTTTTATCCTGAAATGCAATCAAAACAGTCGCAGACAGGCGTCCGAGCGTCGAGCTGAACGCCTGTCTGCGCACAGATAAAATGGGGAAGGCGTTTCCGTTCCATATCCGGTTTTCCGCAGCTCCGACGAATCTGTACGGCTGCGCCGGACAACGGATTCGCTCTCGGCGGCATATGTGATGATTGGCAAACCAAAAACACAGGGGCGGCAGACATGGAAACGCCGCCGGACGGGTCCGGCTCCGCCGCAGAGGCTGCAAATCCGCAGCGGTTATGATAAAGCGGATCCGTTGCGCATTCACCGAACATCCGAACGAGAACGAACCCCGCCGTTCAGAAAGCGGCGCGGCATGGGATTCGGATGTTTTCCACACCGTTGTGCACAACGCCCGCCGTCCTGTTTTCCCACATTTTCCGCCAAATTCTGCTGCCGCTTGCGGACTTATCCACTTATCCACCGAGTTATCCACAATCTGCAAATATTATAATTTTGATTTTAAACAGTCGTTTTATAAATAAACAACTCTGTACTACAGAATTTAATCTATTGAAAAATCAGAAAAAGGCGCTTCTTCACTTACAAACGTATCGTAAGTAAACTTTGAACCAAGCCGAAATCCGACGAGAAAACAATCCAATAGCGAAGCGTCGTTTATTTTATGGGTCGTATCTATATATTTTGTAAACCAAGCTTTTTCATCATCTTGCAGGGTTTGTAAAAGCTGTACTTCGGCTTCGTTTTGTAATTGAATTTCTTCTTCGAGTTTGGATTTCCCGCGTATCAATCGCAGTTGTGATTCGAGATTTCCATAATAAAATTCTTTCAAAATTCCTGACATCATATACACTCCTTTTCACTGATGCATTTATTTTACACGATTTTCAATGGTTTTGCAAGATGATATATTTACTTTCGTTTCAATAAAAATAATTACTATAATTATCTTTTTTCCAAGCATGAAGTTGCATTTCATATTCAAACCTGCTGATATAGCCCGGCGACTTACAGCAATCAAACTGCAAAAACAGTCGAAAACAGGTTTTGTTCCGACAGTTATTCACTTATCCACCGAGTTATCCACAATGTCGTATTTTACGCGCAAAAAAGGACGCTTGAAAAAGCGTCCTTTTTATGGTATGTATGCTTACGTCCGTTTCTTCGTGACGAGCACGGCGGCTGCAATTGCGGCGACAGCAATGACAATCAGAGCCGTCAGTCCGCTGTCTCCGGTGGTAGGTACAGAAGAAGCCGGAGAAGAACTCCCGCCGGGCGCTGCGGAAGACGTTTGGGCAGTTGTCTCGGAGGAGGTATCAACCGGCGTTTCGGAGGATTCTTCCGCAGGCGCTGCCGTCTGCACTCCGATTTCGGTAAATCCGATCCATTCGAGAGACGTATAGCCGTAGTTGGTCGTGGTCGTCCAGTAATCTTTGTCTCCCTTATAAGCGGGAATGTCACCGAACGTAAAGGTCAGCAGAATGTATTTCGCATTGACCCTGAAGTCGCTTACATCGACCGTCACATCCTCAACCTTGGCGCCTTCAAAGTTGCCGGTGTCTATATCGGCGGTTGTGTCAATGGGAAATGTGCCGGCATTGTAATACGTTTCGTCATCTTCAGAATATTCTACCTTTACCGACTCGGGCACGCCGATCATTGCCTGCACCTGATGCAGAAGAGAAAACTTGATTGCAGACACGGAAGCCTGCTCGCTCAATTCAAGCGTAAAGCTACAGGCAGGGATAACAGCTTCAGTAGCAGTAGCCTGCGTATTTTTAACCAGTAAGACACCGGCGGTATCAAACGCCGTCGCTTCTGACAGCGTATCGCCGTCGAACAGGCATGCAGCGGTCGCGCCGCCCTGATATGCCTCCTCACAGATGCTGCCTTCGGATTCAAATGTGATTCCGCGAATAGAAACGTCTCCCTCCGCTGCCGGAGCGGCGACCGTACATATGGCAGCGAGCAAAAGCACTGCAAGCAGTACGGATATACATTTTTTCACAGCCATCACCTTTCCTTAAATTGGATTTTTATGCCAAGCAGAACAACCGCTTGCCGCTGCGAACGGCAGCATGTCTGCTTTGTGCCGGCCGACAAATGCGGGATCCACAAAGGATTCTGTTTTTATTATAATTATATTCAAATCATTTGTCAATATAAATATACATTTAGAAATAAATTTTTATTATTTACAGATTTCTTCCGAAACATGTGAAAGCCTTCCGTCCAACCAAACAGCAAAAAGAACACAGAAAGAGCGGGCAAAAAATCCATCAACGCCATACAGTCAGGGCAGATGTCCGGCAACAGATATTTATCCGTACATGGCGGCGCATTCGGACAAACAAACAGCGGACGGCTCAAGCCGTCCGCTTTTCATCACGAAATTATTATGTTTTCCCGCCGGCGACGGCGAACAGATAGTCGCTCTTATCCGCCAGCGGAACGGCCAGCGGACCGACAGGAACCCCGCAAACCTCGGGCAGCAGCTCGTTTCCGTCGCTGACCGAGAACGCAGGAAATTCGCGGATGCCGGCACCGGTATACTTGACGTACGCCTCGCGCCGCACCCAGACTTCGCCGAAGCGGCGAGGGTCGCTGCGGACAAACGCATAGTCCTCGGGTGTGAAAAACCGTTCCGCCACGGCAAGGAAGCGGCCTTCCCGAACGCAGGCAAAGCGGTCCCTCCGCTCGCCGTCGATGCCGAGCGGGCTGCCGGCCAGCGCCGCGACCATATAATCGCCGGTCGTTGTGACCGAAAGGTATCGCAGCGGCGGATAACCGGTGAGCGACGGCTTGCCATTGGCGTCATAGGCGACGCCGACGGCGGTTCCGAGCATCTTTTGAAGAGCATCGCACAGCGTTTTGTGACGGACGGCGGCGGTCGGTGCGTTATCCAGCACCAGCAGGCAGGGCATTACGCCTCACCTTCGGGCGGAAGCTCCGATTCGACTGTTTCCTCGGGCTCGACGGCGGATTCGGCGCCGTAGCTTTCCTCATCCTCCGGGCTGACGGCCGCAAAGGAGACAAGCGACGCGCCGTCGGTCAGCCGCATCACGATTACGCCGCCGGCGGAACGGCCGTAGACGGGGATATCCGCAACCTTGGTGCGGATGATAACGCCGGAATCGGACAACAGCATAATATCGTCGTCCGGCGCGACCATCGCAATGCCGGTCAGCTTGCCGGTTTTCTCGCTGACGCGATGACAAATCACGCCCTTGCCGCCGCGCTTCTGGTCGCTGAACTCGGCGATATCGGTCTGTTTGCCGTAGCCCTTGGAGGTGATGGTCAGCAAATGCTTCCCGCCCTCAGGCGGAATGACGGCGGCGCCGACGACGCGGTCGCCCGCAGTCAGACGGACAGCACGCACGCCGCGTGCCTGACGGCCTACGCAGCGGACGTCGTTTTCATCAAAGCGGATGGCATAGCCCTTCTCGGTGGCGGCGATGATCGAGGTGCTCCCGTCGGTCTTGAGCACCGAGAGCAGCTCGTCGCCCTCATCGAGCGTGACGGCGTACAGGCCGCCGGTGCGGCGGGTTCGATAAGCCATCAGGTTTACGCGTTTGACAATACCCTGCCGCGTCAGCATAACCAGATATTCATCCGCCGTAAATTCGGCCACCGACAGAATAGCGGTGATCTCCTCGTCCGGCTCGAGAGAAAGCACGTTGACAAGGTTCGTTCCCTTCGAGGTCCTGCCGGCCTCGGGGATCTCATAGCATTTCTTGATGTACAGCCGGCCGCGGTTGGAGAACATCAGCAGATAGTCATGGCTGTGTGCGACGAGCACTTCCTTGACGTAATCCTCCTCCTTGGTCGTCATCGCGGTAACGCCCTTGCCGCCGCGCCGCTGCGCCTGATAGGTCTCGGACGGCAGCCGTTTGATGTATCCCTCGCTTGTGACCGTGACCACGCAGCTTACACGGTCGATGAGGTCTTCGATGAGAATTTCGTTTTCGACCTCTTCAATCGAGGTGCGGCGTTCGTCGCCGTAACGGTCTTTGATTTTCTGCAAATCTTCCTTAATAATGGCTGTCAGCTTGGATTCGTCGGCAAGGATCCCTTTCAATTCCTCGATGAGCGCGTAAAGCGCCTGCAGGCGTTCCTCGATCTTCTGCCGTTCGAGACCCGACAGACGGCCGAGCGTCATATCGACGATGGCCTGCGACTGCGCTTCGCTGAGTCCGAAGCGCGACTGCAGCTTCTCGCGCGCATCGGACACGTTTGCAGACGAGCGGATGATCTGGATTACCTCGTCAATATGGTCAATCGCAATTTTCAGGCCTTCATAGATGTGCGCCTCGCGCTCGGCACGGTTAAGCTCAAACTGCGTGCGCCGGCGGATGACGTCCTCCTGATGACGGATATAGTAATAAAGCATCTCCCTGAGGTTGAGCACCTTCGGCTCGCCCTCGACGAGCGCAAGCATATTGACTGCACAGGTATCCTGAAGCTGGGTATATTTGTACAGCAGGTTGAGTACAACCTGCGCATTGGCGTCCTTTTTGATCTCGATAACGATGCGCATACCCGCGCGGCCGGACTCATTGCGGATATCGCTGATCCCGTCGATGCGCTTGGTCTTGACAAGATTGACCATATTTTCCAGCAGCAGCGAACGGTTGACCTGATACGGCAGCTCAGTGACGATGATGCTTGTCCTGCCGCGCTTTTCCTCAAAATGTGCTTTGGCGCGCACACGGATGCGGCCGCGGCCGGTCATATACGCCTCGCGGATGCCGGCGGTGCCGTAAATGGTGCCGTATGTCGGGAAATCCGGCCCTTTGATAAACTGCATCAGGTCGGAAACGGTGCAGTCAGGGTGGTCGATCATATAAACAGTCGCGTCGATCACCTCACCGAGGTTATGCGGCGGAATGTTCGTCGCCATCCCGACGGCGATGCCGATGGAGCCGTTGACCAGCAGGTTCGGGAACCGCGAAGGCAGCACGAGCGGCTCCTTGCGGGTATTGTCAAAATTCATCCCGTATTCGATGACGTCCTTTTCGATATCGACGAGCATCTCGTTGGCAAGCCGGGACATTCTTGCTTCTGTATAACGATAGGCGGCAGCGGAATCGCCGTCGATGTTGCCGAAGTTGCCATGCCCTTCGACAAGCGGATACCGCAGCGAAAAGGGCTGTGCCAGCCGGACCATCGTATCGTACACGGCGACGTCGCCATGCGGATGGTAGCGGCCGAGCACGTTTCCGACCGTCGTCGCGGATTTGCGGAAAGGCTTGTCGTAGGTCAGCTTATCCTCATACATCGCGTAGAGGATGCGGCGGTGGACCGGCTTAAGGCCGTCCCGCACGTCGGGCAGCGCGCGGCCGACAATGACCGACATCGCATAATCGATGTACGCAGTCTTGATCTCCTTTTCAATGCCGACGTCCTGGATGATCTGCTCCTCGTGCGCGCTGTAGTCGTATTCATGTTCGTGTGCCATATGCTTCACCTTTCGTTGTCGCTATATGTCGAGATTTGCGACATACTTTGCGTTCTGCTCGATGAACTCGCGCCGCGGCTCGACCTTATCGCCCATCAGGACGGTAAACAGCGCGTCGGCTTCGGCGGCGTCGGTGATCGTCACGCGCTTGAGGATACGCTTTTCGGGATCCATCGTTGTATCCCAGAGCTGTTCGGCGTCCATCTCGCCGAGACCTTTGTAACGCTCCGCGCTGACGTTGACGCCGCCCAGCTCCTCAATATACTTATCACGCTCTTCGTCCGAAAAGGCATAGCGCTCCTGCTTGCCCTTATACACCTTATACAGCGGCGGCAGGGCGGCGTAAATATGGCCCTGTTCGATCAGCGGACGCATATGACGGAAAAAGAAGGTCAACAGCAGCGTTTTGATATGCGCACCGTCGACGTCGGCATCCGCCATAATAATGATTTTGCCGTAACGGAGTTTGGTGATATCAAATTCACTGCCGATACCCGTGCCGAGCGCAAGAATGATCGGAATAATCTGCGTAGACGCATAAATGCGGTCGAGCCGGCTCTTTTCGACGTTGAGGATTTTGCCGCGCAGCGGGAGAATGGCCTGAAACTGGCTGTCCCGCCCGTCCTTGGCTGTCCCGCCGGCCGAATCTCCCTCAACGAGGTACAACTCGGTATACTCCATTTGCCGTTCGTTGCAGTCGGCCAGCTTTGAAGGAAGAGACGAGCTTTCCAGCAGGCCCTTCCGGCGCGTCAGTTCACGGGCGCGCTTGGCGGCCTCGCGGGCACGGGAAGCGGCGATGGCCTTTTCGATGATCACACGCGCGGTATTGGGATTTTCTTCCAGAAAAATCTCCAATTTTTCATTTACGATGTTCTCAACGAGCGTACGCACTTCGCTGTTGCCCAGCTTCGCCTTGGTCTGGGACTCAAACTGTGCGTCCTCCAGCTTGACGCTGATGACCGCAGTCAGGCCCTCGCGGACATCCTCGCCGGTGAGCTTTTCCTCGGCCTTCAGAATATTGTACTTCTTCCCGTAATCATTGAACACGCGCGTAATGGCGGTTTTGAAGCCGGTTTCGTGCGTACCGCCGTCAACGGTATGCATATTGTTCGCAAACGAGAGGATGGTCTCGTTATAGGTGTCGTTATACTGCATCGCGATCTCGGCGATGCTGGTATCCTTATTCCCGCGGAAGTAGATGACTTCTTCATGCAGCAGCTCGGCCGCTTTCTTGCGGTTGAGGTATTCGACAAAGCTCTTGATACCGCCCTCGTAGCAGAATTCCTCATATTCAGGCATCCCTTCGCGTTCGTCGCGCAGGGTGATCTTCACGCCCGCGTTGAGGAAGGCCTGCTCACGCAGCCGCGCCTTGACGACGTCGTGGTCGAACACGGTCTCTTCAAAAATCCCGTCGTCCGGCCAGAATCGGACGGAAAGCCCATGTGCTTCCGTTTCGCCGGCACAGGTAAAAGGCTCGATCACCTTGCCGTAGGCAAAAGCGATGGTATATTTGTAACCGTCACGGCAATTGACGGCCTCCAGCCGCTTTGAAAGGGCATTTACGACCGAAGCGCCCACCCCATGCAGACCGCCTGCGATGGCGTAGCCGCCGCCGCCGAATTTACCGCCCGCATGCAGCACGGTGAAAATAACCTCCAGCGTCGGCAGGCTGACCTTCGGATGGATGCCGGAGGGCACGCCGCGCCCGTCATCCTCAACGAGCACGGAGCCGTCGGATTTAAGCGTGACGGCGATATGCGTGCAGAAGCCCGCCAGCGCTTCGTCGATCGAGTTATCCACAATTTCATAAATCAGATGATGCAGTCCCTTGGCGCTTGTCGTACCGATATACATACCCGGACGCTTGCGCACCGCCTCCAGTCCCTCCAGGACCTGTATCTGACTGTCGTCGTATTTCTGTGTTGTATCTGCCATTCCATTCATTCCTTTGCTGTCGTGCCGCAGAGCGGCTCCGCAATTCTTTTTCTCAGCGTTTCCGCCGAGACGGGCGTAAGATAGATGCACTCGCTGTATTCCCCGTCGGTAAGCACGAAGCTCTTCGGCAGGTCGCCGGTGAGGCTGACGAGCGTTTTCGCCTCTTCTGCCGCTTTCAAAAGTTCCTTTGTCGTGCCGCCCGTAGGCATTTTATCCAAATCAAAGATCCCGACGACGTCGCGCCGCCTTACGGCTTCATGCTTTCCCAGATTCACAAACAAATGCAGACCCCTCCTTCACACGGATCGTATGCGTGTTCCCGAAGCCGCCGAACAGCTCCTCTTCGCAGCCGGTGATGATGACCTGCAGCCGGTCGAGGCTGCCGAGCAGGAAGGCGCGCCGGCCCGCGTCCAGCTCACTGAGAATATCGTCAAACAAAAACACGGGGTATTCGCCCGTCAGCCGGCGGGAAAGCTCGCCCTCTGCCAGCTTCAGTGCGAGCACCGCAGTGCGCTGCTGGCCCTGAGACGCATAGAGGCGCGCGTTTTTGCCGTTAATCTGCACGGAAAAATCATCCTTATGCGGACCTGCCAGCGCCAATCCGCGCAGCTTCTCGGCCGCCTTACGGCTCTCAAACACCCTTTCATAGCCGCTTCTCAGCTCTTCAAGCGTTTCCCCCTCGGCCTGCGTGGTATAGACGAGCGTAAGCGTTTCACGCTGCGCGCTCATTTCCGAATGGACGGGAGAAGCCTGCTCCTCGAGCTTCCGCAGGTATTTGCGGCGGTTGACGGTGACGACCGCCCCGCAGGCAGCCATCCGCTCGTTATAAACATCCAGCAGATCGTCGTTCCCTTCTCCCGTGCGCAGAAGCGCATTCTTCTGCGACAGCAGCCGGCCGTACTCGTTCAGCGACGATACGTAGCGCGGAAACGACTGACAGATGGCCATATCAAGAAAACGGCGGCGGTTTTCGGGCGCGCCCTTGACCAGATTCAGATGGTCGGGCGTAAACACCACCGCGCGGAACACGCCAAGGTAATCGGAAAGTTTGGTCACCTCGCAGCCGTTGCGGAACAGCTTCCGCCGTCCGCCCTTCGGAAAGCCGACCGCGAAGCTCTCGCGCAGGCCCGACGCCGAAAAGCCGATTTCCGCGCGCGCGGCCTCCCGCCCGAAACGGATCAGCTCCCGGTCCTTGCAGCCGCGGAAGCTCTTCCCTGCCGCAAAATAGAATGCCGCTTCCAAAAGGTTCGTTTTCCCTGCCGCGTTTTCGCCGCAGATGATATTGACCCCCGGCACAAACGAAACCGACGCACTTTCATAATTTCGGAAATCGGTCAGCGCGAGCCGCTCCAATATCATATCAGTCCTTCAGCCGGACGGGGACGACGAGATAGAGGGTCTTGCTGTCCTCTTCCTCGTCGGCAGGGCTTAAGATCATCGAAAACAGCGGCGTCGAGAGCGATGCGACGATCTCCTCCCCTCGGACGGCGTGGAGCGCGTCGAGCAGGTAGCGGTGGTTGAAGCCGATTTCGATATCGTCCCCCTGCTTGTCGGCGCGGATATTGTCATTCACATGTCCGTACTGCGTCGAGCAGGATATATTCAGATTGCCGTCGGTAAACCGGCAGCGCAGCGGCGTTTTCAGCTTTTCGTCGACCAGCAGCGACGCGCGTTCGACGCATTCGATGAACTCGCGCGTCTTCAGGCGCACGAACACGCGGTTCTCCTTTGGGATGGCACGCTCGTAATCGAGAAAATCGCCCTCCAGAAGCCGCGAGAAAAGAGTCACGCCGTCAAGCTTGAAAATGATATATTTGTTTGTAAATTCCACCGTAACCGGCTCGTCGCTGTCCGCAAGCAGCCGCGAGAATTCGGCCAGCGTGCGGCCGGGGACGACGAGCGAGAATGCCTCGGTATTGTTCGAAACGGCGTTTTTTTCGCTCCGCAGTGCCAGGCGGTAATTATCCAGCGCGACGACGGTCAAAGCGCTTCCCGACACCCGAAAGAGCTGGCCGGTGAGAATGGGGCGCGCGTCGGTCTGCGCAACGGCGAAGTTTGTGGACTGGATGATCTCCTTCAAAAGTGCCTGCGTCATCGTAAAGCGCGTATCGCCGCCGAGCATCGGCAGGCTGGGAAAGGTATCACTGCCCAGTCCGTGAATGGAATATTCGCTCATTCCGCCGGTGATGGAAACAAGGTTTTTGTCATCCGAAGAGAAGGTGATGTCGCAGTCGGGAAAATTACGGACAATGGCAAATACCTTCTGCGCATTGAGAATGACCGCGCCGTCGGACAGGCCGTTGACCTGCGTAACCGTCCGAACGCCTTTTTCCAGGTCGTAGCCGCAGACGGAAAGCTCGCTCCCTTTCAGGGTAAAGAGCAGCCCTTCGAGCGCGGGCAGCGTGTTTCTCGACGAGACGGCGGTCATCGTCGGCTGGATGAGGGAAACAAGCGTCTTCTTATCGGCTGTAAAATGAATCGGCATATCGCAAATGCTCCTTTTTTCTTTCGATCGTCGTTTCCGGCGCGTCGGAAACAATCCGCCGTGCGGCATAACAATCATAATGTTTTATCTATAAGGTATTAGCAGTAGCAATAGTAGTAGGCTCTGTGGGAAATGTGGAAAAGCGGAAAAACGCTTTTATTGAAGGGCGTTTCGGCATTTTTTCATGTGGACGGGCTGTGAACGGACAGCGGACAGGCACGAGAAAACGGTGGAAAAGCTGTGGACAGCATCGGTTATCGGTTCATTCGGACGGATTTTGACGCGTTATGTCGGTCTTACTGCACCTTTTCCGTATATCCGCAGGTAAATGGAAAAAAATCGTACTTGTTTGTTCCCGTGTGTATGAATCCGGCCGTTTCATACCATCGGCGAAGGATGCGGTTTTCCTCGGCAGTGCCGATATGCATCATCCGGCAGCCCGTCGCCTTGGACTGCGCGAACGCGTGACGCAGCATGGCGGCGCCGGTTCCCTGATGGGCGACAGGCGGGGGCGGACGCACAGGCTGTTCAGCCCGCAGGCATTGTTCTCCAAAGTCAGCGAATGGAATCCGGCGGGCCTTCCGCCTTGGTCACCGGCGTACATCGGCCGACCGCTTTCGTACTGTGAAAGCGGACGCTCGCCGTTTATCAGAGCGTCGTCAGTTCCTTGCTCAGCTCGCGGATTTCCTTATCGAAGGCCGAATCCTTTTTCATCCGGTTGATGACGTTGTCACGCGCGTTGATGACCGTCGAATGGTCACGGCCGAACTGGCGGCCGATGGCCTTGAGCGAAAGGCCGGTGTATTCGGTGCAGAGGTACATCGCGATGTGACGGACGTATACAATATCGCTGGTGCGCTTTTTGCCGCGGATGTCTTCAATGGAAAAGCCGTAGCGGCGCGAAACAAAGGAAAATATTTTTTCGCTTGTGACACGCTCGCTGCCGCCGGAGGAAAAAAAGTCCTTGAGCACATCGGCGGCCATTGCCTTGGAAATCGGCTCGCCGGTGATGAAGCTCTGCGCGCGCAGCCGCTTGAGTGCGCCCTCGATCTGACGGACGTTGTTGGTGATGTTTTCCGACAGGTAGGTGATGACCTCGTTGTCCAGCCGGATACCCAGCAGCTTGGTTTTCATCTTGAAAATGGCAGCGCGCAGCTCGGTGTCCGGCGGCTGGATGTCGGCCATCAGGCCGCTTTCAAAGCGGGTCTGCAGGCGCGATTCCAGATAGCTGATGTCGCGCGGCGGCCGGTCGGAGGTAAGTATGATCTGCTTTCGTTCGTTATAAAGCGCGTTGAAGGTATGGAAGAATTCCTCCTGCACCGAGTATTTGCCGGCAATGAAATGCACGTCGTCGACTAAAAGCATGTCCACATTGCGGTATTTTTCCTTAAATGCCATGTTCCGGTTCTGCCGCAGCGCCAGTGCATCGATGAGCTCGTTTGTGAATTCCTCACTGGTGACATAAAGGATATTGAAGTTTGGGTGCAGCTTTTTGACTTCATTCATAATCGCGAACAAAAGATGCGTTTTCCCCAGACCCGACGGACCGAAGAGAAACAGCGGGTTATACAGCTCGGCCGGGTGCTGCGCGACCGCAAAGGCGGCGGCCTGCGCGAGCTGGTTGGATGAGCCGACGACGAAATTGTCAAACGTGTATTCGCTGCGTGAATTCGGACCCGAAGGAGACGCCGGCTGTGCGGAAGGCGTGGGACGGGCAGGCGGCGCACTGGTGATAAAAAGCCGTTCCTCACTGCGCGCATCGCTGTCACCGGCGGCGGATTCAATGCGGACTTCGACCTTGAAGCCGAGCACCTCTTCGAACATTCGTTCCAGAACCGGCAGATATTTTTTCTCAATAATGCTTTTTTTGAAATCGTCCTCCGCTATGATCGTTACGCTGTCACCGTCCAACGAAGAGAGCGTTGCGCTGCCGAACCACAGGCCCACGGTGGTCTCGGAGAATTCCTTTTTCAGTTTTTCTACGATGTCGTGCCACAGATTTTCTCCGATGTTCATGCGCCGACAAGGCCTCCTTTTTGGATTATGGATGCTTTTTCATTTCATTATATCATATGCAGCGCAAAATTGCAAGTCCAATGGGATAAAAGTTTCGGCAGCGGCGCTTTTTCGCCTGCCTTGCTTTCTTGCGCAGGGATTGCGGAAAAAAGATCGGCTCTGCGAAAGAAACGTGAAAAAACCGGCAAAAAGGCTTGACAAACGCGGGGGTTTGCGTATATAATAAAAGTTGCATTTCTGCCGCTGCTGCTGAAAGCAGGAACGGTGGGAGCACAATCTTGTCGGCAACGAAGAAATCGGAGGTGCAAAAGAATGCTCAGAACATACCAGCCGAAAAAGCGCCACAGAAAGATGGAGCATGGCTTCAGAAAGAGAATGGCGACGGCCAACGGCAGAAAGGTCTTGAAGCGCAGAAGGGCGAGAGGCAGACTGAAGCTCAGCTACTGATTGTCAGACGCAGGCTCTGTCCGCGCGGCAGGAGCACAGACCCAATTCCGAGAAACGGATGCTCCCGGCAGAAGGGAGCAATGGCTGAAACTATGGAAAAACAGAAGAAGCTGCAGACCTTAAAGGAGAACCATCTTTTCGCAAAAGCCTATGCGCGCGGGAAGTGCTTTCCTTCCCGCACGGTGGTCCTTTACGTGCTGCGGAGCCGCGGCCGGCCGTCGCCTTCAAGGGTGGGGCTGACAGTTTCCAAGAACCGGGGGAACGCGGTCGTGCGCAACCGCACGCGCAGACGGCTCCGCGAAGCGCTGCGTCCGGTATACCCGCTTGTAAAAGACGGATTTATCATTGTCCTTGTCGCCAGACAGGCTGCGGTGGAGGCGTCCTTTGCCGAAATCGAATCAGACCTGCGTCTTTTATTGAACAGGGCGGCTCTTTTACGGGATGGGTCGGTATGAAGCGCTTTTTCATTTTTCTTATCCGCCTGTATCAAAAGCATGTTTCCCCCGCGCTGCCCCGGGCCTGCCGGTTTACGCCGACCTGCTCGGAGTACGCCGTGCAGGCTTTTGAAGAATATGGAGCGTTCGTCGGCTTTTTCCTCGCCGCTTACCGCGTGCTGCGCTGCAATCCGCTGTGCAGAGGAGGATACGACCCCGTTCCGCAGAAACGAAACAAAGGAAAGCCCAAAAAATGAATAGTATAATGGACATCCTCTATATACCGTTCGGGTATATAATGAAGCTGTGCTGCCTGATTTCGGGGAACAACTATGTCATCGCGCTGTTCTTTTTCGCCCTGCTTCTGCAGATCGTGCTGTTCCCGCTGGGTATCAAGCAGCAGAAGTCCCAGATCACGATGGCCAAGCTGCGTCCGAAGGAAATGGCCATCCGTAAGAAATATGCCGGGCGTACCGACAGACCTACGCAGCAGAAGATGAATATGGAAATCCAGCAGCTGTATGCCGACAACGGATATAACCCGCTTTCCGGCTGCCTTCCGCTGCTCATCCAGCTTCCGATCATTGTTGCGCTGTTTGCCGTCGTCCGTAATCCGATCACCTATACCGTCAATCTCAGTTTCGGCGGAGACGCCGGACTGGACACACAAGGTCTTTATACGGACGCGGTGGAAATGCTTGAAGAAGCGCGCACCCGTTTGCCTTCTGAAACGGACGATTCGGAAATTTCGGCGTTTTCTGATAATTTAATCAGCTGGGAACGGACGCTCGGCGCCATTTTGAACGAGGAGAACGAATATCAGAACGAAGTAGAGCCGGTCAATAACGGAACTTCGGAATATCTGCTGGTGCAGATGATCTCGTTTGGCGGCGAAGAAATCAACAATTTTCTCGAGAGCAAAAATCTGGAACCGGTGATGGATCCGTTCGGTACGGAAATCAAAGAGTTGATGCCGAATTTCAATATCATCGGCGGTGTAAGCGCTTTACAGCAGCCGACCTTCGGGCTTAACTGGCTGCTGCTGGTGCCGATTCTGGTCTTTCTGTCCAGCTATCTGTCCGGCATCGTGATGCGGAAGCTGTCCACAATGCCGGAAAATGCCAACGGGCCGGGCAACGGGATGTTTATGAAGATCGGTATGCCGCTGATTTCGGCGATTTTTGCTTTCTCCTTCCCGGCAGCCATCGGCATTTACTGGATTTTCCGAACCGTCGTCGGTATGGGACAGCAGTATCTGCTGTATCGGATGTATCCGGCGCCTAAATTTACGCCGGAAGAATATGCCGCAGCCGAAAAAGAACTGCGCAAATCCGCTAAAAAGAAAAAGGTTATTATGATCGAAGTCGACGAGGACGACGACAGCTACAGCGATATCGAGGTGAAGAACGGCAATTCCGGCGCGTCGGGCAGCGGTAAGCCGCGCATCGAAATGCTGACGCCGGATGACGACGGCGACGACGGGACGAAAGCCGATGAAGGGAAAAAAGCCTCCTCCGACGCGAAAGCGCTGCCCAAGGCGCCGCTCAAGGAGGAAAATACCCCGCCTGACAAAGAGCATAAGGAATAAACGCCTGAAGCGTTCATCTCCCGGGCTTCGTAAGGTTTTCGCTGTCCAATCAGGGGCCTGTATGCTTTGCCGAACGGGAAAGCATGCCCTGACGCAACGTGTATGGGAGGTTGCGCCTGTACCCCGACTAAATTCCGAAAGGAGGAAGCTTTCGCGTAGCGGAAGCTGTCATAATTCATGAAAGAAACGATTGTATACGGCAAGACTGTCGCGCTCGCGCTCAAGCGCGGAGCGGAGGAGCTGGGCGTCGACGAATCCAAGGCCGAATACGAGGTGCTGGAGGAGCCGAAAAAGGGCTTTTTCGGTGTCGGCGCGTCGGACGCCAAGCTGCGTGTGTATTATCAGCCGTCCCCGGCGGAAATCGCTGCTGATTTTGTGAAAAACCTGTTGATGAATATGCAGGTAGAAGCCGACGTTTCCATCGAGCATGAGGATGCGGAGGGCGCTTCCATTGCCGTCAACGGCGAAGGTTTGGGACTGCTCATCGGCCGTCATGGCGATGTGCTCGATGCGGTGCAGCATCTGGCCGGTCTGGCGGCCAATCACGGCCGCAGCGGTTATTACCGTATAACGGTGGATATCGAGAATTACCGTGCCAAGCGGGCCGAGACGCTCCGGCAGCTTGCGCGCAGAATGGCCGAAAAAACGCTCAGATATCGCCGCAGCAATACGCTTGAGCCGATGAACGCCTATGAGCGCCGTATTATCCATACAGAGGTGCAGGGTATTGAGGGCGTGACGACGTATTCCATCGGCAGCGATGCCGACCGCCGCATCGTCATTGCATTGGAAAAGAAGTCCAAGTCCCGTGAGGACGGCGGCGATTCCGCCGAGGCATAGGAAAAAAGGAAAAGAGCACCGCAGACAGGTCCGTCTGCGGTGCTTTTCGTTTTCAGGAAGTGTATGCTGTACAATGTCTGTTTCTTGCAAATCCCAAAGGAATTTGCAAGCCGCGGCATTGACTGCTGACGGTTTCAACCCGTTTTGTCGGGAAATCGTATTACCGTCCATACGGCGTGAAGAACCGAATATATCGGAAGAAACCGGTTCCAGGCGCCGTTTTTTGTGTCCAAATCGCAGGAAAATTATAAAAAAGGATGAAATTTCACAAAAACGCTTGCTTTTTTCTTTGCTTTATGGTATAGTATCAAATGCGTTAACTGCGTAAAAAGGACTTTCGGAGGAATCGGGAAAATGAATGTTTTTGATTATATAATCGGCGGTTTGCTGCTGCTGATGGCCGTTTTTCTTGTCGTTGCGATTATGCTGCAGTCCGGCAAGGGCAAAGGGTTGTCCGGCACGATCACGGGAGGAGCATCCGATTCCTATTTCGGCAAAAACAAAGGCAAAACGCGTGACCAAATGCTTTCGCGGCTGACGACAGTGGTTGCGATTGTGTTTGTGGTGCTTGTGCTGCTGCTCTATATTTTCCAGGGCTCGTTTGACAATAGCGGCAGCTCGTCCTCCACGGCCGGAACCTCCTCGGCGGTGACCTCGTCACAGACGGCTGAGAGTTCGCAGGCGGAATCTGACGATGCAGAATCGGAGGAGAGCGCAGCGGAGTCGGCGGATGAAACGTCAGCGGAAGCGTCGGATGAGGTTTCCGCAGAAGAATAAGCAAACAAAAGCGACCCTCACACACGGCAAAGCCGCCCTTCAGCGGTTTACGCCGGCTTTGCATTGATCGCAAAAGAGGACGGGCGCGTAGCTTTTTGTACGTACAATCGTCTTTTCAAAACGTCCTCTTTTGAGGGCGTTTTTTGTCGGGTATATTTTGAATTGCGGGTGACACTATGATAACAAAACAGTTAAAGGGCATTTATATGCGAAAGGAAAACAACTCCGGCTGCGTGCGCATTCTGGACGAGGAAGGCGTCGCGGTGGAGTACGGGCTTGTGGACGTGGTCAGCGGCTCGCTGGAGGGTGTGTTCGACCGGGATATAGTCAACTGCGTAATGCGTCTTTCCGAGCAGGAACTGGCGCTGCTCGCCTCTTACCGCGGAAAGGGCTGTCCGTTTCTCGAGCGTCCGCTGCGCTGCCGTGTTACCCGTGTGCTTTCCCGCGCGCAGGACTTCGTCTGCGGCAGCTACAGCGTTTCCGGCGGAAAAGGCTATGTCCTGCCCGACAGCTACGTGACGCACCGTGTGCCCGTGAGTACGAAGGCTACCGTCCTTTGCCGCGAAGGTGATAAGATTTACGCGCAGATCTGCAAGTATAAGGCGCTGGCCGCAATGAAGGTCCTGCCGGTGGAGAATCTCGGTTCGTCCGAATCGCTGCGTGCCTGTGTAGTCGCCACGCTGCGCGGCACGCCGTTTGGGGAGCCTTTTTCGGCGGAAGCCTGCGCCGAAGCGAAGGAGGTGCAGTCGCGTCGGATACCGCCGGCCGGCCGTACCGACCTGCGCGGCAAGACGCTGTTCACAATCTCGCAGGGGCTGCCCATTCGCGGCGATTTTGCCTTTTCCATTGAGCAGCAGAATAACGGTTATCGGCTCGGTGTGCATATGGCCGACGTGGCGGAGCTGGTTGCGGAAGGCAGCGCGCTCGAGCGTGAAGCGGCGGCGCGCGGCCGCAATCTTTTCCGCAGCAATCTGATTTGGCCGATGCTTCCGCGCGAGCTGACGACGGACGCCTGCATGCTGCGCGCCGGCGAAGACCGGCCTGCGGTTTCGATCTTTTTGCAATATGACGTGAATGCCGAGCTGCAATCGGTTTCGTTTGAGGAAAGCATCGTCAACATTGCGGCCAATGCCACCTATGCGGAGATTGATACGCTGCTTTTGGGGATGGACGGCTCGGCCATCCTTCCCCTGCGGGAAAAATATGCGGCGATCGGCACGGCGGTGCGCGAGCTGTATGAGCTTGCCTCGATGCTGCGGCGGGAACGTCACGCGCGCGGCGGCATCGATTACGAACCGCTTTGCATGGATTTTGAACGGATCGACGAGCACGGTACCGTGTCTGTCGGGATGACGCCGACATATGACGCCGGGCTGCTCGTCCGCGAGCTGCTTATTGCCGCGGGCGCGGCGGTCGGCCGGCATTTTTCCGAAAACGGGCTGCCGATGCTCTATACCGCGTTTGCCGACCCGCGAAAGGCATTGCTGGATCATTTGGAAACGCTGGAGGGCTTGCTTCCCGGCTTGCCGCTTCGTGAGCATGGCGAAATTCTTCGCCGCGTGACCGAAGCTGCTGCAAATCATCCGGTTGAGGACGCGGTTCTCTATCTGCTGCGCCGTATTTTGCCTGCCGCACGCTATGTCCGCACGCCCGCGCCGCATCATTTGCACGCGGTGGACGCATTTGTGTCCTTTGCAAATCCTGCCGGCCGTTATGCGGATCTGCTGGTCCAGCGTGCGATCAAAAACAGCATTCGTTATGGCGCCGCAGTTGCCAACGACAGCCGTTTTGATGAAAAGCTGCGTGACGCTGCCCGCTGCTGCTCGGAGACGGAGGAACGCTGCTCAATGCTGGAAGCGCGTCTGGCCGCTTTGTATCAAATCGACGCGCTGCATGGCCGCGAGGGCACGCGGTTTTCCTGCCGTGTGGTTGAGTCTTACCCCTCGGGCGCACTGGTCCTTTTGGACAACGGAGCGCCAGCGCGCATCGTGTTTGATGCGCCCGGCAAGCAGACGCTTGAGCCCGGCGAATCGGTCGAAGCGGTGCTTAAATCGGCGCTTTTCTCCACACTGACGGTCGAGCTGAAGCTCTGACAGATGCGAAACGCCTTGTCTCCGGCCGGGTTTTCCGTCCGGCGAACGGGAAAGGAAAATACCTATGAGCAAATCGAAAACACGCGTGCCGGCGTTGCTGCTGGCCTGTATCTGCCTGCTGACCGGCACGCTGTTCGCTTGTGAAAACGTGCCGAATATTCCCGATGTATCCGGCACATCGTCGGGAGAGGAGTCATCGGCTGCCGGCTCGGAGCCGGAACGTAAGCTTTCTGCCGAGGAGTGGCTGGAAACACTGCCCGAGCGGGATTATACAGGTTATGTCTTTACGCTTGCGACGACCGAGACGGGCTTTGTCGTTCCTGCCGAGGAGGATGAGCCGGGGCTTGTTGATATGGCCGCAGTCAAGCGTAATGAGCTTATGGCTGCCAAATATGGTATAGAGGTTCGGGAAAAAGCGCTCAAAACCGGCACGCTGGCCGGTGAGCTCAAAACTGCCCGCACTGCGGGCACGCAATATGCGGACGCGGTCCTCGCGCCTGCGCGTGATCTTGCGGCCGCAGCGGCGGCAGGCGAGCTTCTGAACCTGTATTCCCTGCCTTATTTTGACCTTTCTGCCGAATATATGACAAAGCCGCTTTCGACCGACAGCGTTATCGGCAGTACCTGCTACGCAGTTTTCGGCAGCGCAACCGGTGCGGAGAATTCGGCGTGGGTCGTCTATTATAACCGCACGCTGCTTGATAAGGCCGGATACGACTCGATGGAGAAGCTGGCTGCTTCGGAGGAATGGACGCTTGGCAAGCTGCGGGAAATTGCCGAAACCGTTGCTGCCGAAACGATGGATAAACGGTCGCCGGACAGCTCGCACGACATTTTCGGCTACAGTTCCTATTATAATGATGACGAATTTTTGCTTTCGCTCTGGCAAACCTCGGGCGTTCGCGCGTTCGGTGACAGTGCCGGCCAGCCGCTTGAGCTGCGATATGACTATGAAAAGGCGCAGTCTGCGCTGGATACGCTGGGCGCGTTTTTGGACAGCAAGGCGATGTTCCCCGCCTCCGGACAGTCTGCGCTGAATGCGTTCGGCGAGGGGCGGCTGGCGTTTTTCATTTACCGGCTGGATTTTGCTTCGGTTCTTGCGGAGCAGGACGTCGATTGGGGTCTGCTGCCGCTGCCCGCGCTTTCGGCGGACGGCGAAGCCGTTTCCCCGCTGGACGGGCTGACCTGCGGATTGGGCGTGCCCGTGCTGCAGGAGGACAGCGAACGCACCGGCATTCTTCTCAACGCGTTTTTTGCCGCCTCGCACGCACATATGCGGCAGGCACTGATGAACAATTACGTGCATTTCTATCTCAGCGACAACGATCAGGCGCTGATGCTCGAACGGATTTTTGATCACGTCCGTGCAGATGCGGCGCTGCTTTACGCGCCGGGATATACGAATATCGCTGCTGTCTCGTCCGACCTGCTGACTGAGCTGCTGCGCAACGGCGGCAGCCTTGAGTCGCGCCTTGAGCCGCATTTGGCATCTTTTGAGAACTTTGCAAAAACAAATTTTCGTTAGAAATTCAGGGCTTCCCCGCCGCAATACACGCTGAAGTCATGACGGGACGGCGGCTTGCAGTATTTCCGGCATTCGCCATAAAAATTGAGCTCCACGAAACGCGCGTATTTTTTGTTCAGACTGACGGATAATCTGACAGCGCCGCACCATCAGAATTCTGCGGTACTGCCTTAAAAACGGCAGACAGGCAAACCGCCTTTTGCCGTTTTGCCTGTCCGCCGTTTGGCGGCGGGATTGAAGCGGGAGTCAAAAATCGGAGCAAAAGGAGAGCGGACATATGGAAATCCGTCTGATCAATGGCAAATCACAAACCGATTCGGCAGTCCGGCTGATGCGGGAGACTTTTATGCATTCCGTTGCTCCACTGTATGCACCCAGAGGCGTGGATAACTTTCTGGCTTTTATTGAGGATCGGACGCTTGTGCAATCCTTGGAGCTGTTCGGCGCCTTTGAAAACGAAGCGCTTGTTGGGGTGCTTGCCGTGAAGGAAGGACGCAGACATATCTGCTGCTTTTTTGTTCAGGCGTCCTATCAGCGGCAGGGCATCGGTCGCCGGCTGTGGGAACATCTGCTTACGGTGAGCGACAATGAAATGTACACTGTACATGCTTCGCCGAATGCCGTTCCGGCCTATATCCGTCTGGGCTTTGCGGCTGCTGCGGAGGAACAGAATGCGGATGGTATGCGTTTCACACCGATGCGTTTTATACGCGAAGAAAATGTGTAGGCGTATTCCACGCCTACGCATATTGTTTTTTTGCCTTTGTATGTTTGGGAAACGGCATAGGAAATTAAGATATCCGTGCAGAAAGCGGACCGGCTGTAAAAAGCGTGGTAAAAACAAGCGCGCCGTTTGTTGAAAAACGGCAGGAACTTTATTTGCCTCAGTCGTTCGGCATATCAATATACAATATAAACATATATATAATATATAATTCACATATAAAAAGATATTGTTTTGCCATAGAGCATGTTTTGTTCGGTTATAAACAGGCCAAAGTGATAAAGGCTGAATTCAAGATTAAAATGACATAGAATCTGAAAAGCAAATTGATATGTCTGCGGCGGCACTTATAAAAATGTTATCCACGGTTTTTTGTGCAATCCTTTGCGCAAATGGCAAAAACGACAGCGAGCGTTTGGCTTGCTGTCGTTTTTTACACGTTTTGCCTGTTTGTTTTGAAAAAGCAAGTTTTGCTGCAATCGTATAATTTTCAGAAGAATATCCACGCCATTGTAGCATAACAAGAATCGGCATCCGTTTAGGCCTGTTCTTATATTTGCCATTTGCCAAAGCAAACGACTTGCGAACAAAGTCCGAAGAGACTGCCGTGCAACATTGATTTCCGGTAAGACCAAAAGGATTTGCAAGCCGCAGCATTTGCCGTGCGTGATCCGGATTCAAACGGTTTTATCAAGAAATCGTATTATAAAAGTCTTTCCGATAATGTGACATTTATGGTGCGATTGCGCACGACTTTTTGAGCCGATGAAAAAATCAGCGGGAGCGAAAAGCCAGAGCTTACATTTGCATAAAAAATAACGCATAGGTTTTGGCAAGTATTTAATTCTTCGGGAATCCGACACGCTCGCAGGCAATTGTTTTATTCGGAAGTGTCATAAAGGCCTATATAAACGTGCATAAATTCTATATCAGATTTGCTCAACAGCATTATGCAGTCCGTAAAATTGACGCTTGTGTTTTGTGTGAAACGACAATACAAAACTGAATTGTGTTTATAACGAATTTGAACCGGCCATTGGCCAAAACAATGCAGCTTCAGTTGCGAATTGCATCGTGCGTTTAACTGTTTTTGTCGTTGCGGAACAAAAGTGCTTCGGTATGTTTCACGTGAAACATTCGCTTGCGTAAACCTCGATATAGAAAGTACAACAGACAAAAAGCAATTTCGGCTGCTGCGCAAAAAACACGTTTCATGGACGGATAAAATGCTCTCAGACCAATTGTTTCACGCTTCAAGGCTAAAAGTCATAGCTCTTTCTGAATAAAACTTTTTGAATTCAGTACATGTAAAAGACCTTATATTTGATTCAATGCGGTTTTTCCGAATTGTTCCACGTGAAACAAAACCTGTTCGGTATTTGTTTTATGGGAGCGGTCGATCGACGCGCCTGCCAATTAACTATATGAAATTTACAGCATTATGCCACGGCAAAAGCACAACAGCGCCTGAAAAAAATAAGAGTAAAGTTTACGGCCGGAAAATGGCTTGTAAATTTGTCGCATGCCAAATCGTTTTGGCCGTGCCGGTAAATCCTTTGCAGAAAAAAGCGGCCGAACGGCTTTCAAACGGTTAAAATCATTTGAAACGAACCTCGAATGCCGGCGCCGCTTTTGCACAAAAGCGCATATCTGCAATTGCGTTTTCGTATAAAACACGCAAGGGAACCTTTATCAAAAAAGGTTCCCTTGCAAAAAGATTTTGCCGTTGGCGAAAAGGAAATGCTGAAGCACCGTCCTGACAGATCGGCCAAGCACTTCCGTGCTGCTCCGGCTTTGCTCTTGCTTTACTGCGCGGCGTTGATAATAACCGCAAAGTCAGGGGCTTTCAGTGATGCGCCGCCGATGAGGCCGCCGTCAACGTTCGGCATCGCAAGCAGTTCGGCGGCGTTCTTGGCGTTCATCGAGCCGCCGTACTGGATGGTCAGCGCTTCGGCCGCCGCGTCGGAATACAGCCCTGCAACGACGGCGCGGATAACGCCGCAGACCTCGTCGGCCTGCTCGCTGGTCGCGGTGCGTCCGGTACCGATGGCCCAGACCGGCTCGTAAGCGATAATGACGTTCTTCAGCTCGTCTGCGCTCACGCCCTGAAGCGCAACCTTTGTCTGGAGCGCGACAACCTCGGCCGTAATGCCCTGCTCGCGCTGCGCGAGCAGCTCGCCGACGCAGAGAATCACCTTCAGGCCGGCGGCCAGCGCCGCCTTGACGCGAAGGTTAACTGTCTCGTCGGTCTCGCCGAAGTATTGCCGGCGCTCGCTGTGGCCGATAATGACGTATTCCACGCCGATTTCCTTGAGCATATCGGCGCTGATTTCGCCGGTATAGGCGCCGTTCTTTTCCCAGTGCACATTTTCTGCGCCGACCTTGATCGCGCTGCCCTTGCAGGCATCGAGGACGACAGCCAGGTCAACGAACGGTACGCAGGCGACGACCTCGCAGCCGGAGGTATCCTTCCCGTCAATTTCCGCACGGATGTCCTTGATGAGCGCAACCGCCTCGGCGGGGGTCTTGTTCATCTTCCAGTTGCCGGCAATGACGGTTCTTCTGTTCTTGTTGGACATAACGAAATCTTCCTTTTCTCGATTTATTTGTCGTTCAGGCAGGCGATGCCGGGAAGCTCCAGCCCCTCGAGGAATTCGAGCGATGCGCCGCCGCCGGTGGAAATATGCGTGATTTTGTCGGCAAAGCCCAGCTTCTCGACCGCTGCCGCGCTGTCGCCGCCGCCGACGATCGTCGTTGCGTCGGAATCGGCCAGCGCCTGCGCAACCGCGATGGTCCCCTTTGCCAGCTCGTCATTCTCAAATACGCCCATCGGTCCGTTCCAGATGACGGTTTTGGCGGCTTTGACCGCTTCGGCAAACAGTTCGCGCGTCTTGGGGCCGATGTCCAGACCCATTTTGTCCGCCGGAATGGAATCCGAGCAGACGACTTCGGTTTCGATGTGCGCGTCGATCGGATCCGGGAACGAAGCGGCGACGACCGTGTCGACCGGCAAAAGCAGCTTCACGCCCTTTTCATCGGCTTTTTTGAGCATATCCTTGCAGTAATCGAGCTTCTCCGCATCGTACAGCGATGTGCCGATACCCTTGCCCTGCGCGGCAAGGAAGGTGTAAGCCATGCCGCCGCCGATGATGAGCGTATCCACCTTCGTCAGCAGGTTCTCGATGACCTTGAGCTTGTCCGCAACCTTTGCGCCGCCCAGAATCGCTACAAACGGACGCGTCGGATTGTTGAGCGCGCCGCCCATAATCGAGATTTCCTTCTGAATCAGGTATCCGCAGACCGCCGGCAGATAGTCGGCGACGCCTGCCGTGGACGCATGGGCGCGGTGCGCGGTGCCGAACGCGTCATTGACATAAATTTCAGCCAGCGATGCGAGCTGTTTGGCAAACGCGGGATCGTTCTTTTCCTCCTCCTTGTGGAAGCGGACGTTTTCGAGCAGCAGGACTTCGCCGTCCTTGAGCGCGGCCGCCTTGGCCTGCGCGTCAGGCCCGACGACGTCGGCGGCGAGCGTAACTTCCTTGCCCAGCAGCTCGGACAGGCGTTTGGCGACGGGTGCAAGCGAATATTTCGGGTTGAATTCACCCTTCGGGCGGCCCATGTGCGAGCAGAGGATCACCCGCGCGTTATGCGCCAGCAGATATTTGATTGTCGGCAGTGCCCCCACGATACGGTTGTCGTCGGTGATGCGGCCATCCTCCATCGGCACATTGAAGTCGCAGCGGACGAGTACTTTTTTGCCCGTTACATTGATGTCCTCAACGCTCTTCTTGGTTAACATAATGTTTTTCACGTTCCTTTCTGCGCCCGCGTCCCGGCTGCCGTCCGGCAGAAGGAAGGGCGGATATTCTTTACATTCTTAACCAATTTCGTATTGTATCACAATTGCGCCGGATTTTCAAGTCTTTTGCGCGGATTTTCAGGTTAAATTCGTGATTTTCAAAAACGGCGGCTGAAAAGCGGCAACTGCCGAACCAGGAAGGAAAGGCCGAAAACGGGTGCATAACGAAATCCGGCAAAATCATTGAAAAACGTTTGTTTTCCCGATTCCACGAATGTTGGGCAACAGGAGAACGGAACGGCAAAAGGAGTACGGTTTATCCTTCAGTGTCTGCTGAACAAATCGTTATGCGGCCTGTTTGCCTGCCTTTGGCGGGCAATTTCATTGTAAACGGATCTTCATGACCGTTTTTAAGGATATACGGTCATGAATCCATGCGCATCCGCATTGCATAGCGTGGTGCGCTATGCGGCGAGGGAAAAAGATTTTGCGGACCATCGCGCGAAATCCAAGCGCCTGAACAACGCAGAACGCCGGAAAACCCTGGCTTTTAAGGCATTTTGCGTTGTTCGGCGCGCAATATATAACGGCATTTGTCTTTTTGGTACGGCGGACGGGAAAAGGAAGTCGGATAAGACGGCGTTCGTATGCAGATGTGACCCGTATGCCCGTTATCCATAGATTTGGATTTCTTGCACTTCGTAAAGGAATTCGTGAATGGGTGGAAGAATTTCGTCGACGGGCAAGCCGGTTCCTGCGCTTGTGTTTTTTTTGATAGGACAAGCTCTGTAATGAGACGCTGCTTATTATCGGAGAAAAGCCGGCGGCAGCTATTGCGATATTCAGGCACGGGAAACGCCGGTCTGAAGGGCGCGCACCTTTTATGCCGCTTTGCAAAAGAGGGGTTCGGAAGGCCGTGTGATGGCTCGGGCTTTCTGTTTTTCCGCCCAATGCCGGCGTTGGGCGGATATGGGGCGGCGTTAAGGAAAAAACAAGGCGCGCGATGGTGTATTTGCCGTGTCTGATTTCTGCGTCGCGAAGCCGGCGGGAGCATATATGAACAGATGTGCAAAATGCATTTGCATGCGGGAAACGGGAACAAGGCTTTTTTCGCTTGAGAGACCGTGACAAAATCATTTTTTCCTGTACGTGGAGCAGATGCGTGTGGGGAAGCGGCGGAATTGTAAGGATTGGAGGCCGGAATTCGTTTAATGATATGCTCTGTCCGTTCCGGAGAAGTATATTGTTGTTCGCCTCCTTTCCTCCATAATGCTTTAGGAAGTCAAAAGAGCAAAAGAAAATAACGGTGCAAACGAGGGACGCCGGCATTCGGCCGGCGTCCCTCGTTTGTAAGGAGAGAAAAAATAAAAAAGAAGAAATTGTTGAAAGCAAAAGAACCGTTCTTTCGGGTTTGGCGAATGGGGGACATTTTCGGAATGGCATGGAAGCGCGCAGACGAGTATATCAGGGAGTATGTGAAAAACATCGGGCCATTCCGGGCGCTTTGACGGTGCTCGGAATCAAGCGGCTGATGCCGGCCGTTCTTCGATAACCTTCAATGCCGTATAACAAAATCCAATTTTGATAGAAAACCCGTTGAAATTTCATTCCATGCAAGCACGAATTGGAAAAACATCCTGTTTTTATTTATTATAATATTTTCTGTATATAATGACAAGAAGAATTAAATTTCACAGATATGAAATTTATGTAAAAAGAAAACTGATGAAGATGCTCCTGCGCCGGTCATACGCCTTATTTTTTAACGGATTTCTGCATGTGTGCGTGGACCGCTCATCATGGAAGCGCAGCGAACGCAGGAAATGTAGGAGGGCAGAATACGTTGATCCTCATCAAATTTTATAAAACGGCAGGACGGATAGCTTTCGGCTGCTCTTTTGCGCTTACGCCCGACGCTTGAGAAAAAGCGGCGAAGGGTTTTCCGGTTTTGTATATGGATTTATGCCCTGCACCGGTTTTGCCGGCGCCTTGGTAAGGGAGCTTCCGTTTTTTTGCAACACCGCAGCTTATTGGCGGTGCCTCCGATATACGAAGGGAGGTGGAGCCGGAGCGGTGTTAAAAGGACAGGTCGTTGACGTTGGCTTTATCCATTACGAGCGACGCCCGATTGACAAACGCCGATAGAATACGAAACGCTTTTCGCAATTGTATATGGATTATAGCGGCCTTGGCGCCGCCGACGTCATCCGCAGACAAATGGGGAGCGGCGGAGGGAGTTGCCGAACTGAGGCTTAGGCGCGGTGAGCGCGAGGAGCGCATCGGCCCGCACTTCGGCGGCGAAGGCGGCTTTGACTTCCGGACCTGCTTCGGCGGCGCGTGCGGGCTTGGTAACGACCGGCAGGGCCGGGCGCAGTGTGCGAAGCAGTTCCCTGCCGGCCGCATTCATCGCCAGCAGCAGGGTATAGGCGGGCTTTCGGTGGACGGCCTCACGGCGAATGTCCAGCAGGACGGCCAAGGCCGCGCGGCGCACGCGCGCATCGGTGAAGCCGGCCGCCCGGCAGCGGGCGACAAGCGATGCAAGGCTGTCCGCCTCGGCAGCGGCGCGGACCATCCGTCCGCCCAGACCGCCGCCCGTCCCGTAGAGCTGCGAAAGGTCGGTCTTTCCGCCGCGCAGGAGCAGCAGCAGCGCGCGGGAAAGCCGCTCGGTGTCACGCGGGAAGACGTCGCCGTCCAGTTCTCCGTATACGCGGCGGCTGCCCTCGGGCAGCGCGCGGAGGAACGCGTCCCGGCCCGCTTCGCGCAGCAGCGTGCGGAGCGACGAGGAGGATGCGCAGGCGCCGTCGCGTGCGACCGGCTCGGGCTTCAGCGGACTTTGCAGCCCGCGCAGGGCGTGCAGGTATTCTACGGCCAGAATGTTGTTGGGCTTTTGCAGCAGCGACGCGGCTTCCGCGCCCGCAAGACGGCTGACCGCCTTGGGGTAGGAGAGGTTTCTTTCGCGTTTGATGAGCGCGTCGAGCGTTTCGCGGAAGCCGGGCGCGCCGGTGACGGCGGCGGCGCGTTCCACCTGCGCGAAGTCGTCCTCCACGCCGAAGGCCAGCGCATCGGCGCCCAGCGCGTCGGCGACATACACGCCCGCGCGCGCAAAGTCCGCAGCGGACGCGCAGCAGTGCGGGAAGGGCAGCGAGAATACCGCGTCCATCCCGCATTCGACGGCGGCGCGCGCACGGACGTACTTGTCCGCGATGGCCGCTTCGCCGCGCTGTACCGCATCGCCGCTCATAATGCCGACGACGGCGTCGTATTTCGTTTTCAGCACCTCAAGCTGCTTTTTGTGTCCGAAGTGAAAGGGGTTGTATTCGCAGATGACGGCGGCGACGCGCAAACGGCAGCGCTCCTTTCGGCGGCAGAGCCTTTTCCGTGCGGAAAGGACTTGCATTTTTTCTTTTACAGTAGTATAATGTTTAACGGCAAAAAAGTCAAGGAAAAAAGGCGCCCGGGGTCGGTTTTGCCGGGCGCGGCGCATCAGGCGCAAAAGAAAGGATGTTTGTTTTTGTTATGTATGTACTCGTAGTCAACGCGGGAAGCTCGTCGCTGAAGTATCAGCTTTTTGATATGGACAAGCACGAGGTCATCGCCAAGGGTATCTGTGAGCGGATCGGCATCGACGGCAAAATCACCCACCACGCCGCCGGCAAGCCCGATTATACCGCCGAAATCCCTATGCCCACCCACGCGCAGGCGACGCAGGCGCTCATTGACAGTCTGCTGGACAAGGAGCACGGATGCCTGACCGATATGCACCAGATCGGCGCCATCGGCCACCGTATCGTCAACGGCGGCGAATGGCTGACCGAGCCGGTGCTCGTCAGCGAGCAGGTGCTTGCCGACCTGGAAAAGTGCCGCGACATCGCGCCGCTGCACACGGTCCCGCATCTGCTGGGCATCCGCGGCTGTATGGAGGTCCTGCCGACCACCCCGCAGGTGCTGGTCATCGACACCGCCTTCCACCGCACGATGCCCGAGAAGGCGTACTTCTACCCGATTCCCTACGAGCTGTACAGAAAGTATAAAATCCGCCGCTACGGCTTCCACGGCACATCGCACCGCTATGTGTCCGAGAAGGCCATCGAATACCTCGGCCGCGGTGCGGAAGGCACGAAGATCGTCACCTGCCACCTCGGGAACGGGTCCTCGATTTCCGCGGTCAAGGACGGCAAGGTCATTGACACGAGCATGGGATTCACGCCGCTGGAGGGGATCATCATGGGTTCGCGCTGCGGCAGCATTGACCCCGCCATCGTGCCGTTCATAATGGAGAAGGAGAACATCCCCGCTTCCGAGATGGGCAACTTTATGAACAAGCAGTGCGGCCTGCTGGGCGTTTCGGAGGTTTCCTCCGACCTGCGCGATGTGATGGCCGCCGTCCGCGCCGGCAACAAGCAGGCCAAGCTGGCGTATGATATCCTCTGCTACGGGATCAAGAAATACATCGGCTCGTACGCTGCGGCGATGAATGGGCTGGACTGTGTCGTCTTTACCGCCGGTATCGGCGAGAATACGCCTGAGGTCCGCGCCGGCGCGCTGGAAGAGATGGATTATCTCGGCATCCGCATCGACCCTGAGAAGAACGCCAATGTCAAGAAGCTGCCCGCGCCCTGCGACATCTCGGCCGACGGCAGCCGCGTGCGCGTATACGTCATCCCGACCAACGAGGAATTGGTCATCGCATCGGACACCGAGAAGCTCGTCTCCGCGCTTTAAGACTGTGTGATGGACCGCTGTCTGCTCCCTTATGTCACCTTTTTGCAGGAGCATGACCCTGCGCCCTTCGCCGAGTATATCCTCGCGCGCGAGCTGATCGGGGACGAAACGGAGGCGGAGGACGCCTATGCGTGGGCAAAGCAGTTTGCATTGTATGACGACCTTGCCGGCGAGCAGCGGGAGGACGGCTCCTGGGGCGCGTACCTTTCGGCGGAGACGGCCACGAGCAAAAACTGCCGGTACAAGACCACCGCCCGTGCGCTTCAGCGCGCCCGCGACCTCGCGCTGCCCGCGGACGACCCCGCCGTCGTCCGCGCACGTGCGCTGCTGCACCGCTATCTGTCCGGCGAAACGCCGCTGCCCGACACGATGAGCCCCCGGAATTTCACACAGCGCGCCGGCATCCGCCGGCAGGCGCTGCTTGACCTCTCTTTTTATGAACCGGAGGACGAACAGGTGATGCGCTTCCGCAGTCTTTTGGCCGAACGGCTCGAATATGCGTGTGCGTCCGGCCGTTTCGACCGCGCGCGCTGGAAAGCCGCCGGAATCGAAGAGCCGCTGCGCATCGGGGAAGCCGACGAGAGCGTTCTGCCGATTTTAGCGTTTCCCGGCTGTATAGGGGAACGCCTGCAGCGCTGTCTGCTGGCGTATTTATGGGAAGAATGGCACTTTTACGGTATTGTTTGCTGTGGGGACCGGTATGCGCCGTCGGACGGGGAATTCCATTTCTGGCTGCTGCTTCTGGAGCAGCTTCGGGACTTTTCGCTGTTCCCTGAATTTGCCGCTTCGCAGGTCTTGCCCGCGCTGCGGATGCTCTGCGACCGGCTGATCGACCCGTGCGAGCGTGTAGAAATCAAAATCAACCGCTATCACGCGCAGTACGGACAGTACAGCGCTTCATGGCAGACTTATGCGCGCAAACGCAACGACTTGCTGCTGCGGCTGCTGCGTACGCTGCGTTGCGCGCTGGTTTGCAGGGAATAGAAAGCTGAATTTGTGCCGTGGGGAGCAGGAATTGCGCTTCAAAATCACGGTGCGGAAATTTTTGCCGGTTGTGTTCCTGAAGCGGTATTTGAAAAAACAACCGTTTATGTTTTGCAAAGTTGAAAAGCGAGGGAAAAGAAGGCGATGCTTTTCCATATGCTGAAATAAACGGCAGGCGGCAGCGCGGAAATGCACAGCGGCTGTTCAGCCGCTTTATATTTGAAGAGCCGGAGCATTCGGATGAATATTCTGATGATGCATTCGCTGCCTTTGGGCGCTCTATGGCGGATCGGTACCGGTGCCGCTTACGAGCGAATGTCGGTTTTGCCGAACGCAGGCGTTTCTGCTGCGGCAAGCGAAAAAATATGAATTTTTTGTTAAAATTAGCACTCACCTCTTGACAGTGCTAATTTTTTGATTATAATATAGTATGTGCTTAAGAAAAGGGCACGATTTATAAGCAGCCAAAACGACTCACTGCCAAACGGCGGAGAGCCGGACAGCAAAAGCCCGCAAAGCCGGAAAAAATGCCGGCTGTCTGCGGACCGATAACGATTGGAGGAATGATTTATGTTGTCTAGACGTTTTGGTGAGAATCTGTTCGATGATATGTTTGGGGATCCGTTTGATCTGCTGCCGGTGTTTTCGTACCGCGACCCGTTGTACGGGAAGCCTGCAAAAACGCTGATGAAAACCGACATTCGGGAAAAGGACGATTCCTATGAGCTGGACATTGATCTTCCGGGCTTCAATAAGGATGAGATCCACGCACAGATATCGGACGGTTATCTGACCGTCAGCGCAAGCAAGGGGCTTGACAGGGACAAAAAGGACGACAAGGGCCGCTATATCCGCCGCGAGCGTTATTGCGGAGAATGCAGCCGCAGCTTTTATATCGGCGACGGCATAACCGAAAAAGACGTTTCCGCTAAATTTGAGGACGGCATCCTGAAACTCTCGATCCCGAAACGGGAAACCAAGGCACTGCCGAAGCCCAATCAGATCGCCATCGAATAATCAGGCAGAACAAAAGCAGACGGCGCCCGAACCGTCTGCTTTTTGCATGCCGTAAGGAGCTGCGGCCGTTCCGAAGCCGCTTCGGGAAGCATATCCCGATTTCGGCCGAAACGCCCGGAGCCTTACGCCGTCACGATCTTGCTGGCCTTCTGCAAACCGAGCTCCTCGACGGCGTTCTCGCGCATTTTGTACTTGAGGATCTTACCGGCGGCGTTCATCGGGAACGCGTCGACAAACGAGATATAGCGCGGGGTCTTGTGCTTGGCCATATGGCTGCGGATATAGTCCTTCAGCTCGTCCTCGGTGAGCGTTTCGCCCTCGCGCAGAATGACGACGGCCATAATTTCCTCGCCGTACTGTTCGTCGGGCACGCCGATGACCTGCACGTCCTTGACCTTCGGATGGGTGTAGATAAAGTCCTCGATTTCCTTGGGGTAGATGTTTTCGCCCCCGCGGATGATCATATCCTTGATGCGGCCGGTGATCTTGTAGTTGCCGTCCGGATTGCGGCGCGCCAGATCGCCGGTGTGAAGCCAGCCGTCCGCGTCGATGGCGGCGGCGGTGGCCTCGGGCATCTTGTAATAACCCTTCATTATATTATATCCGCGCGCGACGAACTCGCCGTCTGTGCCGTCAGGCAGGTCGGCGCCGGTCTCGGGATCGACGATTTTGCATTCCACGCCGAACATTGCGCCGCCGACGGTGTTCACGCGCGTTTCGATGGAGTCGGTCGTCTTGCTCATCGTACAGCCGGGGGACGCCTCGGTCTGGCCGTAGGTGATGCAGATTTCAGGCATATGCATCTTCTCGATGACGTCCTGCATCACCTTGACGGGGCAGGGCGAGCCGGCCATAATGCCGGTGCGCATATGCGAGAAGTCGGTTTTTTCAAAATCGGGATGCTCGAGCATGGCGATGAACATTGTCGGCACGCCGTGGAAGGCGGTGATCTGCTCGCGGTTGATACAGTCGAGCGAGATGCGGGGCGAGAACGCGGGGATCGGCGACATCGTCGTGCCGTGCGTCATCGCGGCGGTCATTGCCAGCACCATGCCGAAGCAGTGGAACATCGGCACCTGGATCATCAGCCGGTCTGCGGTGGAGAGGTCCATGCAGTCGCCGATGTTCTTGCCGTTGTTGACGACATTGTAATGCGTCAGCATAACGCCCTTGGGGAAGCCGGTGGTGCCGGAGGTGTACTGCATATTGCAGACGTCGTGCTTGGAGATGGCGGCGGCGCGGCGGTAGACCTCCTCGACCGGCGTTTCGTCGGCGCGGGCCAGCGCGCCCTCCCAGGTCAGGCAGCCGGGCTGTTCGGAATCGACGGTGATGACGTTGCGCAGGAAGGGCAGCCGCTTGGAATACAGCGGCTTGCCGCGCTCTGTCTCGGCAAGCTCGGGGCAGAGCTCCTTTATGATCGCTACGTAGTCGGAGTCCTTGAACCCGTCGGTCATCACGAGCGTGTGCGTATCCGACTGGCGCAGGAGGTACTCGGCCTCATAGATCTTGTATGCGGTGTTGACGGTGACGAGCACGGCGCCGATCTTTACCGTTGCCCAGAAGGTGGTGTACCACTGCGGGACGTTGGTTGCCCAGATGGCCACGTGGTCGCCGCGCTTGACGCCCAGTGAAATGAGTGCGCGGGCGAAGGTATCCACGTCGTCGCGGAATTCGCGGTAGGTGCGCGTGTAGTCGCAGGTCGTGTAGCGGAAGCAGTACTGGTCGGGGAACTCCTCGACCATCCGGTCGAGCACCTGCGGGAAGGTCAGGTCAATGAGCGTGTCCTTTTCCCAGACGTATTTGCCGGTGCCCGCGCGGTTGTCCTGCAGCCGGCCGCTCGAGCGCGGCCGCTCGGTATAGCGCGACATATAATGGATGAACTGCGGGATCACCACACCCGCGTCGCTCAGCTCGGGCAGCCAGCGCTTGACCCATTCCAGCGAGAGGAAGCCCTCGTAGTTCACGCTGCGCAGCGAGCGCATGATTTCGTCGACCGGCAGGTCGCCTTCGCCCATCAGGCGGTATTCGACGCTGCCGTCGGCGGCGACGGCCGAATCCTTGATGTGCACGTGCTTGATGTACATTCCCAAATTCTGCACGGTTGTTTCGGGTTTTTCGCCCGCAAAGCGATAGGGATGGTGAACGTCCCAGAGCGCGCCGACGTTGTCGGACGGCGCGCGGTCGAGTACCGCGCGCAGGCGTGCGGTGTCGGAATATACGCCGTTTGTCTCCACCAGCAGCGTTACGCCTTTTTCCTCTGCGTAGGGCAGCAGCGCACGCAGCGCGGAAAGGACTTTTTCATCATCCACTTCGCCGTCGGGCGCGGGATTCAGGTCGCCGAGCACACGAACATAAGGCGTGCCGATGCTCTCGGCCGCTTCGATGTATGCGCGCACCTCCGCCACCGTTTCATCGGTCGCGCCGTCGCGCAGGCAGCAGCCCGAGGACAGGCAGGGGATCGTCAGCCGCAGCGAGGCCAGCTTCTGCCTGGTCGCGGGCAGCAGCCGCGGGGAAAAGGGCATGTTCTTCGACGCGTCAAAAATGTCGTTGCCCAGCCCGCGCACCTCGATGCCGTCGAAGCCGAGGTCCTTGGCCATCGAGTAGATGTCCGCCCACGTGTAGCCGGGGCAGGCAAGGGTGGAAAAGGAAAATTTCATTGCACGACTCACACTTTCTTTTGATGGATTTTTGACCGATGAAGCAACGCAAAAAGGCCCGTGCCGATCAAAGACCATGCGGCACGGACCCGTAAACTGTCAAGCGAACAGCGCGTGCGAAAAAACGCCGCGCTTCTCTGCGCACAACCTCCAGCAAGGTCGTCTCGTGTTAACGGTGAGAAACCCGTTCACGCCTACGCACGCCGCCGTAAAAGCGGCGCTTTCAGCGAGACAGCTCAAGGGTGAGTTCACATTGCAAAGCCGCGCTGCCTCGCACCGACCGGCAGCTCTCTGAATGCGGCTGCGCTCACAATGCTTAGTCCCTGTCAACGCATTTCAAAGATCGACACCGATTATACCGCACCTGCGCCGGTTTGTCAAGGGGGTAAGCAAAGATTTTGGCGCCGTCAACGTTAAATAAGTGTAAACATTTGTGGTATGATTTGACAACCGAAGCGTTTTATGCTATTCTGTGGACAGAGGAACACACCATCGCAGCCAGTACCAAAACAAATGAAGGAGGATTGTTTATGAAACCCCGTTGCAAACGTTTGAGCCTGCTGCTGACCCTGTGCATCCTTTTGTCCGTTTTTACCGCTTTTCCGACCGTTTCGGCTGTCTCCGTGCAGCCGCCGGCGGACGCTGCAGGCGCAGCCGCCGTCACCTACGAGGACGTGCTGGCCGGGCTTGCGGACCCTTACGACTATTTCGGCCCGCTGGACGCGGACAGCGTGCCGGAGGCTGTCGGCTATGAAACGGCGCTCGAACGCCTGCACGTCGAGCGCATGTATAATACTAAAACCCAATAAAACTGTTGACAAAAACCTTCACATAATCCATATATGCAAGATTATGCTCGGTTTTTGTACAGTTTTAATCGGGTTTTAGTATGAAGAGGGCGATTCGCTCTATAACGTCATCTTCAAAAACGCCGACGGCAGCCGGACGCAGTATCTGTTCGACTACCCCGTGAAATATGTGACCGATTCGGGCGAGATTGAGGATATCCGGCTGAACGTCGTGCAGGACGCGCAGACGCCCGGTGCTTATCGGACGGCGGCCAACAGCGCCGTCACGACGTTTTCGCAAAAGCTGTCTGACGGCATCCGGCTGCAGGCGGACGGCGTTTCGCTGCGCCTGATCCCTGCCGGGGCTTCGTCCTCCGCCGCGCCTGCCGTCTCGACGGCGCGCCGGCTGGACGCGAATACGGTCGCCTATACCTATGACGATAAAACCGATTACGAATACACGCTGACCTATACCGGCTTCAAGGAGGACATCGTCGTCCGTGAATACACCGGTCAGACCGAATACGAATTCACCATCCTGACCAACGGCCTGTCGCTGACCAACCGGGACGGCTCGTATTATCTGACCGATGCAAGCGGCGCAGTGAAGGCGGCGATCGGCGATATCCTGATTTTTACCGCAGACGAGCGCAACAACACGCTCGGTACGCTTACGCACGAAACGGTGCGGGCAAATCAGGAATATAAGCTGACCATCCATATCGACCCGGACTATCTGCTGGATGAAGATACGGTCTATCCCATCCGCATCGACCCGACCATCGAAATCACCTCCGCCGCCGGCGCCATTGAGGACGTGACGCTCAACAGCCTGTCCGGCTCGGACGGCGACTCCTGGTCGCTGACCATCGGCAACCGCGCCACCTACGGGGTTTCGCGGGTGCTGATGAAATTCCCCGGGCTTTCGCTCTCCGCTGTCCCTTCCGCCGATAAAATCACTTCCGCGACCGTCGAGCTGCGCGACCTGATGTGCGAGGACGAGGCGATGATGGTGTACTGCTACGTGTTCACCGGCAACACCTGGACGGAGTCCACGGCGAACTGGTCGAACGTGAATCCGAACAGCTACACGGATTTGTTGTCCTCAAAGACCGTTTCGTACAGCAGCGGCGCGTCGCAGCCTACCGCACATCGATATGCTTTTAATATCACCGACGCGGTCAAGGGCTGGAAGACCGGCAATTATACGCAGTCCAAGGGGCTGCTGTTCAAGGCGCCTGCGAGTGTGGAGAACGGCAGTACGTACATCAAAAAGACCTTCTCATCGTATAACCGCTCGACGTATAAGCCCTCCCTGACAGTGAATTACAGCACCGGCGGGACGCAGACCGTCGCGAACGGAACATATTACCTCAACGGCAAGGAGGGCGGCGGCTATCTGCGGTATGCGTCCGGGGCGGCGTCCGCGAAGTCGGGGCTGATCTCGTCGCTGGGGAATTCGATTCGCTGGGAGCTTCAGGCGGTGGACGGCGGGTACGTGCTGCGCTCCAAGTCGGACATGACGAAGTATCTGGCCGTGCCGTCGAGCACCACGAGCACGTCGGTGACGGTGGAGACCGTGAGCGAGTCCGCGCTGCCTGCGCGCTGCGTCTGGACGATCTCGGTCGCTTCCGGCGGCGGCTGTCTGCTGAAAAGCGCATATAACGGGAAGTATCTGTATTCCTACGGGACGGCTTTGAATACGTCCTCCACACTCGGCACCAGCGGCACGTCGGGCTACAACGCCCGCGTCTGGCGGGTTATTACGCCGGGAAGCCTGAGCGGCAGAGAGTTGGCGTCTAACTTCAGAATTGATACGTGTTATCTGTTTTCCGGGGAGACGGCATCTGTAACAATCATACCATCACCGCAAAACGCGGTATGGGCAACGGCTGCCGATTTTACGTATTCGGGCTACAATATTAATTATGTGACCTTGAACGGTTTGACGGGGAAGTTCACTGCTAAAACAACGGCATACACATCCGCCACCGTAACGGCCACACATAAGGTGACCGACCGCACGACGACATTTACGCTTGTGGTCAACCCGCGAGCCGCGCTTGTGGGGGTTACGAATACAGGGCATGATCATTCCTCTGCGCTGTCCGACAGCCGAACCTATTTGTTGAATTGCGGGTACAGCGCCGCAAATGTATACACCGGCGCCTTTACGAACGCGCAGCTTGATTCCTATTTGGACACGGACACGAATAATGTGTTCGTCAGCAGAAGCCATGGCAGTTCCAACGTCAATGCCGCCGGCACGGTAACAGAAACTATGATCTTTCTGGGAGACGGAGAAGGCGCGGCCATTTACAGAAGCAGCGGTTCCATAAACAATTTGGAGCTGTCGAACATGAACTTGGTTATGTTCATAGCATGTTATACGGCCGATGGAGGCGAAGGCGCCGCCAATCTGCCGACAGCAGCCGTGGAGCAGGGCGCAGAGACCGCCGTGGGATTTACGGGAACCGTTGACTGCGCGGCCGCGAATGACTGGACGGAAGCCTTTTTTGCTTTGATGGATGAAGGCGTAACCGTTGATGAAGCCTGTAAAGAACTGGCCAGAAATGAACAGTTCGAAAAGAAGGGTTTGGCTGATTATATAATCTGCGGCAATGAAAACACAAGGTTAAGCTGAGCGTCCGAATTGAAGTGGAGGTGTATTTGATGAAAACGAAAAGCAGCCGGCTTTTGTCGCTTTGTCTTACTGGCCTGTTCTTATCCCTATCCGCCTTCGGCTGTCAAGAACAGGCGGAATCGGGACCGATGTATAGATTAACGGAATTATCTTGGGATTCCTCTTATGAAGATCCGTCTGCGCCCCGGGAGGCAACCATAACGTTTGAGGGCGTAACGTATACGGGGACTTACGATAAAACAGAAGCGTATAACGGCGTCCAATTTCCTCGGCATCTGTATCGTATTGCAGATAAAAGCGTGCCGGTTTCGAGTTTTTCATTGGACGCATCGACCGGCGAATTGCGTGAGCTGAATACTCGTGTGACGGAGCATGAAGTTGTCATCAGCGATATGGAGACGATGCGGGCGCGAGCCGACGCGATTGCGGCCGGTTTTGTTGATTTGAATGATGAACGGCGTGAGATAATCGTCGAAGAGAGTGAAGGCAGTTCCGGTTTTGTTTCTTTCGAGTATAAGATATTTATCAACGGTTATGAAACAACGGATGTCTGCACGGTAATGCTTTATAAATGGAACAAAAATCGGGTGGCTGTTTCCACGGGAATGCCGGGCGCATTTGCCGATACGGCGGACGTCGAGGTGGACGAACAAAAACTGACCGAAGCGGCGGAAGCGAAGGTGAACGAGATCTACGGCGGCGTCCGAGAGATAGAAAGCTGGGAAAGCAGATACAAAACCCTGACAAAAACCGAGGACGGGAAAACCGCACTCCATTTTGTTGTGGATGTTCGCTATAAGGTTCATTTCTCGGGTGAATCGGGCTTGGAAGAGGCATGGTCCGGAGAATTAAAAACGTTTTTGGTTCCGCTGGAAGAATAGTACATTGATATGTAACGGGAGTTGATTCTTGCCGAAAACGGACTCGCTTCGCGCACCGTTGCCAAGTGTGCGGGGCGAGTCCACGGCGAACTGGTCTGGTGCCGGAAGCGACGCTGTATTGTTCGTCATGCCTGGCAGCGGTCAATGCGCATCTGGCCGCTCACCATCAGTAAGGAGGGAACGACGGTGAAAAAGCTGAAACGCAGCTGTTTTATGGCAATTCTTCTTTGCGCGGCGCTGCTGTTTGCCGCCTGCTTGTCCGACAATGCATCAGGGCCGGAGGAATCGGCGGGCACGGAAAGTCTTCCGGGGGAAAGCGGCGGGGAGAACGCATCAGGTCCCGTTGATGCGCCTCACATGCTGGTTTGCCGCTCTCTGGAAGAGCTTTCTGAACTGCAATCGATGCTTGAAAAAAGCGAGCAGGAGGTATATGCATACCTGCAGGCGTCCGGACTCGGCATGATGGCCGGTGTTTCCTCGAAGGCAGAGCTTGCGGCGTTGCTGGAAAAGGTTTGCAGTGCGCCGGTTCTGATCCCCAAGGCGGAGACGGGCTATATGTTTGAGGCTATGAACTATTATGTTGACGGGGAGTCTTTGCATATCGCCTATGTGGATTCTTTCAGCGGAAAAAAGTTCAGAGCCGGAAACTGGCGCCTGACCTCTGATTCTTCGGCGGCGGACGAATCGGCCGGCAGGGAGAGCGCAGACAGCCTGACGGTCGGAGAGCAGAACATAAGCCTGTATCTCTCGTATAATGGCAGAAACTACAGTTTGTATGGACGCACGACAGCTTCCGGCTACAACTTATGGATTCGATTGATTCCAGAGACCGTTGATCCGAAACTTCGCGGCGGCATCGAATGCACCACGCTGAACCGAATTCTCGCGGAATCCCTGTGGGACAAATGGAATACCGACGAAAGCGAGCTGAACGAAGAACAGCGTCAGCAGCTCGAGGCGCTGCGGGAGGAGGGAGAACGTAAGGCCGGAAGGTTTTGGTATCAGGAAATGGTGATATTCGGCAGAGTCGACCCGGCGCAGCCGAAGCTGGACTTGGAAACGGCGAAAAAAATCATAGCGGAAAATACGGATTTTGAAACCATACTGAAGGAATTCGAAAAGGTCCAGCTCTACCCCGATTTCGCAGGAGGCAGCGGCGTTACGAATATTGAATATTGGGGCGGCGCGGGCACGAATCCGCAAATCGTGATTATTTACGAGCAAAGTCAGATTTATGGCGAAACGTACAATGAAGACGGCACACTGCTCGACACGGAACTGATTTTCGGCTGACGGCCGTTTGAATCAACAGCTGTGGATTCGCCTTACGCGTTGCCGCTAAATGCGTGAGGCGAGTCTGCGGCGAACCGGTCGAACGTGAATCCGAACAGCTACACGGATTTGTTGTCCTCCTTCGATTATCAACAGAATGCGTTTGCAAACGCATTTGCAGATTATTTGATTGCCCAGCGCAATACGGAATAGGAGGCTGCAAAATATGACGATCGCACAAAAAAGGCTTTGAAATATGGCGCCGTCGTGCTGGGCGTGCTGGTTTTGCCGGTTGTCTGTGCCGCCGCGTAACATATGATTTTTTCCGGCAGCTGCTCGAGCCAAAATACCTTGACGAGCTGCGCATAGAATCGCCGGACGGCAATTATATGCGGTTTACGCTTGATATGGAAAGGACATGCAAAATGAAACGTTGGACTATTTTATGTAATGTTTTGCTTTTGATCGTTTTGGCCGCGGGGTGTTCGGCAGAGCCGCTGACGGCATCCGATTCGCCGTCGGCGGAGCCGGAAGCCTCGGATACCCGCCCGGACGCCGGCAACTTCTCCCTGCCGCCGACGGAAAGCATCGCTTATTACACCTTTGAAGAAAGCGTTGCGAGAGCAACAAATATCGTAGAGGCACGCTGTGTCGAGCGTACGTTTGACGGCCGCAATTCCTGGCTTCGGTTTGAGATTCTTTCTCAGATCAAAGGGACTGCGGACGAGGAGCTGACGGTCGTTTTCCCGCACTACACGGATGAGGTGGTGACGGGGGAGAACCGTTTGAGCTATTCCTTTTCGGAAGAAAGCTGTCCTTACCGGCCCGGGATGGAATACATGCTTCTGCTGATCGAATACGACGAGTTGTACGAGCCGTCCGTCTACTATATGACGGTATCGCATGTTTTGATTGGGAAGGCGTTTTTTGAGGACGGAAGGGATGTGGCATACATTTACGGCTCGCAGCCCGCATGGCAATTCTCGTCCGGAACGGCAGACGATTTTGCCGGCTTTGCGGATGTGACGGCGTATGTCCAAAGGCTGATAACCGAAAACCCGTCGCCGGGCCGCGTACAGACTCCGGATTATATCCGTTCCGACGACCCGGCGGAGATTCTGGACGGATCGCCGTACTTCGTCCGTGTGCGCGCGGAGGCGTTTGTATCAGACTATGGGCATTACGCCGAGCTTTGGCGCTGCACGGTAACGGAGACGTATAAAGGCGGCCTTGCGGCGGAGGAAACGGAGGTTCTCTTCCTGCCGGGAACGGTCGAAGCCGGCGGGGAATATTTCGTGCTGCTGAAGGAACGGTTGATGGAAAACCTTCCGTACCGCCTGTCCTCCAAGCACAGCCTGTACGAAGCGGACGACCCGGCTGCAGACGCTTTTTTCCGGCTTTTGCAGAACGAATAGTATCGTAAAACGGCTGCGGGGCTGTGTTTGGCTCCGCAGCTCGGGCAAACGGCATCGAAATCAGGGCGGCTATCTGCGGTATGCGTCCGGGACGGATGTGTTTTTAAGCAGTGTACACGTCAATGCCTGATGTCCTATCGCTGTGATGTGGAAAACATTTCGGAGCGACCCTGTATTGTTTGTTAAAGACGGCAATGCGTACCGGCGGTTTACGAGTGATTTGTACGGAAAGGAGATGCGAAAACGATGAAACGTTGGATTGCCGCAGCAATATTTTCGGCGCTGTGCGGAATGCTCCTGTGCGCCTGCAACCTGTCCGTCTCCGATTCGGAAGGCCCGGCGAAGCAATCCTCGGACACAGACTCGGTCCGGCAGGACGGAAACGGCGAGGATATCGCCGGCGTTACGCTTGAAGACCAGCTTGCATGGTCGGACAGTATTTTGGAAGCGCGGTTTGTATATGAAGAAGATCATGGCACCTATCAGTTGTATTATTTCGAGCCGGTCGACCAGCTACGCGGCCGGATCGACGGGCCGCAGTTTGCCGTCCGCTATGTATGCCGGGCGGTGGAATTGACCGAAAGCGGCCCGAGGGGAGAAAGGGCGCCCTATGGCTTCAAGGCCGGACGCGAATATCTGCTGATTCTGGAAAGATTCGTGTCGGTTACGCAGCCCGAAGATTATTACTATATTGTCGGCAATCTGCAATACGAAAAGCCCGATGCGGCCGGCGACGGGATGGATACGTATCAGGCTCTGCGGAGCGAAATCGTGGAGATTGCGGAGGGAATTCCTCTGCAGTCGCCGCCCTACACGGGAAAGGCGTATATCCAATCCGACGACCCGGCGGAGATTGCCGCAGGCTCGGATTATGTCGTAAAAGCGAAGGTTGCCGAGAGCAGCGGCGGGAACGAGCTGAACGATACCGAATGGTTTTTCTGCGAAATTACGGAGGTGTACAAATCCTGGGGCGTGCCGCCGGAGGGAAAGGCTGAGATCATTTTCCCGTCGGGCGCAGTCTCGCCGGGGGGCGAATACATTCTGCTGCTGACCTACCCCGACAACGAATGGCCGTCTGACCTGCCGGCGCCTTTTTATATCATGTCGTCCAAGAACAGCATTTACCAACCGGACGACCCGGTTGTCGGAGAAATTCTCCGCGCAGCGGAGCAGGACGCGTAGCCGCAGACAGGGGAGCGCCGGAAACGGCTCTCCCCGATGAAAAAATACAATGGGAAGAAGGTATGCGGTGGAGACGCTGAAACTGACAACAACGCCGATTGCCGATATAATCCGGGACGGACGCGCCGAGCAGTCTCCGATTGCGGAATCCTTTTTCCAAAAGCTGCGCCGTCTTTACGGTCTGGAGCCAGTTGCCTGCTACGCAGATTGCCGGCAAATCGTCCGATTGCGGGAAACGGGGCGGGTGTTCAAAAAAACGACAGCGGAGGGCGCAGAGAGAGTCAACGAGCTGCGGCTGACGCTGTATCTCCGCGGCATTTTCCTGCCTGAAGCGTTTGACAGCGAACAAAAGGCGTGCATTCTTGCGCAGTTTCTGCAAACGGTTTCGGAGGCGGGACAGCAGCTCGATTATCCGCGCAGCTATACGGAACAGGAACAGGCGTTTTACGGCTGGAAGCATCGGCCTGTCGCCGAATGGGATCTATCCAGACGGCTCGAACCGCCTTCGCCGCCGCGCTTTTCCGGCGAAATCGACGCGGAATCGTTTGACGGACTGGCACTTTGGCATATCCTTTCGGGCAGGATGCCGAGAGACAAAAAAGATGCAGTCTGAACGCGGGTATGAAAACAAAAATTGCGCACTGTGTATTGTGCGCGGATCGTCCGCGGCGACTCGCCGCTGAAGCATTTGAACCGGCTGGAATCGGTCCGCGCTCTGTGCGCGAAGGTGTACTGCGGCTGGGACGCAGCGCGGCAGCGGATGAACGCGTATGTCATCCTGCCCGAATCGACCCTTTCGGATTTCGGCGACGCGGCGCGGAAACGACTTGCCCGCGAAATGCAGGAGGAACTGACCGCGCGGGACAAGTGGGGCGTGTTTGGGCGGTACCCGCTCGAACCGGTCTATACCGTATGGTCGGCGCTTTCCGACGAAATGAAGTTCTGCCTGCTGCGGGAATGAAGCGGCACTGTGCGCAGGAGGAAGGAGCAAGAAGGCGTATGTCTGCCGAAATCCGATGCGGAAGGCGCAAACCGAAAATTTTGCTGATTGTTTTGGCATCGCTGCTGCTGGTCGGGGGCGTGCTGCTTTTCTGCTTCAAGCGCACCGTTGGGTATAAGAGCGATTATGACGATCTTATTTTTACATCGTCGGACGGCGAATATCGATTAACGGTCAGCGAATGGACGTACTTTGCCTATTCCGGCGCTGAACTGTATGTTGGGCGGACAGCGAATGCCGGGCGCGGACGGGAAGCCGGCACAACGTTTTCCAGTGCGCCGAGCGGCGTTTTTCGGGACGGAGACTTTCATATTGAATGGAACGCAGACAGCGTCGCCGTGTATTACCGACGCTTTGCGGGAAACGAAACCGACGACCCGCAGACGTGGGGCTGCACGGTCTGCCCGTTTTCCGGATGAAGGACAAAAAACCTGCGAAATATCTGCAAAAAAGTCTTGCATGTCCAAGCTGATTGTGATACAATGACAAAAAACAATGGCTTTGAAAAAAGCATTCGTTTCAAACGCTTTCGGAAAGCGGAAATGAAAATTTTGGAGGCAACTGACAATGGCTAAGATCAAAATCGGCATCATAGGCTGCGGTACCATCGCCAACAGCGCGCATATCCCGTCCTATATGGCCAACCCCGACGTGGAAATCAAGTATTTCTGCGACATCCTGCCCGAGAAGGCGAAGGCCGCCGTGGAGAAGTATGGCTGCGGCATCGCGATTGAGGACTATCACGACATCATCGCCGACCCCGAGGTCGAGGCGGTTTCGGTCTGCACCCCGAACAAGATGCACTCGATCATCTCGGTCGACTGCCTGCGCGGCGGCAAGCACGTCCTCTGCGAGAAGCCGGCGGCCCGCACCTATGCGGACGCGCTCGAGATGCAGAAGGCGCAGCATGAGACCGGCAAGGTGCTCAACATCGGCGTGGTCAACCGCTTCAATTCCGCCGTCAATAAGCTGCGCGAGCTCATTCAGCGCGGCGACTTCGGCGAAATCTATCACGTTTACGTGTCCTTCCGCGCGCAGCGCTCGATCCCGGGGCTGGGCGGCGCGTTCACGACCAATGCCATCAGCGGCGGCGGCGTGCTGATCGACTGGGGCGTTCACTATCTCGATATCGTGATGTACTGCACCGGCGACCCGCAGCCCAAGACCGTTTCGGCCAAGGCGTTTTCCAAGCTCGGCGTCGATATGCCCAACTATGTGTATGAGGGCATGTGGGCCGAGGATACCAAGGACCTCAACGGCACCTACGACGTCGACGATTTCGTGACCGGCTTTGTCCGCACCGAAGGGCCGACGATCACCTTCAACGGTGCGTGGGCGCAGAACATCGGCATCGGCGAGGCGTACATCGACTTCATTGGCACCAAGGCCGGCGCCAGATTGATCTACGGCGGCGATTTTACGGTTTACAGCACCTGCTGCGGCTCGCTTTGCGAGTTTAAGCCCAAGTTCAAATCGAAGGCAATGTTCCAGGAGGAGATCGATGCGTTCGTCCGCTGCATCCAGACCGGCGAAAAGCTTCCTTCGCATATCGATCAGGCCATCATCACCTCCAAGATGATGCAGGCGATGTACGATTCCTCCGCTGCGGGCAAAGAAATCGCGCTTTGATTTCTTTTCCGGCCGGTACGGAGAAAACATACAGACTCAAAAAACGGCACGGCGGAAAACGCCGTGCCATTTTTCCAAAACAAATAGAAGGCGCCGGTACAAACGACAGATATGTTTTTCCGGAGGATGCCGGAAAATATGCTTCGGCAAACAGCTCGAATACGGACAAGTGCGCCGCCTGCGGGCTGTCCGATAATCCGATTTCCCGGCAAAACGGTTTGGACCCGTTTTGTCAACTGCGGCATTTGCCGCAGCCTGCAAATCCTTTTGGATTTGCAGGAAATACGTATTGTACGGCATATTTCCCCGGGCTTTACCGGGGCGTCGTTCGCAAAGGCGGATGACGGATGCCTTCATCAGATATAAGTATGAAACGCAGCCGTTCGGCGCGCGCTTTCCGCGATCGTTTCGGCGGACGCGGCGTTCAGAGGATTGCAAAGCGGATAGCAGCATCCTTGCAGAAAAGAAGCCGTGGTGCGCACGCGTAAAATCTTCGGCAGCGCGCCCAAAGGCTTTTGCTCTTGTGATGCGTGCGGAACACCGGCCGCAGCTTTTGCAAAAAACCACTTGCCGAGCAGGTAATCCCCAAAAGGCTTTTGCGGTGAATATTCAATAAATATGAAAGCATTGTCCTTGTTTGAGAGAATGCATAAAACATAAAAGTTTAGAATGGCCCAGTAGGGGTGGTTAAACGCAAAAGCAAGGCAAGCGTTGCTTTTTGCTGCATTTGCGGCGGTATGGCGTTGATGCAGAAGGCAAAAAGCACAGAGGGCGTTCAGCCGATCGGCAACTGCGGCGTATCGCCGAAAAGCAAGCCATCGGTTTTGCCGGCAGTCATGCTTTTGCCGCCGGCCGGGGAATGGCCTTCGGCGTATCCTTTCGGCCGCTGTCCGAAGGCTGCGGAAACGTTTCTGCATAATCGGTGGATGGAAGGGGAGAGTCAAATGGACAAGCCGGTCATCGGGGTTTTGCCCGGGACGAACGGGGATGGATCGGGCTTCTTTATGGTCCCGGCTTATGCTCGGAGCATAGAAGCCTCCGGCGGGATTCCCGTTATGCTGCCGTTGACCGCCGACGAAGCGGTACTGCGGCAGCTTGCCGCGCTCTGCGCAGGTTTTCTGCTCCCCGGCGGGCAGGACATATCTCCGATGGTTTACGATGAGCCGGTGTCCGAAGGCTGCGGGCCCTGCTGTGCCGAGCTGGATCGGATGGAGCTGCTTTTGCTGCGCGAGCTGCTCGACCGGGACAAGCCGGTGTTCGGTATCTGCCGCGGCCTCCAGTTTCTCAATGCGGCGCTGGGCGGTACGCTGTATCAGGATCTGCCGTCCGAACGTCCCGCCGGCATATCGCACCGCCAGACGCAGTCGGCCGATGCGCCGTGCCATTCGGTGATGCTTGCCGAGGGAAGTCCGCTGCAAGCGCTGCTGCGCGCGGATACGATTTCGGTCAACAGCTTTCATCATCAGGCGGTGAAAACGCTCGCGCCGCCGCTTTCCGTGGCGGCGCTGTCGGAGGACCGGTTGGTCGAGGCGGTGTGGATGCCGTCCAAGCGTTTTGTGCGGGCGGTCCAGTGGCATCCCGAGCTTTCTTTTATGACCGATGAAAACAGCCGCAGGCTTTTCGCGGACTTTGTCGCGGCCTGCTGCATATAGGATGGCGCAGGGGACATCGCGCGCAGCGGCGGTTTTCAGCAGCCCCGAACTCCATATGGGAATCCAGAAGGAAGGGCGGCGACTTCCGTTTGGCGGCAAAAATTCAGTCGATGTCCTCCCCCAGCTCGCAGGTGTAGAGAAATTCCAGAATGTCGCCGTCCTGAAGGACAACCGAGCCGCTGTCTGTGCTGCGAATCTCGCCGTTGATGCGGAACAGCCAGCCCGAGAGCGGCCCGCAGTCGAATTCACGGACGCCGCCGATTCCCTGTACGTACACACTGCCGATGCCGCGCTGGGCCTCCAGCGCCAGCCCTCTTTCGGCGCAGACCCGCTCGAGCAGCGAGAACGCCGTGTCCCCTTCGAGGACCTCCACGGCGGCCGGTGGGATCAGCAGGCCGTCTGCGGGGACAGCGGCCAGCAGCGATGGGTCCGCACGGCTGTCGCCGAGCAGGTTTTCGCAGCTTACGGTGAGCGTCGCCGTGCCGATCGGCCCGCCGGTAACAGGCTCCGGTGCGGGGCGCAGCAGCCACAGCAGTGCCGCGGCTGCGGCGAGCAGGATGCATGCGGAGAAAATGATTTGTTTCTTTGGCATTGGAAACCTCCTTCGGTTTTTACAGCCGATATGGTAAAGCTACTTTATCATATTTGCGTGCAAAATAAAAGAGGAAAGATGAAAAAAGGGAAAATAGAAAAAACGCTTGACTTTTTATGTCGAATATGCTAAAATGAGCACAGGAAGCAGCTTGCCGGCTCTTCCGACGGGCATAATTTTGAACAGAGTTCAGCCCTTGCTCTGTTCAGCCGCAGATCGTGCAAATTCAAAAGCCGCATTCCGTCCGTATGGTGGGGGTGTGCCTTTTTGTGTTTGATAAATCTAAAGGAGGTTTCTTTTATGGGAAAGAAGAAATGGCTCGCGGCGTTATTTGCCGTTGTTCTGGTCGCCGGGATGACGGCAATGCTGCCGACAGCGGCGTTTGCCGCAGCGGAGACCGTTACTGTAGCTAACGGTATCAACTTCGCTCCTGACACAACTTTGCAGGACATTGAAGAAGCGTGGGGTGAAGGGACCGCGACGATCGAGGCGAATGACGACGGTTCCTGCAAAGTGACCCTGCTGAAAAACATTACGCTGAAGCAGGGCGCCGTAACCCCGGTCACTTTCGGCACCTATAGCGCCGGCGCGGATCAGCCGATGATGATCCTGGACTTGAACGGCTGCGTTTTGTCAGGGAAGACAATTGTCATATCGAACTACGGCAATTTGACCATAGCAGACAGCGTCGGCGGCGGTAAAGTCGTTTACGACGGCGGGCAGTATTTAACTGCTGTTCAAAATGCGGGCTATACCCTGATCATCAACGGCGGCTCGTTTGTGTGCGACGGTGCGTCCACTGCAACGAACGGCGGCGCGATATCCGGCGCAATGACGACGACGACAATCATCAACGGTGGCTCGTTCCATAGCGAGCAGAGCGGCGCGCTGACGACATACGGGAAATTGGTGATCAACGGCGGCAGCATCAGCGGCGCTTATGGCATCGTGGCGAAGCAGCCGACAAAAGCGGGGGATCCTGCCAGCTCCATAGAGATTCCGGCCGACTCGACAGTTGTGGTCAATGCCGATAAAACGGCTTTTGTTGTGATCACGGACGGCGACGGCGAAAAATCGGAAGGCAGCATTGCGGCGCAGGGCGGCACTTATAACGCGCCTGCCGTCGTCGGAAGAACCGGCGGAGGCGACGTAACAAACCATGTGGCCATTACGGGCGGCAGCTATACGGCAGACCCGTCAGGATATGTAAAAAATGACAATGCGGTCGCGCAGATTCTTCCCGCGGGCAGCGAAAGCGGTCTTTACGTCGTAGGCGGCACGATTGCGGACAAAACGGCGGATGCGGTGTCGGGCGATACGATTACGATCCTTTCGGGCGACGCGGTGCTCACCGGCCTTGCCGACGGTATTACCGTCAAAAACGAGGGTACGGGCAGCGTGACGGTCAATGGGGATGCGCTGGCTTCGGGTTCCGAGCTGGTGACGCATACGCATGTCCTGACAAAGGTGGAGGCCAATGCGCCCACCTGCACGGAGTCCGGCAATAAAGCGTATTATACCTGCTCCTGCGGGAAGTGGTTCGAGGATGAGAACGCCGCGACCGAGATTTCCGACAAGGACAGCGTCGTCATCCCCGCACGGCATATGCTGTCCGACGTCGCCGAGACGGCGGCCACCTGTACGGCGGAGGGCATCAAGGCGCACCAACATTGTACGGTCTGCAACAAGGACTTTATTGACGGCGTAGAGAAAACAGCCGATGAGCTGAAAATGGAGAAGCTCGAGCATGATTATGCGGAGGAATGGACGTCCGGCACGGAGCAGCACTGGCATGCATGTGCGGACTGCGGTGCGAAAACCGATGAGGCTGAACACACCTTCGAGTGGAAGATAGACAAAGAAGCGACGGCGGCCGAGGCGGGCTCGAAGCACGAGGAATGCGCGGTCTGCGGGTATAAGAGGGACGCGGTGGAAATTCCGGCGCTCGGCGACGATTCGAGCGCGGCGGCGGATTCTTCCGCGCCTGATACATCCTCTGCGCCGGCTGAGTCTTCCGCCGCAGACAGCTCCGCGGAGTCGGGTACGCCCTCCACGGGCGACGCGGGCAAGGCGGTGCTGTGGGTGCTGACGGCTGTTCTTGCCTGTGCGGCTGTGACGGTTGTCATCCGCAGCCGCAGGGCGTAAGCGCATTTGAGGCGTGATACAGAATGCGAAAACGCGATAAAACTGTAAGGTAAAAAACTTCGCAACATTCATTTATTATGTGTGGTTTTTTGTACGGTTTTCAATTGCGTTTCCGTATAAGGAAAACCCGGCCGAAAGGCCGGGTTTTTTGTATGAAAAAATCGCAGGAACGGGCGTTTTCAATCGTGAAAACGCGTTCTTGCCCATATGCCCGCAAATCCCGTGCAGGACGCGAAGGGCGGACGGCGGCATTGAAACGCCCTTACTGCATTGCATATAACGGCGGCTTTGCCGTCGTTATATGCAATGATCGGCTAAGAGCATACGATTTCTTGATAAAACGGTTTGAAACCGTTTTATCACCCGCGGCAAACGCCTTCAAACAATAGATGTTGTACGACCTGTTTTCCCTAACGCTTTGCCCGGGGCGTTGGTTGACATAGGTTTACGGAATCCGATTCGCGCGACAGTCATGATATGCGGCGGCGTGCAAAAGAATTCCTCCTTTTATCGCGCGCTTTGCGCTGGTTCCCCACGGTTCGGCGCGCGGGCGCGCTTGGTTTACATAACTTTACAAACGACGTGGGAAATAGAACATTCTTGCACCTTCCCTTCGACAGACTCGGCGGACGTCTTCGGCTATAATCAAATCCAGCGTGACGGACGCTGTGCTCAAGGGCGTCGGCAGGCCGCAGGGCCGTTGCCGCACCTCCGGCCGATCCGCTTCGCGGATGGCGCGGTGCAGGTCGGCCTTGCGCCGAAAGCCCGCAAAACGATAAGGAAACAGTCTCCGCGTGGCGGGGACAGGGGAGGAAGAAACAACGATGGACAAAAAGAAAGAAACCGAAAAACGAAGGCTGACGCTCTCTGCGGCCGAGCTGGCCGAAGCGGGGATTGCCTTTCTCTGCGGCATCTGTCCGCTGTCGCCGGGTGTGAATCCGTTCGGGCTGGCGTATCTGTTTTCCAAAGCAAAGCTGACGCTGCCGCTGGCGGCGGGATTGGTGCTGTCGCTGCCCTTTTCACCGCAGCCGTTGATTTACGCGCTGCTGTATCTGCTTGGTTTTGCGCAGCTCTGGCTGTCCGCCGGGCGCAAGCTGCCCGCTGCCGCGCGTGCGGCGCTCTGCGTGGCGTTCGCAGCGGTGCTGGCGCTGACTGCGTCGCCCTTCTCGGGCGCGGACGGATTTGTCGCGGCGCTGTTCGCGTTCGTGGCGGTGCCGGGGTTCGCGTACCTGTTTCCGGGCGCTTTGTCGGCCAAGCAGTCCGGACGGCTGCTCTGCGGACGGCTGGCGTTCGCCTATGTCGCGGTGCGGGCGATGACGGTTTTCTCATTTTCCTTTTTCCAGCCGCAGCTTATGCTGGCTTTCTTCGTTACGCTGGCGGCGGGTCTGAAAAGCCCCTATTCGTCGGCAGGGCTGTGCGGGTTCGTCTGTGCGTTGGCGGCGGACATCCATTATATGCCCGCGCTGATCGTGCTGGGACTGCTGTTCGGGTTGTTTTCCAAGAAGAATGTCCTGCTCGCGCTTTTTCCGACGTTTGCCTTTGCGGTCGTTTCCAACGCCTATCTGCTTGACTTCCGCGACCTCGCGCCGCTGCTGGTTAATGCCTGCTGCGCGCTGGCGGCGTTCCTGCCCGTACATAAGCGCATTCCGGCGCTGTTCCCCGAGCAGACCGCAGAGGGCGAAAGCGTCGCGCCGGATAAGCGCCCCTTTTCCCTGTCTGCTTTCTCTGCCTGCTTTTCTTCTCTCTCTCAGGTCTTTTACACCGTCAACGCCGAGACCAAGCAGACCAACGCCACCGAAACCTGCCGCCGCGTACAACAGGCTGCGCTGAGCGTCTGCTCGGCCTGCAGGGGATGTACCTGCGACAAACGCGACCTCTGCAACAACCTGATGAAGCACTGCCTGAGCGAGGGCTTCATTACCGAAGAGGACCTGCCCGACCACATTCGATTCGGCTGTAAGTGCAAGCCGCGGCTCATCGAGACGGTCAACGCCGCGCTTGCCAAAGGGCGGGACGAAAGCGCGCGTGCGGTGGCGATGCTGGCGGAGGAGTACAGCGCATTTTCCCGCCTGCTCAACGAGGCGTACCGAAAGGAGGAGAGCGAGCTTTCCCCTGACCGCGAGGCCGGACGGCGCGTGCGCGAGCTGCTGTTTTCCAAGGGCGTCGTCTGCGACAAGGTGCGTGTCACGGGCGCCCGGCGGCGGACGGTGGAGGTCAACGGCGTTCTGGTGGACAAGCTCGACTGCACCTCCCGCCAGCTTGCGGAGGAACTGTCCGCGCTGCTGGGCGTACGGCTGTCACAGCCGCAGTTCCTGCTCAACGACGGCTACGCGACGATGCGCTTCGAAACGGTCTGCCGCTTTTCGGTCGAATCGGCCAAGGCGTCCTGCGCCAAGGACGGCGAGACGCTCTGCGGCGACACGGCCAGCTTCTTTGAGCACGACGACTACTTTTACGCCCTTATCGCCGACGGTATGGGCAGCGGGCGCGACGCGGCGCTCACCTCGCGTCTGGCGGCGATCTATCTGGAAAAGCTGCTCTGCGTCGGCGCCGACAAGGGCGACGCGCTGCGGATGCTCAATAAGGTGCTGATGGCCAAGAAGGATGAGGTGTTCACCACCGTCGACCTCATCGAGATCGATAAGCTCACCGGCGAGGCGACGCTTGTTAAGGCCGGCGCCGCGCCGAGCTACCTGCTGCGCGGCGGCGACTGCACCAAGCTCGAGAGCCGCACGCTGCCCGCCGGAATCATGCCCGCGGTCAAGGCCGAGCAGATCAGGCTCAAGCTCCGTCGGGGAGACTGCCTGGTGATGCTTTCGGACGGCATCACGCAGAACCGCAATTATACGCCTGCCGTCCCCCGCGCCGCCAGTGCCAAGGAACTGGTCACTGCGCTGATGCGGCGTGCCTCCGCCCAGACCGAGTGCGCGGACGATATGTCCGTCGCTGCGCTGCGGATCTTTTAGCAGAAAACGCCGGGCGGCTGAAAAAGTCTGCCTGCCGCACCGCAAAGCTATTGACTTTTTCCGCCCGCCGTGCTACAATCGGGGTACGAAAAGAGTTGGAAAGGATATGAAACACGATGTTCAGAATCGGAACGGTCAATATTGACACCTCGCACGCGCCCAGCTTTGCGGAGATTTTGCAGAAGGGCGACGTTGCGCGCTATACCTGCGTATATAACGACGGCTTCCGTACCGACGAGGAGGTCGAAGCGTTTATCAAGCGCTTCGGTCTGGAAACGCGTTATGCTTCACTGGACGAGATGGCCAAAAACGTCGACATCGCCTTTATTCAGGGCTGCGACTGGGACCGCCACCTTGAGCTGGCCGAGCCGTTCGTCAAGGCGGGCGTGCCTGTGTTCATCGACAAGCCGATTGCCGGCAATCTGCGTGACTGTCATAAGCTGGAGGAATGGGCGGCTTCCGGCGCGGTGATTTTGGGGACGAGCGCGCTGCGCTACACCTATGAGCACGACGAGTTCTTTGCACTTCCCGCAGCCGACCGCGGCGACATTGTCCACGTGACGACCTCGGTGGGTGTGGACGAGTTCAACTATGCGATCCACGCGGTCGAGTCGATCAAGGGCTTCATGCGCGGCGATAAGCCGGCCGCCGTCCGTTATATCGGGCGTTCGCACGCGGGCGAGACGCCGGTCGATTCGTACTATGTCACCTTCGAGAGCGGCGCGTCGGCCTGCTATCATATCTGCCTGAAGGGCTGGCAGCCTTCTACTGCGACGGTCATCACGACGAAAACGACGTACGTGTATAAAATAGACACCAATAAGGTTTACGAGGCGATGCTCAAGCATGTCTGCAATTTCCTGCAGGGGAAGGACAACCTGCTCGTCTCCGTGCCGGAGATGACCGAGTCGGTCAAGCTGATGCTGGCCGGCCGCAAATCGAAGCAGCTCGGCGGCGCGGAGGTGCTGGTTGCTTCGCTGATGGAAGAGGACGGCGGCTTCGACGGCGCGGCGTTTGAAAAAGAATACGCCGCACAGCAGCGTGCAGCGAAATAGAGTGTTTCGGGAAAAAATGGGCGGATGCGCATCTGTGCGCTCCGCCCTTGTTTTTGTGGCTTGGAGGGATTGGAGAGCGGCGGCTTTTTGCATACGCGGCGGCGTTTCGCGTGCTTTTGTTTCGTCTGCGGCGCGGAAAAGGAAGCGCATTTATCTGTTCCGAGATTCCAAGACAAATGTTATTTCGTGTTCTTCATCTTTGCGCCGGGAGGAACATATGCTTTCTTTCAGCGGGCTTTCGCCGTTTTTCTGCTCGTATTTCTGAATGTACAGCTTGCAGAAGCGCTCTATAAGGTTGCTTAGGCTCCGCGTTTCCCGTTTAGCAATGCGGCGCTGTTTTTCTTCTATGCTTTGCGTTGGAAAGGTCCGAATGGCACCCGCATATCGGTTTTGCCTCCCCCTTTACCCCCATCGCCGCTTTGCGGCGATGGGGGTAAAGGGGGAGGCATGCGCGCTGCGCGAAGTCTTTACCTTCAGCAAATCCGATTTCCCGCTGCGTTTGCTTTTCCCTTACTTTCTAACAATGCATAGTCTGTCATGCATATTTCTATCCTGCAACACTTCCCATAACGGCTACGACCTTTCTCCTACCCCTAACGCCGCAGCGCGGCGTTAGGGGCAGGAGAAGAGCACGAACAGAATTTAAGCGCAAAGCGCGCTGCTTTTTTATGTGCATCGGCGGCAAAACCGCCGATGCACATAAAAGGGAAGGACGGGAAAACGGTTTCATAAAAAGCGGAATGCCGCAGCAATTCCTTTCGATATTATGGCCGACGCCGTTATACGGCGTCGGCCATATCACATCCCGGCTTCGGGAAAAAGAAGGTGCGTTCACAGCTTGTTTCAAAACAAAATATGAACAGTCGCGCCCCGAAAAAGATATATTTTTGTCCGAATCGAGCTGAAATCTCCCATATAAAAGACACCTTGATTTCTGTGCGAACACAGGGAAGCATCTTCGGGGTTCTGCATCAAAAAGACTGAGCCTAAAAATATTGTCGGATTTTGTCGATAAATTCTGCGCAATACAATGAAACGAACGGTTATAAACGGGGATACGGCCGCCCAATCGTCAAAGCGCGCTGCGGACGTATGGCGGCGCATATGCAGCCGCATCGTTTTGGCGGCACAAATACGGTTTTGTAGTCGTGCGGGACAATTGTGCCGCGGCGATTCTCCGTATTTCCCGCCGTTCCGCCGCGGGTCAGAGCGGTTTGGAGGGCTTGAGCGAGCCGGACGTCCGGCGCTGCGGCTCCCGCTTCGCCGCCGCGCGGCGGCGCGCGTTCCGCCTGCGCTGTTTTTGCAGCCTTGTCAGCTCGAGCAGAAAGCGGTTGAAGCGGCTGTGGGCGTAGGTTTCGTTATAGATCCGTGTAAAATTGCTTCCCTGCGCGCGGCGTCCCGTGCCGAGGAAGAACGCGAAGATCGTCGGTCCCAGCGTCAGCGCGCAGACGGCCACAGCCACCGGCGCCACCACGTCCGAGCCGGACGCGCGTCCGAGGGCGAGCGGCAGCAGCACGCAGGCCAGCGCTTCCGCCAGCATACAAAACGCGATTTTTACAGTCCTCATCCTTAATCATCTGCCCTTCGCTTTGTTTGTTCGGTACAGGGGCCCCTGCCGACATACTCAGTATAGCAGAACGGATGGGAAAATTTTGTCGCATTATCGTGTCGAATATTGTTTTGCCGTTTCGGCGGTGACGGCGGCCAGCTCGTCGACGAGGTCGGACGGATGCAGCACGCGCACGTATTTGCCGTATTGCAGCGCCCAGCAGAGCATCGCCGCGCGGTTGACGCGCACGCGGACGGTCAGCGCGTCGTCGGTTATGTCGGTGAAAACGGCGTCAAGCCCGAACCAGTCGATGATGTCGCCGATGATGCTTCGTTTGGCGCGGAACTCGACCGCCGCGCTTTCTCCGGCGAACATATATACGTGCTCGGCCATATGGCGGGGAAGGTCGAGCCCCTTTTCCAGCCCCCTGACCAGCGCCTTATCCTTGGCGGGGCTGTCGAGCAGCGCAATATCGCTGATGCGGTCGATGCGGTAGTTGGCAAGCGTGTCATACTTGTCATAGTTGCAGATGAGGTAATAGCGGCCGTTGGCGACGACCATCTGGTAGGGGTTGACGACATAGCGGCGGACATTTCCGCTGCTGTCGAGCCGGGGATGCGGCTTTTTGTCGACGCCGTATTCGCAGTAGGCGAACGAGACTTGTTTCTTTGCCGTGATCGCCTCGTCGAGCAGCTCGACGGTGTAAAAGAATTGGTCGCTGCGCGGCAGGGCGCCGGGCAGCGCGCGGACGTGTCCCAGCCGCGAACGGAAATGGACGCTGCCCAACTCCTCGATTTTGCGGACGAGGCCCGCACACTGACTCTGCGGCAGACTGCGGGAGGAAATCAGGCTGTCGATGAGCAGCCGCAGCTCGGCGTCGGTGAACTCGTGCTCGATATACCAGCCGGTGCAGAAGGTGCCGTCCTCGCCGTCGGCGCCGGCGCGCGGCCGTTCGTCACAACAGACGGGATAGCCGCTGCTCTGCAGCTCAAGCAGGTTGCGCCGGACCGACTTGCGGTCGGCTGTCATCCCGTATTCGGATTCGAGGAGCCGCAGCAGCTCCTGCTGGGAAAGGCGGTGGTTTTCGTCGGAGTACTTCCGCAGCAGCTCAAGCAGGTTGAGGGCGAGCATCTTTTTCGGTTGCAGAGAATAGGCCATAGCGGGGAATCCTTTCGTTTTTGTCGGTGGGTACAGTATACCGTATTCCGGTGCGAAAAGCAAGCCTTGACAGAAGGAGACGGGAAAGGTATAATAAAGGCAACGCTACTCAAATCCGATGGAGCGACTGCGCCGTCAGATTTTTCGTCAGTCCGAACAAAAAACGCGCGTATAGCGGGGCAGGCGACCGTGCCATTATGGCTTCTGCCGTGTATTGTGCGGTTTGCCTTAAAATCACGTTCTGGCCTTGTGGGTCAAAAGGCGCTGCAAGTGGTTCTATAAGCGGCTGTGCGGAAACCCGGTTCCGGCGAACGTGTCGCTGTCCGCCGGCGTCCAAAAGACGGGGATGTCGGGAAACGATTTGGAGGGGATTGTATGATTGAAATCAGACGAATCGGCGAAAAGCACAAAGGCGACATCCGCATTCCCAATCAGCCGTTTGCTTTATGGGGGCGTATGATCCCCTCCTATCAGAACGGGGTTTGGCGTTATACCGTTGAACGCCTCGACCCTTCGGAACAGGCGGAAATGTGTTTTCCCGACGAAAACTATGATTATGCGGAAATGTGCAAAGCCTCTGCCTTCCTCGGCGCCTACGACACGGATACCTGTATCGGGCTTGCCGTATTACAGGAGGCGTTTTTTCGTTACATGTATTTGTATGATCTGAAGGTGAATCGGGCATACCGCAATCGGGGCGTCGCTTCCCTGCTCATTGAAAACGCCAAAAAAATCGCATCGGAGAAGGGCTATCGCGGGATTTATACGCAGGGGCAGGACAACAATCTTTCCGCCTGTTTGTTTTATATCAAATGCGGTTTCCGTATCGGCGGATTGGATACCGAAATTTACAAGGGCACCCGGCAGGAGGGGAAAGCGGATATCCTGTTTTATCTGGATGTCGAATAAGCCATAGTGAGCTGCAAATTTCGGCCTGCGGAAACGGCTTTTGTAAATTCTGAATGAGTGAAAAGCATTTTGTCTTGGATAAAAAGACTGCGCGGGAGGGAAACGAATGGACAAATACGTCGATATCTCCGGCAACGCGGCGTACCTGCGCCGCCGCGCCGCCTTTGACGCGCTGTTCGTTCCGGCTTGCCGCGCGTCGGCTGACATCCGAAAGCCGTACAGATATTTGGCGGCAAAATCGGTAATGTGCGGAAAATGCAAAAAGAGGTAGTATGATGGGAAAGATATTGGGCTCGTGGAGCGGTATGCGTAAATATCTCGAGACAGAAATGCTTGCCGTCTGTCTGCGCGGCAGGGTTCGTTACGGATGCACGGCTTATGTCGGTATGGATGGATGCAGATTCTTTGAGGTTTGCGTAGACGGCGAGCAGTACAAGCGGTTTTCACTGGAAACAGTAAATACCTATTTCATCAATCACGGATATAAAGCGAAATCAGACCCCGTTGGGACACGTGAATATTGGGAGGAATTTTGGCCTCTTCTTGATAAAACACCGCAAAACAGCAGGCTTGAATATACGGACGACGAGTTCTGCAATGCACTTGCGGCATACCGCAATCATCCTGTTTCGGAGAGTATTCGTTCGGAAAATCCGTTAATACGCATGTTTGCGATTCTGGATCGAAGGCTTGGAAAGAGAACACTGGAAAAGCTGAAAGAAACGATTGCGGTGCAGCCCGAATGGCTCCAGAAGTTTTATCTATTAAGGATGGAAGCTGAGCATATCTGACGCCGTCGGGAACATCGCAGAGCGCTGTGCGCGAAGCGGAAGAGCCCGATGGTTTATCGGGCACATGGTTGTATTCGGTTTCGACGATGTGAGTTCAAAACGGCAAAACGATTGTATTTCGTTCGTTTCATTATGCAGACGCTGATCAAATCAAGGCGCCGGAAAGCCTGTGCCTGTCGGCCGCACAGCTCCGGACGGCGCTGCGTATGCTTGAATGCCCCGCATAACCTATACGGCAGATGCAGAATACATAAAAGATTGGAGCAACCGCAATGAAAAAGCTGACATCCCTTCTTCTCTCGGCAGTGTTCTCGGCAGGCCTGCTTTGCACGTCGGGTACGCTGCCCGCTTCGGCGGCGGAGGAACCGCTCATCCTCGGCGTCAATGCCATCAACGTGACCGGCGGCGAGGGCCACGCCGTCCTCTATACGCCCGCACACGGGGAATCGGTCAAAGCCGGCACCGACTTCGCCTGGTGGCGCACCGCGACCTTCGAGTACAGCGACGAGCTCGGGGCGTACGTCGTTGTCAGCGTCTCGCTGACCGCCGGCGGCAGCTCGCCGAAGTCGCCCTTCATCCCGGAAGACGGCTTTGTCCTCTGCGCCAACGTCGGCAACGACTACAGCGCGTCGGGTGGCATCAATTACGTCAATGCGCTTTCCACCGACACCTATAACGCCATTGCCTCCCTGAACATAGGCGACGCGGCGTATTTGACCGGCATCGACCTTGCCGCCGGAACGATCGACACGACCGGTTCGCCCTATTACGGCGACGGCTTTGTTTCGAATGCGAAGATCACCGTCGGCGCAAAGCCCGACGGCGACGTTTACACGCCCGACCGCTCGGCAGGCGCGCTGCCGCAGGTGGTTACCGACATCGGCGGCAATCGGACGGTCGACGCGACTGCCGACTTCACCTTTACCTGGGAGCCGGTCGAGGGTGCGGACGGGTACATCGTCAATATCAACGACTGCACCATCACCGGGGACGGGCCGGCCGTTGCCGCCAACGTCCGCACGCAGGAGACCGGCTACACCATTCCGGCGGGCAGGCTGACGGTCGGCGGCAGCTATTCGGTCTGCGTCTCGGCTTACGGAGAGGGAAAGCTGAACAGCTTCAATTCGCGCGACTCTCTGTTCGCCGTCAGCGCGCAGGCGGCGGAAAGCCCGTTCCGCGACAAGACGATCGTTGCGTTCGGCGACAGCATCACCGCTTTCACCGGCTGGGTGAAGATGCTTTCCGGCCGTCTGGGCACGAACGTCGTCAATTCCGGCGTCGGCGGCGACAACACCTCGCAGGGGCTGGCGCGGTTCGAAACCGACGTGGCCGCGTACGAGCCGGACATCGTCATCATCCTCTTCGGGATGAATGACCAGGCGGAGGTCATGTCCACCGGCAAGCCGATTCTCGACCCCGAAACCTATGCCGCCAACTACCGCGAGATTATCGGGCGCTGCGTCGCGCTGGGCGCGCAGCCTGTGCTGCTGACCGGCCACAACGTCTGCACCGAGAGCGGGTACTATACGCCGGGCGGCTACGGACTGGACTATTCCACTGAAAATCTGAACGATTATTATGACATCATCCGCAGTCTTGCTGCGGAATACGGCCTCAATCTCATCGACCTGAACGCGCTTTGTGCCGGCGAAAAGGACACCGACCTGCTCGCAAAGGGCGACGGCATCCATCTCTCGACCTACGGGCATGAGAAGTATGCCGAGTGGATCGGGGACTATATGCTCGGCGAATTTGAGTGGAAGGACTTGTCAGCGCAGGAGCCGCAGGAGTCCTCTTCGCCTGCGGACGAATCCGGATCGGAAGCGTCCTCCGAACCGGCTGAGCCGAGCGCGGCCGAAAGCGCGGCGGCGTCCGAGCCGGAGAAGAGAGGGCTGTCTGGCGGCGCAATTGCGGCAATTGCGGCTGCGGCGGTTGTTCTCGTCGGTGGGATTGCGTTCTTTGCGGCAAAGCGGAAAAAGAAATAAAAGCGCTTGCCGGGTGCGGTACCGGCAGGCAGACGGAGAGGGGCGGCGGAGGTGCGTCATAAGGGATTCGCGTACCGGCAGCAGGACGACGGCCATTGCGGCCGCAGCGGCCGTCCGGGAAGGGAACGTACATGCTTTGATGGGCGAGCGGTATGCCGTGCGCAGGATATGCCGCAGCGCGGACATTATGCAAAGAGGAACGGCGTGCATCGGCTGTCGTTTCCGTACAGCGCCTTTGACGGCGCGCTGTTCTCTTGCGGTCCCGGGCGTCGCGCCGGATGTTGCCGGCGCGGAGCGGTACGGACGCACAAAGGCATCGGGACGTAACGCCGGGCGCGTTTGAACGCCCGCAGGCCGGCCGCCGGTACGGATACATATCGGCTTCGCCTTTTTCGCATCCTTTCCGGTGGGCGGCGCGCCGTATGAAAACGGGTGCCGTGCTGACCGTCCACAGCGGCGCGGACGCCGGCATCCGGCCGGTCCGCACGTCGGTCCGGCAGTACAAAAAGGGGAAGGAAGAATGGTATGGAACGCGAACAATACGAACATCTTTCGGCGCTCGGCAAGGAGGACCTGATCCGACTGATCGAAATTTATTCCAAAAACTGGCTCGCGCTTGACGGCGTATGGTTTCAGTCAGTCGAACGGAAGCGCGGTATGGATGAGGCAATGGAGCATGACGCCGAGGCCTGGCGGCGCTTTACCGTCATCGAAGCCCGGCGCATCAAGACGTTTCTGGGACTGCCCGAGCATGCGGGGCTGGAAGGGCTTGCCGCAGCGCTTCGGCTGCGGTTTTATGCCAACCTCAACACCGCCCGCATCGGTCGGGAGGGCGATACGCTTGTCTATACGATGACCGAATGCCGCGTGCAGACCGCCCGTGCGCGGAAGGGGATGCCCTATCACCCCTGCAAGCCGGTGGGGTTGCTCGAATACGGGCTGTTCGCGCAGACGATCGACGACCGTATCCGCTGCCGCTGCGCAAGCTGCTATCCAGACGTGACGGACCCGGACTGCTGCTGCAAATGGGTGTTTACGCTGGACGCGGCGGATGAGAAATAATACGATTTCTTGATAAAACGGCAAAAAGCCATTTTATCAACCGCGACAAATGCCGCCAAGAAACAGATACGGCACGGCGTATTTCCCCGGCAAAGACCGGAGCGTCATTCGCTTTTGCGAATGTCAAATATAAGTATAAGCAAAAAACGGTGAAGCAGACAGCTTCGCCGTTTTGGTATATCGGAAATGCCGTTTGGGCAAACTTGCTGGCGGCTTTGCTTATTTCAACGGCATCAACCGTCAGAAGCAAATGAAAGCGCATCGGCAGGCGTTTTCGTACCGTACCGCTTTTGACGGGCATAGCGTTTTCTTCCGAAAGAGGCATGCCTTGCGGATACGGCGACACGACGGACGCTGCATACTTCGCGGCGGAAAAAGCTACCGGGCCAGCACTGCCGGTTTTATCGGCTTATTTCCTGCTGGCAAGTACGCTGACGCGACCTTGTGACGGCCTGATTTCGCGCACATTCTTATTTTTTGCGGCCGGATAGACGGTTTTCCTGCTTGTTTTGGGAGAATGCGGCCTAACATATGGCCGAAGGCGCGGACTATACGAATGAAAGCGTTGATCAACGACTTTGGAGACGAAACAACGATGGAAAAACAACACTTGCCGGAACTGCTTGACGACGCGCTGCTGGAGAAGCTGTATGGCTTCTGCTATGCGCGGACGCATGACAGCCTGCGCGCGCAGGAACTTTGCTCGGATATTGTCCTCGCGCTGGTCGAGGCTTCGCACGCGGGCGGCAGACTGACCGAGCCGTATGCCTTTATTTGGCGCGTGGCGCGTAACGTCTACGCTGATTTCTGTGTCCGCCGCGCCCGTGAAGCGTCGCTGTTCGACGGCGGCGACCCCGAGGACGTTCTTGCCCGTCTGGCCGATGAAACGGCGGGCGACGACGGCGATGCAGAGCGCTTGACGGCGGTCTTTCGCCGTATCGCGTTCCTGACAAAGGCTTACCGCGAGGCGATGATCCTGTTTTATCTGGACGGGCTGTCCACTGCGGAAATTGCCGCGCGGACGGGCGCGAGTGAGACGGCCGTGCGTCAACGGTTGTTTGCGGCAAGAAATAAAATCAGAAGCGAGGTCGATCAAATGGAAGCAAACGAAAAACCTGTCATGCTGGACAAACTGGAATTCGTGCTCTGGGGCAACGGCGACCCGGTCGGGAACGACCCGCGCGAAACCTGCGTGCGCCAGCTCTCCAAGCAGGTGGTCTGGCTCTGCCGCAAAAAGCCGATGCGCGCATCGGAGATCGCCGAGGCACTGCATGTCCCTACCGTTTATATCGAAGAGGAGACCGAGCTGCTCGCTGCCGGAGCCAATGGGAAGTACGGCTTGCTGCGCCGGAATGACGACGGCCGCTATGCGCTCAACGCGGTGCTGTTCGACCGTGCGGAGATGGAGCAGGCGAACGCGATTTATACCGCGTTTCTGCCGATGCTCTGCGATACCGTCGCTTCGTTCATCGAAGCGCATAAGCAGGATTATCTGGCCTATCCCTTCCGCAACAAAAAGCCCGAGCTGAACCTGATCCTCTGGCAGCAGATCCACCCGATGGCGAACGCTTTTGAACGGCAGATTCGCCGGATCCTGAAGGAACGTCATTTTGCCGACATAAAAACGCCGCAGCGGCCGTATACCATTTGCGGTTATCAGGACAACGGCAGGCATTACGGCGGCGGCTGGGACGGTGTGCAGGCCCATGATCTCTGCGGGTTTGCGCATGTGACAGCGCACAACATCTACTGCACGCGCATCATAAAGCATTTCGGCTGCGGTTGGGATATGGCCAACGATCTGCCGCTGCGGCTTGCGCTGCGCGCCATCGACGGACTTGCGGTCGGGGCACTGTCCGAAATCGAGCGGGAGGCGGCGGCGAATGCGGTCGAGTGCGGCTATCTGTACCGCGAAGGGGATATGCTGTACACTAAGCTTCTCGTCGGCGCGGCGGCGGACAGCGGCGGTCCGTTCGCGGTTACGAAGCAGCTTCAGAACGGATATTTCGACGCGGCGGCTGAGCAGACGGCGGAGCAGCTCGCCGGTTTCATCCGACGGACCCTCCCTGCGCATCTGCTCTGTGAGTGGGAACAGGCGAACATGCTGGCGGGCCTGCCGCTGTTTACCGCGCTGGTCGAGTCGCTCATCGAACGCGGGCTTCTGACCCCGCCGAAGGACGGCCTCGGCGCGGAAGGCTGCTGGCTGGCCGTGGAATAGGCGTCGGGGGAAGATATTTTCTTATACTTTTATTTGATATTCGCAAAAGCGTGTGGCGCCCCGGCAACGCGTTAGGGAAATATGCCGTACAATATCTATTTCTTGACGGCATTTGCCGCAGTCGGCAAAACGGTTTGAAACCGTTTTGTCAAGAAATCGGAATACAAACGCTCATTGTATAGCCATTTGTACTGCAAAAACGGCATCGACGGCTGTTCTGCCGTCGATGCCGCCGCTTGCCGGTAAAGTCCGATTGGGGCCTCGTTCCGCCTCTGTTCGGGGGACTTTAGGCAAAGATCCCCTGAATGGTGGCGGACAAATTCTCAACGGCAGCTTTTCCCTGTACTTAAGGCAACATCGTACAATGCGCAGCTGAAGTCATAACGGCACGGTTGCCTGCGCGTTTCCGTTACTCGTCATATTCAGCTCCGCTATACGCGCGTATTTTTGTTTAGACGGATGATAAATTTAACGGCGCAATCGCATCTTCAGATTTGTGCGGGGAAGCCTTAAATGTTATAAAGCCTTCTGTTTTAACCTTTTTATCCGGCAAACCGGGAATCGGCTTGAAGCCGATTCCCGGTTTGCCGTCCTGCATAGAATGCGGGGAATTTACCGCTCCATGCCTGTTTCCCGCACGGCGCAGACACGTCGGATAATCGCATATCGTTCTTTTTGTTGACTTTTTCGGCAACATGTAGTAAACTGTGGATTGAATCGATTATATGCGTATTTCGTTCATAAAAAGCGTGTTTCTGCCGGATCATGAATGCGAAAAGTGTATAAAAGGGTTGAAAAGGAAAAACGTTTCGGAAATTCGGAAGGGCTTTTTAACAAGGCTTGCGGCCCTTTTGCTGTCTGCTGCTCTGCCTGCGTCTTTGCTGCCGTCCGGCCTGCGTGCATTTGCTTTGTATGTCCGGGGCGAATTATCTCTATATTGAAGGAGGACTGCGGAAAAAGCGTCGGCACTGCGGCGGCATCCCTGCGTATGGGAGCGAACCGATACCCTATCCACGCGATTTGCCTGCACTTGTTTGCGGTTATGGACGATATGCATTTCAAGCAGACACAGCAGGCACAGCGGCACCTGCCGGCTGCATGGAAAACTGCCCGCCCCGATGGCTTGGTTGAGGACTTCGCGGAAAATCATAAGTTGCTCGGCGGGATGCCGGAGGCGGTGATCAAGCCGGACCGGCCGGAGGACTTCGGGCGGCTCACCGAATACGGCGCATTTGACGGCAGAGCGTAAAAGGCCATACACAGACAGTTATAAAATAAAAAGATGATACGGTTCCGCTAAAAGAAAAACGAGCCTTACAATTTTGTAAGGCTTTCCTGATCGCCCCGTTTATATGATAAAGTAAAAAAGGAACAAATACCGAGGAAGGGGGTCTTGCCTTGCGGTCCGGCCACATCAACAAAAAGCTGCTGCGCTGGCTTTTGCCGGTTGCCATTGTGGTTTTGAGTGTGTTTCTGCTTCAGGCTGTTTTTTCTCAAAGAGCTTACCGTATTCAGGGGATCACGCCGCAGGACGGCGTGCTGGATATCCGGGATGCTGACGTTTCGAGCTGTGTTCTCCATATAGCCAACGAGTGGGACTTCTATCCGGCGGCGTTGTATACATCGGAGGATTTCGCCTCCGGAGCGGCAGCGGTGAAAGCCGGCCCGGAGGAATCCGCCTCGGATTACCCCTACGGGACCCACCGCCTGCGGATCCTGGCGCAGCCGAACCGGTATTACACCATTTGCGGCTTTTCGCTGGATTATGCCAGCCGCGTCTTCGTCAACGGTTCCGAGGTTGCGGCCTTTGGCAGGGTAGCGGATAATGCGGAGGATTTTGTGCCCCGGGTGGGCTACATGACCATCCCTATGTTTTCCGGAGAAAGCGGAGAGATTGAGATCATCTATCAGTATGGCAACTATGTCCATAAGGACGGCGGGTATATCCAGCCGACCTACCTCTCGACCCCGCAGAATATGGAGCGGTTCAAGGCGGCGAACGATCTGGTCTCCCTGTCGGTCAGCGGCGGCCTGCTGTTTTTGATGCTGTACTTCCTGTTGAGCGCGGCGGTGCGCCGCAAGGCGGATTTTCTCTGTCTGGCGTTCTGCTGTCTGGTAATGGCGCTGCGGGACCAGAACTTTTTCAACATTCATCTGCTTCCGGCGGACGCCTCCTGGTATTTGGTATACCGCGTGCTTATTTTGATCGTTATGCTGATGCCGGTGTCCATCCTTCTGCTGCTGAAATGTATGTATACCAAGGCTACAAGACGCTGGCCGCTGTATGCTTATCTGGGAATGGCCGCCGTTGCCGCCGTCCTGATCTGCGTGCTGCCTACGCAGGATGTTGTCACGGTTTCCACGGCGGCATATTATGCTTCCGTCCCGTATCTGCTGTATCTGGCCTTCGGCGTTATCCGCCATTATATCCGGCAGCGCCGGCTGAACGCAGTGGACATTTTGGTGCTCTCCGGCTTTCTTGTCCTTCTGGCGGGCCTGCTGTACGAAGCGATCCTGACAGGAGACAGTTCCGAGGTTACGCACTACGGAGCGGCGGCCTATGGGATGCTGGGCTTTGTGTTCCTCAATGCCGCAGCCATCAATTTGCAGATTCAGGAACGGGAAGCGGCGCTGATCGAAAGCCGCAGCCGGGGTGAGATGCTGGAACGTATGAACCGTCTCAATATGGATTTCCTGCATAAGGTCGCCCATGAGCTGAAAACGCCTCTGACGGTTATCTCCGGCTATGCCCAGCTGACCGGGATGCAGCTTGCCGCCCGCCATATCAGCGACGAGACCCCCGGCAATCTGAAAACAATCCAGCAGGAGGCACAGCGGCTGGCAGATATGGTGACAAGGCTGATGGAATACTCTTACGGGCGGAAAAGCGAGTTGCGCTTCGGAAGGGTCATCGTACCGGAGCTTTTGGAAAACGTGGACGCCATTGCCGCGCCTATGTGCCTGAAGAACGGGAACACGGTCAGAATCGCCGCGGATTCCTGCGCGGATGTCCACGGCAATTCTGAAATGCTGCTGCAAATCTTTATCAACCTGGTGGTGAATGCCAACAAGAGCACACAAAACGGGACCATCACCATCAGCACCGCCGACCATGAACGGGATGGATTCGTGCTGTTCCGGGTGGAGGATACCGGCAGCGGGATCTTGCCGGAAGATCTGCCGCACATTTTCGAACAGGGCTTCAGTGCGAGCGGCGGCAGCGGGCTTGGTCTGGCCATCTGCCGGGAAGCGGTGGAAGCCCACGGCGGGGAGATTTGGGTAGAGCGGACAGGGCCGGAGGGCACCGTATTTGCCTTTGCGGTGCCAAAGGAGGGAGAGCAGTGAGTACGATATTGCTGGTAGAGGACAATCCGCACATTATGAAGATCAACGCCGAGGTGCTTTCCCTGCACGGTTATGAGGTGCTCAGGGCGGGGACTGCCGCCGAAGCGCGGGAACAGCTCCGATGGCACCCGGCCAATCTGATTGTGCTGGACATCATGCTGCCGGACGGAAACGGCATAGAGCTGTGCAGGGAGCTGAAAGGGCGCTATCATATCCCGATTCTTTTTCTTACGGCACTTGGGGAAAACCGGGAGGTCGTGGAGGGGCTTCGCGCAGGCGGCGACGATTATCTGCCTAAGCCCTATGATCTGGAGGTGCTGGTTGCCAGGATTGAGGCCAGGCTCCGTTCCGACGCAAGCAGCCGCCGGTATGTCTGTTACGGCGGGCTGAAACTGGATACCGTTTCCTTTATCGGTTATGTAAACGGCCGGGATATCCTGCTGACACAAAAGGAATTTACGGTACTGCTGCTTCTGGCACAGAATGCGGAACACAAAGTGTCCCAGGCGGAACTGATGCGGGAGGTCTGGGGCGCCGAATCAGAGATGGAGAAACGCGCTCTGTGGACGCTGGTCTCCCGCCTGCGGAAGAAGCTTCACAGCGAAGACTCCCGATTGGAGATCTCTTCCCTGCGGGGCGGGGGCTACCTGCTGGAGCAGTTGTGAATTATGTGGCCGCGAACTTTACAAATTTGTAAGGTTCGCGGCTTTTGCTTTTTTGTATGCTATGATTATTTCAGCAAAAAGTCTCGAGAGAGGTACGCATACACCTGAAGGAGGAACACACGGATGAAGAAACGGATTTCAAGCCTGATACTGGCCTTCAGCATCCTGCTGTCCATCGTTCCGTTAGGCGTATTGACGACGTTTGCCCAGGATACGATCCTGTACGGCGACGCCGACGGCAACGGAAAAGTGGATATGTCGGACGTCAATCTGATGGAGCGGTACATAGACGGCGATGCGGAGGCGATAAACGGCATACGCTTCACCGAAGCCGACGTCAATGTGGACGAAGTTGTGGACGAGGTTGACTTGGCGCTTGTCAAAGAGTACCTTGCCGGCAACATCCAGCTGACGGACGATCTTTGTACCGTCAGCTTTGATACAAACGGCGGAGAAGCACTCGAGCCGATCCGGGTCGGCAGAAACTATGCCATTATGCAGGAGATCCCCTCTCCCGGCAAGGAGGGAGAAATCTTTATCGGCTGGAAGACGGCGGACGGCGCCGACTTTTACCAGACCGAGCCCGTTACAGGGGATATGACCCTGTATGCCCAGTATGTGCCTGTTGAGTCTGCGGAGCAGGTTTACATTGATTCCTTTGCCCTGACGGACCAGAGAACCGATCTGGAAATCGGCATCACCGCTCCGGACAAAACGGCCGATCAGGTTAAGCAGGCCATTACCCTGCTGGCCAAGGACGGTTCGGATCCGGTGGATCTCGTCGTTGTTGACAATGGCGGCGGTTTTACCGTTCGTGCGGACGGCGGCTTCCGCGCGGGCGGCACCTATGAGCTGACGCTGGGGGACGGCCTGACCTTTACGGGCAGGGACGCCCGTTACCGTACCGTGGCACTGACCTTTGCCAAGGAAGAGAAGGACGCCATCGCGTTCGACCCCGACGTGGTGTTCATTCAGGATACCGACGACTACTCTTATTATATCAATGTGCCGGATTCTGGCAGGGAGCGTGTGCCGGTCCTGGAGATTCCCATCTATGCCGACGGCTCCGCCGAGGTCACGACCGGAAGTATGCACATAAACACTACTCCTGTCCCTGATGATATCCCTGCTTTTGATACCTACCTGGAGGTAGGCGACATCGTGTGCGTCTACGAGAATGTGGACCCGCGGCAGAGGGATTACACGCAGGATTTGTATGAGGACGATTCCATCGCCTACATACGCGTGACAGCTGTGAACGTGTCCTGGGCATTTCAGTTTGAATCTCTGTCCGAAGAGGACATGGACGAGGTTGTCTTTATGCCCGACACCATCCCCTATCAGGTGGATACTCTGCCTTCCGGGGGCGCGGGCACTGCCGGCACCGTGGACGTCAACGGCTATGACCACATCGCGAGGGCCGCCCTCGGCTTGACGGAGGCTCCGGCATTTAACACCGGCGACCTGCTGGTGTTTTACACCGAGGATTTTTCCAATCTTGCGGAAGACAGCCGGGTTGTCTACGCCAAGGTGACGGGCATCCTGGACGACGAGCTCACCGCCGCCTACGAAATCATAGACAAGGCGGATGTCGAAGAGCTTGCCGGCGGGCTTTTTGTCAGCACGCCCATCACCCTTGACGATATCGAAACAGAGGAGCTGCAGGATTCCGTGATGTCCGCGCTGGAGGACAGCAGCTTTACAGACGAGGCCCTGTCCATTTTGGCGACGGGCGCCCTTCAGACCCAGAGCATTCAGAACCAACTGCTGGATATGGGCGTCAGCCGGTCGGAGATCGCCGCCATGGCGGCCCAGCCCATGGCGGCGGCCGGAGGCGGCGGCGGCAGAACCAAGTTCGTGGTGGAGGATGTCAGGGTAACGCCGTCGGTCCTCGTGCATGACCGTTACGAGGACGGCTACGGTATGGGTTTGGACGTAAGCGCCATTTTCTCTGTAAGCAAAAAGGTCAGCTCCGGGCAGACCACCTCCCTCAAGATAGAGGTCAGCGCTTACTTTGAGCAACAGGTGGCTTTTGACCTGAATGTGGATGTGGACACGGACTGGAAGGTTTACCTGATTATCCCCGTGCTCAAAGAGGTCACCTGCTCGGTGTCCATTGACATCAAGAGCTACTCCAACATCTCCCTGAGCGCCAAGACCTATACCGTTTCCGAGCAGAAGAGAGAAGCATTCAACGACTTTATCGAATTTGTAAGAAATGGTAAGTATGCTGACGCCCTGCGCGAGCTGAACGACCTCCGCGTGCAGCGGAAGCTGGGCGGCGGCCAGGATGTCATCGATCGGATAGACTCCATTCTGGGCACCCTGCCCAAGATCAATGTGGGCGGTACGGAATATTCTTTTGAGGCGTTGGAAAACGAACTCAATATGACCGACGTCAGCTCCGAGTTTGAGGAGGTTCTGTCTGCCGAGAACATTGAGGACAACAAGGTGGGGATCGAGCAGCTCATGAACCGGTATTCCGAGCTGCTGAACAGCGAAAGCGACTGGGCAGAGCTGCTCAACCGGGAGTTGTTTTCCAAGACGTATCACATCAAAATCCTCGCCATTAAGCTCAGCGTCAACTTCATCGTCCGCGCCGACGTGAATCTGACCATGGGCACCGATTTGGAGTACGAGGTCGGAAAGCGCTACAATTTCTGGGTCAAGATCTTTTCCGGCACATCGGGAAGCAGCGAAACCGACCTTTTGGACGAGCGCTTCGGGTTCCAGTTTTATATCATGGGCTACATCGGCGTAAAGGCGGGCTTCAAGATTGACGTGGCCATCGGCATCTTGAGCACCTCCATCGCCAGCGTGGGCGCCAACGTGGAATTCGGGCCTTATGTTAAGCTCTACGGCTACTTCCTCTATATTTATACCAAGGAACGGCCGGCAGGCACCTCGGATTGGGAAGTGGAAGAGCGAGCAGAGGGCGCCATGTACCTGGAATTCGGCCTGTATCTGACCGTCAAGTTCAAGGCGCAGGCGTTAAAAGACCTGATCAAGTACGAGCCCACCCTCTATGACGGCGAGTTCCCGCTGCTTACGGCGGGCGACAGGAAAAACGTCTACGACTTCGCCCTTGCGCCCACGTCTACCGATATCCTCTATATTCTGGACGAAAACGGCGATTTTGCCGACGGCATCACCATGGAGCTGCCGGAGGCGTACCGGAATATGAAGACCATCGATTTAACCGGCGGGCAAAAGGCGCAGAGCATCTACGGCCTTTCCAATTACCATATCCGCTTTACCAACCCGGCCTTCTCCATAGACGATAACGGTGTTATCAGCTTCGACAGAAGCCGGATCGCCGAGGGCGACCGTTACGCCTACAGCGACATGATCATGACATGGAAGGGCGGCAAGCTCGCCTTCAGCAAGTATGACCTGGCCATAACCGTACCGGTCGTTTGGACCAGCTACAGTGAAAGCGAGATCAGCAAGCTGTATAACGTCTATGTGGCGGTCGGGAATGAGACCTACGGCTACGAGACGGTGTGGAGCGGCCAGTTCAACCGCATCCAGACCTTCGACCTGCCCACGCAGGAGGAGATCCTTGAGCTTATCGGCTACGACTCCTATGTAAATGAGGATGGAACCAACCTGAAATATACCGACACCGGTTCCTACAGGGCGGAGAAAACGACAGAGCTTACCGTGTCGGCGGACACCACCTTCTATTATGACATCGGCCTTAAGACCTACAGCCTGTATGTGAAAAACATCCGGGGCAAGGACGGCATCCCTTACGCCAACACCTATACCACCGTCTACGGGGAGCCGTTTGTACAGCTCGCATCCCTGGAGGATACCGGCGCCAATGATCCCGACAGCGGTAAATTCAGCGCATTTCTGAACCTGACCCGGGAAGGAAACGACGACGAGGTTTTTGCTCTGAACACCATTGCGGACATGAACTTCTATGACAGTTACGGCACGTCTGCCGACCTCAGCGCGAATTACACAGACGCGTCGCGCCTGGCCACCTTTAAGTTCCAGGGCGTCAGCGTGCCGGATTACACCGTGCCCTTCCGTGCCGGGACCGCGCCCCGGGCGGGGGATTTGATGGAGCACATTGCGCAGTACTTTGACGGTACGGTGACGATTGACGACATCAGCCCGGCGGTAACGGCCTCCGAAAACTCGGTCACCTATTCGGTGACCTGCTCGGCATTGACAGAGGATACGCCGACCTACCCCGTCAGCTTTGTCGTCCTTCCGTCCGAGCATCAGTCGCCGGAAGATATGCCGCAGATTGCTTCGGTCAGCTATCCCGGAAACTCGATTATATTCGAGCCCAAGCTGCCGACGCTCTACGGGGCGTATCTGAATGGCTGGTATACGGATGAGGCCTGCACAAAGCCCTTTGATTTCAGCAGCGCGCGTATGCCGGCCGGGGGAATGACCCTCTATGCCCGGTATATCTCCACGCAGGTGGAGGTGCACATCATGCAAAACGCCGCCACCGAGCTGGAGACGCGGCTTGTGCTCAACGGCAGCGAATTGGGAGAGCTGCCCAAAATCTCCGGTATGACCAGCACCCAGAGGCTGGTGGGCTGGTTCGATAACATCGAGTATACAGGCGACCCGTACACGGCGGATACGATTATCCGGAGCGATACGGATATCTACCTCTACCCGCATATCGGCGAGAAGCTGGAGATCGGCATTACGGCGGACCTGTTTACGAAGATTGACAGGGAATACAACCGCAAGCCTGCCAGTCTTGCGATGCCGGAGATTTTTGAGTCCGCAGATTTTTACCGCAAGGGCTTTTATACGCAGGATTTGCAGGTGCTGTTCCGCGAGCAGGGC